>NZ_QZVS01000078.1 GCF_003602235.1 Cryobacterium melibiosiphilum
CTCGAGTCGAGCCCACTCGCTGTCAGATAAAACGGCAGTTCGCGACATGCGTCAACTGTGCCACACGACCCCACGGATCATTAGGAGACACGCCCTAGGCGGCCGCGTCGGGCATGGCGTGTTCGCCACGCCCGACGCTGCGTTTGCAGCAGGTTCACGCACTCCGGCGGATGGGGATCACCCCGCCGAGACGTCGATCAGCACCTTACCGACGACCGCGCTCTCGACCAGGGCATGGGCATCCGCCGTGTGCGCCAGGTCGGCGCGGTGCAGCGGCAGCCCCGCCTCTTCACCCACAGCCAGGGCGCCATCGACAAGGGCTGCGTTAATGTCTACGGCCGCCGCCCGGATCACGTCGGCCCCCACCGTGTAGAGCAGCACAAACTGATAGCGCACGTTGAGGATGAAGTGCTGCACGATGTCGAGCGTCACCTCGTCACCGCCGTTGTTGGCGTAGACCGCGATCGATCCGCGGTTGCGGATGACGGCCAGGTTGAGCCGCGCATTCTGGGCCGGAGAGACCTCCACGATCAGGTCCACCCCATCCGGGGCGATGGCGCGAATCTGGGCGACGACATCCGAGTCGGTGTAGGTGAGCACGTGCTGCGCGCCGGCCGCCGCGGCGAGCGCCGCTTTCGCCGGTCCACTCACGGTCGTGACAACGGATGCCCCCGCCCACCGCGCCAGCTGGATCGCCGCGTGCCCGACCGCGCCGGCCCCGCCGGCGACAAGCACGGTCTTGCCGGTCAGGGCACCCGGGTGCAGCCGGTTGGGGCCGTCTTCGGCTACCGTCAGCGCGCGGTACGCCGTGATCGCCGGCACCCCGAGGCTCGCGCCCTGGTCGAAGCTCGCGTTTGCCGGCAGCGCGAAGACGCGCTCCGCGGGAAGCACGGCGTATTCCTGGGATGAGCCGCTATTCGAGCGCTGGTAGGCGGCGAGCGCCAGCCACACCCGGTCACCCACGGTGACGTGCTGCACGCCTTCGCCGACCGCGTCGACGATGCCGGCGCCGTCTTGCCCGGGCACGACGTCGTCGAACGCGAGCGCCTCGCCCGGTGCCGAGCCGCGGCGGGACTTCCAGTCGGTGGGGTTCACGCCGCTGACCACGATGCGCACCCGCACCTCGTCGGCTCCGGGTTCGGTCACCGGCCGCTCGACGAGGCGGAGCACGGACGGGTCACCGGTCTGGCTGTACACAATGGACTTCATGTCAGGGGTAACGCAGGCGGGAGCAGAATGGTTCCCGGCACCGAGGGTCAGCGGTGGCGGCGGTACGGAGTGAAGGCCTTGCGCGGTTCTCCGACCGGCTTCACGGCCGGCATCGACGGGCTGCCATCGATCGACAGGGTTCCCTTGCAGTGCGGAAACCGCCCACACCCGAAAAACGGCCCGCGCTTCGACACCCGCTCTACCATGAACGCGCGCCCACACTTCGGGCAGACCACCGACTTCAGCACCTCGCCGATCGCGTTGGTGCGCACGATCCGCTGGTCACGAATCAGCTCCATCACAAACCGCGACTCGTGCCTGTCGACCGTCACCAGCAGCACCCCGCGCCGTGCCCGCGTGAGCGCCACATAGAACAGCCGCCGCTCCTCCGCCTTCGGAAACTCCTCCGCAGCCGGCATCGCCAGGCGCAGCACCGGATCGGTCGGGATCGTGCTCGGAAACCCGTACTTTCCGTTCACCATGCCGACGATCACGACGTAGTCGGCTTCGGCCCCCTTCGAGGCGTGGATTGTGGAGAAGGTGACCGAGAGCAGGTCGGCGAGGTCGGCGCATCCGCTGAGATATTTGCTCTGATGCTTATAGCGGCCGAGCACAAGCACCGAGAGCTTGCCGTTCGCGGTCCCGGGCAGTTTGCCGCTGGCCACATCGTCGTGCAGCAGTTTCAAGCGGTGACGGATGCCCGCGGCCACCGCGGTCTCCGAATCCACCGTCACGATGCCAATCGTCGGGGCATACTCCCGCGTCGACGAGACCACCGTTTTGGTGAGCTGGGCCGGGTTCTGCAGCACGAAGGCGCTAGAGGCATCCGCGATCGACTGCGGAAACCGAAACGTGCGCTCGAGGCGCAGCACCTCGCTCGGGCCGAACCAGGCCTCGAATCCGGTCATGACCGAGAGATCGGCGCCGGCGAAACGGTTGATGCTCTGCCAGTCGTCGCCGACCGCGAACAGGTAGCGGCCGGGCTGCGCCACGAGCGCGCGGGCGAGGCGGGCGCGGGCGTAGCTGGCGTCCTGAAACTCGTCGACCATCACGAGCTCGTACGGACTCTGCCAGTCGCCGGCCTCGAGATGTTCGGCGGCGAGGGTGAGCATGTCTTCGAAGTCGATGCAGTCGTCCGCGGCCAGCTGCGCGTTCCATTCACGGCGCATAATCGTGAACAGACGCAGGAACGACGCGTCGCGGTACCGGATCGGGCCCTGGGCCTGCTCGGCGAGGCGCACGGCCAGCTGGTCGTCGGTGAGGCAGTTGCTCTTGGCGTGGATCAGAAAGCTCCGAAACGTCTGCAACAGCAGCGCGTTCTCGACCGGTTTCTGCCCGGCAGCGAGGCGGTCGGCATCGGGCCGCAAGCGGATGCCTCGCGCGGTCAGCTGGGCACCGAGCGCGGTGAGGGCGCCACCGCCCCAGAGGTCAGACATGGTGGTTTCGAGCAGGGTCGTGCCGTTCGCGGCGTGAACCCCGCGCTTCCACTTCATGCCGTCGAGGTAGCCGTCAAACGGTGACTCACCCTGCGCGTCGATGGCCCAGTGCTCGTGGTAGACGTTGATGCTCGGGTAGTAGAAGTCCGGGTGGTACTGGCCGTGCTCAGCGTCGGCGGTGTCGACTTCATAGCGCTTCTCGTAGATGTAGTCGACGCCGTTGAAGAAGAGCCAGTCTGCGATCATCCGCTCGCCGGGGCTCTTGACGGTCTCGCCCTGCGAGGTTCGGTCTCCCTCGCTCGCGTCTGCGGTGGTGCCGTCGTCGTCTGGGTATTCGCGGGCGAGCACCGCACGAAAGAAGTCCCACTCGCTGCGGAACAGAACGTCGGTGGCCCGCAGCCGGTCAACAATGCGGCCGAGCTGAGCGATGTCGCCGCCGCCTTCGAGCCAGGGCGCCAGCGACGGCTTCTTTCCGGTTGCCTGGCCGATGACGTCCAGCCCGAAGCCGTGAAAGGTGCGGGCGACCACCTGGTCGGCGTCGAGCCCGAGCGGCTCGAGGCGGTTCCGTGTGCGCTTCTGCAGTTCTTTCGCGGCCGCGGCGTTGAAGGCGAGCAGGAGGATCTTGTCGGCGGCGATCAGGTTTCGGTGCAGCGCGTACCCGGCCTTGGCGACCATGGTCGAGGTCTTGCCGGATCCGGCGGAGGCGACCACGAGCATCCGGTTGTCGAAGCAGACCACCGCGCGGATCTGTTCCGGGGTCAGCGGCGAGCGTTCGACGCTGTCGAAGAAGTCGCGGCATTCCTCGGTCTCGGAGTCGAGGTGGCGCTGGTTTTCGCGGGCGATGATCACGGGCAGGTCTTCGGTCCAGAGAGCGATGGTGCCGGCGACATCGAGCGGTTGCGCGGCGATGTGAGCCTGCAGAGCGGGGTGGTCGAGCAGGTGGCTGAAGCCGACGGCGGCCTTCCGGGCGCTCCACTCGACGCTGAATTCGGTGGTCAGCCAGCCCTTCGTGCGCAGGTGGCGTGCGAGATCCGCCGTGAAGCTTGTCACCCAGAACGTGGCCTGTCGGGCCGCCGCGTCGAACTCGGCGATGAGCTGGCGCAGCTGAAGCGACTGCTGTGCGTCGGCGAACGCGGCTTCGAAGGCCGCGGCGTCAGCCCGGCGGATGCCCCGGAGCCGTATCTCCCGCTCCCCCACCTGCAGCGTGAACTGGTTCCAGAACAGGCCGCGGGCCACGTCGAGAATCGCGCACGCCTCGAGGCCTGCATCGGTCGCGACGCCGTCGACCGTCACAGTGACGACGTCGTCGTGAAGGGCAAGCCGCCAGTCGCCGGAATTGGTGAGCGCCTTGCTCCAGGCGGACGGCTGCCAGGTCGCCAGCGTGTGCCGCGTCATCGTGATTTGGCGAGCAGCTTGACTGTACGGATGACGAAGGCAATCAGCGCCAGCGGAATCGTAAACATCAGGATCGTTTGGGCCAAAGTCGTCATGGCGGACGTGGAATCCACGGGTACGCCATGGACACCGAGCCCGTATTGCAGGGCGAAATAGCCGGCCCCGCCGGCGAGAACCGTGAAGCCAAGGCCCATTAAAAAAAGCTTGGGACCATTGCGTCGGAGAACTTGTACGATTCCGTCGAGCATCCATGACGCGACGAATGGCAGGATGCCTGCCAGCAGCATGACGCCTCCGATCGCGGCGAACTGCGACGTGAGCGTATCGGTCACAACGTTCAAGCTCATAGTGGCGTCCTTTTGTCCAACGAATGGCTCTGCGCACTGTAGCGACACAGTGCAGCTTAGCGCGACCTGGACGTCCATTTCCAAGGTCACTTGACCCCTAGAAATGGTCACAGTCAGGCTTTTCTTTCTTCCCCATCGATCGTTATCCTGGCACTGGGGGATCACTTATGAGCAAGTTCTTTGGCACGCCCGACGGGGTTACAGTCGGCCAACTATTCGAGAATCGGCGCGAGCTCCACGACGCTAACGTTCACCGGCCCACCCAACCCGGCATCAGCGGCACCAAAGCTGAAGGCGCGGACTCGATCGTCTTGTCGGGCGGATACGCTGACGACAAAGACCGCGGTGACTACATCATCTACACCGGACACGGTGGGCGCGCACCTAATGGCACTCGCCTAGTACGGGACCAGTCGCCAGATGCCCCAGGTAATGCGGGGCTCGCCACCAGCATGGCTCTGGGCCTGCCCGTGCGTGTTGTACGAAAACACACGAAGAGTTCCCCATTCGCACCACCGTCTGGATATCGGTATTCAGGCTTGTACCTGGTCACACAGACCTGGATGGACAAGGGCCGCGACGGCTTTCAGATCGTTCGGTTTCGGCTCGAAAGAATTGATGAGCAACCGCCCCTGGAGCCGCAGAGTGCGAACATTCCAGACCCAGAGTATTCGTCGACGATTGTCTCAAGGCGGATTCGTGACTCGCAGCTTTCCCGACAGATTAAACAGCTTTATGACTTCCAGTGCCAGGTCTGCGAGACTCAAATACCCACGGTCAATGGGCACTCCTACGCTGAGGGTGCACACGTCCGCCCACTCGGTCGCCCGCACGTCGGCCGAGACAATTGGTCGAATATCCTCTGCATGTGTCCGAACCACCACACTCAATTTGACCTCGGTGGTATGGTCCTCACCGATCAAATGGAAGTCGTCGAAACGCGAAAAATGACAGCGATCGCTGAACTGACTTTTCGCAAGAGTCATTTTCTCGACATCACGAATGTGCAATATCACCGGCACCTCTGGATATCGGAAGAGCAGGGTGATAGCTCGGCTCAGAAGCTCTATCGTGCATGACCAAGATCGCGGGCTGAGCGCCTTCGTTAACGAGCGACTACATGGCCTGTAACGCACTTGAGGGTGACCGGGTTCCGTGCCGGGCGGAGCGGCGGCAGCCGCTTCACCGCACGGCCGCGCTACCCCACATGCTAAGAATCAACCATGACGCAATCACACGTGTACGTGATCATGGGCGATATCACCCACCTGAAGTGTGACGCGTGGATGCTGCCGAGCGACTCCCGCTACCACATGACCGGATTCTGGACCTCCGCCGTTGAAGGGCTGGCAGACGCGGTGGTGAAGTCCCGTAACTTCAAATATTCGCGCGGGAGGCTGTTCAGCATTCCCGTCAAGGGGTGGGCTGACACCGAGCCGCTCCCTATTCTGACGGCGGTGCCGCTACGGGGATTCACCGACGCCGCGGCCCTGCGCCCGCGCATCGCGAAGTTTGTTGAGGTCGCGGCGGAGGCAGCCCGCGCGCGCATCAAGGCTTCCGCGAAAGGGGATGACGGGCGACGCAATCCCCTGCTTGCGATGCCGTCGTTTGGCACCGACGGCGGGGGCGGGGCGCTACTCAAAGGCGACGTGTTGCAGGCGATCCTCGAGCAGGCGCGCACCTCGGGCGCCAAGCACGGCGTCGACATCGTGCTGGTGCTACGCGACGAGCGCACGTTCGCGCTCGCCCAGGTCTTGCGCCAGAAGGATCCGCGCTACTGGACCGAACTGGCCGTCGGCGGGCGTCTTGACCAGGCGAAGGCTCTCGCCGAGCGCGCGAAGGCCGGCCGTCTCGTGCCGTTCATGGGAGCCGGAACGAGCGTGAGCGCCGGCGCGCCCACGTGGAAGGGGCTGATCGCCGCCCTCGCCCGCGACGCGAAGCTCACCAGCGAAGAGACGGCGCGCCTGCTGGAACCGGGCATGTCGGCCCTCGACCAGGCGGGGTACCTGCGGGCGCGCTATGAGGCATCCGCTCTCGAAGGCACCGGAAAAGCGGATGCCGCCGGCCCTCGCCCCAGCTTCAACGCGCGGATCGCAGAGCACGTAGCTCTCACGCGCTACGGCCTGGCACCGGCCCTGCTCGCGGGGCTGCGCACCGAGCAGGCGATCACGCTCAACTACGACGCGCTGTTCGAGCTCGCATCCGCTGATATCGGGGATGTGCGAACGGTGATTCCCGACAGCAAGGTCAACGGCAAGAAGTGGCTGCTGAAGCTGCACGGATCGGTCACGCGGCCCGAGACGATCGTGCTGACCCGCGACGACTACCTGGGGTTCAACACGTCCCGGGACGCCCTGTCGGCCGTCGTCAAGGCGACCCTGATCACCCACCACCTGCTGTTCGTCGGGTTCGGACTGAAGGACGACCACTTTCACGAGATCATCCACGACGTGCGGCGCGCGCTTCCGCAGGATGCCGACGGCACCGGCGCGATCGCGACAGCCTTGACCCTGCAGGCCAATCCGCTCAACGACATGCTCTGGAAGAGCCAGCTCGACCTCATCAGCATGGGCGAGCGGATGCCCGACGACAGCCTCGCCGACGCCGCCCGCACCCTCGAGATCTTTCTCGACGCCCTGTTGGCGTTCTCAACTGACAGCCACTCGTACCTGCTCTCGGCGGAGTACGAGCACTCGCTCGGGGAGGAAGACGCCGCGCTGCGGGAAAGCCTGCTGAAGTTCTACAAGGAGGCCCGGCCGAATGGCGAGCCGACGCCGGCCTGGGCGGTCGTCGAGAAGGCGTTCCGCGACCTGGGGCACGACAAGCGCTGACCGCCCAGTAGACCGCCGACATCCGCTGCCAGACGTGAACCCTGAGGGTAACAGCCGTGCTCAACGAGTATGACGCCAGCATCGTCTTCAGTTGCGACACCGACTCGACCTACGCTGTCTCGAGCAGTTGAGCATCTGTCTGGCTGGCCAATTTACGGTCGAAGGTCCAGAGCGGCTGATGAGAGGTCAAATCGGCCGCGGTTACCAAGCAGCAGTCTTCGAAGGACAGTTTGGGGTGAGCGACGTATAGAGAAAGAGCGCGATCGTGCAGCAGAACGTTGGCTACGATCTGCGGCAAAATCATGAGGCTGTGAATTGAATCTCGCTGCTGATCGCGTGTCAGACCGTAGGCACGCCCGAGCACGAAGACTGTCTCGATCACGGCGATGTCTGAAACGAAGAACGGGCCACCCGTGAGCAGTAAGGAAACAGCCGCCGCGTGTTGATCGGGCACATCGTTGAGCAGGAGTCGGAGCACGACATTTGCGTCCAACGATCCGGTCACGAGTCCTCGCCGTCGTTCCGATGCGCTTGGAAGTACGCATCGACGTCGGTAACGGGCTCGATGATTGCCGCATAGCCCGAGACCCGGAGGCTCAGGGCCTCGATGTCCTCGACCGGCGAGACGGTGATGGTGCCGTTGGATTCATCTATCCAGACTTCAAGCCGATCACCGCGCTCAAGACCCAGTGCCTTGCGAATGGCCGTGGGAAGCGTCAGCTGTCCCTTGCTGCTCAACGTCACGACGGACTTCATGTCTTACATAGTAGGTCGCGTAAGACGGAGCGTCCAATGGTAAGTGTGAGGTGACAGTCCTTAGGAATAGGCGTCTGAAGAGAACCGATGGCGCCGAAGATGCACTAGTTGTCGAGGGGTAGCCCAACGACGACACCGAAGCCCGCCGCCGCGAGGCCGAGCAGCGCCCAGAGCGCGCGCCGGCCGCATGCGGCTCTCACGGCCGCGTCGAGCAGGGCCTACGGCGCGGACAGGTCGGGGGCCGGTGCCGGTGCCGGTGGTGGTGGTGGTGGTGGTGGTGGTGAAGTGAAGCATCCGCTTCGGAAGATCTATGGTGACGCGGAGCTGAGGGCTCTACTGGTCGCTTGAATATCTCACCCTGGCCGTCTGGGCGAAGCCGGAGGACGTACCCCTGCGGCAGCTGGAGATCGGTGTGCTCTCGGGCTTGCGGCCACCGCTCAACCTGACGGATGTCCCGCAGCCGTGGCCACACCTCAGGGCAGCACGTAAGGCCTTGGCCGATGAGGCGCGAAGGTGGCAGCGCAGCGGTTGACAGCTGCTTTGTGAACCGCACGCCCGACGAGCGAGAGTTCGCTCGCCATCACGCCCGGCCCCGTTCTTCTGGGGCCAGTCGTGGAACTTGCCACCCGGGCGCCCGCTCAGTGGGATTGCTGTGCGTCGCCGTGTCAGTTGCCCGGGGTGTGGTTTCGGTGCTTCCCGGTGAACCACAGGCCGGTCACATTCGACCTGCGATAGGTGCCCAGAAATCCGACGGGTCTGACAATGACGTCAACGCGCCACGACCACTGCCCGACGTCGGGCAATTTCTTCGCCTGAGTATCGAGGTCGATGTACCAGGCATCCATCGTGTCCGTCAGAAAGACGGCCCGGCGGTCCGCGCGCGAAACTACCGAAATGGTCGCGTTCGGGTCGGGTTTTCCGCTCTCACCGGAATGACCGGTCAAGTGCAGCGGATCTCCCCCGCCCTGGAAGTATTTCGATCCCGAACGCTCCACAACCGCTTGAGCATCGATCTTCCACCGCTCCCATGCGGGTGAAAGCGGCATACGTTGTTCCGGCCACTCCGCCCACCAGATGCATTCCGGGTTGAGGAAGGCGGGCTGACCGTGCAGGAGCCACGAGAGGTACGCGTCCAGGTTTCCATCACGGTCCCACACCTCGGAGATGAGCGAGAGCGTCGGGTCGTCGACTGGTTTTCCCGCGTCGTACCACCACCGCAGCCCTCTGTCCGGGTGCGCCCATCCCAGTCGATGCAGCAGCAGGTAATGCAGCGCCGCCCAGTAGCCGAGGGACTGCGCATGAACGTCATCTGCCTGCGGCGCGGCAGGAACAGTGTGGCCCGAGAGCGGGGCCGCCAAGGCTTGGAACACGCCGGGAACGCCCCAAAACCACTCATACTGACCCCCGAGTTGTGCTTCACGGCGGCACCCTGCGTCTTCGGCGAGACGGAGATCGGCCTCGCTGTTGAATCGCTGCCGCTCGAGGATGAAGTGATTCGTCACGCTCAGACGCCACTCAGTTGATCGACATACGCGCTGGCGCGTGGTGTTTGGTGCTCCTCAAGAATCGCCGCGAGGGTCGTGCCCAACAGCCGGGCCGAGTTCTCGTACTTCTCCGTGAGGCGCGCCCGCGCCGCGTCCGTCAGCTTGGCCTGACGCGCGGGGTCGGCGTTGTGCGAGATGTCGGCCCGCTTCACGATCAGGGCGAGCGGGTCGGCCGCCACGCGGGCCATCGACTCGGCGAGCGGCTCCCCGGCACGCTTGGTGATGGCATCCACTGCCGTGACGACGTGCTCTTCGAAGCCGAGGGTGCGCAGGTAATCGAGGGTGACGGCCGTGTCTTCGACCACGTCGTGCAGCACGGCCACGATCTTCTCGTCATCGGTGGTCACCCGACGCATCACGGCGAGCGGGTGGCAAATATACGAGACGCCGAGCTTGTCGCGCTGGCCGGCGTGCGCCGACCGGGCCAGGTTCACCGCGGCGTCCAGCATTGTCGCGTGTGGCGTTGCGAGCAGAAACTCAGCGACGGCGGCCTGCACCTCGGCCAGTGTGTGGTCGAGGAGCTTCTTCGGCGCGGGCAGGTCGGGGGTGGTCATGGTAGTGCTCCTTGTTCTTCTGATCAGGGAAGGTACGGGCCCAGAACCCGGGCCGTGGTGAGAGCGAGCTTGCGGTGGATCGAGTCGTAGCAGGGCATCAGCTCGGTGGCGCCCATCACGGTGTGGATCACACCGGCCGAATCGAAGATGGCGATCGGCTCGAGGTTGCGCAGCAGCGCCCAGAACGGCTGGAAGAAGTGCACGGGCCGCCCGGTCGAGGCGATCTGGGCATCCGCTTCGCGCGCGTACTCGTCTCGGGCCGCGATCGCCGACGGGAACCCCTGAAAATAGGGGCAGTCGGGGTCGTCATAGGGGTTCATCGGCGCCGGAACCGCGCACCACTCGTGCCGGTCGTCGACCGCGGTGGCGAGCGCACTGGCGATCACCCGGTAGCTGAGTGAGTGCGGCGTGGTGACCGGCACGGCCTTGGGGATGCCGAGGCCGGCCCCCACCTCGATGCGCTTCACGGTCTCGTGCGGGCTGACCGCCGCCATCATCTCGATCCAGCTGATGCTCGTGACCACGCCGTTGACGAGGTACTTGCAGCCGCCCACCAGGTCCCACTGGATGCTCATGCTGTCCTGCTCATCGTGCAGCAGCACCAGGCGGCCCTCGCCGGCAACCTCATGGCCCGAGATGCGCAGGTGCGGATGCCGCCGCACCAGTTCGCTCGCGATCCACCAGATCTGCGCGGTGAGAAATCGATCCGCCGGCGGGGTATATTCCTCGTAACCGTCGTCGCCGCCGTCGTGGTCAGTGACGAAGTTGTCACCGGAATCGTTCGATACCGCGCCACTCATGCTCGGGCTCCCTCGGTGTTCGGGCCCTGGTGGGGGCTATCTGTGTTCGCTTCAGCTAACCGTACGACCGCGTCGCGCAGAAAGCGCTTCGGTGCCGCGGCCGGCAGGGCCGCGATGACCTCGGCGAGCGCCCGGTCAATCGGCACTCCACGGTGCACGGCGGCATACAACGCCGCGACCGACGGCGTGCGGCTCTGCGCCTGCGCGCAGTGCAGCAGCACCGTGTGCCCCTCCGCCCGCAGCGCGGCAACGACCTGCACGGTGTCGAGCAGCACGACGTCGAGATTGGGGTTCTTCGCCGGGTCGTCGTCGTCGATCAGGCGCACCTCCACGCGGTGACGGATGCGCGTGGGCACCTGCTTCGTTCCCACCCGACAGAGCGACACCACGGCGTCGATCTCGGCCGACAGCGCATCGAGGGCTCCGGCAGCGCCGAGCCACACGCCGTCGTCGTGCGGGTGCCGCACGAGGGTGGAGACGTCACCCAGGTAGGCGTAGTCGACGCTTTCCGCCTGCGCGTGGGCGAGGTCTGGGGTGGCGCTCGAGCCGAGACGCAGAAGGTCGGCCGCGGTCAGCCCCGGCCAGCCGTGCACGATGCGGCGCCACTCCGCGGGAACAGCGGACGCACCCCAGCGCGCCCCGAGCAACCCGCCGGCAATCGCCGCCACGGTGTCGGTGTCGCGTCCGCCGCGCACGGCCGCGTCGAGGGCCAGACGCAGGTGCGTCGCATCCGTCGCGGGTGTGGTGACGATGGCCGACCAGGCGCCCTGCAGCGCTTCGACGACCCAGCCGTTACGGGCGAAGTCGGCCGGCCGGCTGGTTTCGGCGACCGCGAACCGGCCCTCCCAGAGGGCGCGCCGGTCGGCTGGCAGTGCCGGCAGGCCGATGCGCAGGTCGAGCTCACCCTCGAGCACGGCGTGCCGGATGGCCAGGCACCAGAGCACGCAGGCGTCGCCGGCATCCGCTTCATAGTGCGTGAGGCTGCTGACCAGCCGCGCCGCCTCGGCGAGCGCCGCCGGGTCGTGCAGGTAGGCCAGTGCCACCGGGGCGGTGCGCATGAGCGAGCCGTTGCCGGCGCTGCGCCCGTGGCGGTCGTGGTGCGCCTTCGCCACCTGTCGCACCGCGGATGCCGTGGGCTCGGTGCGGGAGAGCACCGCCCGCAGCTGCACCCCCACGTCGGGCGCCGTCTTCGCCCAGTCGACCCACTGGGCGACGATGCCGTCGAGCACGGTCTCGTCGCGCAGGTCGAGGCCGGCCGCCGCCGCCCGGGCCAGCGGAATGGCCATGGAGGTGTCGTCGGTCCACTCCCCCGGCGCCCAGCCGAAGCCGCCGCCACCCTGCATGCGCACCGGAGTGTGATCGGGCAGGGGCGCACCGAATTCGTAGCCGGCGCCGAGGGCGTCGCCGCAGGCCAGGCCGAGGAGCACGCCGGCGGCGCGGTCGCGCTGGGCGGTGCTGAGTGTGGTGTGGGTCATCTGATCTCCCCTGAGAGTTTGTGCGAATATGATCTATTCCCACCGTAGCGCACGTTGACAGAATAAGCGCGCTTCTGAGACAATTAGGGGGTGCCCATGTATCGAGACTCCGCCGAGAAGCTGCTGACCGACTATCCTCGCCCGTCCCTTGCGGTGGATACCGCGGTGCTCACGGTGACCGGGGGTGCGCTGTGCGTGGCACTCGTGCAGAACAGGGATGGCTGGCGCCTTCCCGGAACCTTTGTGCACGAACGCGAGACTCTGGCCGATGCCGTGCTGCGCTCGCTGCGCGACAAGGCACACATCGAGGGGCTCCGGCCGCGCCAGCTGCACGTGTTCGATGCGCCCGGCCGGGACACCCGCGGCTGGGTGATTTCGGTGGCGCACCTCGTGGTTGTGCCAGCGGCATCCGTTGCCCATGTCCAGATGCGTCCGGTTACCGAGGCGCACGGCCTGGTCTTTGACCACGACAAAATCGTCGAGTTGGCGGCCCGCACCCTGCGAGCCCAGTATCGCGTCGCGCCCGACCCGGAGAGCCTGCTCGGGCCGCAGTTCACGCTGCTCGACCTGCTGCGGCTGCACTCGGCGATCGCGGGTGAGCCGCTGGGCAAAGACACCTTTCGGCGGCACATGCGCAGCCACCTGCTCGAAACGGATGCCTACCAGCAGGGCCTCGTGGGCAAGCCCGCGAAGCTGTTTCGGCACGCGTAGTCCCAAGGCGGGCTCTGGCTCGGGGCGGGCGGCGGCATAACTCCTGCTGGTCGTCGCGGCGGCAGAAAAGTTCCGCGGAATCACGGGCCTCCGTCGCGATCGCCCCACGATCAGCAGGAGTTATGCCGCCGCAGCGGCCGCCGCGCTCTCCGCGGCCGGCCTAGCTCGCCGCGTCGAGCGCCGGGATGTGCGGGATCGAGTCCAGCAGCATCCGCGTGTACTCGTGCTGCGGCGACGTGAAGACGTCGACCACGGCGCCGCGCTCCACGATCTCCCCCGCCTTCATGACCACGATCTGGTCGGCGATCAGCCGCACCACGGCCAGGTCGTGCGAGATGAAGAGGTAGCTCAGCCCGAGCTCGGTCTGCAGTTTCATGAGCAGCTCGAGAATCTGCGCCTGCACCAGCACGTCGAGGGCCGAGACCGGCTCATCGCAGATGATCAGGTCGGGCTCGAGGGCGAGCGCGCGGGCAATGGCGATGCGCTGGCGCTGCCCGCCCGAGAGCTCGGTCGCGAACCGGTCGTAGATGCTCGCGTCGAGCGCCACCATCTCGAGCAGGTCCATGGCCCGTTCCCGCCGGGCCGCCCGGTTGCCCAGGCGGTAGATCTTCAGTGGCTCCTCGAGAATCTCGCCGACACTCGCCATCGGGTTCAGTGAGGCGTAGGGGTCCTGAAAGATGGGCTGCACCTGCTTGCGCAGGCCCTTGAGGTCCCGGCCGCGCAGGTGCGCGATATTCGTGCCGTTGAACTCCACCAGGCCGCTCGTCGGCTCCTCCAGCCGCAGCGCGATGCGTGCCGTCGTGGACTTGCCAGAGCCCGATTCGCCGACGATCGCGAGCGTCGTGCCCCGGTGCAGGTCGAAGTTGACGCCGGTGACTGCCTTGAAGGTCGTGCGCTTGCCGTCGGTGTGGCTGCGCACGGTGTACTCCTTCACCAGGTCGCGCACGTGCAGAATCACCGACGCCTCGCCGATCTGGCCGGTCACGGCGGCCGGATTGATCGGCTTCATGCGGGCGGAGGCCAGCGATGGCGCGGATTCCACCAGCCGGCGAGTGTACTCGTGCTGGGGATTGCGCAGAATCTGGGCCGACGGCCCCTGCTCCACGATGCGCCCCTTATTCATCACGATGACGGTTTCGGCGCGCTCGGCGGCAAGACCCAGGTCGTGGGTGACGAGGATCATCGCCGTACCGAGGTCGTGCGTCAGCGAACTGAGGTGGTCCAAAATGGTGCGCTGCACCGTCACGTCGAGCGCCGAGGTCGGCTCGTCGGCGATCAGCAGTTCGGGCTGGCAGGCGAGCCCGATCGCGATCAGGGCGCGCTGGCGCATCCCACCCGAGAATTCGTGCGGGTACTGCCTCGCCCGGGCCGGTGCGTCGGGCAGGCCTGCCCGCGCCAGCAGCTCGTTGACCTTGCCGCGCACGTCTTTACGGGTCGCCTTGCCGTGCGCCAGCAGCACCTCGGCGAGCTGGTCGCCGACCCGCATCACCGGGTTGAGGTTGGACATCGGATCCTGCGGCACCAGACCAATGTGCTTGCCCCGGATGCCCCGCAACGCCTTCTCGGAGTAGCCCGCGATATCGGTGCCCCGAAAGAAGATTTCGCCGCTCGTCACATCGCCGTTGCCCGGCAGCAGGCCGAGCACCGCATTGACGGTGGTGGTCTTGCCCGAACCGGACTCCCCCACGATCGCGAGGGTTTCGCCGCGGTGGAGCGTGAAGCTCACGCCCTGCACCCCGCTCACCCGGCCCATCTCGGTCGTGAAGTCCACGGCGAGATCGCGCACGTCGAGAATCACCTCACGCTCCCGGTGCGGGTCGACGGTTTCAGCAACGATCTGGGTGTCGCTCATTTCAGGGCGCCTTTCACTTTGACGGCACGGGAATCGTTGAAGCGCATGCCCACGATGGTGGCCGAGAGCACGAGCAGCAGAATCATCAGCGACGGGAACAGCGTCTGCCACCAGGCCGAGACGAGCACGCCGTCACGCTGGGCGCTCTGCAGGATGCGGCCCCACGACCAGGTGTCCGGGTCGCCGAGGCCGAGAAAGCTCAGCCCGGCTTCGGCGATGACCGCGCGCGCTCCGGTGAGCAGCGCGTTCACGATCAGCAGCGGGCTGACCATCGGCAAAATCTCCTTCAGCATGATGCGCAGCGGCGACGCCCCAATGGCGCGGGCGCCGTCGATGAACGGCATCGCGCTCACGACCAGGGCGTTGGAGCGAATCAGGCGGCAGATCTCGGGCCAGGAGAAGAACCCGATCACGAGCGTCAGGGTGACGATGCTCGGGCCGACCATCGCGGTCACCACGATCATCAGGGGCAGCAGGGGAAGGGAGAGCATGACGTCGGTGATCGTGGTGATCACGGCATCCGCTTTCTTGAAATAGGCCGCGACGATGCCGAGGAAGGCTCCGATCGCCACCGCGAGCAGCCCGGCGAAGAGGGCGACCAGCAGGCTCATGCGGGTTCCCCAGACGACCTGGGCGAGCACGTCGAGCCCGAGTCCGTCGGTTCCAAACGGATGCGCGGCCGTGGGCGGCTGCAGAATGTCCGTTCCGAGGCCCGACGGGTAGGGCACGATCATCGGACCGAAAATGCCGATCAGAGCGAAGACGGCGAGCGTGCCGAGCGAGATGTAGCCCACCGGGCTGCTGAAGAACCGCCGCCAGGTGCGCTGCCGGGGACTCATCCCCCGCGTGAAGCTGGGTGCGGGCGTGTTGATGGCTTGAGTGGTCATGCGCGATTCCCCGTTCGGAGTTTGGGGTCCAAAAGCAGGCAGACGAGGTCGGTGAGGAGGTTGGCGAGCACGACGGTGATGGCGAGCAGGATGAAGGCGCCCTGGAGAATCGGGAAGTCCTGCCGCCCGACCGCTTCGTAGATGAGCGAGCCGATGCCCGGGTAGGCGAACACCGTCTCGGTCAGCACCGCGCCGCCGACGAGGGTGCCGAGTTGCAGCCCCATCAGGGTGACCGCGGGGATCACGGCGTTGCGCAGCCCGTGGTTCCAGATCACGGCCTGCGACGACAGGCCGCGGGAGCGGGCGCTGCGAATGTAGTCGGCGCCGAGCACCTGCAGCATGTTCGTGCGCACCGTCAGCGCGTAGGGCCCGATGTTGATGAAGACGAGCGAGAGCAGGGGAAGGATCAGGTGGGAGATGACGCTGGCAAAGTACTGCGGGCCTTCGACGAAGGAGCTCACGGCGCCGCCGATCGGAAACCAGCCGAGCTTCAGGGCGAACACCGCCAGCAGCAGCACGGCCAGGCTCGGAACGAACATGGCTTGGCCGGCCATTCCGAAGAAGCGCAGGGCCTGGTCGGGAAGGCCGTCGCGCTTCACCGCGGCGGCGACGCCGAGCGGGATGCCGACGACGAGGGTGATGAGAAAGGCGGATCCGGCCAGCAGCAGCGTCCACGGCATCCGGTCGAAGAGCACCTCGGTGACCGGTGACTGCGAGTAGAACGAGGAGCCCAGGTTGCCCTGGATCAGTTGCCAGAGGAATAGGCCGTACTGGGTGATGAG
Source organism: Cryobacterium melibiosiphilum (assembly GCF_003602235.1). Lineage (GTDB taxonomy): Bacteria > Actinomycetota > Actinomycetes > Actinomycetales > Microbacteriaceae > Cryobacterium > Cryobacterium melibiosiphilum. The sequence continues at coordinate 16,580 of NZ_QZVS01000078.1, forward strand.
CGGCTGGTCGAGGCCGTAGTCCGCCAGCAGCTTGGCTTCGAGTGCCGGGTCGTTGACCCCGTCGAGCATGAGGGTGGTCGGGCCGCCGGGAAGCAGCCGGAGCAGGAAGAAGGTGATGGTGACGGCGATCCAGACGGCCAGAACAGCACGGCCGACACGGGAAACCACGTAGCGAGTCATGAGCGAACCTTTCGGGTGACACGAAGGCGTGGGGCGGGCGCGGCCCGCCCCACGCGAACCGCTACGTGGCCGGGACTACCTGGGAGAGGGAGTACGGGTTGACCATGGAGAACGTTTCCGATCCGCTGGGCAGGTACCCCGTGAAGCGGGAGGAATTGTAGGCATTGCTCAGCGCCTCAACGTAGAGCGGCAACACGTAGGCGTTCTCGTGGATGTACGCGGCCGCCGCCTGGGTGTCGGCGATGTTGTCGGCCTCGGTGGTCGCGGCCGCAGCGGTCGCGATGAGGGAATCCATCTCGGCATCCACGACGTAGTTGTAGTAGAGCCCGGAGGTGTTGGCCGAGGAGTACTGCAGGGCGAGGCTCGTGGCCGGGCTGTTGATCTGGTTGAGCTTATGGATGTACAGATCAAAGTCGCCGGTCTTGGCCGCGGCGAGCGACGTGGCGCGCTCGGAGCAGGCCAGGGAGACGGTGATGCCCGCGGTCGCGAGGTTGTCGCGCACGATCTGCGCGGACTTCGCGTGGTTGGCATTGCCCTGGTCGCAGAGCAGCTTGAGGTCGATGCCGTCGAAGTAGTCGTCACCGTCGGCATCCGTGTACCCGGCGTCGGTCATCATGGTGCGGGCCTCGTCTGCGGTGAAGCTCCACTCCTCGATGTCGGGCTGGTAGTCGGTGTAGACCGGCAGCACCGGTCCGACCGGGTGGGTGCCGCGATCCTGCAGCACGCTGGTGAGGATGGCGTCGGTGTCGATGAGACCCGAGATGACCTGGCGCACGACCACGTCGTCGAGCGGTGCGCTCGAGGCGTTGAAGGTGAGCTTGGAGTAGTTGAGCGCCTCGGTCGTTTCGACGACCTCGATGTTCGGCTGGCTGGCGAGGCTCGTCACGGCTGACGACGGGATGGAGGGAGCAGCGAGGTCGAGGTCACCGCTCTGCAGGGCGAGCTGCATGGTGTTGAGGTCGGGGTAGATGCGAAATTCGACTCCCTCGACCGCTTCGTTTCCGTCGGCGGAGAGCGGGTAGCCCTCGTTGCGTTCGAAGGTATAGCTCTGGCCCTTGGTGATGCCGGTGAGGGTGAACGAGCCGCCGCTGACCCAGGCGTCTTCGTGGGCGTCGATGGGGTACTCGGCCAGGTTCGGCACGTCGGCGAAGACGTGCATCGGCAGCACCTTCATCGACCGGGCGAGGTCCTGGGCCCAGCCGTAGCTCGCGCTCTTCATCGTCACCGAGAGTTCGGTGGGCGAGGTCACCTCGGCGGATGCGAGGTTGCTCGCGATCGTGATCCCGTGCAGCAGCTTGTCGCTGACGAACCGGTCGAGGGTGAACTTCACGTCGTCCGCCGTGATGGGTTCGCCATCGCTCCAGGAGAACTCGTCGCTCAGCACGATGTCGATGACCATGCCGTCGTCGCTGACCGTGTAGCTTTCGGCGAGGTGGGGCGACAGCGTGCCGTCGATTTCGAGGGTGAACAGGTCGGGGTAGAGCTGGTTCATGATGTACTGATCGGAGATGCTGACGTTGTTCAGCGGCGCGAACTGCACGACGTCGGTGGTGGTGCCGATACGCAGCACGCCACCCTGGGCAGTTTCGGTGCTGGCCCCGGTGCCGCCGCAGGCCGTGAGGGCGAGCGTGGCGGTCAGGAGCACGGCGGCGGATTTGGCGAGCGCGGCGGCTCGGGTGCGGTTCTTCATGCTGTCCTTCTGTCCGTTGAGAGTGCGAGGGCGCGGATGCGGCGGTCGACGACGATGGTGCCGTTCTGGATAACCAGGGAGATGTTCTGCGGATCGCCGAGCGAGTGGATGTCGGTGAGCGGGTTGGCCGCGGTCACGACCAGATCCGCGCGCTTGCCGATTTCGATGCTCCCGGCCTCGTCGTGCAGGCCGAGGAGACGAGCCGCTTCGGTCGTGCCGGCGACAATGGCTCGCATCGGGTCCATGCCGAGATCGACCATGATGCCCAGTTCCCGCAGGTTCTGGCCGTGGGGAACCACGCCGCTGTCGGTGCCGAGGGCTACCTTGACCCCCGCGGCGAAGGCCCGTGAGATGTTCTCTTCGAGCAGGGCGCGCACCCGGTTCTTCTTCTCGACCGCATAGGCGGTGGCCTTGGTCGGGTCGGGGGGCGTGGTGCCGGTCAGCAGGGTCGGAACCAGCCAGGCATCGTTGTCGAGCAACAGCTGGATGCCCTCGTCGTCGATGAGGTAGCCGTGCTCGATGCTCTTGATGCCGGCGCGCAGGGCGTTCTTGATACCGTTCGCGCCCTGAGCGTGCGCGGCGACGTAGACGCCCTTGTTGGTGGCCTCCTCGACGACCGCGCGCATCTCCTTCTCGGTGAAGCCGTCATGTTCGGGGGCGTCCCTCGGGCTCCACACCCCGCCGGTGGCCATGACCTTGACGACGCCGGCGCCCATCCGCAAAATCTCCCGGGTGAGTTTGCGGGCCGCGTCTTCGCCGTCGGCAGTCTTGCCGAAGTGCGCGCCGGCCGGGTGGCAGTCGAAGGGCACCGTCAGGGTGCGGGAGTCGGAGTGGCCGCCGGTCGGGCCCATGGCGTGGATGGCCATGATCGCCCGAGGCCCGGCGATAATGCCGTGCTCAACGGCCATGGCGAGGGCGTAGTCGCTGCCGGAGAGGTCGCGCACGGTCGTCACGCCCGCGTCGAGGGTGCGGCGGGCGTTACGCACGCCTCGAAAGTGAAGGAGGGCATCCGGCTCGTGCAGATACCCGGCGGGGTTCAGGGAGCCGTCCATGGCGAGGTGAACGTGCACGTCCATGAAGCCGGGCAGCACGGTGGCGCCGTCGATGTCGACGAACTCGGTGTCGTCGGGCAGGTTCGGGAGTTCGGAGTGCGGCCCCATCCATTCGATGACTCCGTCGCGCACGACGAGGGATTGCCGGGGTCGTGGCGCGGCCCCCGTGCCGTCGATAATCGTGGCGTTGATCACTGCCACTGCCTGATGCGTTTTCACGAAAAATCCTCCTGGAGCTAGTCGGGTACGGGTTCCCCTCACGGGCGACTTGATTGGTGATTCAACGTCATGCACGTAACAGTCGTGTTGCGGTGCGGAATTCTGATACTTCGGCCGCGTAGATTGCAGATATGTGTCATGCCATAGCGCGAGCGTTTCGATAGATCGGATGCAGCTCGACGAACTCGACCGCCAGGTCATTCACGCCCTGCAAATCTGGCCTCGCGCGCCCTGGACCTTTATCGGCGAGGTGTTGGGCGTGGACCCGATGACGGCCTCCCGGCGCTGGCAGGTGATGGAGGACAACGGCTCCGCCTGGATCTCCGTCTCCGATGTCATCGCGGCCGAGTCCCTGCGCGCCATCATCGATATTCGGGTGAAATCCAGTCGGCTGCCCGACGCTCTTCTTGCCCTCGAGGCCGACCCGAGCGTGCGCACCCTGCGCTCGGTTCTGGGCGATTGGTCGATCAGCCTCGATTGGCAGGGTCACGACATCGTCGCCCTGGATGCGTACCTGACCGGCACCCTGACACGGCTGAAGGGCGTCATCGCCACGCGAACCCACATCGTGACCGGGGTTCTGCTGGAAGGCAGTGCCTGGCGGCTGCGCGCCCTGTCGCAGGAACAGGTTTCGACGCTGATGCACGCGGCCAGCTTTGACGATGTCGCCTCGCCCTCACACGAGGTGCACGAAATCGACGAACAGGTGCTGCGCAACGTCACCCTGGATGGCCGGGCGACGCTGACGAGCCTCGCGGAGCGGATGACGACCAGTGTGGCAACCGTGCGCCGTCATCTCAACCACATGATCAGTTCCCGGGCGCTGGTCATGCGCTGCGACGTGGCGCGGCCGCTGTCGGGCTGGCCGATCGCGGCACACTTCATGTGCACCGTCGATCCGCGGCAGATCGCCGAGGTCGGGGAGGCGCTATCGCGCATCCGGGAGATCAGGGCGGCGCAGGTTCTGGTGGGGCCGTACAATCTGTGCCTGAACTTCTGGGTGCGGTCGTTGCCCGAGATCACAGCGCTCGAGGCGCACCTGGCGCGCAACATCCCGCAGATTCGCATCGGGGAACGGTCGGTCACGTCGAACATGCTCAAGCACATGCAGGTGTCCCTGCGCGGCGACGGTCGGCGCACGGCCGTCGTGGGCGGCGCGGCGGCATAACTCCTGCAGATCGTGGCGGCGGTCGAAAAGTTCCGCGGAAAGGCGGGCCTCCGTGCGCGGGGACTCGAGACGTGCAGGAGTTATGCCGCGCGCCGGCACGAGCCGAGCCAGAGTGGGGCCGGATGCCCGCCGGCACTCGCTCCCCTTGTCGTTGACGCTGGCGCCGCGCAGCAGGTCCATCAAGGTATGGGCGTCTGGCCGCACCGGTCGGGCCGGGGCATAACTCCTGCTGAGCGGACGGACGGCACGAATGGCGTCCGAAATTCGGGCGTCCCTCGTCTGCTGGCAGGAGTTATGCCGCGGCCGCGGCCGCACGACGTGATTTCCGGTGTCGATACGGCGGGGAAAATACCGGAATGCACGCGCGTAGGCTGCGGGGATGCGCGCACTTCTTGTCACTCCTGCCGAAGCCCTCACCCTGACCACCGTGCCCGACCTCGTGCTCGGTGCCCGGGACATCCGTATCAAGGTTGCGGCCGCGGGCGTGAACCGGGCCGACGTGATGCAACGGCAGGGCCGCTACCCCTCGCCCGCCGACGCGCCGCAGTGGCCGGGGCTCGAGGTGTCGGGCCTGGTCATCGAGGTGGGCGGCGAGGTGACCCGGTTCGGGCTCGGTGACCGGGTCTGCGCGCTGCTGGCCGGCGGCGGGTACGCGACCGAGGCCGTGGTGCACGAAGACCTCGCCCTGCTGGTGCCGCTGTCGATGGACCTGATCGACGCCGCCGCGCTGCCCGAGGCCCTCGCCACGGTCTGGTCGAACGTGTTGATGAGCGGCGCACTCGTGCCCGGCGAGACCCTGCTCGTGCACGGCGGCAGCAGCGGAATCGGCACGACCGCGATCCAGCTGGCCCGGCTGGCCGGCGCCCGGGTAGCCGTGACGGCCGGTTCGGCCGAGAAACTGGCCGCCTGCGAATCGCTCGGGGCCGAGATTCTGATCAACTATCGCGAGCAGGACTTCGTCACCGAACTGAAGGCCGCGACCGACGGTCGCGGCGCCGACGTGATCCTCGACATCATGGGCGGCTCCTACGCCGCCCGCAACATCGACGCGCTCGCGGTGAACGGGCGCGTGATGGTGCTCGCCAACCAGAGCGGCGAACCGGCGACCTTCGACCCGTTCCGCCTGATGCAGAAGCGCGGCCGCTACTGGGGCACGACCCTGCGGTCGCGGCCGCTGGCCGAAAAGGTCGCCATCATGCGGGCCCTCGAGGCCGCAGCCTGGCCGTGGATCGTCTCGGGCGCGTTTCGGCCGGTGATCGACAGTCGGTTCCGGTTCACCGAGGCGGCGGATGCCCACCGTCGGCTCGAAGCGTCCACTCACGTCGGCAAGATTCTGCTGGTGCCTTGAGCCGCCCGGCTTAACTCCTGCTCCTCGCCGCGGGACCGCCGAAATCCGGGGACTCTCTGGCCGTACCGGGGCATCCAGCAGGAGTTATGCCGCAGCCGGCCGAGAGCCGCGGCCCCGGTGGCCTTGCCTCAGCAGCTGCATCCTCACCCTGTTTCCGCGTGAGCTGTAGGGTCTGAGTAGGGTAATTCCTTCGCAGGGGGCATGCGCACGCCGTCTGACGCACTCAATGACGAGGAGATGCAGTGGCTTGTTCCATCGGCACGGTTCACCAGCTCAGCGATCGGGGCTGAGAGGTGCCGCGCACCCTGCTCCCCGGCCAACGCGCCCAACTCTGGGTTCTGACCCTCGACACCGGCGCCCGCCGACTCGTTGCTGAGTCGTCAGATCTGCTCTTTGAGGCCCCCAATTGGACGCCCGACGGTGTCTCGCTATTGGTCAACGGTGACGGATGTCTGTTCCGCGTCGCCGTCGACGGCCGCACGCCCCTGACACCGGTCGACCTCGGCGCGATTCCGGCGATCAACAACGACCACGTGCTCTCGCCCGACGGTGCCACGATCTACGTCTCCTGCGGCGACGGCAGCCTGCGCGCCATCGAGCTCGTATCCGCCCGGTCGCGGATCGTCTCCAACGACCACGGGCCCGACTTTCGGCACTACCTGCACGGCGTCTCCCCCGACGGCCTGACGCTCGCCTACATCGGGATGCGCATCAGCACCGACGGCAGCGTGGTGACCAATGTGTTCACCGTGCCGAGTGCCGGCGGGCCCGACAATCAGCTGACCGATGACGCGTTCGCCGACGACGGCGCCAATTTCAGCGCCGACGGCTCCACCGTCTTCTTCAACTCCGAACGGGCCGCAACCCTGCCGGGGCACGCCCAACTCTTCGGCCTGACCCTGGCCGGGCGCGCGTTCACCCAACTGACCGACGACGAGCGGGTCAACTGGTTTCCGCAGCCCTCCCCCGACGGCCGGCACCTGGCCTACGTGAGTTTTCCCCCGGGCACACTCGGGCATCCCGCCGACGTCACCGTGCAGCTTCGACTCCTCGGCGTGGGCGGCGGCGAGCCTCGCACCCTGGCCACCGTCTTCGGCGGCCAGGGCACGATGAACGTTCCCAGCTGGTCGCCCGACGGCTCACAGCTAGCGTTCGTCGAGTACGTGCAGCCGCACTAGCGCCCGCTCGGCGCGGCCGGCCCCGAGCACGGTTCCTGCGTGAATCGCAGCTCGGGGTTCGGCGATGCCGCCAGGAGCGCTTTGGTGTAATCGTCTTGCGGGTCGAGAATGACCCGGTCGGAGGGCCCCTGTTCAACGATCCTGCCCTTGTTCAGCACAATGATTTCGTCGCTGAAATGCCGAGCCGTCGCGAGGTCGTGCGTGATGTAGAGCACACCGAGATCTTCTTCTCGCTGCAGCTTTCCGAGCAGGTTCAGCACCCCCAGGCGAATGGACACGTCAAGCATCGACACCGGTTCGTCGGCGATCAGAACGCTCGGGCGGGGGGCCAGCGCTCGCGCGATGGCAACGCGCTGGCGTTGCCCACCGGATAGCTCGTGGGGCCGACGTTCGGCGATCACCGCCGCCGGTTCCAGCTGCACCCGCTCGAGCAACCGCACGACTTCGGCGGTCACACCGTCTGGGCCGACCTGCCCGTGCAGTTGCAAGGGTCGCGCGAGGTGGTGCGAGACCGTGTGGAACGGATTCAGCGAGGCGAAAGGGTCTTGAAAGACCATCTGCACCTCTTTGCGATAGCGCCGGAGCGCGTTGCCATACCGGGGCACGGGTTTACCATCGAGCAGGATCGACCCGCTCGTAGGCCGTTCCAGCTGCAGCAGAATCTTCGCGATCGTCGACTTGCCGCTGCCGCTCTGGCCGACCAGGGCGATCGTTTTTCCGGGTTCCAGCCGAAAACTCACGTTGGCCACGGCCTTGAACTTTTTCGAGCCACGGATGCGGTATTCCTTGCTCACGCCGCGAAATTCCAGGACGGTCATCGGGTCGCCTCACTGCTGAGAGCGGATGCCGCGCCGCTGCGCACGAAGCCGCCACGCTCACCGGTCAGGCTCGGAAAGGAGTGCAGCAATTTGTCGGTGTATTCGTGGCCGGCGTTGCGATAGATCTGTTCGGGGGTGTTGTATTCCACGATCTCCCCTTTGAGCATGATCGCGATTCGGTCGCTGATCTCGAGCAACAGCGGCAGGTCGTGGGTGATGAAAATCACCGAGAAACCGAATTTGTGTCTCAGCTCGCTGATCTCCTGCAAAATGTCCCGCTGCACGAGCACGTCGAGCGCGGTCGTGGGTTCGTCCATGATCATCAGCTGGGGCTTCAACGCCAGGGCCATCGCGATCATGACCCGCTGACGCATGCCGCCGGAGAGTTCATGGCTAAACGAGCGCAGGCGGTCCCGACCGACCCCGATCAGGTCGAGCAGGTCCGCACACTCCTCGATGCGTTCCGACTTGCTCATCTCTGGCCGGTGCGTGGAGAAAATGTCGGTCATCTGCTTTTGAATGTTGATGACCGGGTTGAGGGCGTTCATCGCGCCCTGAAAGACCATCGAGACCTTGTCCCACCGGTATCGACGTAGTTCAGCCACGCTCAGCGCGTTGATGTCCACGTCGATGCCGCTCTGATCGTGAAAGATCGCCGATCCGTCGGTGATCTCGGCGGGGGGCCGCAGCAGTCGATTGATTCCGTAGGCGAGGGTCGTCTTGCCGCACCCCGATTCCCCGGCCAGACCGAGGATTTCACCTCGCCCCAACTCGAAGGACACGTCGCGCACGGCGTGCACCGGGGTCTCGACCTGATAGACGATGTTGTAGTTGTTCACGCTGAGTAAGCTGTCGGCGGTCATACAGTGACTCCTGCCTTGGTCGAGGCACGCAGCCGACGCGCGGCGCGCTTCTTGTTCTTGTCGAGGGACGCCGTGCGCAGGCGGGGATCGATGATCTCGTCAATGGCGAAGTTCACGAGCGAGAGCGCCCCGCCGAGCACGGCGATCATGAGCCCCGGCGGCACAAACCACCACCACGACCCGAGGGTGAGAGCAAAACCGTTCTGCGCCTGAAAGAGCATCGTGCCCCAGGTCAGGGCACCGGATGCGCCGAGCCCGAGATAACTCAGCCCGGCTTCACCCAGAATGGCGAAAATCACCGCGAGCACGAACTGCGAGGCCAGCACGGGAACCAGGTTGGGCAGGATTTCGACGCCGATGATGCGCCACTGCCGTTCGCCGGTGACCCGGGCCGCGGCGACATAGTCCCGACTGCGCAGGCTCAGGGTGACCGATCTCAGCACCCGGGCCGAGGCGGCCCAGCTCGTAATGGCAAGGATGACGGCGAGCATGAGGATGCTCTTGTCGGCCACATAGCTGGAGATGACGATGATCAGCGGCAGGGCGGGGATGACGAGCATCACGTTGGTGAACAGGGAGAAGCTCTCGTCGAGCCAGCCGCCGACATAACTGCCGATCACGCCGAAGATGACTGACAACAGCATGGCGAGCACCCCCACGACGACGCCGATGAAGAGCGAGCCGCGGGTCGCGTGGGCCATCTGGGCGAAGATGTCCTGGCCCGTCTGGGTTGTGCCAAGCCAGAACTCGCTGCTCGGGGGTGTGCGTCCGATGTCGCGAATGGACAGCGGGTTGCCGAGCAGCATCGGCCCGAGTACTCCGAACAGGGCGATCGCGATGATGATGCCCAAGCCGACGGCGAGTTTCGGGGAGAGGCCCGAAAGCATCCGCTGCCAGCGCGGCCGGCGGCGTTCGAAGCGTGGACGGATTGCGGCGAGGGTGCCCGTCAGCGGGCGACCCGTTTCGCGCTGGGCGGCGGGGTCGGCAGGGGAGATCATATTCTCGGTCACTTCAGGGCCTCAGCTTCTGGCTCGCGTACGCGGGTCGATGACCGTGTAGAGCAGGTCCACGATGAGATTGGCTCCGAGCACGGTCAGGGTGATCACCAGGAACAGGCCCTGCATGAGTGAGTAGTCGTTGTTGTTCACGGCCTGCAGCAGGGTGCTGCCCACTCCGGGATAGGAGAAGACCTGCTCGGTCACGATCGACCCCGATACGACAAAACCGAGGGAGATGGCGAATCCCGCCACCGACGGCAGAATCGCGTTGCGAGCCGCGTAGGCCATCATGATGCGAGTGGGGCGTAGGCCTTTGGCCTCCGCCGTCACGATGTAATCCTCGGAGAGGGTCGACACCATCATGTTGCGCATGCCGAGCAGCCAGCCACCGAAAGAGGAGATGACGATGGTCAGCGCGGGCAGGGTGCCGTAATAGATCGCGCTGGAAATGAAGTCCCAATCCCAGCTCGGTCCGGCGCCGGTATAGCTGTAGCCGCCGCTGACCGGGAAAATCTTGAACTGCACGGCGCTCACGTAGAGCAGAATGAGGGCCAGCCAGAAGTACGGGACCGCCTGGAACATCGTGGTGACCGGCACCAGGTTGTCGAGCCAGGAGCCGCGCTTCCAGCCGGCCAGCATGCCGAGGGTGATCCCCACCAGAAAGGCGATGATGGTGCCGATGCCGATCATCACGATCGTCCAGGGCAGGGCCTGGGCGATGATCTCCACGACCGGCTGCGGATAATAGGTGATCGAGACTCCGAAGTCGCCGGAAAAGATCCCCGTGAGGTAGCTCCAGTACTGCACCAGGATCGGGTCGTTCGAGGTATCGCCGAGGAGGAGTTCGACGCTGTTGCGCAACTCAGGGGTAATCGGCCCACGCGCGGCTAACTTTTGAATCAGAATCTCGACCGGGTTGCCCGGCAGGAGACGAGGAATCAAGAAGTTGAGCGTCAACGCGGCCCAGAGGGCCACGACGTAGAAGCTGATTTTTCGAGCAAGATAGTTCACTGCTCAGTCCCCCAGAAGTTCACTGCTCAGCCCCGACGAACTCCTCCGGCGGCGCACCTAGTTCACAACCTTCAAGTTTTTCGCGACCATGCCGTTGTCCCAGGACCGGTCAGGGCGCGGGTACGCGTACATGTTCTCCTCGGTGGGCCAGCCCGTGACCTTCTCCTCGTTGAAGATGGACAGGGCGCTGTTCACCAGCACGGGGATGTAGGGCATGTCCCGCACGATCTCGGTCTGGATCGTGGCGTATTCGGCGAGCTTGGCGTCATCCGTTGCGGCCGAAGATGCCGCTTCAATGGCCGCGTCCACGATGGGGTTCGAGTACCGAACGTAGTTACGGTTAGAGGTCTCGCCGACCGGGGCAGTGTTCTTCGAGGCGAAGGAGTTCAGGTAGACGTAGTACGGGTCAGCGGCCACACCCTGCGGCACCGAATCGAGCGAGAGTTCGAAGGTTCCGCTGGTCTTACTGCTGGTCCACTCCTGGAACGACACCTGGGCCGGCTTGAGCTCGATCCCCACCTCAAGAAGCTGCTGAGCGGCGGCCTCCATCGCGGCGATGTAGTCCGTCCAGCCGGTGACCACCTGCACGGTCATGCTGACGCGCTGGCCGTCCTTGGCATAGATGCCGTCGGATCCCTTGGCGTAGCCGGCGTCGAGAAGCACGGTGTCGGCGGCCTCGATGTTCGGCTCGCCGGGAACGGGCTCGGAGAACTCGGGGGCGATCCACTTGTCGTCACGGCCGAGCAGCGCGTAGGTCGGGGACATGGTGCCGTTGTAGCCCGAGAACGCGAGGGCGTTCAGCTGGTCGCGGTTCAGGCCGTTGTAGATCGCTTCGCGCACCGCGACATCCGTCTGCGGGCCGGTGCAGCCCAATGCCGCGTTCGAGCAGGTGAACAGCGCCGTCTGGTTCAGGGGCGTGTTGGTGTAGGTCAGCGAGGTTCCCTCGAAGATCTGATCGATGTCGGGCAGGAAGATTCCGGCCCAGTCGATTTGCCCGGAGAGCAGTGTGTCGGTGGCCGACTGGTTGCCGGTGAGCGAGATGAAGCGCAGGGCGTCAACGTCGGGCTCACCACCCCAGTAGGTCTCGTTCGCCGCGAGCACGTAGTTCTGCGGGTTGAATTCTGCGAGCTGGAACGCCCCGGATCCGACCGGACTGGCATTCTGGTTGGTCGTCGGGCTGTCCATCACGGACCAGACGTGCTCCGGGATGATCGGGGTGTTGCCCAGGAAGGCCGGCGCATTCATGAACGCGGGCTCGTCGAAGGTGAACACGACCGTGTTGTCGTCGGGCTGGGTGACCTCGCCGTCGAAGCCGGCAATGTTGAAGGCCGGGACCTCCTTCAGCAGGTCGAAGGTGTACGCGACGTCGGATGCACTGAACGGCTCGCCGTCGCTCCATTCCGCGCCCTCTCTCGTGCTGACGGTGAGCACGGTTCCGTCGTCGTTGAAGCCGAATTCCGTGCCGAGCAGGGGTTCCGGATCGGCACCGGTCACGATGTTGTAGTAGAACAACGGCTCGTAGATCATGCCCTGGGTGGACTGCAACGACCCGACGATGAACGGATTGAAGTTTTCGGCGAAGTCGCCGGTCACACCGGTGTAGACCACCACCTCGGTGTCTCCCGAAGCGGTGTCGTCGGCACCGGTGCCGCTGCAGGCCGACAGGGCGAGCACGGACGTCAGGAAGATCGCCGCTCCAGCCCATTTCGTGCGGCGCGATGGAACACAAGACATTGGATCTCCTCGTCATTGAGAATGAGACCAGGAGGACGGTCGATGAAGAATTCGCCTGCCCCCGGGCGAAGGGAAGACCCCTCAGGAGCAACGTACATCAGCTTTCACCGAGAGTCGAACAAAAGATGCGCCTCAAGAATCAGAGTTATGTTCATTTCCGGTTGATTCCGTGGAAGCCTACCGCTTACTAGGCGGGGGCCAATTTCGCTACTTTTCGGGGGGCAAAATTTCTCCCGATCCGCGATGAATCATCCGGGTCGGAATCTCGATCTGCCGGCTGAACGCGGTCGGATCGGCCAAGCGTTCCAACGCGAGACGAGCAGCCGTGCGGCCCATGTCGAGGGCGTCGTAGCCGACGACCGAGATGCCGAGAGCGTCGGCGAGCTCGAAATCGTCGAACCCGATGAACGCGACCGGAGGCATCCGGTCTCGCAGAGCCCTGATGGCCCCGTGGCTGCCGCGGTTGTTGCCGGCCACGACGGCGGTGGGCGGGTCGTCGCCATCGAGAAGGCCGCGCACCACGCTCTCCGCGGCGATGGTCGGGTCGTCATCGAGCCGTTCCCAGCGCGCTGAGTCGGTCACCCCCACCTCGCGCAGCGCTTCCCGGTAGCCGGCCAGCCGTTCGCGCTGGGTGTACATCGCCGACGGGTTGCTGATGAAGGCGATCTTGCGGTGACCGAGGGCGGTCAGCGAGCGCACGGCCTCAGCCATGCCCTGCCGATTCTGCAGCACGACCGAATCGGCGACGAGGTTGCCCGCCGGCCGGTCGACGCTGATGATCGGGGTGCCGAGCTGGCGTTCACCGTCGAGATAGGACTGGTCGTCGGCGATCGGGATCAGCAGCAGCGCGCGCACGCGCTGGGAGAGGAGCGCGTCTACAACGACCTCTTCGCTGTCGGGTGCATCGGCGGTCGTAGCCAGCAGCATGGTGAAGCCACTCGCAGCCAATTCCCGCTCCACACCTGCGGCGACGCGAAAGTAGAACGGGTTCTTCAGGTCGCCCATCACAAACGCGATCGTGTTGGTCACCCCGCCCCGACGCAGGTTGCGGGCGAGCCCGTTCGGGCGAAAACGCAACCGTTTCGCCGCGGTCAACACGCGGTCCTGGGTCGCGGCGGACACGTCGCCGGTGCCGGCGAACACCCGGGAAACGGTCTTCGAGCTGACCCCGGCAAGCTTGGCGACATCGGCCTGTGTGGCCCGTGGAAGTGTTGACATGACATGCCCTCGATTCAGTGCTGCTGGCTAATAGCGCCGATGACAACGTAAGACATTTTTTGGACATTTTGCACCCACGACCCAAACAAGGGGCACTCACAACCTAGTGTTTCACTGGCATCCGACCCGATCCAGCCCAAGCAGACACAATGAGACAACGTGGACATTTCGTTTTGACTCGCGTCATTTCGGGCCCGTAGCATTGCTCCCACAGCGCCAACGGGGGCCGGTTCGCAGCAGGTGAATGGGGCTTCCACGGATCAATGACGACCGAATTGGAGTACCTGATGAACCAGTCACCGCCCACACTCACGTCGACCCCCCGCCGCATCCTGCCGGCCATCCGGCGCCTGGACGAGGGCTGGACGGTCGCCGCGGTCGACGGGGCCGGGGTTCCGGCGGAGGTGCGCGGCAGCATCGTGGCCGCGACCGTGCCCGGCTCGGTGCACACCGATCTGCTCGCGGCCGGCCTCATTCCCGATCCCTACCTGGATTCCAACGAACGTCAGCTCGCCTGGATCGGCCTCGCCGACTGGCGCTACACGACCACGTTCGCCTGGCAGCCCGCCGACAGCACGAAGACCGAACTCAACTTTGCCGGTCTCGACACCGTCGCCGACATCGCGCTCAACGGGCATCCGGTCGGTCAGACCCGTAACATGCACCGCAGCTACCGCTTCGACGTGCGCGCTCTGCTGCGCTCGGGACTGAACGAACTCACGGTCACCTTTCGCTCGCCGATACGCCACGCGGATGCCGCCAGTCTGGAGCTCGGCTACCGCCCGCACGTGAACCACCACCCCTACAACGCCATCCGCAAGATGGCCTGCAGCTTCGGCTGGGACTGGGGCATCGATACCTCCAGCTCAGGCATGTGGCGCCCGGTCACGCTGGAGAGCTGGTCGACAGCGCGGCTGGCCACCGTGCGGCCGATCGCCACGGTCGACGCCAGCGACGGTCTCATCACCGTGCACGTCGATGTCGCCCGGGCGAGCGATGCCGCTGTGACCGTGGCGGCATCCGTCGCCGGACTCGACACCGAGGTGGAGCTCGCGGCCGGTGCGACGCACGCCGAGCTGAGCCTGCGCATCGGCGACGTCGCGCTGTGGTGGCCGCGCGGATACGGCGAGCAGCCGCTCTACGACCTGGCCGTGACCCTGCGCAGCGGCGACACCATTCTCGACGAGGCCAACAAGCCTATCGGCTTTCGCACCGTGGAATTGGATATCACGCCCGACGCGGCGGGCACCCCGTTCACCATCGTCATCAACGGTCAGCCGGTGTTCGTGCGCGGAGCCAACTGGATTCCCGACGATGCATTCCCGCACCGAGTCGACCGGGCCCGCTACCGGGATCGCCTCGAACAGGCCGAGTTCGCCAACATCAACCTGCTGCGCATCTGGGGCGGCGGCATCTTCGAAAGCGACGACTTCTACGAGCTCTGCGACGAGCGCGGCATGCTCACCTGGCAGGACTTCTTGCTCGCCTGCGCGGCCTACTCCGAAGAGCAACCGCTCTGGGACGAAATGCAGGCCGAAGCGAGAGAAAACGTGACCCGCTTGGCGGCGCATCCGTCGCTCGTGGTGCTCAACGGCAACAACGAGAACATCTGGGGCTACGAGGACTGGAATTGGAAGCTGCGCCTTGATGGCAAGACCTGGGGCGCGGGCTACTACTACGAACTGTTCCCGGCCATCGTCGCCGAACTCGCCCCGCACGTCGGCTACACCCCCGGCAGCCCGTTCTCACCGGCGGTGGACGGTGACGTCGACGCGCACGTGCCCAACGACCCGTCTCACGGCACGATGCATATCTGGGACATCTGGAACCAGCGCGACTACCCGAATTACCTCGACTACCGACCGCGCTTCGTCGCCGAATTCGGCTGGCAGGGGCCGCCCACGTGGTCGACCATGACCGAGTCGATCAGCGACGCTCCGCTCACGCCCGAGTCGCCCGGCATGGTGGTGCACCAGAAGGCGGCGCTCGGCAATGCGAAGCTGACCGACGGCCTGCTGGCGCACTTCGCCCTGCCGAACACGATTGAAGACTGGCACTGGGCCATGTCGCTGAACCAGGCCAATGCCATCTCGACCGCCGTCGATCACCTGCGATCCCTGCAGCCGCACTGCATGGGTAGCATCGTCTGGCAGCTGAACGACTGCTGGCCGGTCACGTCGTGGGCCGCCGTCGACGGCTACGGCCGCCCCAAGCCGCTGCTCTACGCCCTGCGCCACGCCTACGCCGACCGGCTCGTCACCCTGCAGAAGCGCGACGGCGCCTTCGCCGCGGTCGCCGTGAACGACTCGGCCGACACCTGGACGGGCGCCCTCACCGTGCAACGGCTCTCGTTTGCGGGAACGATTCTCGCCGAGCACACCGAACAGGTCACCCTCGCGCCACGGTCAACGGCGACCGTGCCGCTGCCCGCAG
Source organism: Cryobacterium melibiosiphilum (assembly GCF_003602235.1). GTDB lineage: Bacteria > Actinomycetota > Actinomycetes > Actinomycetales > Microbacteriaceae > Cryobacterium > Cryobacterium melibiosiphilum. The sequence continues at coordinate 32,490 of NZ_QZVS01000078.1, forward strand.
CCGTTGCTTCGGCGACGGATGCGGCGGCGGAGCTTCTGCAGGCCGAGCTCACCGGGGTGCGCGCTCACCGCTTCTTCGCCGAACCGCGGGACACGGCACTCCACGTGCCCGATCTCGCCACGAGCCTGGAACGCGTATCGGGCGGCTACCGGCTCACGGTGACGGCGAACGCCCTCGTGCGCGATCTGGCCCTGCTGGTCGACCAAGTCGATCCGGCGGCGGGCGTCACCGACATGCTGGTGACCCTGCTGCCCGGCGAGCACGTCACGTTCGACATCACGTCACAGGCAGAACTCACCGCGGCGGATCTGTCGTGCCCCCTGGTCCTGCGCAGCGCCAACCAATTGGTCGCGCTCGGATAGCCCGCTGCCGGATTCTCTGCCCTATTTCCCTGCCTATTTTCTCTGCCCTATATAAGAGGAACGACCATGACCGTCGAAGTCACCGCGCGTGGCGCTACGCTGCTGGCCATTGACGCCGGCCAGACCGGAATTCGGGCGCGCCTGCGGGGGCTCGGAGTCGCGCGCGACTTCGACTTCGATGCTCTTCGCACGGACACCGCGCTGCTGCCCCAGATCGTGGCCGTTGTTGCGCAGGTTGGGGCGGCCGCCGGCCGAACGATCGACACCGTGTGCGCCGGTATCTCCGGTTTCACGGCCGTCGAGTGTGATCCCCGACAGCTAGCAGCAGCCGGTCGGGACTCGGGTGTGCGCCAGGTCGCGCTCGCGCACGACTCGGTCACGTCCTATCTCGGTGCCCTCGGCGCTGCACAAGGAGTGGTCGTTGCGTCGGGCACCGGGGTGGTCACCCTGGCCGTGGGTGACTCCGAGGTCGCGCGGGTGGACGGCTGGGGAAACCTGATCGGCGACGCCGGCAGCGGGTACTGGCTCGGGCGGGCGGGGCTCGAGGCCGTGATGCGCGCCCATGACGGCCGCGGCGCGCCGACCGCACTCACGCAGCGGGCCAGCGAGGAATTCGTCGATCTCGAGTTCGCATATCTCGATCTGCAGTCCGATCCGGGGCGAGTGCGCCGAATCGCCAGCTACGCCCGCTGGGTAACGGAGTGTGCCGACACGGATGCCGTCGCGGCCGCCCTGTGCGCACGAGCGGCCGACGAGTTGGTGCTCTCGGCCGCCACCGGCCTGCGGCGGGTCGGGGAGGCCGTGCGGTCGACTCCGGTAGCCGGGCGGATCGGGGGTGTCTTCGCATCCGCTGCGATAGCGACCCGCTTCGATGCCGGGCTGCGGGCGATTTGGCCGAACGTAGACATTTTCGCGGCTGCTGGATCGGCACTGGACGGCGCCGCGTTCTTGGCGCACCTGAGCCCCGACAGTGCCCTGAGCCCCTTCGTCGCGCGTTACGCCGAACCGTGAGTTAAGCATCCGTTTCGGGCCGCAAAGCCATGCTTAACTCACGGTTCGGCGAAATGGCGGACGCCGGCTAGCGGTCGAGGGACTCGACGGCCTCGCAGGGGCTCGCGGTCGGGTCGGCGCGATGCACACTCGAGGCGAGCCGGCCGAGCAGGCTGCCGAGCTGGGCGGCATCCGCGCCCTCGAGCCCGCCCAGAATGGCCTGTTCGACGGCGGCGACACGTGCTTCGTAGCGAGCCAGCACGGCCACCCCCTCGGCCGTGGCCACGATCTTGCGCGCCCGGCGGTCGGCGGGGTCGGGCACCCGCTCGACCAGCGTGGCGGTCACCATGCCGTCGAGCAGGTAGGTCATGACCGTGCGATCGATGGCGAGGTGAGCGCCGATCGCCTGCTGCGACGGTAGCTCGTGGTGAATGACGGTGGAGAGCACCTGGTAGCAGCGCACCCCGCCGGGCAGGCCATCGACGGCATCCTCTTGCAGGCGCTGATAGCCGCGCAGCACCATGGCCAGGTTCCAGCCGAGGTCGCCGGGCACCGCCTGCGACACGGTCGCTTCGCTTGTCATAGGGCAATCCTAACCGCAAAGCATGCAGTTGCATAGATCTTCTGCGCGGCATATGATCTGTAGAACAGAACAGTTTGGAGTCAGCATGCACCCCACGATCGGAATCCTCGGCGCCGGCCGCGTCGGCACCGCCCTCGCCCGGCAGGCCGTGAAGGCCGGGTATCGGGTGCGCATCGCGACCGCGCAGCCCGCCGCCGACATCGACCTGCTGGTGAATATCGTCACGCCGGGAGCGCAGGCCGTCGACGCGAGCGAAGCGGCAGCATCCGACCTCGTGATCGTGGCCATCCCCCTGCACAAGTACCGCACCCTGAACCCCGCCGACTTGGCCGGCCGCATCGTCATCGACGCCATGAACTATTGGGCTCCCGTCGACGGCGTGCACGATGATTTCGAAGCGGATGCCCGCACCTCGAGTGAGGTCGTCGCCCAGTTCCTGGCCGGCTCGCGGGTCGTGAAGTCGCTCAACCACATCGGCTATCACGAGATGGAAGAGGATGACCGGCCCGCCGGCGATCCTGAGCGCCGGGCGCTGGCCGTGGCCGGCGACGACGCTAACGCCAAGGACCTGGTCAGGGGCTTCATCGACCGGCTCGGTTACGACGCCGTCGACGCCGGACCGCTCGCCGCCGGGCGTGTTTTCGAACCCACAACCGCCATTTTCACCGGCAGCTACACCGCACCCGCGCTGCGTGCGCTGGTGCAGCATCCGCTCGCCGCGTAATCAATCACCCCTCAAATAATGGAGACCACCGTGGAAATCGGCGCCTACAGCTTCGGCGACACCCAGCTCAACCCCGACGGCAGCTCGCGCTCGACCGCCGAGGCCACCAAGAACCTGTTCGACGCGATCGTGCACGCCGACCGGGTGGGCCTTGACTACTTCGGCGTCGGCGAGCACCACACGGTGTCGATGCCGGCGTCGTCGCCCGGCACGATCATCGCCGCCGCGGCCGCCGCGACGACGCAGATCACCCTCGGCAGCGCGGCAAGCATCATCGGAACGGATGACCCGGTGCGGGTCTTTCAGCAGTTCGCGACCGCAGACGCCATCTCGGGCGGCGGCCGCATCGAGATCACCGCCGGCCGCGGGTCAAGCGTCGAGACGTTCCCGCTGTTCGGCTACGACCTGAACGACTACGACGAGCTCTATGCCCAGAAGCTCGACCTGCTGCTCACACTGAACAACAACACGACCGAGAACGTGACTTGGTCGGGAACCGCGCGCCCGTCGCTGCCGGACCTCGCCGTCGTACCCCGCCCGGTGCAGGGCTCGCTGCCGATCTGGATCGCCACCGGCGGCAGCGCTCCGTCGTCGGCCCGCGCCGGCCGCCTCGGCCTGCCGCTGGCCTACGCCATCATCGGCGGGCAGCCGCACCGCTTCGCGCCGCTCGCCCAGCTGTACCGGCAGTCCGCGGCCGCCGCCGGTCACACCGAGAACATCAAGGTCTCGGTTGCGACCTTCGGCCTCGTCGCACCGACCAAGAAAGAAGCCGTCGAGCGCATGTACCCGGGCTGGGTCAACCTGAACGTGGAGATGGGCCGGCTGCGCGGCTGGCCGGCACCGCAGAAGGGCGCCTACCTCGCGCAGGTCGACGCGCCCAACGCCTACTTCGTCGGCGACCCCGACGACGTCGCCGAACGCATCGTGGCCCTGCACGGCCACCTCGGCCACATGCGCCACTTCTTCCAGGGCGACCACGGCGGACTGCCGCACGAGTACCTGATGGAGTCGATCACCCTGCTGGCGACCGAGGTCAAGCCGCGGGTGGAGCGGTTGCTCGCCGCGAAGTAGGCCTCGAGGGCTCCGTCAGGGACGGTGACGGGGCCGGCCGCGGCATAACTCCTGCTGATCGCGTGCGGCGGCAGATAGGTTCCGCGTCATGAAGGGCTTCTGCCGCTGAGGCCGAACACATCAGCAGGAGTTATGACGGCGGCCTCGCGGAGACACCCCGTCCCGACACGGAAAAGGGGCCGCACCGACCGGTGCGACCCCTTTATCTGGACTGATATGGCCGATTACGCCTTCTTGTCCGCCAGTTCGGCGGCCGCGGCGGCACGGGCCAGCTTGGCCTCGGCCTTTGCTGCGGCAGCGGAAGCCTTGAGCTCGGCGTCGATCGCGTCAACGAAGGCCGTGTGCTTGGCTCCGGGCATCCAGCCCTTGTTGACGACCTTGACCTGGAACAGGATCGCCGCGAGCACCAGCACCACGCCGATCAGAACGGTGAGCATGACCCCGACGGCGGTGTTGTCGCCCAGCAGGCTCACGCCGATGAGGGTTCCGAACCAGCCGAAGTCGGTGTCGCCGAAGGTGCTGTTGGCAAAGCCGAGGCCGCCGAGCACGAGCAGCAGGATCGCCGGCAGGATGGTGATGAGGATTCCGTTGACGAAGCCACCGACCATGGCGCCGATTCGACCACCGGTCGCGTTGCCGTAGACACCGGCACCACCACCCGTGAAGAAGTGCGGCACCATGCCGGGCAGGATCAGCGCGAGGCCGAAGACCGGGCCGAGCCAGATGGCGAGCACGCCGAGGCTGAGCAGGCCACCGGCAAAGGACGCCAGGAACCCGATGAGTACGGCGTTGGCCGCGAACGGGAACACGATCGGAATGTCGAGCGCCGGCCGGGCACCGGGAACGACCTTCTCGGCGATGCCCTGGAAGGCGGGAACGAGCTCACCCAGGATGGTGCGCACGCCGTAGAGGATGATCGCGACACCGACACCGAACTGCAGGGCCTGGGCGAACGCGGCCATGATGAACGCGCCGGCGTCGGCGGAGGCGAAGATGGCGAGGGCATCCGCTCGGGGAAGCGCAATCAGTCCCCAGACCGCGAAGACCATGTAAATGGCGACCATCGAGACCGAGGTGGCGACCATGGAGTCGCGCAGGAAGCGCAGGTTCTGCGGGAAGTTGATGTGCTCGGTCGACTTGCTGCGCTTGCCGACGGCCTGGCCAACTGCGCCGGCGGCGATGTAGCCGAGGGTTCCGAAGTGGCCGATGGCGATGGTGTCGTCGCCGGTGATGCGCTTGGTCCACGGCTGGGCGAAGGCGGGCATGACGACCATGATCACGCCGAGCAGGCCACCGCCGATGACGACGACGAGCCAGCTGAGCTCGGAGCCGAACCCGACCGAGAGCACCACGGCAAGCATCATGGCCATGAAGACCATGTGGTGTCCGGTGAGGAACACGTACTTGAGCGGGGTGAAGCGGGCGAGCATCAGCATCACGACGAAGCCGACGACGAGCACGTAGGCGCTGGTGGCACCGAATTCCTCGGCCGCGAGGGCGGTGATGACCTCATTGGTCGGGATCACGCCCTGCGCTCCGGTAACCTGCAAAATCAGCTCGCCGAGCGGGGTGAGGGAGGCGACAACCACGCCGGCACCGGCCCCGAGGATCAGGAACCCGAGCGCCGCTTTCAGGCTGCCACCGATGATGGCGCCCACCGGGCGACGCAGGGCGATCAGCCCGACCGCCGTGATGATTCCCACCAGATAGGCCGGCACATTCAAAATCTGTTGGCCGATGAAATCCAGGATGACTAAGAACCACTCCATGAGAGGCTCCCCTTCTTACTCAGTCGTGCAATTAGTGGTGGGACAGAACCGGCGCTACTCGAGCGCGCCGGTGAGCTTTTCGGTGATCTCGTCGAGGTCGAAGAAGTTGTCGATCACGATGACCTGGGCGTCGACGTCGCCGATCTCCTCGGCGAGCTCCTCGCTGGTCAGCACGATCTCAGCGTCGCGGGCCATGCCGCGGGCCACGCCGATGTCGGCAGCCTCGACGTCGGCGTCGATGCCGAGCGTGCGGAGCACCTTTTCGGTGTTCATTTTCAGGAGAACGGATGTGCCGATCCCCATTCCGCAGACCGCGATGATCTTCATGAGTGTGCCTTTCGTTCAGCAGTCAGTTCGGGGGTGGACATGAGTGCGAGGACCTCGGCGGGCGAGTCGGCGTTTTTCAGCGCGGCCAGCTGCTCGGTGTTCATGAGCACGCCGGCCAGGGCCTGCATCATCTCGAGGTGTCCGTCGTGGTCGGGGGCGGCGAGGCCGACGATGAGCGACACCGGATCGTTCTTCTTGTGCCCGAAGCTCACGGGAGTCTCGAGGGTGACCCAGCTGAGGCCGGCGCGCAGCACGGCAGGCGAGGGGCGGGAGTGGGCGATGGCGAGGCCGGGAGCGATGACGATGTAGGGGCCGAGTTTCTCGACGGCGGCGATCATCTCGGCGGTGTAGACGTCGGTCGTGACGCCACCGGCCGCGAGGGCGTCACCGGCGAGGGTGATTGCGGCCCGCCAGTCGGCGGCGACGGCGTGGGTGCGAATCGACGCCGCGTCGAGATCGTGTGCCAGGTTGACCGTCATGCGAAGACTCCTCGGTTCCGGTCTTCCATTCACAAGACCACATCGTCTGCCCCAATTACCGGGGCTGTGATCCGAGCCTAATGCGGCGCCGCGACTTTTGTCTACAAGTGATCCGAAGTCAGGACTTTTGGCCCTGCCCCGGATCGCCGTCGGCGTCAGCTGCGGGTGAGATGGCTGATGCGGTCGGCGTCGAAGAGGGCGTCCTGGGCGATGAGTGAGGCGCCGAGCACGCCTGCCTTGTTGCCCAGCCGGCTGGGTTCCACGGTGAGGCCGGTGCCGGAAAAGGCGCGCACCCTGGCCAGCAGGGCCTCGCGCAGCGACGAGAGGTAGGGGTCGCCGGCCTCGGCGAGCTGGCCGCCGATCACGATCAGGGCGGGGTTCAGCAGCCCGGCAACGTCGACGAGGGCGTGCCCGATTTCCGCACCGGCCGCGGACAGCAGACGCACGGCATCCGGCGACCCCATACGGCTGAGCGCGACGATATCGCCGGTCGTGCGGATGCGGTAGCCGAGGGCGTTGAGCTCCCGGCGGATAGCGTAGCCGCTCGCGACGGCCTCGAGGCAGCCGCGCTGACCGCAACTGCAGAGTTCGGTGCCGTGGCGAAAGCTGTGCGAGAAGTCGCCGGCCCCGCCGCGGGACCCGCGGTAGACCCGGCCGTCGAGCACGAGCGCGCAGCCGATGCCGAGCCCCACCTTGAGTACGGTGAGGTCTCGGTGCTCGGGCCAGCCGAGCCGCGATTCGGCGACCGCCATGACGTTCACGTCCCGGTCGACGGCGAAGATCGCGCTGTAGTCCTGCGGAAAATGGTCCTTGACCAGCACGTCGTTCCACTGGGCGTCGATCTGGGGGGCGGCGAGCCGGCCGGTGGCGGCATCCACCGGCCCGGGTACCCCGACGCCGATTCCGCGCACGTCGGCCCGGGACTTGCCCAGCCCGCGCAGCAGGTAGTCGAAGACCTGGTTCGCCCAGGTGAAGACGGTGTCCGGACCCTCCCAGAGGCCGATCTCGGCCTGGTCCTCGATGAGGATCGTGGAGACGAGGTCGGTGATCGCGACGCGGGTGTGCGATCCGCCGATGTCGACGCTGAGTAGCAGCCCGGCGTCTTTATTGAGGGCGAAGCTCTCGGCGGGTCGGCCGCCGCGGGAGTCGCTCTGGCCCGCCACGACGATGATGCCGGCATGGAGCAGTTCGTCGAGGCGGCGGGCGAGCGTGATGCGCGACCAGCCGAGCTCGTCGATCAGGGCCGGGCGGGTCGCGATGCCCGCGCGAATGAGGTCGAGAACGACCCCCGAGCCGGTCGACATCGCATGCGCCACACGGTCCTCCTCGTGATTGACTTAAGTATATTTATATACCAATGTGTGCAGTATGACTTTGAAAAATAGTCTTGTCACCATCGATGCCGCTGTTGATCCGCCCGCCGACGGGCCCGCGGAGGCTGCGGCCGTCGCCGCCGCGATCGCGATCCCCGCCCACATTGTGCAGGCCAAGGGGCACGGCCACGGCGGCACGGCCATGGCGCTCGCCCCACTCTGCCACGTGCTCTTCTCCCGGGTGCTGCGACACAGCCCGCACAACCCGCACTGGGTCGCCCGGGACCGCCTCGTGCTCAGCGCCGGGCACGCGAGCCTGATGCTGTACGTGCAACTTTTCCTCACCGGCTACGGCCTGACCCTGGAGGACATCGCGGCCAGCCGCACCCTGGGTTCGCGCACTCCCGGGCACCCGGAACACGGCCTCACGCTGGGCGTCGAGATGAGCACCGGCCCGCTCGGGCAGGGTGTGGCATCCGCTGTCGGAATGGCCATCGCCGCCCGCAAGGAAGCCGCCGCCTTCACCCCAGGGTCGGCGCTGCTCGACCACACGATCTGGGCGATCGCCGGCGACGGATGCCTGCAGGAGGGCGTCTCGGCCGAGGCCTCGAGCCTCGCGGGCACCCTCGGCCTCGACAATCTCGTGGTGCTCTGGGACGACAACGGCGTCACCATCGACGGCCCGACGACGGATGCCTTCGCCGAAGACGTGCGCGCCCGGTACCGGGCCTATGGCTGGCGCGTGCTCGAGGTCGTCGACGCCACCGACCTGACCGAGATCGAGCGGATGCTGCGCCGCGCCGCCGAGCGCTGCGGTCGCCCCACGCTGGTGGCGGTGAAGACCACGATCGGGGCGCCCTCGACGGTTTTCGGCGGCCGGCCAGCGGCCCACGCGGGCGGTTTCGGCGCCGAAGAGGTGGCCGCCGTGAAGCGAACCCTGGGCTTCGCCGCCGATGCGACCCTGCAACAGCTCGTCACCCCCGGGGCGCTCGCATTCTGTCGACGGGCCGTGCAGCGCGGGCTCGACCTCGAGGCCGCGTGGAACGGGTCGTTCGCGGCCTGGGCCGGGGCCAACCCCGACTCCGCCGCCGCGTGGCTGGAATTTCGCTCGGGCACGAACCAGCAGGCCGTGGCGGACGCGCTCGACCGGGTCGCGGCCGGCATCACCGAACCCGGCTCCCCGGTCGCCACCCGCAAGACCAACGGCGCGATCATCCAGGCACTCTCGGGAGTGATGGCCCTCTGGGGCGGATCGGCCGACCTGAGCGGGTCGACGAACGTGTCCCTACCGGGTGCCGCCGTGTCGGCCGAGAATCCCGGTGGTGCGTTCATCCACTTCGGCATTCGTGAGCACGCCATGGCCGCGATCCTCAGCGGCATCGCCCTGCACGGACCCTGGCGTCCGTTCGCCTCGACCTACCTCGTGTTCAGCGACTACCTGCGCCCGGCGCTGCGGCTCGCAGCCCTGATGCGGCTGCCGGTCATCTACGTCTTCACCCACGATTCGGTCGCCGTGGGCGAGGACGGCCCCACCCACCAGCCGGTCGAGCAGATCGCGTCGCTGCGCACGGTTCCGGGGCTCTCCGTCGTGCGGCCGGCGGATGCCACCGAAACCGTCGCCGCCTGGCGTCGCCTGGTCGCCCGGCCGGAGGGGTCGACCGCGCTCATCCTGTCGCGGCAGGACGTGCCCGTGTTGGAGCGGGTGGTGGCCGGCGACGCACGTGACGGCGTGACGGCGCAGGGCACGGCCGACGCCACGACAGGTGTCGCGGCCGGCGGCTACGTCATCTGGCAGAGCGGCACCGGCCTCGACCTGGCCCTGATCGCGACCGGCAGCGAGGTGGCGCTCGCGATCGCCGCGGCCCGGCGTCTCAGCGAAGAAGATGGCCTGGCCGTGCGGGTCGTCTCGATGCCGTGCGTCGAGTGGTTTGCCGCCGCCGCCGAGCCGTATCGCCACACGGTATTGCCGCCGTCGTTGACCGCGCGCGTGGCGGTGGAAGCCGGCCGCACTGACGGCTGGTGGCGCTGGGTCGGATTCGCCGGCGAGGTGGTGGGAATCGACGAGTTCGGCGAGTCCGGAAGCGGCCCGCAGGTCATGGCACTGCGCGGCGTGACCGAAGAGCACGTGGTCGCCGCGGCGCGACGGGTGGTTGCGCGGGCTGCCGTGGCATAACTCCTGCAGATCGTCGGCGGCGGCAGAAAGGTTCCGCGTCGTTATGGGCTTCTGCCGCTCGGGCCGAACGATTCTGCAGGAGTTATGCCGCCACCGCGCGCGGAACGCACTTTCAGTCGCCCTGACATAGCATCGAAGGGGCTGCCGCCACTGTGACGGTTGCTCCGCTCGGCCCAATCAGCCCTACCCCGTCAGCTCCACCCCCTCTGCTCCCACCCCTCTGCTCCCTCGTCGCCGGAAAGGCCCGCCCCACATGACCTATCCCGTTGCCGATACCCGCGTGACCTATGCGGCGGGGGCGGCGGAGGCATCCGCGCTCGTGCTGCACGTGGAGGACCTCAGCGACGGCCGCCGCGCGGTTCTGCTCGATACGACGTGCGCGCACCCCGTGGATGCCGGCTGGCCCGACCAGGGTGCCGACCAGGCCGTGCTGCGCACCGAAACCGGCGACATCGCCCTGCTCGACTGCATCGTGGGCGCCACCGACGGCATCGGCTTGCACCTCGGGCGCGAGATTCCGGTACCCAAGGGCGCCGCGGGCTGGGCCTTCGTCGCGGCCCATATTGTCGCGGCCGGTGCCCCGATCGCCGAGGGTGACGCGGTGCGGGTCGTGGTCGACCCGGGCGTGCGCGCCCGCACCTCCGCGGGGCACACCGCCTGCCATCTTGCGTCGCTCGCCCTGAATCTGGCCGTCGAAGACCGCTGGAAGAAGCAGCCGCGGCCCGACGCCCTCGGCCGCCCCGACTTCGACGGCACGGCGATCGACGTGTCCCTGATCGGAGAGAACACCTCGACCGACGCCTACCGACTCGGCAAATCCCTGCGCAAGAAGGGCTTCGTGACCGAGGGGCTCGACGAGGCACTCCCGCTGCTGGCCGAGACGATCAACACGACGCTCGCCGACTGGGTGGCGACGGATGCCGCGGTGCGCATCGACCGCGACGGTGACGCTCTCACCGACCGTCGCTACTGGGTCTGTGAGCTCCCCGGAACCTCGGCGCGCATCCCGTGTGGCGGCACCCACGTGTCGCGGCTGGGCGAACTCGGCCGGGTTCGGGTCACGCTCGAGTTGCACGACGTGGACGGCACGAGCGTGCTCACGATGGTCACAACGGTCGGCTGAGCGGCATCCGATACACGGTGCCGCGCCGGCGCAGACCCGCCGCGGGGATCATCCCGCGTGACCCCTGCGGCGTCGCGGCGGCACAACTCCTGCAGATCGTGGGCAGCGCCTGGGAAGCACCGCGAGATGACGGGCCTCCGTCGTCGGCGCAGCGCGATCTGCAGGAGTTATGCCGCGGGGCCAGCGAGCTCCCTTAGCCGAAGAGCTCGCCGAGCCAATTCTCCTTCTTCTTGGGCCGGTAGCCATCGCGACCGTCACGGTCGCGGTCGCGGTCCCCGTAGCCGCGGTCACGGTCACGGTCGCCGTAGCCCCGGTCACGGTCGCGGTCGCCGTATTGCGGCGCGCGGGCATCCGGGTACTGCGGCTGCGGCGCGGCCGGGGCCACCGGCGCGACCGGCGCGGGAGCCGCGGCGGCGAACTCCTTCTCGGCGCGATCGATGATCTTGTCGAGCTCTCCTCGGTCGAGCCAAACTCCCCGGCACTGCGGGCAGTAGTCGATTTCCACGCCAGCGCGCTCGCTCATGACGAGAGTGGCTCCGTCGGTGGGGCATTTCATGGGCGTCCTCCAGAACGTCGGTGAAGTTCGATCGTAGACACCAGGCCGGGGTTGAAGCTGTGAACGTGACCGGGGAGAGTGCTGAGGCGCTGAGGTGCGGAGAACGCACCTTCGTTTGCGACACGGAGGTGCTTTTTCCGTACCTCACCTTCCGAAGCCGGATGCTCGCGCGGCCGGGTCTAGGGTGACAAGGGTGAATGCACCCGAGCGCGCCGCCCTCATCGACCTCGACGCGATCCGCCACAACGTGCGCCGGCTGGCCGAGATCGCCGCCCCCGCCGCCGTGATGGCCGTCGTGAAAGCGGATGCCTACGGCCACGGCGCCCTGCCCGTCGCCCGCGCCGCGCTCGACGCCGGCGCAACCTGGCTCGGGGTCGCCCACATCAGTGAGGCACTCCCCCTGCGCGCCGCCGGGCTCACCGCTCCCCTGCTGGCCTGGCTGCACACCGTCGACAGCGACTTTGCCGCGGCGATCGCCGCCGACGTCGACCTCGGCTGCTCGGGGTGGGAGCTGCCGCAGATCGTGGCGGCGGCCGGGCTGCTCGGCCGGAGCGCACGCATCCATCTGAAAATCGACACCGGGCTGGGGCGCAACGGCTGTACGATCGCCGAACTGCCCGCGCTGCTGGCCGACGTCGCCCGGCACCAGGCGGCCGGCCAGATCGAGGTGGTGGGCATCTTCAGCCACCTCGCCGTCGCCGACGAGCCCGAACGCCCCGAAACGGATGCCCAGCTCGCGCTTTTTCACGAGGCCGTGGACCTCGCCCACGCGGCCGGGGTGCATCCGTCGATCCGGCACCTGGCGAACAGCCCGGCCACGCTCACGCGCCCCGACATCCACCTCGACCTGGTGCGCACCGGGCTCGCGCTCTACGGGCTGTCACCGCTGGCCGGCCGCACCCCGGCGAGCCTCGGGCTGCGGCCGGCGATGACTCTCGTCACCCAGATCGCGCACTGTAAAGAGGTCCCCGCCGACCAGGGAGTGTCCTACGGGCTGAACTATCGCACCCCGGCCGCGACGACCCTCGCGCTCGTGCCGCTGGGCTACGCCGATGGGATTCCGCGCATCGCGACCGGCGGCCCGGTGCGGGTGAACGGGGTGACCTACCCGGTCGTCGGCCGCATCGCGATGGACCAGATGGTCATCGACCTCGGCGAGGCCGGACTCGTGACCGGCGGCCACAGCCTGCTCGGGGCCGAGGCCGTCTTGTTCGGCCCGGGCGACGACGGCGAAGCGAGCGTCGACGACTGGGCGGCGGCGGCCGGCACCATCAACTATGAGGTCGTGACGCGCATCAGCCCGCGGGTTCCGCGGGTCTATCGGGGCGCGACGTCCTGAACTGTCGATTCGTACCACCTGTGGGGCCGCGACCCCGCTATACGGGGTTTGCGCGCTCACAGCTGTCACTGATCGACACGTCGACGGCGCGAGGCGACGGATGCGCCGGGCCCGGGCCATCCGTCGGCCGCCGGTTCGCGCGCGCCCCTGCGCCCCGCGCCGCGTCACGCACCGAATGTTGGACCGGTCCTGCCTAGAGTAGGAGCATGACCAAGCGGGCGACCATTCGAGACGTAGCGGCCCTCGCCGGGGTGTCGAAATCCGTGGTCTCACTCGTGCTGCGCGGCACCGGTTACGTCAGCGCGGGCAAGCGCGACGCGGTCACCGCCGCCGTGCACCAGCTCGACTACCGCACCAACGCTGCGGCCCGCACGCTCACCGAAGCCCGCAGCTACACGGTCGGCGTGGTGCTGAACGACCTGCGCAACCCCTGGTTCGTCGACGCCGTCGACGGCCTCAACGCCGTGCTCAATCAGAACGGGCTGCAGATGCTGCTCGGCGACCACCGCCTCGACAGCCGCGGCGGCTCGTCACTGCTCGGCAAGCTGCTCGAGATGAACGTGGACGGCCTCGTTCTCGTGGGCACGCTGCCCCAGACGGAAGACCTGATCACCGCGGTCGGCCAGGTACCCACGGTGGTGCTCGGGGCTCCGGAAGCCCCGCATCCGTCGGCGGACGTTGTGACCGGCGACAACGAGGCCGGCGCGCAGCTGGCCGTGCAGCACCTCGTCGACCTCAGGCATCGCCGCATCGCGCACATCGGGGCCGGACCGTCGCCGGTGGGTCGAGCCCGCCGCGCCGGCTATGAACGCGCCATGCTCGCGCACGGCCTCGGCGAGTATGTGCTCACCGTCGACGGCGACTTCACCGAGGCCGGCGGCCACGCCGCCGGCCTCGCCCTGCTGGGCCTCGACCCCCGCCCCACCGCGATCTTCGCCGTCAACGACATGACCGCCTTCGGCCTGCTGTCGGCGGCGGATGCGCTGGGCCTCGCCGTTCCCGACGACCTCTCGATCGTGGGGTACGACAACACCCCCACCGCCCGCATGCAGCACATCAGCCTCACCAGCATCGACAACGCCGACGGACGCAGCGGCCGACGGGCCGGGGAACTGCTCGTGGCGCGGCTGGCCAATCCGGGCCTGGCACGGTCGATCACTCTGCACGAACCCACCCTCGCCGCCCGTGGCAGCAGCCGCCCGCCGCGGCCCTGACCCGGCCCGCTCCGCGAGCTCCGGCCTCACGGCCTCCCGGCCTCCCGGCCTCCCGGCCTCGCGCTCTCGCGCACGAGTGTGTGCATTTGTCAGAACAAACCTTGACGGGTACGCGGTGAGCCGCTAACCTGATCACAGATGTTGGACCGGTCCAATACTGTCTGATCCACGCGGTCGCGAGCAGGCCGAGACCGGCTCCGCCAACTCCGCCCACCTCCACTGACGCAGGGAACGCTCATGAAAAATGTACGACTCGGACTCATCGGCGTCGGCCGAATCGGCGTGATGCACGCCCGCAACATCACCGCGCTCGCCGCCCGGTCAGCGCCCGGCAGCACGGTCACCCTCGCCCTCACGGATGTCGCCGCCGAACACGCGCAGGCCGTCGCCGCCGACCTCGGCGCCGAGTACCTGCCGAGCGTCGACGCGCTCATCGCCTCGGGGATCGACGGACTCGTCATCGCCACCGGAACCGCACTGCACCCCGAACACATCCGTGCCGGGGTCGATGCCGGCATCCCGGTGTTCTGCGAGAAGCCCGTCGCCGTGAACGTCGCCGAATCAGTGCCGGTTCTGGACTACATCCGCGAGCACCACGGCGTCGTGCAGATCGGCCACCAGCGCCGCTTCGACGCCGGCTACCTCGAGGCCCGGCGAGCGTTCCAGGCCGGCGAACTCGGCTGGATCCACAGCCTGCGCGCGGTCACCTGCGACATGACCCCGCCGCCGGTGGAGTTTCTCGCCGGGTCCGGCGGGCTGTTTCGCGATTGCTCGGTGCACGACTTCGACATTCTGCGCTGGGTCACCGGCCGCGAGATCGTCGAGGTCTACGCCCGCGGCAGCAACAACGGCGATCCCGCGATCGGCGCGGTCGGCGACGTCGACACGGCCGTGGCCCTCGTCACCTTCGACAACGGCATGATCGGTACCGTCAGCGCCAGCCGCTACAACGGCGGCGGCCACGACGTGCGCCTCGAACTTCAGGGCTCCGCGGGCACCCTGCTCGTGGGACTCGACGAGCAGAGCGCCCTCTGCTCGGCCGAGACGGGCATCCGCTTTCCGACCGGTACGCCCCATCTCACCTTCGCGGAACGTTTCGACCAGGCCTACCGCAGCGAGATGGCCGCCTTCGTCGAACTCGTGCGCGGTGAGCGCAGCAACCCCTGCACCCCCGACGACGCCGTCGCGGCCAGCCGGGTAGCGGATGCCGCACAGGAGTCCCTCGAGACCGGCCTGCCCGTGCGTGTCGCCGGCGCCCCCGCCCTCGTGGGCTGACCCCTTCTTCTGCTCGTTCACCATCCGTGTTCCCATTCACCGTGGAGGTACCCCCGTGCGTTTCGTAGTTCTCGGCGCAGGCCGAATCGGCCTGGCCCATGTCAACACCCTGATGCACCAGGACGGAGTCGACGACCTGTTCATCGCCGACCTCGACCCGGCCCGCGCCGAGGCGGCCGCGGCATCCGTTCCCGGAGCGTCGTTCGGTTCGATCGACTCGGCCTTCGCCTCGAACCCCGACGGCATCGTCATCGCCGCGCCCACCGCCGTGCACGCCGAACTCATCCTGCGGTCGGTGCGGGCCGGCATCCCCACGTTCTGCGAGAAGCCGCTCGCCGAATCGCTGAGCTCCACGCTCGCGGTGGTCGAAGAGGTCGAACGGCACGACGTTGCCGTTCAGATCGGCTTCCAACGCCGGTTCGACGCCGGCTACGCCGAGGCGCGCCGCGCCCTCGCCGCCGGGGAGATCGGCGAACTCCGCCGCATGCACCTGGTCACCTGCGACCCGACTCCACCGCCGGCGGAGTACGTGCCGGTCAGCGGCGGCCTCTATCGCGACTGCCACATTCACGACTTCGACATTCTGCGCTGGGTGACCGGCCGGGAGGTCGCGTCCGTCTTCGCGACCGGTCGCAACCGCGGAGCCGACTACTTCGCCGCCGCCGGCGACATCGACGAATCGGCGACCATCCTCACGCTCGATGACGGCACCCTCGTCACCCTGCAGGGCTCCCGTTACAACGGCGCCGGCTACGACGTGCGCATGGAACTGGCCGGCACCATCGGCAACCGCACGGTCGGCCTCGATGAGCGGATGCCGCTGACCAGCACCGAGCCGGGCATCACCTTTCCGACCGGGTCGCCCTGGCCCACCTTCCAGGACCGTTTCGCCGATGCCTATTCCGCGGAACTGGCCGCGTTCGTCGCCGTCGCCGCCGGAACGGCCAGCAGCCGGTGCACCCCGCGGGACGCCCTCGAAGCCCTCTACATCGCCGAAGCCGCTTCTCTCTCCCGCGTGCAGGGCCGCGTCGTGCGGCTCGACGAGGTGCAGGCATCCGCCCTGGTCGAGGCCCGCGCATGACCGCCGCAGCGCAGGCCGCCGCAGCGCACGAAACGGTCGCCCTGGCCGCCCGCATCGCCGTCGCGCCGATTTCGTGGGGGGTCTGCGAGGTTCCCGGCTGGGGCTGGCAGCTGAGCCCGGAGCGGGTTCTGGCGGACATGCGCGACCTCGGCGTGACCGCGACCGAGTTCGGGCCCGAGGGTTTTCTCCCGAACGACCCGGCCGAGAAAGCCAGCACCCTGGGTGCCTTCGGCCTCGACGCGGTCGGCGGATTCGTGCCGATCGTGCTGCACGACGCCGACGTCGACCCGGTTCCCCTGATCGCGGCCGAATTGGAAGGGTTTCTCGCCGCCGGCGCGACCCGCCTGGTGCTCTCGGCCGACACCGGGCAGCTCGGCTACGACTCGCGCCCCACCCTGACCGAGACGCAGTGGCAGACCCTGCTCGGCAACCTCGACCGCATCGCCCAGCACGCGGCCGGGCGCGGAATCGTCGCCTCGCTGCACCCGCACGTGGGCACGCTGGTCGAATCCACCGCGGACGTCGCCCAGGTGCTGACCGGGTCGAGCATCGGCCTGTGCCTCGACACCGGCCATCTGCTGATCGGCGGCACGGACCCGGTCGACATCGCCGTGCAGCACGCCGACCGCATCTCCCACGTGCACCTCAAAGACGTGCGGATGGGCCTGGCCGAGGGCGTTCAGCGCGGCGAACTCAGCTACACGGATGCCGTGCGCCGCGGCATGTACGTGCCGCTCGGCGAGGGGGACATCGACATCGCGACCATCGTCACGAGCCTCGAAGCCACCGGCTACACCGGCTACTACGTGCTCGAACAGGACACCATCCTGACCGGGGAGCCCACTGCCACCGATGCCCCCCACCTCGCTGTGCGCCGCAGCATCGACTTCATCCTCGGCCTCCCCACAGCCCCGACGGCCCCGACCGACTAACCGCCACCACCGACTCACCCCGCTACAACCACAGCACCTGAATCCAATGGAGGATCAACTGATGCGTCACACCACCCGTCCCACGCCCGCCACCAGCCGCACGGGCTGGCTGGCCCTGCTGCTGGCCGTACCGCTGGTCCTGACCGGATGCTCCGGCACCGGCCAGGAATCCACGACCGACACCACCACGTCGACGGATGCCGCCACCGGCACGATCGCGGTCGTCACCCACAGCACCCCCGGCGATAATTTCTGGGACGTCGTCAAGAGCGGCGCCGAACAGGCCGGCGCCGACCTCGGCATGAACGTCACGTACCAGGGCGACGGTGACCCGGTGAAACAAAGCCAGCTCATCGACGCGGCCATCGCCACCGATCCCGACGGCCTGATCGTGTCGATGGCCAACCCCGACGGCGTGCGCAGCGCCGTTGAGAAGGCCGTCGCCGCCGGCATCCCGGTGATCACCATCAACGCCGGGCTCGACCAGTCCGCCGAGTTCGGCGCCGAGACCCACGTCGGCCAGAGCGAGTTCATCGCCGGCCAGGGCGCCGGGGAGCAACTGGCCGACGCCGGTGCCAGCAACGTCATCTGCGTCATCCACGAAGCCGGCAACGTGTCGCTCGAAGAGCGCTGCGCGGGAGCTGCCGATACGCTGGGCACGGTCACGAACCTGCAGGTGGACGTCGCCAACATCGCCGACGCGAAGAACACCATCAGCAGCATGCTGCTCTCCGACCCCTCCATCGATGGGGTGCTCACGCTGAACCCCGGCATCGCCGTAGCCGCCGCGCAGGCCAACACCGAGGCCGGCGGCACCGCCCTGCTGGCCACCTTCGACGTCTCCGCCGACGTCACCGCCCTGATCGAAGACGGCTCGATCCTCTTCGCCGTCGACCAGCAGCCCTATTCCCAGGGCTACCTGCCCGTCGTCTTCCTCACCCTGCAGCTGCGCAACGGTGACGTCGTCGGTGGCGGCCAGCCGGTCTACTCCGGGCCCGGCTTCGTCACGAAGGACAACGCAGCGCAGGTCGCCGAGTTCGCCGTCAAGGGCACCCGATGACCCTCACCGCTCCCACCGCCACAGCGGCACCGGCAGCGCCCCCGGTCGACGAGCGCCTCACGCCCGCCGGCCCGATCGTGAAGCTGCTGCGACGACCCGAGATCGGCGCCCTCGTCGCCGCCCTGGCCATCTTCGCGTTCTTCTCCCTCACGACCGAGGTCTTCCTCTCCCCGGCTGGAGTGTCCACCTGGCTCTATTCGGCCAGCCTCTTCGGCATCATGGCCGTCGCGGTAGCGATGCTGATGATCGGCGGGGAATTCGACCTCTCCGCCGGCGCGATGACCGGCACCACCGGGCTCATCGTCGGCGTGATGACCACCCAGTGGGGCCTGAACGTCTGGATCGCGATGCTCATCGCCCTCGCCGTGGCCCTCACGGTCGGCGCGAGCAACGCGATCATCGTGATGAAGACCGGCCTGCCGAGCTTCATCGTGACCCTCGCCACGTTCTTCATCCTCCAGGGCGTGAACCTCGCCGTGACGAAGCTCATCACCGGTTCGGTGGTGATCCAGGGCATGGGCACGGTGCCCATGTTCGACCAGGTCAAGGTGTTCTTCGGCTCTTCCTTCACCCTGTTCGGGATGAGCCTCAAAATCGCCGTGATCTGGTGGATCCTCGCCATCATCGTGGCCACCTGGGTGCTCATCCGCACCCGCGCCGGAAACTGGATCTTCGCTGTCGGCGGTCAGCTGCAGAGCTCCCGCCAGGTCGGCATCCCGGTCATGAAGGTCAAGATCGGCCTGTTCATGACCACCGCCGGCGCCGGCTGGCTGGTCGGCATGCTGATGCTCTTCGACGTCTCCACCGTGCAGGCCACCACCGGCATCGGCCAGGAATTCATCTACATCATCTGCGCCGTCGTCGGCGGCTGCCTGCTCACCGGCGGCTACGGATCCGCGATCGGCGCCGCCCTCGGTGCCCTGATCTACGGCATGACCCTGCAGGGCATCGTCTTCGCCCAGTGGGACAACAACTGGCTCAAGGCCTTCCTCGGGGGCATGCTGCTGCTCGCCGTGCTCGTCAACCTCTACGTTCGCAAACGGGCAGGAGTCCGCTCATGAGCCACACCACCAGTTCCGCCTCCCCCACGTCGAGTGCACCTCCGATCCTGGAAGTGCGCGACATCGGCAAGAGTTACGGAGCCATCCGCGCCCTGCACACCGTGTCCGCCTCCGTCGGCGTCGGCGAGGTGCTCTGCGTGCTCGGCGACAACGGCGCCGGCAAGTCGACGTTCATCAAGATCCTCGCCGGGGCGCACGCCCACACCGAGGGTGAGCTGCTCTCCTACGGGCAGTCGCTCACCTTCACGAGTCCGCGACACGCGCTGGATCTCGGCATCGCCACGGTCTATCAGGACCTCGCGGTCGTGCCCCTGATGCCGGTGTGGCGCAACTTCTTTCTGGGCTCCGAGATCACGACGGGGTTCGGCCCGTTCAGATTTCTCGACGTGAAAGGTATGCGCGACATCACGAAGGCGGAGCTGGGCAAGATGGGCATCGACCTGCGCGACGTCGACCAGCCCATCGGCACCCTGTCCGGCGGTGAGCGGCAGTCGGTGGCCATCGCCCGCGCCGTGTATTTCGGCGCCAAGGTGGTCATTCTCGACGAACCCACTGCGGCGCTCGGCGTGAAGCAGTCCGGGGTCGTGCTCAAATACATCGCCCAGGCGAGGGACCGCGGCCTTGGGGTGGTGTTCATCACCCACAACCCGCACCACGCCTACCCGGTGGGCGACCGATTCCTGCTGCTCAAACGCGGCACCAGCATCGGCTCATTCGTGAAGAGCGAAATCAGCATCGAAGAGATGACCGGCTTGATGGCCGGCGGCGCCGAGCTCGCCTCGCTCGCCCACGAGCTGCAACGCCGCTAGTCCCGCGACCACCGCCGCCGGGGTTGCTAAACGGGCTGCGGCCCGCTGTCACGAACCGAATCGTCGGACGCGGCGACGGATGCGGCAGCCACGGCGGCCACGGCCGCCACGACAACGACGACCGCGGTGACGGCGGCCTCGGCGAGGGTGGCCTCGGCGAGGGTGGCCTCGGCGAGGGTGGCCTCGGCGCTCGTCGGATCGGTGCTCGTGGGATCGGCGCTGCTGGGGTCGGCGCTGGTGGCCTCGGCGCTGGTGGGGTCGGCGCTGCTGGGGTCGGGGCTGGCGGCGACCGAGACAGCGGTGCTGGGAGCCGCAAAGACCTGGTCGCGGCCGCCATGTTTAGCCTCGTAGAGGGCGGCATCCGCTCGCGCCAGCCAGGCCGACACGGTCTCGTCGGGTTCCAGCGCGGCGACGCCCACGCTGACCGTGCACACCAGCCCCGGTGCGACGCTCGCCCAGGAGTGGGCGCGCACCAGGGCGAGGAGGCGCTCGCAGGCCAGCTGCGCGGCATCCAGCCCGGTATCGGAGAACACGAGCAGAAATTCCTCGCCGCCGACCCGCACGGCGAGGTCGGTGCCGCGAATGATGGTGCGCAGCATCTCGGCCATGATGGTGAGCACCTCGTCGCCCGCGCCGTGGCCGAAGCGGTCGTTCACCCGTTTGAAGTGGTCGAAATCGATCATCGCCGCGCAGAGCGGGCGCCCCTCGGTCTGGGCGAGTCCGACCATCCACGGCAGTTCCCGGTCGAGGGCCCGGCGATTCGCCAGGAGGGTCAGCGGATCGGTGTGGGCCTGACTATCGAGTTCCTCGGCGCGCACCCGGGCCATGCTGGCTTCCAGCTGCGAGCGTTGCAGCTCGTGGCGGGCGTGCTCCATTTCGATGGTGTTGATCAGCATCTGCGACTGCAGCCCGGCCGTCTGCACGGTCATTCGCAGCGTCACCTCGTGCAGCTGCTCGTGGTGTTCGAGCGCCCGATCGAACCGGCCGCCGGCCTTGTGCATCTCGAAGAGGGAGCGGTGCAGTTTGGCGAGCAGCTTGGGTTCTTCGGCGATATCGGGATCGGTGAGTTGGGCTTCCATCATCGCGGTCGCCTCGTTCACGTGGCCCGCAGCGCGCGCGAGTTCGGCGAACTGAGCGTCGATGTCGATCTCGAGGCTGCGATAGCCGTGCAGCCGGCTGAGGGCCTTGCCCTGTCGACCGTGCTCCTGGGCTTCCGCGTGCTGTCCGAGTCGAATCAGGATGTTCACGAGGTTCGTATGGGCAAGCGCCTCGTTGAAGGGGTTGCTCTGCATCTGCGCGAGCGTCGCGGCCTGGCGCATCAGCGTCAGGGCTTGGGTCAGCGGATGCGTCGCCTCCTCGCCCTGCGCCATCAGCGCCTGCGCCGACACCAGATAGGTGTCACCCAGATTGTTCAGGGCGACGAAATTGATCTCCGGATCGTGCAGCCCCTGCGCCACCACCAGCGCCTGGGTTCCGAGGTCTACGGCCCGCTCCACATCATCCATCGCCCCGTGCACGAGAGACGACCGGCTGAGGGCCCAGAACTCGGCGAGGGGACTGGCGCAGGCGCGCGCCGCGCTGAGCGCGCCGAGCACATGACGCAGGGCCGTCTCGTTGAGGGAGGTGTCGGTGAAAGCCAGCGCGAGGGTGCAGTGCACGTCGGACTGCGCGAGCCGATCGTCGTGCTCCGTGAAATATTCCAGAGCGAGCAGGCCGTGCCGCACGCAGGCCGGGTAGTCGCCGAGCCGCAAGCGGTGCAGGCTGAGCAGTGTGCGGGCCTGCGCTCGGTGCAGCGCCGTCGCGGTCGGCTCGGCCAGGGCCCGTTCGGCCTGTTCGGCACCCAGCCGATGCTGCCCGTTGCCGCGGGAGAGCCGGCTGCTGTCGAGCATCTCGTCGATGCCCACCGCCCGGTTCGGTGCCGTGTCGTCGCCGACCAGGCCCTTGCCGACACCAGCGTCCGGTTCGATCATGTGCAGCTCCCCCGGCTGATCGCGAGACGCCAGCTCAGCAGCCCTGAAAACATCTTAGGCACCGACGCGAACGAAAACAGGACCTGTGGCACTGTTTTTTGCAGCGCCACACACTGTCGTGCGCCACCACACAGCGGAGGTCGTGTTCTACAGCCGCGGCCGGCCGGCCCAGCGCTCGGCTTTGAGGGCGAGGTGCAGTTCGAGGCGCGCCTGGCCGCCGAGCGGGTCCACCCCGATCAGTGAACGGATGCGTCCCAACCGGTTGTAGATGCTGGTGCGATGCAGGTGCAGCTGCTCGGCGACATCCGCCACCGAACCGTCCTTGTCGTACAGCAGCTCCAGCACGGGCAGCAGTTCCCCGTTGCGGTCGAGCTCGCGCAGTTCGGAGTAGAGCGTGGACTCCCCCGGAGACACGTCGCGCCCGTCGACGGCCAGAAACTGGTAGACGCCGATGCCGCGGAACGAGACGAGCGCGCCGAGCTGGGCATCCACCCAGCCGGCCTGCACGGCGCTGCGCGCCTCGGCATAGGCGCCCGGAAGCCGGCGCAGGTCGGAGAACGGCTCGCTCAGGCCGAGCAGGGCGGGAGAAGCGGCCTGGCCGCCGCGCCGCGAGACCTCGAGCCCGAAACGGCGCAGGATCTCGGATTCGTCGACCCCGTCGATCGCGTCCTGCAGCAGCAGAACGGCGTGCGTCTCGGTGCCGGCGGAGAACAGCACGGCATTGATGCCGAGCGTCGCGTGCAGTGCGGACAACCGCTGCAGCAGGCTGCTCTCGGCGGGGTTACGGGTCGCGGTATCACCGCGTTCGAGCAGCGTCGCCAGCCGCCAGGGGCCGCGGCCGTGCACCCCGGGCCAGCCGCCGACGGCCACGACGGCATCACGGTCGCCGAAACACGCGGCGAGAAACTGCGTTTCGCGCACGCGCCGCCCGTCGGAGTCCGCGCTCGTACGGTTCAACAGCATCTCGGCGAGGGAGTCCATCTCGGGGCGCACGACCCGCAGCTCGGCCAGGATGGCGCCCGGCTCGAGCTCATCGTCGAGCTGCAACACCCAGAGGTACCCCACGCGAAATCCGCGGGCGAGCAGCGGCACGCAGACTCGGCCGAGCATACCGAGCCCGGCGTTGGCCGGAACCGGCACGGGCTTGACGGCGGTCGCGATGCCGTGGCTGAGCTGCCAGGTGCTGACATCCGGCGGAACCAGCTTGCTCAGCAGAAAATTCGTGCGCACCCGGTCGGCCGTGGCCTGGTGCGCGCTGTACGCCAGGAGTCCACCGTCGAGGTCTTCGAGGGAGAGGGCGCGGCCGAGGTGCGCGGCAATGATGGCGACCGCCTGGTCGATGTCGGCCGCTTTCATAGGCCAATCCTACGGAACGCTCGCCGGGCCACTTCAACGGAAGGCGACAATCGACGCACGTTGGCGCTACAGATGTCGAGTCGGCCGGGCGTCCACAATGAACGCCGCGACTCGGCCGAACACCGGCCAGCGCGGAAAAACCCCCGGGAAAGCGGCAATTCGGGGGCCCTCGTGTGGGCGGGGGATCGCCGGAAGCGAGTTATGACATCCGTCGCCGACGTGGTCAGGGCCCGGCTGCAGGAAAATCCCGGGCCTATCGTTTCAACGCCGACCAATGTCGATCGGCGCCGCGCCCACAACGAGCCAGGAGTTACCCATGATCATTGGTGTCCCCACCGAAGTTAAGAACAACGAGTTCCGCGTGGCCATCACCGCCGCCGGGGTACACGAAGCGAAGCTTCACGGCCACACCGTGCTCGTGCAGGCCGGAGCCGGAGTCGCCTCGGGCTTCAGCGATGCCGACTACACCGCAGCCGGCGCCGACATCATCGACACCGCCGCCGCGGTCTGGGCCGGCGCCGACATGGTGCTCAAGGTGAAAGAGCCGATCGAGACCGAGTACGTGTACTTTCGCCGGGGCCTGATCCTCTTCACCTACCTGCACCTCGCCGCCGAGCCCGAGCTCGCCACCGCGCTGCTCGAGTCGGGCGTCACCGCCATCGCCTACGAGACCGTGCAGAAGGCCGACCGTTCGCTGCCGCTGCTCGCCCCGATGAGCGAGGTCGCCGGCCGCCTGGCCGTTCAGGTCGGCGCCGCGTCGATGACCCGCCCGGGCGGCGGCCCCGGCATCCTGATGGGTGGCGTTCCCGGCGTGCGCGCCGCGAAGGTCACCGTGATCGGCGCCGGCGTCGCTGGCTCCAACGCCGCCGCGCTGGCCATCGGCATGGGCGCGGACGTCACCATCCTCGACATCAACATCGACCGCCTGCGCGAACTCGACGCCCAGTACGCCGGACGACTGAAGACCATTGCCAGCAACGCCTACGAGATCGACCGTGCCGTGATCGAGGCCGACCTCGTGGTCGGTTCCGTGCTGATCCCGGGCGCCAAGGCCCCCAAGCTCGTCACCAACGAGCTCGTCTCGCGCATGAAGCCGGGCAGCGTGCTCGTGGACATCGCCGTCGACCAGGGCGGCTGCTTCGAAGGCACCCATGCCACCACCCACGAAGACCCCACCTTCGCGGTGCACGGCTCGATCTTCTACTGCGTCGCCAACATGCCCGGCGCCGTTCCGCAGACCTCGACGCTCGCGCTGACCAACGTCACCCTGCCGTACGCGATCTCGATCGCCGACCGCGGCGTGCGCGCCGCATTCGAGCGCGACGCGGCCCTCGCCGGCGGCCTGAACATCGCCGCCGGCCAGATCGCGAACCGCTCGGTGAGCATCGCGCTCGACCTGCCGCTCGCGAGCTGGACCGACCTCGTCACCGACACCCCGGCGCTCGTCACCGCCTAACACCCCGCAGACGGATGCCGCGGGGCCGGCACACACCGGCCCCGCGGCCCTTCGACGACCCGATTTGCGCCCACCGGGCGCGGATCGAAATGATTGAGTCACCACAAACTTTGGGGGAAGAAGAGTTATGTCTAAAGTGACGTCGCCGGCCGGGCGACCCGGGGCATCCGTCGCCCGTTCGTCGGGCAGCATCCTGCCGAGCTCGGAGCAGCCGCACCTCGCCCGATCGCTGTCGAATCGGCACATCCAGCTGATCGCGATCGGCGGAGCCATTGGAACGGGCCTGTTCATGGGCTCGGGCAAGACCATCTCGCTCGCCGGGCCCTCGGTGATCTTCGTCTATATGATCATCGGCTTCATGCTCTTCTTCGTGATGCGCGCGATGGGCGAACTGCTGCTGAGCAACCTCGCGTACAAGTCGTTCAGCGACTTCGCCGGCGACCTGCTCGGCCCGTGGGCCGCGTTCTTCACCAGCTGGACCTACTGGCTGTGCTGGATCGTGACCGGCATCGCCGAACTGATCGCCATCGCGATCTACGTGGGCTATTGGTGGCCCGACCTGCCGCTGTGGATTCCGGCGCTGATCGCGATCGGAGTGCTGCTGCTGCTCAACCTGTCGACCGTGAAGGCCTTCGGCGAGACCGAGTTCTGGTTCGCCCTGATCAAGATCGTGGCGATCGTGGCGCTCATCGTGGTGGGCCTGGTCATGGTCGCCACCCGATTCGAGGCGCCGGGCGGCACCACCGCGAGCTTCAGCAACCTCTGGAACGACGGCGGCATGTTCCCGACCGGGCCGATGGGCTTCGTCGCGGGCTTCCAGATCGCCGTGTTCGCCTTTGTCGGCCTCGAACTCGTGGGCACGACCGCCGCGGAGGCCAAGGACCCCGAGAAGAACCTGCCCAAGGCGATCAACTCGATCCCTCTGCGCATCATGCTCTTCTACGTTCTCGCCCTGATCATGATCATGACCGTCACCCCGTGGCGCGAGGTCACGGCCGATGTCAGCCCCTTCGTGGCCATGTTCACGCTGGCCGGGCTCGGCATCGCCGCGTCTGTGATCAACTTCGTGGTGCTCACGAGCGCGGCATCGTCGGCGAACTCTGGCCTGTATTCCACGTCACGGATGCAGTACGGCCTGGCCGGCGAGGGTGACGCCCCGCGCCGCTTCGGCCGGCTGACCCGCCGCAAGGTGCCCGCGAACGCGCTGTTGTTCTCGTGCATGTTCCTGGCCACGAGTGCCCTGCTGCTCTACGCGAACAAGTCGATCATCGAGGTGTTCACGGTCGTGACCACGATGTCGGCGGTGCTGTTCATGTTCGTCTGGACGATCATCCTCACGAGCTACCTCGCCTATCGTCGCCGCCGCCCGCAGCTGCACGCCGCCTCGAAGTTCAGGATGCCCGGCGGCGTCTGGATGTGCTGGGTCGTGCTCGGGTTCTTCGGTTTTCTGATCTGGGCGCTCACCCAAAAGGCGGACACCCTCGAGGCCCTGCTGATGGTGCCGGTGTGGTTCGTCATTCTCGGGAGCGCGTGGGCGATCATCCGTCGTCGCCCGGAGCACCGAGCGCGCCAGTCGCTGCACGAGGCCGCGGTGCGCATCGACGCCGTGGCCGCAGCCGAGTGGGCCGCCACCCGCTGACCCGCTGGCCGGGGTTAGTCGCGCAGGGCGGCGCGGGCGAGCAGCACGGCGCCGGGCAGGCTCAGTTCGTCGGACTGGCCCCTGCCCGGCAGCAGCCTGCCCGTTCCGGCCCAGGACAGCACGTCGACGGTCTTCATCGCCTCGGCGTACGCCGAGTCGTTGCCGTAGCGGCCGCCGCCGCCGATCTCCCAGCCCAGGATCGAGCTGAACTTGTCGAGGTCGGCGCGCATCTTCACGAAACCCGTCGCTTCGCCCGCCCCGACGACCATGAGCACCAGGAACGCGATCTCGCGACCGACCGGTGTGCGCTCCAGCGGGAGCCTCGCCGCGATGGCCTGCCACATCTTCTCGGGCGACTCGCGCGCGGAGCGCCCCAGCTTCGTGGGCACGAGAACACCACGCAGCTTGCGCGCGAGGCCCAGGGCGACGACCGCTTCACGCAGATCGCCCAGGTGATACACGGCGGACTCCCGATTGGCCGGTCGAAGCCAGGAGCGGTCGGGGTCGAGCTCCTTCATCAGCGTGCGCACGCGGGCGGGCGGCAGGAAGCCGGCCGCGGTGAGCGTGATCCCGTCGCCCAGATGCATCAGATAGCGACGGATGACCATGGTCGCCGTCTCGACGGCGTCGTGCGGGAGCTCCGCCTGCGGCACCATGGCGGCGCCGACGTAACCGGCGAAGAAGCGCTGGGCTTGCACCCCGACGTGCGTGAACATGGCACGCAGGGCCTCCCGGGGGATGCCGGACTGCACCATGGCCGCGGCGAACCAGGGTTCGGTGGTCTCAGCGTGATCGAGACCAGCAGCGTCGGGACCGTCCCAGTGGTTCGCGCCGGCCGGCCCGAGGTCGAGCCAGTCGAGGCCGGCGTCGGCGAGGTCGAGGCGGGCGAGCCCCCGGTTGATGGCGCCGAGGTCGATCTCGTCGACGAAGCCGCGCAGGTTCAGGGCCCGGATCGTCGGCAACCACTGCTCACGGTCGGGGTGCCCCGAGTGGGCGGCGACCGTGAGCAGGTGGTCGTAGCTGAACATGCCGCCGACATCTTCGGGCGGGCCGTTGCGGGCGCCGTCGAGGCAGCGCACCGCGGCATCCGGTGAATCCGGCTCGACCAGATCGAGGGTCAGGGTGTGGTCCCAGCCGTCGCCGAAATCGTAGGTGTAGTGCAGCAGATCGCCGGGCTCGGCGAGAAATTGGTCGAGGCGCAGGTCGCTTTCCATCACACCGACGTCGCCCTCGGCGAGCGCGAACGGGGTCAGGATGCCCTCGGTCTCGTAGCCGAGGGGGTCGCCCGCGGTCGTGAACTGGTGCAGGTGGGTATCTTCCCAGCCGATGGCGACCTGGATCACCTCGTGCAGCCGGTCGAGGCGGATGTCGCTCGGCAGGCTCAGCGAACGCCAGATCGGCGGGGCCGAGTCGTTGAGCCGGACGCGCACGCACAACCGGCGCGGTTCGCTCGGCGGGGTCAGCAGGGGCAGCGGATTCTTCTCGCGCACGGCGAAAAAGGACGCGGGCTCGGTCGGCCCGGTTGGCGGCGTGGGAATCTGGTCGCCCGCGTTCTGCGCGTGCAGGCGTTCCTTGGCGGCGAACAGGTCGATCACGTTGTCGACGGGCGGAGGCGCGCCCTGCGGGTCAGGCCGGAGCGGCAGGTCCACTGGTGGCTTGGGCGTCCATTGCTCAGTCATCCCGAGCCAGTGTACGGGGCCCCTGTGTAGAGCGCTCCGGTGGGCGCGTGCCACCGAGCGCGGGCGGGCTTAGTGTGAAGCATGGGGAACTCACGGAGCGCCGGCACGACACGCACCACACCACCGCTGAACTTTCGGCTCACACTCGCCCTGACCGGGCTGGCCGTGATCGCGACGGGACTCGCGGTGAACGCCGTCGTCACGGGCGTCACGGGCGATCTGCTGGGCGGTGCCCTCTACGCGGTGCTCGTGTGCCTGGCGGTCGCCTTCATGGCTCCGCGGCGCCATCCGATCATGATCGGTGCGGTGGGATTCATGCTCTGCGCCCTCGTGGAGCTCTTTCAGCTCACGGGGATTCCGAGCGCGATCGCCGACGTCTTCGCGCAGGCAGCCTTGGTGCTCGGAACGACCTTCGTGCCGCTCGACTTCGCGGCCTATCTGGTGGGAGCAGGGTGTGCCGCGGCCGGGCTGGCCCTGAGCCGCGCGTCGCGCACCGCCAACTAGCCTATTCCGGTCCAGCTAGCCCAGCACGGCCTGGTTGCCCAGCACGGTCCAGCTAGCCCAACACGGCCAGCTAGACCGGTGCGGTCCAGGCAACTCAGAGCAGGCTGGCCCCGAGCGGTGACAGCACCGTGACGAGTGTCAGGCCCGCGCCCAGCAGAGCCGCGCCCAGCATGCCCCAGCCGATGCGCCGCCTGCGGGCGCCGCGCACGGCCTCGTCGAGCAGCAGAAACCGTTCCCGCAGTTCGTCGGGTTCGATCGCGGGCAGCGCGCTCCACAGCTCGGGGCTGTCGATGACGGTGACCAGCGCCATCCGCTCGGCGGGCCCGAGCACGGTGGGGAGGGTCGTGAGCCAGCGGCGCAGGTCCTCGGCATCGATGACTTTGACCTGGGCGGGGCGCTCGCGAATCGTGATGCGTTTCGGGTCGACGCAGGCGACCACCGGGCGAACGGAGGTGCGCAGCGGGGTGAGGTCGCGCAGGATGCGGGTCAGGCGGTGGGCCTCGAACTCGGCGTCGCGAATGTAGGGCCTCTTTTCCCGCCCCACCATCAGCGTGCGGTGCGCCACCCAGATCTTCGCCCCGCGGTGCAGCTTGGTCGTGATCGTGAACACCCCGGCCGGGCCCACGAGCAGGTGGTCGATGTCGCTCTCACGGGTGCGCACGGGAAGGGCGTGAAAGACGGTCCAGCCGCCGGGCAGGCCGGCCAGCAGCCGCGCGACGGCGATTTCGCCCTGCGCTCCGAGATACCAGGGCAGGCTCTCGGCTCCGAGCGGCGACCGCCCGGCAAGTCGGGCGAATCGGGA
This sequence comes from Cryobacterium melibiosiphilum, assembly GCF_003602235.1. Lineage (GTDB taxonomy): Bacteria > Actinomycetota > Actinomycetes > Actinomycetales > Microbacteriaceae > Cryobacterium > Cryobacterium melibiosiphilum. The sequence continues at coordinate 62,137 of NZ_QZVS01000078.1, forward strand.
CCGCGGAGGGACCAGGCTCTGCTCGAGCAGCAGCACCTCGATGACGGACTGTGCCGCAAATCGCTGCCGCATAGTGTGCGTTTCTGACATGGATGACCCCTCTCGGCTGCCGAATCTAGCGATCGAACTCCGAGTTCACGCAGCCCCCGAACTGGCCGTAGCGGGCCGCCCGAATATGGGATCGCGGGTCCAACCGTGCGGCTCTATGCTGGTCGTGACGGTGCGGGTGCCAGTTCGGGGACTGATCACTGCGGCCGGGTAGTCCTAGACTCGGCTCGCCCACTGTCGCAACGCGAGGACTTTCCATGGATCTGCCCGGCCCCGGCTGGCCCTTCGAACCGAGCGACGCCGCGCGGGCCCGTGGGCGCAACACCTGGGCCTTCACCGGGCTGATGTTCTCGGCGGGCTCACTGCTGCTCAATCCGTTCGGGATCGTGGGGCTGATCGGCATCGTGTTCTCAGCCCTGGGCCTGGCCCGCTCGCACCAACTGGAAGGCATGGCCTACCGCGTCACGGGCCGAGGACAGTCACTGATAGGCCTGGGAATCGGACTGGCCGAGACGGTGTATTTCGCCTATCGACTCGGCGAATACCTGAGCTGACCTCGGACACTTCCTTCTGGACTCCCCGACGCGTGGCTGAGACCGGGCTGTGGATTCGGTAACGCTTTACGCACCGGCGGCGCGGCGATTGTGTCACCCGTCCGGGGGCCCGCAGGCTGGAGGCAACAAAATTGAGGACACCTGCACCATGAAAAAGAAGACTGCCCTGATTTCCGGTGCCGCCGCACTCGTTCTCATCCTCGGCGGAGTCGGCATCGCCGTCGCCGTCGACGCAAACGACAACGACAGCCGCCTGACCGGTGAGACGCTGGAGCGGGCCAGCAACGCTGCCCTCGCTGAGGTCGGCACCGGCACCGTCACGAGCGCCGAGCGCACCAACGACGACGGTGCCTCCTACGCGATCGAGGTGCGCCTCGACAACGGCGACGAGGTCGACGTTGAGCTCAACGACTCCTTCGAGGTCATCTGGGTCGGCGACTTCGACTCCAACGACGACGACAACGGCTCGGCGACTGTTCCGAGTTCGACGGCCACGGCCGACGCTGCCGCGGCTGCCGCTGCTGCCGCCGCTGCCGCTGCCGCTGCGGAGGCCGCCACCGCGACATCCGCTGAGTCCCGCGCCAGCGCCGAGGCGGCCGCCCTCGCCGCCGTCGGCAGCGGCACCGTCACCGAATTCGACATCAGCGACGACAACGACCACCTCTACGAGGTCGAGGTCACCCAGGCGAATGGCCAGGACGTCGATGTCGAACTCGATGCGAACTTCACCGTTCTGCGCGTGGACGACGTCGCACGCTAACCCCTTCCGCACGACGCGAATTCCCGGTCTGACCCGGCACACAGACAGCCCCGGCAACGTCGCCGGGGCGTTCTGGTTTCCGCGCCGGGCCGTCACGGGCGGCGGCCGCGGGGTTCGACCGTGCTCGCCCCTCGGCGGTAGAATTGGCAGGCCACTCCGGTGACCCGAGCGATTGCGACGGATGCTCCAAGACCCGAACGTTCCCCCCTCGGCTTCGGCCACTCCCGCAGATGCGGGACGCTCCGCAGCCGGTTCTTCTGAACCCGCAGCCGGGACCTCGCCGGCACCGGTTCCGACGGCATCCGGCCCGGCGGCATCCGGCCCGACGGCCGCAGCGCCGGTATCCGCTCTGCCGCCCCGATCGCGCCTGCGCGCGGCGGTGCGCCGCCTGCTCGGCCGCCCGGAGAACACCCCGGGCGCGCACCGCGTCACTGCCCCAGACACCGCCAAGGCCGATACGCCGCTCACCGCCCTGCTCACCGCCCTGCTCGCCGAGCGGGAAATCGCCCTCGGCGGCATCCGCGAGGGCGTCATCGCCGTGGATTCCCGCGGCCAGGTCACCCGCTTCAACGAGACCGCGCGGCTGCTGCTGGAGCTGCCCACCACCGCGGTCGGCACGCCCCTAACCCAGCTCGGCCTCGATGCCGGAGCCGTGCGCGCCCTCAGCGCCCGCCGCGCCGACGATCGCGACCTGGCCTGCGTCGCCGCCGGCCGCATGCTCGTGCTCAACCAGGTCACCGTGCAGCCGCGCCGCGGCCGCTCCGAAACGGTCACGACGCTGCGTGACCGCACCGAACTGGTCACGCTGCGCCTGCCCGGCGCCCGCGCGCCCGGCCCGGTCGGGCTGCCCTCGCCCAGTAACCAAACGGATGAATTCACGCACCGCGTGCACACGGTGGAGACGATCGCGGCGCTGGCAGAAGCATCCGTCGGCGCAGCATCCGACCGCCCAGAACCCCTCAGCTACCTGACCGCGATCTGCGCCGAGCAACGCGGTCCGCTGACCCGCATCATGGACCCGTTCGTCGCGGCCCTGCTGATCTCCCGCACCGCGGTAGTCAGCGGGCGCGGTGCGGCCCTGCGGCTGACCGTCGATTCGGCGCTGCCGCGCCTCGACCCGGCGACAAGCGCCGACGTCGTCACGGTGCTCGGAATCCTGCTCGATAACGCCCTCGATTCGGTCGATGGCTCCACCGTGAGGCAGATCACCGTGCAGATCGACTGCACCACGGCCGGCGCCGAGGCGCCGCTCGCGGCCCGGCTGGTCGACGTGCGGGTGCGGGTGCACGACACCGGACCCGGCATCGCCGGTGGGCTCATCGACCACATTTTCGAGGTCGAGCAGGTCACGCAGGCACCGGTGCGGCACCGGGCGGACCCCGGCTTCGGCCTGGCCATCGTGCAGCTGGTCGCCACCCGCCGCGGCGGCAGCGTCGGCTACGACTTCGCCGATGGCGCCGCCTTCGACGCGGTGCTGCCGGTGCGTCCGGCGCCCGAGGCCTGACCCGTCGCAGCTGTGCGCGAATGCGGCTGATCGCTACAGCGACGACGACCCGCTCCTGCGGACGGGGGGAGACCCGGCGTCAGAGTAGCGAGTGGGTCGTCGTTCCTCCGAGCAGCGTCTCGACGACGCGGATGCCCGTCAGATCTTCGACCGGCACCTCGAGCGGGTTGCGGTCGAGCAGCACGAGATCGGCGAGTTTTCCGAGCTCCAGACTTCCGCGATGCTCCTGCTGCCCCGTGGCCTGCGCCGACCCGAGCGTGTATGCCCGCAGCGCCTGCTGCACGCTCAGGCGCTCAGCAGGCCCGTAGACACAGCTCGCCCCCGCAGCATCGGTATAGCTTCGTTCCACGAACGCCTGCACATTGCGCAGCACATTTCCCGTCGTCACCGGGCGATCCGAGCTGCCCGGCAACGGCAGGCCCGCGGCGAGCAGCGATGCCGCCCGATACGACTGCGGCACCCGCGCCTCGCCCAGCGCGCGCGCCATGTCGGCCCCAAAGGCCGGGATGAATCCGGGCTGCGGCACGACGACCGCGCCGACGGCCACGATGCGCGCCAGCTGAGCATCCGTCAGCACGCCGCCGTGTTCGATGCGGTTCGGCACCGATCGCGCGCCGGGAATCGACCTCGCCTGCTCGAAGATCTCGATCGCCAGGTCGACCGCTGCGTCGCCGATCGCGTGCGCCGCAATCGACCAGCCCGAGCGATAAGCCGCGAGGATGCGCCCACGCAGCTCCCCCACGTCACCCTGAAACTAGCCGTGGTTGTGGTCGGCACCCACGCAGTAGGGCTCGCTCATCGCGGCCGTCAGCCCGAGCAGGCTTCCGTCGAGGAACACCTTGGTCGGGCCGATCGACAGCAGGTCGGTGCCGAACCCGGTGCGCAGCCCAAGGTCCAGCCCGAGCGTGATGTCGTCATCCGCGTGGCCGGTCACCGCGTGCAGGGCGTCGAGGGCGACCATCAGCTGCGCGCGCGCCGAGAGCACGCCGGTATCGAGGGCGCCCTGGTAGGCGGCGAGTTCGAGGGGGCTGTGCCCGATCCACCCGCCGCCGATGCCGGCCTCGGTGAAGCTCGTGATGCCCTCGGCCGCGTAGACGCGGGTGGCCCGGTCGATGGCGCCGGTGATGGTGCGCTGCGAGTGCGGCAGGAACAGGTTCTGCACCTGCTGCTGGGCGCGCTCCTCGAGCAGGCCGGTGAACCGCCCAGCCGTGTCGCGCACGGCGAGCGCGCCATCCTGCTCGGTGCGGTCGTCGGCGAGAAACCCGGCGAGCTCGAGCGCGAGGCCGTTGACGATGCAGGCGTGCCCCGAATTGTGGCGGATATAGACCGGATGCCGCGGTGCCAGCGCGTTCAACCGCTCGATATCCGGGTACTCCCCACCAAAGGACTGATGGTTGAAGCCCGCCGCGACGACCCAGGTACCCGCGGGCGTGGCGGCGACGCCCGCGGCGAGCGCCGCGTAGACGTCGTCGAGCCGGGTGAGCGGCTCGCAGTCGATCTCGGTCAGGGACAGCCCGAACCAGGTGGTGTGGCAGTGCACGTCATTGAACCCGGGCAGCACGGTCAGCCCGGAAGCGTCGAGGTGCCGGGTCGCCGGCGCGTCGGCCAGACCGGCGTCGGCGAGGTCCCGGCCGAGGGAGACGATGCGCCCGCCGGCGACGCCGATCGCGCCGGCCAGGGGCGCGCGTTCGTCCATCGTGAGCACGGTGGCATTGTGGATGATGAGGTCGAGCTGCTGCGCGCCCATACGGCTGTCAGTTCTCCGGTTCGGTTTCGAGTTCAGGTGTGAGGTGGGGCGTGATGCCGGGCGGGGCGGGGTGCGGCACAAGGGCCACAAGGGTGTCGGCCACGAGGCCTGGCCGGGTGGCGCCCTCCACCTCGACGGTGTACGTCACGCCCACGAGCACCATTCCCGGCTTCGGCGTGGTCGCGGTGAGGGTGCCGTGGGCGCGAATGCGGGATCCCACCGGCACGACGCCGGGAAACCGCAGCCGGTCGATGCCGTAGTTGAGCACGTGGGCGACGCCCTCGACCCGGTAGAGCTGGCCGGCGAACATGCTCAGCAACGACACGGTCAGGTAGCCGTGCGCGATCGTGCCGCCGTAGGGGGTGAGCGCGGCGACGGCCGGGTCGCAGTGCAGGCTCTGCCAGTCCCGCGTCACGCTCGCGAAGGCGTCGACGGATGCCTGCTCCACGGTGAACCACGGCGTCACCCCGAGCGACTGGCCGACGGCGGCCTCGACGGCTGCGATACCGGCGAAGACGTGCGGCCCGGCCGCGACGGCCAACTCGGTTGCGGGATCAGCCATGGGGCCCGCCAGCCACGTAGAGCACCTGGCCGGAGACGAAACTGGCGCCGGTGCCGGCAAAGTAGGCCACGGCATCCGCCACATCGTCGGGACTGCCGACCCGCCGCACAGCCGACGCGGCGGCCGCATTCGCCTTGAGCTCGTCGAAGGAGAGTCCCATGCGCTCGGCCGACGCGCGAGTCATGTCGGTCGCGATGAAGCCGGGGGCGACGGCATTCACCGTGACGCCGAAGGGTCCAAGCTCCCAAGCGAGTGTTTTCGTGAAGCCCTGGATGCCCGCTTTGGCGGCCGCGTAATTCGCCTGCCCGCGATTGCCGAGCGCGGACGTGCTGGAGATGTTCACGATGCGGCCCCATTTGGTGGGCACCATGTGCGCCTGCACGGCCCGCGACATAAGGAAGGCACCGCGCAGGTGCACGTTCATCACGAGGTCCCAGTCGTCGGCGCGCATCTTGAAGAGCATGTTGTCGCGCAGCACCCCCGCGTTGTTCACGAGTACCTGCGGCGCGCCGAGCCGCTCGGCGACCGTGGCGACGGCAGCGGCGACGGATGCCTCATCGCCCACGTCGACCGCCACCGCGATCGCGGTGCCGCCGGCGGCGACAATCCCGGCGGCAGTGGCCTCGGCCACGTCGACGTTCAGGTCGAGCACGGCGACGGCCAGCCCGGCGGCGGCGAGTCGGCGCGCGATCGCCGCGCCGATGCCCTGGGCCCCGCCGGTCACGATCGCCACCCGGGGTGTGAGCGGGGGTGCGCCGGGCGCGAGGGTGTCGTCGGTGTGGGTTGGGGTCGTCATGGGTTTCCCGCCTGTTGGTCTGTTGGTCTGTTGGTCTGTTCGTCTGTTCTGGTGGTGTCGCGGGTCGTGGCCGGGCCAGCCGGCCGGTCAGCTGAGCCGCTCGAGGGCGAGGGCCATGCCCTGGCCGCCGGCCACGCACATCGCCTCAACCCCGAACTGTCGGTCGTGCGCCCGCAGCGAGTGCACGAGCGTCGTCGCGATGCGCGCGCCGGTCATGCCGTAGGGGTGCCCCACGGCGAGGCTTCCGCCGTTCACGTTCAGCATTTCCGGGTCCAAGCCGAGGGCGCGGGCGTTCGCGAGCACCTGCACGGCGAAGGCCTCGTTGATCTCGAACTCGTCGATGTCTCCGACGGTCAGGTTGAGGCGGTGCAGCATCCGCTCGATGGCGCCAACCGGTCCGGTGCCCATGATTTCGGGCGAGACGGCCGAGACGCCGGTGCCGAGGATGCGGGCGAGCGGGGTGATGCCGAGCTGGCGGGCGCGGGTGTCGGACATGATCACCACGGCCGCGGCCCCGTCGTTGAGCGGGCAGCTGTTGCCGGCCGTGACGCTGCCGTCCGGCCGGAACACCGCGCGCAGCTCGCCGAGGCCCTCGAGCGTGGTTGTCGGGCGTGGGCTGTCGTCGGCGGTGACGATCGTGCCGTCGGCGCGCCGGTACGGCGTGATCTCCTCGGCCCAAAACCCGTTCGCGCTGCCGGCCGCCGTGAGCGTCTGGCTGCGGAGCGCGTAGCGGTCCTGCTCGAGGCGGGTGATGCCGGTGATCGAGGCCACGTTCTCGGCGGTCTGGCCCATCGGAATGTAGACGTCAGGCAGCAGGGCTCGTTCTCGTGGGTCGGTCCAGGGGCCGGCGTCGTCAGCACCGATCGACGCCGACGCGCGCCGGCTCGTGCGTTCGGCGGCCGCGGCGAAGTGCGGGCTGTGCGCGCCGGGCAGGCCGTCGACATCCGTCTGGGCGAAGCTCGAAATTGATTCGACGCCGGCGGCGATGAAGACGTCGCCCTCGCCGGAGCGGATGGCGTGCGCGGCCGAGCGGATGGCCTGCAGCGACGAGGCGCAGAACCGCGACACGATGACGCCGGGCACGGTGTCCCAGCCGAGCTGCACGGCGATGACCCGGGCCAGGTTGCTGCCCTGCAGCCCGCCGGGCACGCCGCAGCCCACGATGAGGTCTTCGACCTCGCGGGCGTCCAGCTGCGGTACCGCGTTCATCGCGGCGCGGATCGCCGCGGCGGCGAGGTCTTCGGGGCGTTCGGCGGCGAGGCTGCCCTTGAAGGCCCGCCCGATGGGGGTGCGGGCGGTGGCGACGATCACGGCTTCAGGCATGGGCGTGTTCCAATCGGGTCGGGGTGGCCCGAGGGGCGGCGCCCGGGAGGTGAGAAAAAAAGACCGGGCGGGCCGCGGAAGCGGTCGGCGAGCTACACGACGTTGTCGCGCTTGACGCGGTCGGCGTTGCGTTTTCCGGGCACGTGGATGGCCCAAATTTGCTCGACGAGTTCGTGGATGTCGAGGTGCGGCTCGGACTGTTCGCGGTCGAAGCTCGTGCCGCCGCCGGCCAGCAGCGACGCGGCGAGGTCGACGTGGATGTCGGCGACCTGGTCGACGGAGTATTTTCCCCCTTCGCTGAACCAGCGGGCCACCCCGGAGCACATCTCGAGAATCGCCATGCGCGCCGAGCTCTGGTCGGGCACGGAGAAGTAGCCGGCCGCGACGCCGTCGGCGATGGCGTCGGCCCAGTACTTTTCGTAGGCATCACGTTGCTGAACGATGACGAGCCGGTCGACCGGGTCGAGGGCGCCGACCTGGTTGTCGACGACGTTGCTCGCGTCCCGGCTGAGGGCGTGGGTGACCACGTGCATGCGCACGAGCCGATCGAGGCGCACGCGCACATCGTCGGACTGCTGCTCGATGATCGACGCGGCGAGCACGAGTCGCTGCAGGGCGTCGTGCATGATCTGGAAGAGCAGCCGCTCCTTGGTTCCCATGTAGTGGTACAGGCTGGCGGTCGAGAGTTGCGCGCTCGTGGCCAGCTCCCGGATGCCGGTGCCGTGGAATCCGCGCACCGCGAACAGGCGCACGGCCGCTTCGAGGATGCGCTGGTGGGTCTCGTTGATCGCGGGGCCTTCGGGGCCGCGCACGAGGGCATCGGCGTCGGCCGTCGCACGCGAGACATTGGGAGCTGCGGCGGCAGTGGGTTCGGTCGGTTCGCCGGGGCTGGACGGAACAAAGATGTGAGGCACACCAACTCCTTCGTGCGTGAACTCCGCGTGCGGACGTTCGATCGAGTGTAATCGACGGGGCGTGTGTGCTCCGTGTGGGGGGCGCGGTCAGCCATGCCAGCGGTGTTCCTGCGCATCCCAGACGCCGGTCAAGGCGCCCGGTCCGGCCAGTTCGTGCTTGGCCACCCGTTCAGAGACGGTTCGGGGCAGGTCTGCCACGAGGCGCCAGAAGCGCGGCACCTTGAAGTAGGCCAGTTCGGCGGCGCAGCCGGCCCGCACGCTCTCGATCAGCTCCTCGGCGGTTTCAGGTATCTCGGCCGGGCCGGGCGCCGCGACCAGGTAGGCGAGCACCTCTTCACCGCGCAGCTCATCGGGCACCGCCACGACCGCGGCGAGTTCGATTCGCGGGTGCAGCCCGAGAACCTCCTCGACCTCGATCGCCGAGATGTTCTCTCCGCTGCGTCGAATCATGTCCTTGGTACGGCCGCGGTAGTAGATCCGTCCCGCGCTGTCGATGCTGGCGAGGTCACCGGTGTGGAACCATCCGTCGGTGAAAGCTTTCTCGGTGGCGGCCGGGTCAGCGAAGTAGCCGCGCATGAGCCCGGCCCCGCGCAGTTGCAGCTGGCCGACCGCATCGGGCGCCGACGGATGTCCCGCCGCGTCGACCACGCGCGCCTCGCGGTGGCTGCGCGGCCGGCCCATGCTGCCGCTGCCGACGAGCTCGTCGTGTTCCGGCGCGTCGACGTAGAGGTCCGCGCCGGTTTCGGTCATGCCGTAGGCCTCGAACCACGGCACGCCCCAGCGCTCTTCGAGCGCGCGGTGCAGTGCGGTCGGAATCGCCGAGGCCTGCACGGCGCGCACCCGGTTGTGGGTGTCGTCGGCGCTGGCCGGCATCTTCAGCAGCAGGGTCGGCATCAGGCCGAGGCAGTAGAAGTAGGTGACGGAATAGGAGCGCACCTGCTGCCAGAAGGTGCTTGGGTGGAAGCGGTCGAGAATGACGAGTTCGGCGCCGGCGAGCAGGGCGCTCACCACGTTCCACTGCGGGTCGATGTAGTGGAAGGGCTGCACGGTGAGCATCACGTCGGTGTCGGTGAGGTGCGGAAAGTCGTGCACCATCGTGTAGGCGATCGACAGCCAGTAATCGTGGCCGAGGATGCATCCCTTGGGCTTGCCGGTCGTGCCCGAGGTGTACTGGATGTTCGCCGTGTGGTCCCGAGCCGCGGCATCCAGCTCGACGGCCGGGTCGATGTTCGCGGTATCGACCGACTCGGGGTCGGCGCGCCAGTCGGCGAGTAGCCGGGTGAGCGGCAGCACCCGCTGCACGGTCGGGCAGCGCTCGGCGACGGCGTGCGCGAGCGGCAGCAGTGCATCGATCGCGAGCACCGTTGTGGCGCCGGCGTGCTGCACGACATGGCTGGCGTCGGTGGTGCGGTAGTTCACGTTGAGGGGAACGATGACCGCGCCGAGTCGGGTGAGGGCGAGCCAGGTGGCCGGAAACTCGAGGGTGTTGGTGGCCAGCACCGCCACGTGATCGCCCGAGCGGATGCCCGCAGCCGCCAGGCGCGTGGCCAGGTATCGGGTGACCTGTTCGATCTGGGTGAAGGAGAGCGCCTCGCCGGTGGCGTCGAAGCGCCAGGCCACGCGGTCGCCCCAGGTGTCGGCGGCGCGGCAGATGAGCTGACCGAGGTTCTCGAGCCCGGGGATGCGGGCGTCGGAGACCAAGCCAGCACCCGCATGGAGTTCGACCTGCTGGAGTGCAACCTGCTGGAGTGCCATGTGCCTGCCGTTTCCTGTGGTCACGAAGTCTTCACGAGCATTCTTATTCTATCGATCGATCGGTAGTACGTCCATGCTACGGTGCAACTCACGGAGCACCTAAACACCAGAGCCCTTTATAAGAGGAATACGAGGAACCATGTCCGTTCGATTGGCCACCGCCGCCGACCTGCCCACGATTCGCGCCCTGCTGCGCACCCACGCCGAAACGGAGGGCGGACTGGCCGGCGGCGCCGCGCGAGCCGACGACCTCGACGCGGCGCTGACCGGCGAGCATCCGTCGGTGCGGGTGACCATCGTCTCCCTCGCCGCCGAGCCGTCGGTGATCGCGGGGATCGCCCTCTGGTATCCGACCTTCTCGTCGTGGGCGCTCACGACCGGCATCTGGCTCGAAGACCTGTTCATCGACGATTCCTACCGCAACGCCGGACTGGGGCTCGAGCTCATGAACGACCTGCGCGCCCGCACCACGGGACGCATCGAGTGGGAGGTCTCGCGCGGCAACGACGGCGCCGAGCGCTTCTACCGCAAACTCGGCGCCGCCCCGCGGGACGGTTTCACACAGTACCGCTGGCTGCCGAGAGCCTGACCCGGTGCCCCGCACTCCCGAGCCGGGAGCGCGGGGCCCGCTGGCGCCCGCACTCCGTGGCTGGTGCGGGTTACGCCTGGCCGTTGGTGGCGAATTCGGTGCGAGCCGCTTCCGCATCCGTCGAATCGCCCGTGAGCAGGGCATTCTCGATTTCCAGGGCCATCGCCGTCTCCACGTCGGAGCGCAGGGCGCTCTCGAAGGATTCCTTGGCCAGTGCGAGGGCGTGCCGCGGTTTCTGCTGCAGCCGGTCGGCGATGTCGTGGGCCACCGGCAGCAGGCGGCCGGGCCCGGTGACGCGGTTGATCAGGCCGAGGGCGAGGGCGCGTTCGGCGCCGAACGGCTCGCCGAGCAGGATGAGCTCCTTCGCCATCGGCAGTCCGACCGCCTGCGGCAGTAGGAACGAGATGCCGCCGGTCACCGACAATCCCACCGACACCTCGGGAAATCCGAACCGCGTGTGTTCGTCGGCGACGATGAAATCGCAGCTCAACGCGAATTCCAGTCCGGCGCCGAGGGCGTAGCCGTGCACCGCGGCAATCGAGATGATGGCCGCGCTGCGGAGCAGTCGGGTGATGTCCTGCAGCTGGTGCAGGTGGTCGAGGGCCTGCGGCGAGTCGGGAGCCAGCGCCTCGGCCTTCAGGTCGTGGCCGGCACAGAACGCCCGCCCCTCCCCCGTGATGATCGCCACGACCGCCCGCTCGGCGATCGCCCGCTCGATCGCGCGTTTGAAGTCCGTGACGAGCTCGGGCGACGCGGCGTTGAGCCGGTCGGGCCGATTCAAGCGGATGACGGCAACCCCGCCGGCGCGTGTGTAGCTGACGAATTCGCCCGGGGCGCCGACGGGCGCTCCCGGAGACTGCATGCCGTTCACTGGTGTTCTCCTTGATGGTCGTGCGGGGTTGGTCGTGGGGGCTGCGTCGCCAGGCAGTCGGGCTCAGTCATCGGCGATCTGGTTCAGGAAGGTGCGCGCACGGGCCGATTCAGGTGCATCAAGAACCTTCTCCGGCGGCCCCTCCTCGACGATGCCACCGTCCGCGAGCAAGACGACATGGTCGGCGACCTGCCGCGCGAAGCGCATCTCGTGGGTCACGACAACCATCGTCATGCCCTCGTCGGCGAGTTCGCGCATGACCTGCAGCACCTCACCGACGAGTTCGGGGTCGAGGGCGCTGGTCGGTTCGTCGAACAGCATCAGTTTCGGCGTCATCGCCAGCGCACGGGCGATGGCGACGCGCTGCTGCTGCCCACCCGAGAGGGCGCTCGGATAGCTACCGGCCTTGTCGGCGAGGCCGACCCGGGCCAGCAGGGTGGCCGCGCGATCCCTGGCCTCGACCTTCGACCGTTTCGACACCGAGATTTGCGCCATCGTGATGTTCTCGAGTGCGGTCAGGTGTGGAAAGAGGTTGAACGACTGGAAGACCATGCCGACGTGCTCGCGCATCCGGTTGAGGGAACTCTCCCGGTATTCCAGGCGCACCCCGTCGATGTCGACGCTTCCGGCGGTCAGGCGTTCGAGGCCGTTGATACAGCGCAGCAGGGTGCTCTTGCCTGCTCCCGAAGGTCCGATCAGAACGGCGACCTCGCCGGCCTTGACCTGCAGATCGATGCCGTCGAGCACGGTGGTGTCGCCGAATTTCTTCACGGCGCCCTGGATACTGACGCGCGGCAGGGTGGGTGTGGAACCGGTCGGGGTCGCCGGGTTCACCGGGGTGGTGGCGCTCGTCATGGCTCTAACCTCGCTTTGCAAAGTAGCGCTCGACCCGACCGGACAGGTAGGTCATGGCTCCCACGATCGCCAGATAGTAGATGCTGACGATGGCGTAGTAGGTGAGCGGCTGGAAGGTGGCGGCGGAAAGCCGTTGGGCACTCATGAAGAGTTCGTCGACGGTGATGAACGACGCGACAGCACTGTCCTTCAACGAGATGATGGCCTGGTTCACGAGCGCGGGAACGACGACCCGCAGTGCCTGCGGAGCGACAACCCGACTCATCGTCGCCACCCGGGTCATTCCGAGGGAACGGGATGCCTCGATCTGGCCGTTGTGCACCGAGCTGATGCCCGAGCGAAAGATCTCGGCGACATAGGCCGAGCTGTGCACGCTGAGGCCGATCGCGGCGGCGGTGAAGGCATCCACTTTCACGATCGACACGATGCCGAAGTAGATGACGAAGAGCAGGGCGATGAGCGGCACGCCGCGCACGATGGCGAGGTAGGCGGTGGCGAAGGCGGAGAACGCCTTCACCTTGCTCATCTTGAGGGCGACGATGATGGCGCCGAGGATGACCGAGAAGGTCAGCGTGAGCGCGGTGAGGGAGAGCGTGACGCTCAACCCCTTTACGAGCGTGGGCCAGCTGGTGACCAGTGCGTCAATGAATTCCATGGGTGTACTCCCGGGGTCTGGCGGCCAAGCGGTGGGTGAGCCGCCCGAGTGGGCGACTCACCGAGGAACTAGCTGATGTCTTCGCCGAACCAGTCAATGCTGATGGCCTCATAGGTGCCGTCTTCGTGCATTGTGACCAGCGCCGCGTTGATGGCGTCGAGCAGCTCGGGGTTCTCCTTGTTCACGGGGATCGCGGCCACGTCGGGAAAGAGCACGTCGCCGACGGCGTCGACCTTGAGGTCGGCGTTCTTGGCGAGGTACCGACCCATGAAGCCCTGCGTGATGACGGCGTCGACCCGGCCGGCTTCGAGGTCGCGCAGCGCGTCGATGTCGGCTTGGAAGGTCGTGACGTCACTGACGCCCTCAAGGGTGCGCGCGTACTCCTCGAAGGTCGTGCCGAGGGCCACGCCCACTGTGGCGTCCTTCAGGTCGGCCACATCGGTGATCGAGGAGTCGGTCGCGACGAAGAGCTCGGCGCCGGTGGCGTAGTACGACTCGGTGAAGTCGACCTGGGCGAGGCGCTCCTCGGTGCTCGACATCGACCCGATAATGGCGTCGTAGCGGTCACTGGTGAGCCCGGCGATGAGGGAGTTGAAGGCACCCGTGACCGGTTCGGCCTCGAGGCCGAGCTCCTCGGCGATGCCGTTGCAGATGTCCACGTCGAAGCCGACGAGCTCGTTGGACTCGTCATAGAAGTTGAACGGGCGGTACTCGCCGCTCATCGCGCAGGTGAGGGTGCCCTCGGTGACGGTCGTGAAGGCCTGGTCGGCGGCCGGGGCGGCGGCCTCGTCGTCGACCGCGGCGGAGCAGGCGCTGACGCTCAGGAGCAGGGCCGCTCCGAGGGCGGCGGCGGTGACGCGGCGCAGTGCGGTGGTGTGGCGGGTGCGGGGGTGGCGGCTGATCATGGGTGTCCTTCTTCGCTCGTGGATGCGGCAGGGATCGCTGTGCGGTGTTCGCCGTGCTGTTCGCTGTGTTCGTCGTTCTGGTGGTATTCGTCGTTCTAGTGATCGATCGATCGATCGAACTTGTGGTTTACCCTATAGTCGGAATCACGATCGGGCAAGCCCACGGCAAGAATGCGCTCTGGCTGCCCCGGCGAAAGGAGTCATCCATGTCGACAGACACGCCCCGCAGCGGGCCGAACGCCCGGGAGACCATCATCGCGGTGACGCTGCGCTGGGGCGATATGGATGCCTTCCGCCACGTGAACAACGTCGAATACTTTCGCTACCTCGAGGAAGCCCGCGCCCGGTTGTTCCCCACGGAGGGCGACGGCTCCTCGTTTCTGCGACGCGGCATCGTCATCGCGAGCCAGACCCTGAACTATCTGGCGCCGCTGACCTATCGCCGCGAGCCGGTGCTCGTGGGCCTGACCGTCACCACTGTCGGTCGCTCCTCCTTCACCCTCGGCTGCCGCGTCTTCGACACCGACGATGCCGACACGGACGTTGTCTTCGCCACCGGCAGCGTCGTCGTGGTCGCCTTCGACGATCAGGCCGGCCGGTCCCGGCCACTCGAGCCCGCTGAGCGTCGCTGGCTCGAGTCGCTCGGCGGAGTGGCGCACCTCGATTAACGGTCCGGCGCTGGACAAATGTCCAGCCGACGCCGATCAGGTCCGGTCATCTGGCGGATGACGAGGCGGTGATCGCGCTGGTGAGATGACTGTCAAGCAGAAACAGCCCGCAGCATCCGCTCACGCAGGGACAGTGCAGGGTCAGTGCAGGTTCACCGAAGGGGATTTCATCGTGACGTACAGAGTGGGCATCGACACCGGGGGCACCCACACCGACCTCGTGCTTCTCGACGAGGAGTCGGGAGCGGTCTGGGTGGACAAAGTGTCCTCCACACCGAGCGATCCGGTGATCGGCGTGCTCAACGGCATCGAACGGGTGCTCGGCACCGCCGGCGTCAGCCCGGCCGAGGTCTCGACCGTCGTCTACGGCACGACCGTGATGGTGAACCGCATCATCCAGGGCGGCGGCACCGCGAGCGGCCTCATCACCACGGCCGGGTTCACCGACGTTCTCGAACTCGCCCGCTCGCACCGCCAGGGCAGCATCTACAACATCCAGTGGGAACAGCCCACCCCGCTCATCGCCCGCGAACTGCGGCTCGGCGTGCGGGAACGCATCGACTTTCGCGGTCAGGTCGTGACGCCCCTCAACGAGCAGGACGTGCGTGACGCGATCGCCGTGTTCGCCGCTGCGGGCGTGGAATCGGTCGCCATCTGCCTGCTGCACTCCTACAAAAATGACCTGCACGAAAAGCGCATCGCCGAGCTGGTCGCCGAATTGCTGCCGCACGTCTACGTCTCGGCCTCGGCCGAACTGAGCCCGACCATCGGCGAATACGAGCGGGCCAGCACCGCGAGCGTCGACGCCTTCGTGAAACCGCGCCTCGCCGAGCATTTCGGGCACCTTGAATCCGAGCTGCGCCGCATCGGCATCAACGCCGTGCTGCTGACGATGCAGGGCAACGGCGGGTCGATGTCGTTTGCTGCCGCCCGGCGCCAGCCGATTCGGGTCACCAACTCCGGCCCGGTCGCCGGAGTCATCGCCGGCGCCGCGATCGCCCAGGCCCTCGAACTGCCGGCCGTGATCACCCTCGACATGGGCGGCACCAGCACCGACGTCGCCCTCGTGCTCGACGGCTCCCCCATCGAGGTTCCGAGCGACGCCATGCAGGGCCACCCGGTGCAGCAGCCGGCCATCGAAGTCGATCCGATCGGCGCCGGCGGCGGCTCCCTCGCCTGGGTCGACGACGGCGGTGCCCTGCGGGTGGGCCCGGAAAGCGCCGGCGCGCATCCCGGCCCGGCCTGCTACCTCGAGGGCGGCCTGCGCCCCACCGTCACGGATGCGGCGCTGTACCTGGGCTTCCTCGGCGAAACGGCGTTTCTCGGCGGGCGTCGCACCCTCGACCGGGCAGCTGCCGAGCGGGCCATCGAGACCGTCGCCGTGCCGCTCGGCATGCCGACCGCCGCCGTAGCGAGCGGTATCATGGCCCTCGCCGCCGCGGCATCACTGCGCGCCATCCGCCGTCTCACCATCGCCCGCGGCCACGACCCGCGGGACA
Organism: Cryobacterium melibiosiphilum; assembly: GCF_003602235.1. Lineage (GTDB taxonomy): Bacteria > Actinomycetota > Actinomycetes > Actinomycetales > Microbacteriaceae > Cryobacterium > Cryobacterium melibiosiphilum. The sequence continues at coordinate 78,142 of NZ_QZVS01000078.1, forward strand.
TGGCGCTCATCGCCTTCGGCGGGGCCGGCGGCCTCATCGCCGCCGCCCTGGCACACGAACTCGGCACCCCGCGCCTGGTCATTCCGCGCAACCCCGGCAACAGCAGCGCGCTCGGGCTGCTTCTCACCGATCAGCGCCACGACGTGCTCGCGTCGTTCCTCACCCTGCTCGCCGACACCGACGTATCCGCTCTGAACACGGCCTTCGCGGGCCTCGAAAGCGGATGCGCCCGCCAGCTCGCCGCCGACAACGTGCCCGAGGAGCAGCGCGAACTGCGCCGGTTCGTGGAGCTGCGCTACCTCGGCCAGACCTTCGAGCTGATCGTGCCGTGCCCCGCCGGCGAGGTCACCGCGGCGACCCTCGTCGAGCTGGAGCACGAGTTCCACCGGCTGCACGAGACCCGGTACGGGCACGCCTCCGTGGCCGACCCGATCGAGCTGGTCAACCTGCGCGTGACCGGGATCGGCACCACCTACCGGCCCCGGGCCGTGCCCCTCGCCACGAACGAAACCGGCCGGGCCCCGATTCCCACGAGCACCCGCGAGGCCTATTTCGGGTCCTGGCAGAGCATGCCGGTCTTCGCGCGCGACGCGATTCGCCACGGCGATTCCCTCACCGGGCCGGCCGTCATCGAGGAATCGGGAAGCACCATCGTGGTGCCGCCGGGACACCTGCTCGAACCGGCAGACGACGGCAGCCTCGTGATCTACGACCTCGAACCGGCGCTCGCGTCCTCCCCCCGCCCGTCCACCCTTGCCTCCAGGAGCGCCTGATGTCCCCGATCACCACCGCCCCGACGACTCCGTCAACCCCGACTACTCCGTCAGGACAGGCGACCGCGCCCCTCGACGTCATCACGGTCGAGGTCGTGCGCAGCGCACTCGAGTCCCTCGCCGAGCAGATGACCGACACGATGGAGCGCACGAGCTACTCCCTGCTGCTCAAAGAGGGGAAGGACTGCTCCAGCTCGATCTTCGACGTCTCCGGCCGGCTCATCGCTGAGGGCGCCAACATTCCCGTGCACCTGAACGCCCTCGGCCCGTGCCTGCGGGCGATGCTCGCCGAGCACATTCCGGCAAGCGCGATGAAGCCCGGGGACATCATCCTGACCAACGACCCCTTCGTCGGCGGCAGCGTGGGCGCCCATCACACCTCGGACTTCATCGTCTACCACCCGATCTTCCTCGGCGACCGGCTCGTCGGGTTCTCCACGATCTTCGCCCACCTCGCCGGGTCCGGCGGCAACGACCCCGAGGGCTGGCACACCAGCATCTTCGAGGAGGGGCTGCGCATCCCGCCCATCAAACTCTTCACCGAGGGGGTGCTCGATGAACAGCTGTTCAAGCTGATCCTCGCCAACACCAACGCCCCCTACGAGCAGCGCGGGGACATCCTCGGCCAGGTCGCCGGGGCCAAGGTGGGCGCGAACGGTTTTCTCGCCCTCGTCGAGAAGTACGGGCTCGCCGTCATCGACGAGGCCATCGACAGCCAGATCGCCTACGCCGAACGGCGCACGCGCGCATACATCGGGCAGATTAGCGACGGCGAATACCACGCCGAGACGACACTGCTCGAAGACGGCAGCATGTGCGGCCCGGTGAAACTCGCCCTCACCGTGATCGTCGCCGGAGACGAGATCACCTTTGATTTCGCCGGCACCGACGCATCCGTCGCCGGCCCCATCAACTGCCCGATGTCAGCGACAATCTCGGCCTGCCTGTTCGGGCTGCTGGCGCTGCTGCCCTCGGACATTCCGAAGAACGAGGGCTCCGCGAACCCGGTGCACATCGAGGCCCCGGTGGGATCGCTCGTGAACCCGCGATTCCCCGCCGCCGTGTACCAGCGGATGGCGGTCACCCACCAGATCGTGGACCTCGTCTTCGAAGCCCTCGCTCCGGCGGTACCGCACGCGGTCGTCGCCAATTCCTGCGGCATGGTCTACTGCGTCGCCTCGGCGATCAACCGCGAGACCCACCCGACCGGCGGCGACGTGTCCGGCCGCCGCGGCTGGGGAAACGGCGCCGGGCCGAGCGTCGGCGGGCTCGGCGCCCGCGCCACCCGGGACGGACTGAACGGAATGCCCGGCTGGATCACCAACGTCGCGAGCACCTCGGTCGAGAGCTCCGAGGTTGAGGGTCCGGTGCGGTACCTGCGCAAGGAGCTGCGCCCCGGTTCGGCCGGCCCCGGGCGCACCCGCGGCGGGCTCGGCGTGATCCTGTCCTGGCAGGCCCTCGGCCACGACGTCAGGTTCTCGCACACCTCGCAGCGTTCGGTGAATCCGCCGCAGGGCCTGTTCGGCGGCGGCCACGGGCTCGGCAGTCGCTGGGTCATCAACGAGGGCACCGCGACGGAGCAGGTCGTGGCCAACCAGGCCGGCCCGACTCTCGACCTGGAATACGGCGACACCGTCACGTTCTACGCTCCGGGCGGCGGCGGCTACGGCGAGCCGTGGCAGCGCGACCCGCAACTCGTGGAGCGCGACCTGCGCCTCGGCTACATCGATGCCGAGGCGGCCCGCAGCCAGTACGGCGTTGAAACGGATGCCGCCGGCCGGGTCGACGACACCGCCACCCTCGCCCTGCGCACCACGGGGCACCCCTGACCTTCACGATTTCCCGTTCCGTCGCTCGACCTGCTCGGCCCCTGCATCACCACCACGCACAGCATAGGAAGAAGGACACTCACATGATCACCCGTCACTCGCACGCCATACTGCGTCGCAGCATCGTCGCCACCACCATCGCCGCCGGACTGCTTTTCGGCACCAGTGCCTGTTCGGCAGCCGTGGTGGAGGAGGCCGAACCCGCCGAGACCGCTGTTGCCGCCCCCGCCTTCACGACCGTCGAAGACGGCAAGTTCATCTGCGCGATGAGCGGCGAGTACCGCCCGTTCAACTTCTACGACGACACCAACACCCTGGTCGGCTTCGACGTGGACATCTGCAACGCGATCGCCGGCGAGCTCGACCTCGAGGCCGCCCCGGTCACGGGGGCGTTCACGACGCTCATCGCCGGACTCACGAGCAACCGCTTCGATGCGATCGTGGGCTCGATGGCGGCGACCGACGAGCGCAAGAAGGAGGTGGACTTCACGGACTCGTACTACGAAACCGGGGCCAGCCTCTTCGTGCGCTCCGACTCCGACATCGCCGACGTCACCGAGCTCGACGGCGCCACACTCGGCGTCGCCCTCGGCACCACGTTTGAGACCTACGCCCGCACCCTCACCGGGGTTGGCGAAATCACCACATACCAGGCGACGGTTGATGCCCTGCGCGACCTCGACGCCGGTCGGGTCGACGGCGTCATCGCCCAGGGCTTCATCGGCAAGTTCCTGGCCACCAGCGCCGACCTCAAGGTGATGTCGGTCGGTGACGTGCTGCTGCCCGACATCGCGGCGATCCCGGTGAACAAGGACAATCCCGAGTTGCTCGCCGCGATCAACGAGGCCCTCGCCACGATTCGTGAAGACGGTACATATGCGGAGATCAGCATGGAGTGGTTCGGCGAAGACATCAGCTAGTCCCCGCGTCACCCGGGGCCGTGACCCCGGGTGGCGACCCCTGGGTCGTCACGCGGCCGCACCCGCCGCCGCGTGACGACCCGCCCTTTCAGCACGTGCACACCCAGTGGCATCCAACAAGTGACCGAGAAGGACACACAGAATGAGCACGGAACAGTTCGGCACGAAGCCCGAGGCGAAGCCCGACTCCGCACGCGGCGGCATCCGCGAGATCACCGTGGTCGGTGGCGGCCTGATCGGCCTGTTCACCGCCCTGTATGGCCACGAAGCGGGCTACCGGGTGCGCGTCATCGAGCGCAGTGTCGTGGGCAGCGGCGCCTCCCGCGGCAATGCCGGCGAGATCTGCCCTTCGATGGCCAACCCGATGCCGGCCCCCGGCATGGTCAGGAACGGCCTCGCCAATTCCCTCGCCGAGGATGCCGCCCTGCGCATCCACCTGCCCCCGAGCATCGCCCTCAGCCGCTGGCTGCTCGCCTTTGCCCGCAACTGCCGGCCCGGCGCCTATGAGCACGGTTTCGAGGCACTGTCCTCGCTCTCCACCCGCAGCTTCCGACTGTTCGAACAGCTGCCCGACCTGGGCGTGGCCACGACCCTGTCTCAGACCGGAAACCTCAAGTGTTACGCCGATCCAGCCCGGGCCGAGCGTGACTTCGCCGTTTCCCAGCGCGTCAGCCGGTTCGGGTTGCCCACCCCCACCGAGATGATCAGCGGTGACGCCATCCGCGAGCTCGCCCCGGTCGTCTCCGAGAAGGTGACCGCCGGGTACCACTGGCCCGCTCAGTGGTTCGTCGACCCGTCCGTGCTGGTGAACGACCTGCACGCCCGATTGCTCGCCGTCGGCGTGGAGTTTCGGGAGCACACCGAGGTCACTCGGGTCACCCCGTATCGCAATGCGGTCGTGGTGCACACCGACGGCGGCGACATCGAAACGGATGCCGTCGTCATCGCATCCGGGGCCTGGTCCCCCGCCGTGCTCCGCAGCGTCGGCGTGCGGGCTCCGATCCAGTCGGGCAAGGGCTACAGTTTCAGTGTCACCCCCGACGTCATGCCGAACCACGTCATCAACATGAGCGAATCCAACGCCGTGGCCACTCCGATGGGCGACCGTCTGCGCATCGGCGGCACCGTCGAATTCGACGGCACCATGGACAAATTCAATCCCAGCCGCATCGAGCGCATCATCCGCGCCGCCCGGCCTTATCTCACGGGCATCGACTGGGAGGACCGCAGCGAGGAATGGGTCGGCCCACGCCCGATGACCCCCGACGGATTGCCGCTGATCGGCCGGTCCGACGCGAGCGACCGCGTCGTGGTGGCTGCGGGACACAATATGCTCGGGCTGACGCTCGGGCCGGCATCCGCCGAACTGGCGATCAGCGCCCTGGGCGGCCACACGTTGCCCGGTTGGAGCGACCCGTTCGACGCGAACCGCTTCGGCCGCCGCTGGGCCGGGCGCCGACCGCTGACCGAGCGAACGGGCATGCTGGTCCGGTAGCCCTAGAGTTGCTCCGGGGAGGTCGCATGAGGATCGGTCGAGCACGCATAAACGTCGATGAGGCGTGGCTGCTGCTGCACGTCTACCGGCAGGACGCTGTGCTGTACTTCGATTTCAACGGATGCTTCCCCCCGGTCGCCGCCACCCCCAACGATGAGCTGACCCTCACCGACTTCGGGCGCATCCTCGCGCTCGGAGTCGGCCTCGACGCCGCACTGGTTTCGAAAGGGTTCGCCGCGGCAGCCAGCGCTAACTGGCACGGCGTGGCTCAGAGCCTGCACCTGCGCGATGCGGACCCGCGCGCGGACCAGGCCCAGCTTGACCGGGTCACCGAGCTGTACACGCACTTTCGGTATCGCCACGGCCTCGGTGCCGAACTGGCCCTGGCGATCCTTCACCTGCGCCGCCCGTTTCTCGTGCCGCTCTTCACCGCTCCGCTGTTCACGTTCTACTCGCCGATTGCGAGCGAGATCGCCCGGGAGTTCGCGAGTTCGACCCCGATGTTCTGGGAGTCGATTCGCCGCGATCTGGTCACCAACACCGCGGAGATCCAGCAGCTGCGCGCGCGATTGGCAGCGGATGACGACGCCTACGGCCGCTCACTGGCCCTGCTGAGCGAGGTACGCCTGCACTGCATCATCGCGCAACAACTCGTGGATGCCGCCGCCGGCCACTAATCCCTCCACAGGTAGGGTGCGGCACTGAGTTTCGCGGAAGCTGAGGTTTGCTCCGATAATGTCGGAGGTTGCTGAAACACTGGACTCATGGACAACCTCGAAGCCACCTTCAGCGACATGACCCGGTGTTTGGACCGGGCCGCGCTGTCCGCTGCGTCGTTCACGTCGCTCTCGAATGAGCAGTCCGAGCAGGCCCACCGGCTGATCGCCGGGTTCCAACGCCGCGTCAACTTGATCGTGGCGCTCTCGGCGGCGAACATCGGCGCTCGCTCCGATTACACCCTCGGCCGCGAGGGCCTGGCCCGCAAGCACGGCTTCACCAACCCGGAAGAGTTCGTGCAGAGCCTCGGCGGCGGCGGAGGCGGCACCAAAGCCGACGCCCGCAAGCTCATCGAGGCCGGCACCCTCGCCGCCGCGACCGAAACCGCCCGGGAACGCCAGAAAGACGCCGACGCCCTGGCACTCGAGTTCCCTGACCTCCCGCCCGTCGAGGTTGACCAGCCGTGGTTCGCTCCGCTCGGCGAGGCCGTCGCGCAGGGAGTATTCACCGTCGAGGCCGCCACCGCCATCCGGCGCGGCCTGGGCGAACCCGCCCTCGGCGTCACCCCAGACATGCTCCGCGCAGCACTGATCCTGCTGATCCCCGAATGCGCCACCCTGAAC
>NZ_QZVS01000079.1 GCF_003602235.1 Cryobacterium melibiosiphilum
CTCGCGGTGGTTTCGACACGGGCGCGCCAACAGCATGCGCGCCCTGCTCAACCAGCGGGGCGGCCGAGCTGCCATTCCCTGGCGACCTTGACCCGCAGCGCGAGTGAGCAATTAATGCACTAAAACTTCGTGGGAAGTGCAAAAAGTGCTCACTCGCGAAAACCTGCGAGCGGGTTAGGACACGTTCTTGGCCAGGAGCCAGGCGAGCAGCGCCTTCTGAGCGTGCAGGCGGTTTTCGGCCTCGTCCCAGATGATGCTCTGCGCGCCGTCGATGACGTCCGCGGTGACTTCGAAGCCGCGGTCGGCCGGCAGGCAGTGCAGAAAGTGCGCATCCGGCTTCGCGAGCGCGAGCAGCGCCGCGTCGACCTGGTACGCACCGAACTGGGTGAGGCGCGCCGCTTTCTCGTCTTCCTTGCCCATCGAGACCCAAGTGTCGGTGACGACCACATCGACCCCGGCCACGGCCTCGGCCGGGTCGCGGTAGAGCGTGATGCTGCCACCGGTCTGCGCGGCGATGGCCGTAGCATCCGCGACGACGGCATCGCTCGGCGAGAATTCGGCGGGCGACGCGATGCGCACATGCATGCCCGCGGTCGCACCGGCGAGCAGGTAGCTCTGCGCCATGTTGCAGGCGCCGTCGCCGAGGAACGCCACGCTCTGCCCGGCGAGGGCGCCGCGGTGCTCACGAATCGTGAGCAGGTCGGCGAGCAGCTGGCAAGGGTGAAAGTCGTCGGAGAGCGCGTTGACGACGGGAACCGTGGTGCCGCGCGCCATCTCTTCGAGTCCGGCCTGGCCGTAGGTGCGCCACACGATCGCGGCGACCTGGCGTTCGAGCACGCGAGCGGTGTCCGACGCGGTTTCCTTGCCGCCAAGCTGACTGCTGGCCGTCGCAATGATGAGCGGGCTGCCGCCGAGGTCGGCGATCCCGACCGCGAACGACACCCTGGTGCGGGTCGAGGACTTGTCGAAGATCACGGCGACGGTCTGCGGGCCTTCGAGCGGTCGCACCGCGAATCGGTCTCGCTTCATGTCCAGGGCCAGATCGAGGATCTCGGCCTGTTCGGCCGCAGAGATGTCGTCGTCGCGCAGGAAATGGCGGGTCACGGTGTCACTTTCGTTGTTTCATTCATGGTTCCCAGAAAGATAATGGGAGGTTTCTACCCTAGGGGAACGCGCTAGGACCGGGCGACGGGCGCCTGGGCGACGGATGCCCCGGCCGCGGCGTGCGCGTTCGTCACGACCGCGAGCGCCCGCCCGAAACGCCGCTCGAACTCGGCCACCTCGGCGTCGCCGACGATCAACGGCGGCGCGAGGCGGATCGTGAGCGGATTGGGTGCGTTGACGATGAGCCCGGCGGCGAAGGCCGCCGCGGCGAGCTCGACGGCGACCGGTTGCGTCAGGGCGATGCCGAGCAGCAGTCCGCGCCCGCGCACACCGGAGATCAGCGGGGAGTCGAAGCCGAGGATTAGCTCGCGCAGTTCGGCGCCGCGCCGCGCGGCATTGCCCGCCAGGTCGTCGCGCTCGATGACGCCGAGCACAGCGTTGCCGGCGGCCGTGACGAGCGGGTTGCCGCCGAAGGTCGTGCCGTGCTGGCCGCGCTGCAAGAGTGTCGACGCGGCCCCGAACGTGACGAGGGCGCCGATCGGCAGGCCGCCGCCGAGTCCTTTGGCCAGGGTGAGGGCATCCGGTTGGATGCCGGCGTGCTCGTAGGCGAACATCGCGCCGGTGCGGCCGATGCCGGTCTGGATCTCGTCGAGGATGAGCAGCGCGCCGTGTTCGGTGCAGAGTTCGCGGGCGCGGCGGAGGAACCCCTCGGGCAGGTCGATGACACCGGCCTCGCCCTGCACCGGTTCGAGGAACAGGGCCGCGACGGTGTCATCGATCGCCGCTTCAAGGGCTGCGAGGGTGGGCGCGATGTGTTCGACGCCGCCGGGAACGGGCAGGAACGGTGCGCGCATCGCGGGCTTTCCCGAGAGCGCGAGTGCGCCCATCGTGCGGCCGTGGAAGGAATCGGTGAGCGTGATCATGCGGGTGCGCTTACCGGTCTCGCCGACGTTGAGTCGGGCCAGTTTGAACGCGGCCTCGTTGGCCTCCGTGCCGGAGTTGCAGAAGAACACCCGTCCTGCCTCGCCGGCGCCCGTCAGCCGGGTGAGACGTTCGGCCAGCTCGATCTGAGGGGTGGAGGCGAAATAGTTGGAGACGTGCGCGACGGCGCCGACCTGCGCGGTCACGGCGGCGACGAGCTCCGGATGCGCGTGGCCGAGCGCGGTCACGGCGATGCCGGCGAGAAAGTCGAGGTATTCGGTGCCTGCGTCGTCCCAGACGTAGCAGCCGGCCCCGCGCACGAGCAGCGCGAGCGGCGGCGCGAAGGTCGGCATGATGGCGCCCGCGTAGCGCTGCGGCCAGGCAGGTGCGGCGGATTCAGGCTGAGCGGGGTCGATCGGGGTCATGCGGGGACTACCTCCGTGCCAATGCCGCTGCCGGTGAAAATTTCGAGCAGGATCGAGTGCGGCACTCGACCGTCGATGATGGCCGCCTTCGCGACCCCGCCGTCGACGGCGTCGAGGCAGGCCGTCATCTTCGGGATCATGCCGCTCTCCAGGCTCGGCAGCAGCGCTCGCAGCTCGGGCACGGGGATGATCGAGACCAGGGAGTCTCGGTTGGGCCAGTCTCGATACAGGCCGGCGACATCCGTCAGAATGACCAGTTTGGCCGCATTGAGCGCGATCGCGAGGGCGGCCGCCGCGGCGTCGGCGTTGACGTTGAGGGACTGCCCAGGCACGTCGGTGTCGGGCGCGATCGACGAGATCACGGGAATGCGCCCCGCGTTCAGCTGCGCGTGCACCGCTTCGGGGTCGACGCCGACAACGTCGCCGACGAGTCCGAGGTCGACTTCTTCGCCGTCGATGACGACTCCGCGGCGTTGGCCGCGGAACAGTCCGGCGTCTTCTCCGCTGAGCCCGGCGGCCAGCGGCCCGTGCTGGTTGATGTGGCTGACCAGATCGCGGTTGATCTGGCCGGTGAGCACCATGCGCACGACGTCCATGGCTTCGGGCGTGGTCACCCGGTAGCCGCCGCGAAATTCGCTCTCGATGCCGAGCCGGGCGAGCATGGCCGAAATCTGCGGTCCGCCACCGTGCACGACGACCGGGCGGATGCCCGCGTAGCGCAGGTAGACCATGTCCTCGGCGAAGGCACGCTGCAGCTCTTCGCTGACCATCGCGTTGCCGCCGAACTTCACGACGACGATCTGGTCATGGAAGCGTTTGAGCCACGGCAGCGATTCGATGAGCGTCGCCGCCTTGACGGATGCCTCTGCCTGCGTCGTCTCGGACCGATCGCTCGATGCCGGGTAGTTCGCGGTGTCGTCGCTCATCAGCTCGCGTACGCGCTGTTCTCTTCGACGTAGTCGTGGGTGAGGTCGTTGGTCCAGACCGTCGCGGTCGCGTCTCCGGCGTGCAGGTCGATCAGCACGGTCACGGCGCGCGGAGCGAGGTCGACGAGTTCCCTCGGCTGGTCAGGCTCGCCGGCGGTGCAGACCTGCACCCCGTTGATGGCGACGTCGATGCCGTAGGGGTCGAAGGCGGCATCCGCTTCGCTGATCGTGCCCACGGCGGCGAGCACGCGGCCCCAGTTCGGATCGTTGCCGAAGATCGCGGTCTTGAAGAGGTTGCTGCGGGAGACGGCCCGGGCCACGGTCACGGCCTCGGTTTCGGTGCGCGCGTTGCGCACTTCGATGGCCACGTCGTGGCCGGACCCTTCGGCGTCGCCCTGCAGCTGCAGGGTGAGGTCGGCGCAGAGCGCGACGAGCGCGGCCGTGAACTCGGCCTCGTCGGCCTCGATGTCGCTGGCTCCGGAGCCGAGCAGGGTGACGGTGTCGTTGGTGGACATGCAGCCGTCGGAGTCGAGCCGGTCGAAGGTGACCGCGGTCGCGTGGCGCAGGGCGGTGTCGAGCTGCGGGGAGGTGAGCACGGCATCCGTCGTGATGACGACCAGCATCGTCGCCAGTCCGGGGGCGAGCATGCCCGCGCCCTTGGCCATGCCGCCGAGCGTCCAGCCGGCGGGTGAGCGGTGCTCGCTCAGTTTGGGGCGGGTGTCGGTGGTCATGATCGCCTGGGCGGCGGCGAGGCCGGCTTCAGGGCCGGTCGATTCCGCGGTTTTCAGGGCCCGGCCGGCGTCAAAGATGCCGGCGGTGACCAGGCCGAGGTTCAGCTGTTCGCCGATCAGGCCGGTGGAGCAGACCAGCACATCACCCGAGGACACGTTCAGCTGGGCCGCGACGGCTTCGGCGGTCGCGTGAGTGGTCTGAAAGCCGATGCTGCCGGTGTAGCAGTTGGCGCCGCCGGAGTTGAGCACGATCGCGCTCACGACACCGTCGGTCATGACCTGCTTGCTCCAGATCACCGGGTTGGCCTGGCAGCGATTCATGGTGAAAACGGATGCCGCGCTGGTCAACGGCCCCAGGTTCTGCACCACGGCGAGGTCGAGTCCGCCGCTCTTTTTGAGGCCGGCGGTGACCCCGGCGGCTGCGAAGCCGGCGGCAGCGGTAACGCTCACGGGGCAACTCCATTCGTGCTCAGGCCCGCGGTTTCAGGTAGTCCCAGGGCGATATTGGCGGATTGGATGGCGGCGCCGGCGGTGCCCTTGGCAAGGTTGTCAACGGCGGTGACCGTGACCACCCGGCCGACGGCTTCGTCGATGGCGAGGCCGATCAGGGCGGTGTTCGCGCCGAGCACGTCGCTCGTGCGGGGAAAACGACCGGCCGGCAGCAGATGCACGAAGGGTTCGGCGACGTAGGCGCTCTCCCAGGCCTCGCGCACGGCTTCGGAGCTCGTGCCGGGCACGAGGCGGGCGGTGACGGTCGCGAGAATTCCGCGCGCCATCGGCACGATCACCGGCGTGAAGCTGATCGTGGGGTTCACGGCGCCGGCCCAGCGCAGGCTCTGCTGGATCTCCGGGATGTGCCGGTGGGTGCCGCCGACCGCATAGGGGTTGGCCGAGCCGAGGATCTCCCCCGCCAGGTTCGGCACGGTGAGGGCCTTGCCGGCACCGGACGGACCGACGGCGAGAACGGCGACCAGGTCTTGTGCTTCGATCACACCGGCGCGGATGCCCGGGGCGATCGCGAGCGCGACCGTGCTTGCATTACAGCCGGGGGCGGCGATCCGGCGAGCGCCGAGCAGGCGACTGCGCTGCTCTTCATCGCCGATGGGCAGCTCGGGCACCCCGTAGGCCCAGGCGCCGAAGTACTCGCCGCCGTAGAAGCGCGCCCAGTCGCTTTCGCTTTCGAGGCGGTGGTCGGCGCCACAGTCGACCACGAGGGTGTCGGGCGAGAGGTGCGCGGTGAGTTCGCCGCTTTTGCCGTGTGGCAGCGCGACGAAGACGACGTCGTGGCCGTTGAGGGCCTCGGGCGTGGTGTCGACGAGGGTGAGGTGGGCAAGCGAACGCAAATGCGGCTGCACGTCGATGAGTTGCTGCCCGGCGTTGCTGTGCGCGGTGACCGTGCGCACCTCAAAATCGGGGTGCCCGGCCAACAGCCGCAACAATTCCCCGCCCGCATAGCCACTCGCGCCCGCCACTGCCACCGAAAAAGCCATGCATCAAACCTAGCGCGCCCCGGTGACACGGCTTGCCGGATGACCCCCGGACAGGATCGGGCCCGTGGGGTCAGTCCTGGTAGCCCGTCTCGGGATCGGCAGGCGGTGCCGCAGCATAGGCCGAAGCATCCGCCGGGCGGCTAGAGTCGGCTAGCGCCGCTCGCTTGGCGGCGGCGGCATGCGTGGCCGAACGCGCGACGGCCAGGTCGGCGGCCAGTTCCTCGTCGGTGGCGTCGAGAAAGGCCAGCACGCGGACCTCGAAGCTGCGGCCGGCCTGCGCCCGAATGTGGCCGGCGCCCTCGACGAGGTCGAGTTGCCCCCGCAGGATGAGCGCGGCCGTGTCACGGAAGAGATCGTCGGAGTAGAGAGGATCGTTGGCGCCGCCGACCACCAGCGTGGGTGCGGTGATGTTGGCCAGACGATCCTTCACGTTGAAGCCGTCTTCGGCCCGGATCGTGGCCACGAGGTCGGCACTGGCGTTCTTGAACAGGGTCGCACCGCCGAGCCAGGCGAGGGCGCGCAGCATCCGCTGCCCGACACGCGTGGTGGACAGCAGGGGCACGATCGCCGTGGCGGCGCTGCGGGGATCGTCGGCCTCGAGGTAATTGGCGGCTTCTGCCTGCGCCTGACGGGCGAGCGGGCTGAGGCGATAGGCAGCAGAGGCGACCACCAGCCGTTTGACGACATCGGGGTGGTCAGCGGCGAGCTGCAGGGCGATGCTGCCGCCGGTCGACAGGCCGACCACGTCGACCGGCTTGCCGAACTTGTGGCGCAGGGCTTCGGCATAGTCCCGGGCAAGGTGCTCCATGGTGGTGCCGGGCTCGAGGTGCGGCCGGCGGTTGACCCACCACACCCGGCGGTTGCCGGCGACGCCCTTCAACTGCTCGGCCTGCGACTGACGGGCCCGTCCGGTGAGCGCCTCGTGGTTGGGCAGGAGCCCGGGAATCACGACGAGCGGGTCGCCCGACCCGATCGTGATGTAGGTCAGCCCTCCGTGGAGGGTTCCGTAGCTGCGCGGTTTCGGTGTCATGGGTGAGCCCCTTTCACTGGCGTGGTCTGACTGCTGGCGTAATTCTGGCTGGCCCCGAGCCGGGACGAAGCCGAGAGTACCCCCGAGCGGGGGGTTCGGCATCCCGTACGGGGCACAACTCCTGCAGATCGTCGGCGGCGGGGCAGCAGATGCCCGTCATTCCGAGCAACTCATCGGCCTACCCGCCCGAATTGCCGGAGTTATGCCGCCGACTGCGCCGCGATGTCGGCGACCGGGTGCCGCGCGCGTAGGGTGGACGAGGCGTTCACTCGCCGTGGGCGGGTCTTCCACATCACTCATTGCGGGAAAGAATAGAAACGAGTTCAGCATCGACGTCTGGACGATCGTGCTGGTTCTCGTGGCCGTTCTGGTTGGATCCAGCATGCAGCGGGTCACCGGCATGGGCTTCGCGCTCGTCGCCGCACCGTTCCTCGTGCTGTTGCTCGGCCCGATCGAGGGCATCGTGCTGATCAATGCGTGCGCGGTGCTGACCGCGAGTGTGATTCTCGCGCGCGTCGTGCGGGAGGTCGACTGGCGCCGTTACGGCGTGCTCGCCGCGTGGGCGCTCGTCGGCATCATCCCGGGCGCGCTGATTTTGAACGTCGTCTCGCTGGCGTGGCTGGAGATTTCGATCGGCGTGATGGTCGCCGTCGGGTTGGGGGTGTCCCTCAGCCTGCGCCGAGTCGCACTGAAGGACCGGCCGGTTTACCGGGTCATCGCCGGGGTGCTCGCCGGCTTCATGAACACCACCGCCGGCGTCGGCGGGCCCGCCGCGAGCGTCTACGCCGTCGCGACCCACTGGCCACAGCGCAGCTTCGCGGCGACCATGCAGCCGTTCTTCCTCACCCTGGGCGCGGCGTCGCTGCTGGCCAAGTTCGCGACCGGCGCCGCGATCACGCCGAACCTCTCCGGCACGGTGCTGCTGTTGATCGCGGCGGCGTGCCTGATCGGCCTGGTCGTCGGCGAGTTACTGTCCCGGGTGGTCGAGCCCCACATCGCCCGACGGATGCTGATCGTCGTCGCCTTCGTCGGCGCGGTCGCCACGATCATCCGCGGGCTCACCGAGCTCTAGGCCCGCCGCCTCGCCGAACGGTGAGTTAAGCGGCCGTTTCGAGTCGATTTCGATGCTTAACTCATCTTCGCCGAGGGCCGGCAGCCCGGGAGAGCGCGTCAGCGCCAGCCGAGGGTCGGGGCGACGTGGCGCAGGATGCTGCCCAGCAGGTGCGCGTTGTAGTCCACGCCGAGCTGGTTGGGAATCGTGACGAGCACGGTGTCGGCCTCCTGCACCGCGGCATCGTCGGCGAGGGCCTCGGCGATGGCGTCGGGTTCCCCCACGTAGCTCTTGCCGAACCGCGCGAGGCCACCGTCGAGGTAGCCGACCTGGTCGGCGGCATCCGCTTCGGCTTCGCGCCCGAAGTAATGCCGGTCGAGGTCGCTCACGATCGGGATGATGCTGCGGCTCACCGAGACCCGCGGGGTGCCCTCGTGGCCGGCTTCCCGCCAAGCCTCGCGGTAGATGGCGATCTGTTCGGCCTGCAGATCGCCGAAAGGCACGCCGGTGTCTTCGGTCAGCAGGGTCGAGCTCATCAGGTTCATGCCCTGTTCGCCGGTCCATTTGGCGCTTGCGCGGGTCCCGGATCCCCACCAGATACGGTCCTGGAGGCCCGGCGACTGCGGCTGGATGGCCAGCAGTCCGGATCGGCCGGTCATCTGCGGGTTGGCCGGCGCGATGCCGACCCCGCTGATGGCCGTGCGAAAGATTTCGGTGCTCTCTCGGGCGTCGTCGGCGTCGGTGTTGCCGTCGCGGGGCACGTAGCCGAAGGCTTCGTATCCGTGCAGCGCCGTTTCGGGCGAGCCGCGGCTGAGGCCGAGCTGCAGGCGTCCGTTGCTGATCAGGTCGGTGATGGCGGCTTCTTCGGCCATGTAGAGCGGGTTTTCGTAGCGCATGTCGATGACGCCGGTGCCGAGTTCGATGAGGCTGGTACGGGCGGCCATCGCGGCCAGCAGGGGGAACGGTGACGCGAACTGCCGGGCGAAGTGGTGCACGCGCAGATAGGCGCCGTCGACGCCGAGCTCCTCGGCAGCCACGGCCAGCTCGACCGTCTGCAGCAGCGCATCCTGCGCGGTGCGCGCGACCGAACCCGGCACGGCCTGGTGGTGACCAAAGGATAAAAACCCGATCTTCTTCATGCTCGGTGCAGCGCACCGGCACCGCCGGCTATTCCCGGGCCGCGGCCAGAACCCGGCGGCGGATGCCCCGGGTCGCCACCCGGGGCATCCGCGGCGATCGTCAGTGCGGCAGTTGCCGCCGCACCCGCACGACGAGCCTGCCGAGCCGCCGCCCGACAACGGAGCCCTCGGGAAGCGCTTCGGCGAGCGCCAGGAGTGCGTCAACATGCTCGGCGAAAAAGACGGTCCGGCACCGGGAACACAAGCCTCGTGCCTCGAAGCTGCCGCGCAGAGCGTCTTCGTAGTCTTGGCGGCTCAGGCCGGGCAGGTTCTGCACCATCGCCGTCGTGGTTCGGCCCTGGGAACTCATGCCCAGAAACGTGCGCCCACAATCGCAGGGCCCGTCGGGGCGGCGCCGGCTGGTGTCGCACGGCGCGACCATCCACACCATTTCGCCCTCCACGCAGTCGGTGCGGTCGGTCGCGCGCAGTCCCTGGGTTGCCCGGGTTGCCACAAGTGCCTTCATGGTCTTCTCCTCTGTTGTCGGCACGGAGTAACTCAATATCGGGAATGTAGCGCCAGCCACCGACACTCCGATCGCGAAGTCTCGGCGCAGACAAACGGAGTCGCGCGGCGCCGCTGTTAGGGAAGCGCGGGCCAGTCAGCACACTCGCCCCGAGGCCGTGGATCGCTGTGACGGCCGGGGACCGGCGCGACCGCCTGCCATAGACTCGGCGTATGTCGCTCGGTCGCCCTTTTCGAGCGCCCCGCCCCTTTCGAGCGCCCCGCCCCTTTCGAGCTCTATGGACGGCCAGTGCCGCGTCGAACCTCGCCGACGGCATCGCTTTCGTCGCGATGCCGCTGCTCGCGGCGTCGCTCACCGACGATCCGCGACTCGTCGCGGGTCTGGCCACCACCTACGCCCTGGTGAGGCTACTCGTCGCCCTGCCGATCGGGGTGTGGGTCGACCGGGTCGACCGGCGCACGATGCTGGTCGTCGCGAACCTGATTCGTGGAGCTGTCGTCGTCGGGCTGGCCGTTTCCATCACTCGGGAGGCCGGCTCGCTGCCGCTGCTGTACGCCGCGTTCGCGGCGATCGGCACGCTGGAGAGTGCGGCGGATAATGCATCCGTTTCGCTGCTGCCGGCGATCGTGCCGGACCGGCAGCTGGACCGTGCGAACGGCCGCATCTCGGCCGCGCAGCTGGTCGCCGACGAGTTCGCGGGTCCGCCGCTCGGCGGCCTGCTGTTCGCGGTAGCAGCCGCCGCGCCCGTGTATCTCATGGGCGGGCTCTGGGCGGTGGCCGGGATTGTCGCGCTGGCGCTTCCGATCCGACGCCTCGGCGCAACGACCGGCACCGAACTCACAGCCCGCGAGCCCCTCGTTCGGGAGGCGCTGCAGGGCGCCCGCTGGCTCGCCGGCAACCGCACAGTCGGCGGCCTCGCGCTCATCGGTGCCCTCGCGAGCGTCGGCTACATGCTGCCGTTCTCGATCCTCGTGTTGTTCGCCGACGAACGGCTCGACCTCGACGCCTTCGGTTACGGCGTGATCCTCGCCGTTTCCGCGCTCGGCGGCTTGGTCGGATCATTCACGACGGCCCGGGTACGCCGGTGGATCGGCTACCGTCGCACGATCGTCGCGAGCCTGCTCACGGGCGCGACCTCGCTGGTCGCCCTGTCCGTCACGACGAACGGTGCTGTGGCCGCCGCCCTGCTCGCGGTCTACATCCTGCACGCGGTGGTGTGGGGCATCTGCGCCACCTCGCTGCGGCAGCGACTCGTTCCCGATGAGCTCAGGGGGCGGGTCAACGCGGCGTCCCGCGTGCTCAGCCTGCTCGGCCTGGCACTCGGGTCCGCGCTCGGTGGCCTCCTCGCGGTCGTCAGCCTGCCGTTGCCGATAGCGGTCGGCGGCGTGGTCTTCGTCGCCTGCGCGGTACTGGCGGCGACCCTTCTTCCGAAGGCGAACGATTCGGCCTAGGCGCCACCCTCGGTTCCCGACGCTCCGGGTTCAGCGACGCCGACCTATCGCTCGAGGACGCCATCCGGCGGCTGGTAGCTGTACCAGCGCTCGGTGATGTCGTAGCCGAGCGCCTGATTCACACCGAGGCTGGCGTCGTTCACGGCCGCACCGCCGGTGCCGAAGACCCGCACCCCATCTTCGGCGCACGCAATGACGGATGCCGCCTTCACGGCCGCGCCGATTCCCCGGCCCCGATGCGTGGCGAGCACCAAGGTGAACTCGGTCTCCGCGCACATATCGCGCTGCCCGATGACCGTCGCGCCGACCAGCTGCGTGCCGTCTCGGGCCCCGAATACACGCAGGCCACGGGTCCAGAGTGCCCTTATGGCCTCGAGGTCCATCAGTTCCTGAAAGGTCGCCGGCGTGAAGGGGTAGTCGGGGTTGTTGGTTTGTTCCAACTCGAACAGTTCGAGCGCGGCGCCAACAGACAATTCGCCGATCGAGATTCCGGCCGTCTGCGCCCCTGCGACGGCACGGTGAAAGACCGCGAGATCCGGGGCATCCGCTAGCCGAAGCCGCGCGCCCCATGACTGCCCGACGATCTTTACCCGTGGGCCTCAAGTTTTGCCCGCCGCGGATCACTGTCTTGCAGCACCACAAACTCGTTCCCCATGCGGCCTATCCAATCAGAGTCGCGTCTCCAGCGGATGTCCGCCCCCGGTCAGCGCATAACTCCTGCTCTGTCGTCAGGCGAAGGCGACGGACGCGCATGATTCCGCGGCATCCGCTGTGGCCGGTTGCGATGTGCAGGAGTTACGCGCGCACGACTGAGGCAATGAAGGCAGCGCCTCGAAGCTGGGAGGACGCTTCCCGGGGCGAGCCTGCTCGCCCCGCTCGCCCGGCCGACGCACGTCACGGCGGCAACGCTCGTGGCGTCCGGCCTCGGCAAGGGCCGGGTCATCTTCTGGCAGGCCGTCGCGATCGTACTGTGGACCGGCCTGGTCACGGTCTCGGCCCTCGCCGCTCTCGCCGCAGTGGCCGAGACCGCCTGAGCGCGGGCTGCAGACCGGACCAACCCGGGGCATCCGTCGCGAAAAAAGGATGACGCGCTCGAAAAGGCCCAGTTCGTCCTGCTTTCGACTGCAGAGTGCCAATCCGTCCTGTTTTCGTGACGGCCGACCCAGCCGATACGCTCGGAAGGGCGTGCTCGACGACGAGCGCCGACCTACTCAGACTGGGAGCACAACTGCTGATGGATGCCTACTTCGAGCCGATCGCCCCCGGCCAGTACCAGCCCACCGCCTTCGCCGGCGGGGCGTGGCAGGACAATGAGATCCACTTCAGCCCGCTCGGCGGCCTGATCGTGCACGCGATGGACCGACACCGCGCAGCCACCGCCAGTTCGGGTACCAAGGAACTCGGGCGCATCAGCTTCGACATCCTCGGCTTTCTGGCAGCGGATGCCTGCACGGTCACGGTAGAAACCATCCGCCCCGGACGCACCATCGAACTGCT
This sequence comes from Cryobacterium melibiosiphilum, assembly GCF_003602235.1. Lineage (GTDB taxonomy): Bacteria > Actinomycetota > Actinomycetes > Actinomycetales > Microbacteriaceae > Cryobacterium > Cryobacterium melibiosiphilum. Next base: position 12,271 of record NZ_QZVS01000079.1, read on the forward strand.
CGAGGCGACGGTCACCATCGCCGGCCGAGCCGCCGTGCTGGCTCGCGCCTGGTACATCGCGACCGCCGAGACCTCAACGGTCGCCGGCGGCGACACCGTACCGATGGTGTCCCCCGACCGCTGCATTCCGTGGACGATGACCGACACGTGGCCGGGCGGCTTCGTCGCGTCGCTTGAGATGCAGGCCGTCGCTCCCCCGGTGGCCGGCCGCGTCAGCGCCTGGTTGCGCACCGACATCGCGCTCGTCGCGGGCGAACCGAGCAGCGCGCACGCTTCCTTCATCGCTCTCGTCGACACGGCGAACGGGGTGGCCGTGCGCGAGCACCCGACCGAGTGGATGTTCCCGAACCTCGACCTGACCATCCACCTGCACCGACAGCCGACCGGCGCCTGGGTCGGGCTCGACACTTCCGTCACCTTTGGCCCGGCCGGCCACGGCCTGACGAGCAGCGTGCTGCACGACGAACTCGGCCCGATCGGCCGGGCCGAGCAGATCCTCACCGTGCGGCCGCTGGGCTGACCCACCCGGCCGGAGGGGTCAGGCGAGCGCGCGCAACTCATCGATTGCCGGGAAAGACACCGTGAAATTCAGCTGGGGGATGTCGATCGCGCCCCAGTCATCCCGCTTTACGGAAATAGTGTGCGCGGAGACCTCGGTGATGCGCACACGCAACCACTGACCCGAGTCGAGTCGCAGCTCGTAGGGATCGGCCAGATACCCGATTCCCAGTGACTCGAGTGCCTCTTCGCCCGTGAGCCAGTCGACGACCTCGCTGCGGTCACGGCCGAGCAGGTCGACCACGACGAAGCCGTCGCCGGCGGGGCGCAGCCAGCCCAGAAGCTCCCGGTCGCGGCCGCGGCGGTGCTCGATCCAGTCCTGAAAGTCCTGCTCCATGAAACAACCCTAGGCGCCGAGCCGCAGAAGCGGGAGGCGCAGCGTCAGTGGCGCCTTCGGGCAGCCAGTTCCGTGGCCGTCGTGCTGACGAGGAGCACGAGGGTGACGGGAGCCCAGATCATCCGCTCAAGCCGACTCGGGGTGATGACGTTCAGCACCGAGCCCACGGCGAGGAGCCCCACGGCGATCCACATGACCACGGGAACGGCCCGACCCGGCACGACCGACGGCACTCGATGGCCGCCACGGTTCAGGGTCACCACGGCGATCAGGGCCCAGATGACGGATGCGACGGCGCTGCTCACGCGCATCCGTGCCGTCGGGCGTTCGGTCGCTCCCCCATAGGCCGCGCGACCCCACGGAGCGCCAACGGCCAGGGCTATCTGGAAACCGACAAGGCCGGTCAGGAGCACTGCAGCGAGCCCCGACGAATACCGGGCGATCAGGCGAGGCGGCAGCTGTCTCATGACGCCGATCATAGGCCCGCACTGCCGCGCACGACCCCGCCGGACCGGGCTTGGTCGCGCGCGGCACTCGTTGTGTCAGCCGGCACTCAGCAGATTTGGTGCCGGCTGGCACAACGAGTGCCGCGTGCCCCAGCGGTGTCCGGCCCCTAGGGCACCCGGTTCAGGTCGTGCGAGATCGCCTCGGCCGCCGCCCGCAGCAGCGGCACGGCCCGCTCGCCGAAGGCATCGTCGACCCGGGACACCGGCCCCGACACCGAGATCGCCGTGGGCGTGGGCGCGTTCGGCACCGACATGGCAAAGCAGCGCACGCCGATCTCCTGCTCGTTGTCGTCGATCGCGTAGCCGCGCACGCGGATGAGGGCCAAGTCCTGCAGCAGATCCTCGGGCGTCGTGAAACTCTGTGCCGTCGCCGCGGGCATGCCGGCGCCCGTGACGAGGGCGCGCGCCGCGGCATCCGTCAGCTGGGCGAGGATCGCCTTGCCCACGCCGGTGTCGTGCAGGTGTGCGCGCCGACCAACCTCCGTGAACATACGCATGGAGTGCCGACTCGGCACCTGCGCCGCGTAGAGCACCCGATCGCCGTCGAGCACGGCCATGTTCGCGGTCTCGCCGAGCTGGTGCACGAGGGTCGCGAGGTGGGTGCGGGCGAGCGCACCGAGTTGGCGGCTGGCGCCCTCGCCGAGGCGAATCAGGCCGGGGCCGAGCACGTAGCGGCGGTTCGCGAGCTGCCGCACATAGCCGGTGGCGACGAGGGTGCGCAGCAGGCGGTGAATGGTCGGCAACGCGAGGCCGGTGGCCGCGGCGAGCTCGCTCAGCATGGCTTCGCCCCCGGATGCCGCGATCACCTCGAGCAGGTCGAACGCGCGCTCGACGGACTGCACGCCTCCCGCCCCCGTAGTGGTCACAATCTCGGACATGCCCCAGTCGCCTCTTTCCGCTAAACTCGTCAAAACAGAATAATACTTCCACTATACGGAAACTTCGCGCATGTGATTCAGAGGATTACCGATGTCGTTAACGCTCACCTCCCCCGCTCCCATCGATCGCGCCGGTGAAATCCTGACGCCGGAGGCGCTCGCCTTCATCGAGAAGCTGCACCAGAACTTCGCCGCCACCCGCAACGAGCGCCTCGCCGCCCGCGGCGTGCGCCGCGCCGAGGTCGCCCGCACCGGAAAGCTCGACTTTCTGCCCGAAACCGCCGACGTACGCGCCGGCGACTGGACTGTCGCCCCCGCCCCCGCCCAGCTCACCGACCGTCGCGTCGAGATGACCGGCCCGGCCTCCCCCGCCAAGATGGCAGTGAACGCCCTCAACTCCGGCGCCAAGGTCTGGCTCGCCGATCTCGAAGACGCCTGCACGCCCACCTGGCACAACGTGATCGACTCGCAGCTCTCGCTCTTCGACGCCGTGCGCGGCCAGCTCAGCTACACCTCCCCCGAGGGCAAGGCCTACAGCCTGCGAACGGATGCCCCGCTCAGCGTGGTCGTGATGCGCCCGCGCGGCTGGCACCTCGACGAACAGCACATCGAGATCGATGGAGCCCCCGCCGTCGGCGCCCTCGTCGACTTCGGCCTGCACTTCTTCCACAATGCGGCTCAGCTGCTCGCGAATGGCGGCGGCCCCTACTACTACCTGCCTAAGACCGAGAGCTACCTCGAGGCCCGCCTCTGGAACGACGTCTTCGTCTTCGCCCAGAACGAGCTCGGTGTGCCGCAGGGCTCGATCCGCGCGACCGTGCTGATCGAGACGATCCCCGCCGCCTTCGAGATGGACGAGATCCTCTACGAACTGCGCGACCACGCCTCGGGCCTGAACGCCGGCCGCTGGGACTACCTGTTCAGCATGATCAAGTACTTCCGCGACGCCGGCGCCGCGTTCTCGCTGCCCGACCGCGCCGCGATCACGATGACCGCGCCGTTCATGCGCGCCTACACCGAACTGCTCGTGAAGACCTGCCACCGCCGCGGCGCCTTCGCGATGGGCGGCATGGCCGCCGTCATCCCCAACCGCCGCGAGCCCGAAGTCACCAAGGCGGCCTTCGCCAAGGTGCACGCCGACAAGACCCGCGAAGCCGGCGACGGCTTCGACGGCTCCTGGGTCGCCCACCCCGACCTGGTGCCGGTCTGCGCGGAGGTCTTCGACGCCGTTCTCGGCGAGCGCCCCAACCAGATCGACCGCCAGCGCCCCGAGGTCGAGGTCACCGCGGCCGACCTGCTCGACGTGACAACCGCCCCCGGCGACGCCACCGAGGCGGGACTCCGCTCCAACCTCTACGTGGCCGTGGCCTACATCGCCGTCTGGCTCTCGGGCAACGGCGCCGTCGCCATCCACAACCTGATGGAGGACGCCGCGACCGCCGAGATCAGTCGCTCGCAGGTCTGGCAGCAGATCCGCAACGCTGTCGTGCTCGCCGACACCGGTTCGACGGTCACCCGCGAGCTCGTCACCACGATCCTCGCCGAAGAGACCGCCAAGCTCCGCGGCGAGGTCGGCGAAGAACTGTTCGGCCAGTTCTACGAGCCGGCCAGCGCCCTGGTCGCCGAGATCTGCCTCAGCGAGGACTACACCGACTTCTTGACGGAGCCGGCCTACAAGCTGCTCGTCTCGAACCGCGTCGCCGCCTAACAGCGCCCCGCGCACGGATGCGGCGGGTCGGGGGAATCCCCCGGCCCGCCGCATTTCTGTTTCCGGGGCCGACCTTCGGTTCCCCGCACAGCCAGTGTCGGGCGGCTCCGCCGCATAACTCCTGCTGAATTTGCACGCGGCGAAAGAGTGGCCCGGAATGACGGGCATCCGCCGTCGGAGCCGCACGATCTGCAGGAGTTATGCCGCCGATGCCTGCGGATCTGCCGAGGTGCCGGCGGGCCTGCGGTATTTCGCCGAGGAGCACGCCCGCGCCGAGGTGTCGATCACTGTGTAGCGAAGCCGTCGCGCGCCGGCAGCGGTGCGGCGAAACGCACGAGGTAGCCGTCCGGGTCTTGCACGAGAAACTGGCGCAGCCCCGCCTCGGAGTCACCGGTCGGGTACCACTTATCTTCGGGGGCGAGAATGAGCGGCTGGCCGGCCGCACACATCCGCTCGATCAGTGGTTCGATTGCCGGCACCGAGACCTGAAAGTTCACGCCGCGGCCGAGGGGCTGTTCGAGCGGGCCGGAGACCCAGTCGCGGCCGAGCCCGATCTGGTCGAGCATGACGTGGGCCGTGCCGAGGTGCAGGTAGGCGAAGCCTTCCGCGGGCCTATCGTAGAGAATCTGGAAGCCGCAGAGGTCGACCCAGAAGTCGAGGCTCGTGGCGAGGTCGGTCACGAGCAACTCGGGCACGAGATCGGGTAAGACGGGGGCCGCGTGCGGCACCGGTGTGGCGGAACTCATGACACCCAGTCTGCCGCCGCGGCGCTGCTATTGCTGACGCGAAGGGGGCGCGCGAAACCCGTCGACCACATCGCGGTGTTTCCCGCGCAGGCTTCCACCGCCGAGATACAGGCAGAGAACGCCGAACACGATCACGAGCAGGCCGGCCCAGCCGTAGGCAGACTCAGAATAGACCAGGGCGGCCACCGCGAAGTACAGCCCGAGGAGTGTGCAGAACACGCCCCCGAGCAAGATGAACCAGGCCCCGAACGCGCTCTTATAGAGGTACGGGATGTTGCCTTCGGTGCTCATGATCGGTCTCGTGTCGGCTGGAACGTGCGGCAGCGGTCAGGTCGCATGGGTGTTCCCGGCTCTCTCTCGGCGGTCAAGTCGCGGCACCGGCTCACCCGCCGACCGCGTTCTCCCACCGTATCGACGGGCCCGGGGCGGGACATCCGTCGCGTGGGGGAGATGACCGCCCCGACAAGCGGATGCCCGCGGTCGCCCGACCGCGGCGGCAATCGACGCGAGCACCACCACGATGCCCAGCACCTGCCATACCCCGAGCACCTCGCCGGCCAGGCCCCAGCCGAGCAGGATCGCCACCACCGGGCTGAGCAGCCCGAGGAACGCGGTCGTGCCGGCCGGCAACCGGGCGAGGCCACGAAACCACACCACATAGGCGAAGGCCGTGCCGACAACCGACAGGTAGGCGTAGCCCGCGAGATTGGTCGCGGTCAGCGGCTCGGTCGGCAGTCCCTCGACGATCAGCAGCACGGCGAGCAGTGTCAGCCCCCCGGTCACCAATTGCCAGGCGGTGGTGGTGAGCGGCGGCGCCGGCTGGCCCCATTTCTTGGCGAGCACGATTCCGCAAGCCATCGCCACCGTTCCCCCGACGGCCGCCAGCAGCCCGAAAGGGTCAAGCCGGGCCTGGGCCTGCAGCACGATCAGCGCCACGCCGAGCACCCCGGTTGCGCCCGCCACGAGGACCCGCTTCGTGAGCCGTTCGTGCAGCACCCGGCTGGCGAGCAGGGCGATCACCAGCGGTTGGAGCCCGCCGACAATTGCGGCAACCCCACCCGGCAGCCGGTAGGCCGCCACGAAGAGCAGCGCAAAGAAGGCGCCGATATTGAGCACCCCGAGCAGCCAGGACTTCCACCACCAGGCTCCGACGGGCAGGCGGCGGCAGATCAGCAGCAGCAGCAGTCCGGCCGGCAGCGCGCGCAGGGTTGCCGCGAGCAGCGGGCGATCCGGCGGCAGCAGCGCGGTCGTCGTGAGATAGGTCGTGCCCCACAGGGCCGGCGCGAGGGCGGTCACTGCCAGGAGAAGTCGTCGATTGCTAAGCACTTAGCCATAATAGCTAAGTGCTTAGCGAATTGCTAGGGTGACTCCATGACCGATCACGTGGACCGCATCCTCGCCCAGTGGAACGTTGAGAAGCCCGAACTCGACGTCTCCCCGATGGCCCTGATCGGCCGCCTGAGCCGCACCGCGCTGGCCGTCGAGGCCCGCCTGGCCGATACCTTTGCCCGCCACGACCTGGACGCGTCGTCATTCGATGTGCTCGCGACCCTGCTGCGCACCGGCGCGCCCTACCGCCTGGCTCCGGCAGCCCTGGCTCGCGATTCCATGATCTCCACGAGCGCGGTCGCGCAGCGGCTGAACAAGCTCGAAGGCCGCGGACTCGTGGCCCGGCAGACGAACCCGAACGATGGCCGGGGCACTCTCGTGTCGTTGACGGATGCCGGCCGCCGGCTCGTCGAAACCGCCCTGCCCGACCACGTGTCCACGGAGCTTGCCATCACGGCCGTTCTGAACGTCGAGGAGCAGGCCCAACTCGCCTCGCTGCTCCAGCGGCTGCACGACGCGGCCGCGGGTTAATATGGTGGGCATGAGCGAGGCATCGGAGCACATTGAGTACCACCGCGCCGGCAGCGTGCGGGCCCGCGGTCCCCAGATCGACGGGGTTCAGGAGGGTTACTGGGAATGGTTTCGCCTCGACGGCACGAAGATGCGGTCAGGCAATTTCACTCACGGCGAGCAAACCGGCGAGTGGATCACCTATAACAGCGAGGGGCTGCCGCACCGGGTGACCCAGAAGACGCCGAAGAACCCCTAGCCCTGCGGCGCCTCGGACTCAGCGTGTGACGCCGCCGCGGCAGGTTCCGACCCGATCTGGTGCGGTTGCGCACGGGAGGCGCTGCGCACCCGGTAATACCGCACGACGAAGACCGCGGAGAGCGTCATGCCCACGATGCCGGCGACCACTCCGCCCGCCAACTGGTACCAGGTCGTGCCGAGGAAGGTCAGGAAGATGACTCCGAGCGTCAGGATCGACGTCACCCCGGCGAGGGAGAAGTAACGGTCTGCCCTGTCACTGAACGGGTGGAGGGTGGGGGCCGGGGCCTCCGTTGGTCGCCCCATCATCACGATCAGGGCCGTCGCGATCGGGCCGAGCAGGATCGACCCGAGGAACCAGGCCAGCCGGGAACGGTTCTTCTGCTCGGCGAGCCCCGCGTTGACGAGGGCCAGGGCGAACCAGACCCAGCCGTTGAGCGTCCAATTGGTTGAGGAATCGGTGGTCTCCACGATGATTTGGCTAAGAAAAGACATACCCCATGGTGGCAGGCGAGCCGGCGTCGGCGCGGCGAAAGCAGGATCCACGGCGCCGAAACGTGCAATTCGTCCTGTTTTCGGCAACGGATGCCCCATTCGTCCGGTTTTCGACACCCTCCGGTCCGGCGCCCGGTTGCTAGCGTGGACTCATGCTCTCCCCCACGCTCGTCGTCGCTGCCGTCTGCTTTCGCAACGAAAGGGGCGAGGTGCTCACGGTACGCAAGCAGGGCACGAGCGCGTGGATGCTGCCCGGCGGCAAGCTCGAGTCCGGGGAGGCGGCGCTGGCCGCCGCCGTGCGCGAGGTCAGCGAGGAGATCGGAATCGAGCTGGCACCGGGTGAGCTCGTGCTGCTCGGCGAGTTCACGGCATCCGCGGCCAATGAGGCCAACACCAGCATCGACGCGACGATCTACCTGAGCGCGGCCCGCATCACTCCGGTCGCCTCGGGCGAGATCGCCGAGGTGCGCTGGGTACATCCAGCGAATTCCGCGGCACCCCACACCCCGCTCGCCCCGCTCCTGGCCGACTGGGTCTTCCCTGCCCTCGTGGCTGGCGGGGTCGACGCCGCATAACTCCTGCAATTTGTGGCGCGCACCCAAAACATCCGCGTCGTTCCGCGGCTCCGTTGGCGGCGCCACACAATCTGCAGGAGTTGTGCCGCCCGTCGCTGGGGCATGGCAGCGGATGCCCGTCGGTAGAGTCGGGTCATGGAACTTGACGCGTATCCCACCCGGGTGATCCTGATGGAGGAGTACACGGTGACGCTGCCGCTGTGGGACCGCTCCCCCTCGCCGGACAAGACCTTCGGCCCGTTCGAACCGGGCGACCTCGGCCTGCCGCCCGACCTCGAGGCGCGCCTGGCAGCGTATAACCAGCGTTTTGAGCGACTGATGGGCAGCGAATTCGAATGGCCGTCCGAGCAGGAACACCTCGACTTCGTGATCGACGGGCACCTGCTGGCCGCCGCCCTGCAGCGCGCGTTCGGCCACCGGGTGCTGGTCTTGTACCGGGAGGATGACTCTGAGCTGTCGCGGATTCCACGGCCGACCGCTGCACCGACGGGGTCAGGGTCGGTGCAGTTCATGGCGCGGCAGAACGGCATGCTGAAGCCGCTCACCATGCCCGATCACCCGCCGGGCTCGGTCGTGCAGCAGATTGTGAAGATGGACGACGCCGAGATCGAGGCGGCCGGCGCCGGGATCGACGTCGCGGCCCTCACCTGGCAGCCGCAGCGGATGCCCACCCGCATCCTGCTGCGCGCCGGCTCCCCCGGGTCCCCGCTCGCGGACCGCTCGCCCCTGTTCGGCCTGACCGATGACCGTCTCGAGCCCGCGGCCCTCGGACTATCCGCGGAACTCACCGCACGACTGCAGGCCTGGAACATCGCCGGGCTCGCACCATACGTCGAATACCTGGTCGTGGGCCACGAACTCGCCGCCGCCGTGCAGCGCGAGATCGGACCGCAGATCACCGTGCTGTTCCCCGAAGCGGATGCCGCCCGCTCCCGCCCCGCGCCCGAACTGGTCGCGATGCTGGACCGCTTTCACCGACTGACCGACTGACCGAGCCGCGGCCGCGGGTGGCCACCGACGGGGTGCGCCGGGTCAGGATTCCCAGCGCACCTCGCCGTCGACGACCACAGCCGTGGGATGCAGCCCGAGCCTGCGGGCGACCGCCCCTGAGGCGCCGTGCTCTGGATGGATGTTGGCGGCAAACCCGGTAACACCGTGCTCGTTCAACCACCCGACCAAGACGGTTGCGGCTTCCGTCGCGTAACCCCGGCCCTGCTGAGCCGGAGTGATCACCCAGGAGAGATCAGCGGCAGCCTGAGACCGTTCCAGCAGGGTCGCCTGCACGACCCCGATCGGGGTCTCCGTCTCGGCGAGCGTGACGATCCAGTTCAGCCAGCCGATGCATCCGTCGGGGGAATGCCCGACCACCTGTCGGCGGTACTGCCTGGCGAGGGTCAGGGCCGACGGCGGCTCGCCGCCCATGAAGTGATAGATACTGGGATCGGCCAGCACGCTGACCATGCGTGTACCGTGCCGCACGGTGAGCGGCTCGAGCCGCAGTCGCTCGGATTCGATCGGTTCGGCGGCCAGCCATCTCATGCCTCGATCATCGCAGACGGCACCGACGCCCGGGCCAGCGTGGCGAAAGCAGGATGGAAGCCTCAGACCGGGCCGATTCGTCCTGCATCGGGCACCGGATGCGCAATCCATCCTGTTTTCACCCCGCGCGCCTCGAGCGCGGCTCAGGCGGCGATTTCGACCAGCCCGGGGGCGAGGGTGAAGTCGGGCTCGGTGCAGCCGCGAATCGTCTCGACCGTGACCCCGGGCGCGAGCCTGCAGAGCACGAGCCCGTCAGCGGTCACGTCGAAAACAGCGAGGTCGCTCACGATCCGGTCGACAACCTTCACGCCGGTCAGCGGCAGGCTGCACTCCGTGACGATCTTCGCCGAGCCGTCGCGGGCGACGTGTTCGGTCAGCACGACGACGCGCGGGGTGCCGGCGACGAGGTCCATGGCGCCGCCCATGCCCTTGACCATCTTGCCGGGGATCGTCCAGTTGGCGAGGTCGCCGGCGCCGGAAACCTGCATCGCGCCGAGGATCGCGACCTTCACATGCCCGCCGCGGATCATGCCGAACGAGGTCGCAGAATCGAAAATCGACCCGCCGGGCAGCACGGTCACGGTCTGCTTTCCGGCGTTGATGGTGTCGGCGTCTTCCTCGCCCTCGTAGGGGAACGGGCCCATGCCGAGCAGGCCGTTCTCGCTCTGCAGGGTCACTCGGATTCCCTCGGGCAGATTATTGGCGACAAGGGTCGGGATGCCGATGCCCAGATTCACATAGTCGCCGTCGGTGAGTTCTTCGGCCGCGATGGCCGCCATTTCGTCTCGGGTCCACGCCATGGTTCTGCTCCTTGATCTCGGTGGGAAATGGGTCAGACGCCGGCGACAGCCAGCCGGGGCCGCACGGTGCGCTGTTCGATGTCCTTGACCGGGTTCTCGACCAGAATCAGGCGTTGCACATAGACGCCCGGCGTTACGACATGGTTCGGATCGATCTCCCCCGGCTGCACCAGGTGCTCGGCCTCGGCGATCGTGATCACGCCCGAGGTCGCCACGAGCGGGTTGAAGTTGCGGGCGGTGTTTCGGTAAACGAGATTGCCGTCGGTATCGGCGAGGTAGGCGTGCACCAGGGCGACATCGGCGACGATGCCGCGTTCCTGCACGTAGCGCACACCGTCGAAGTCGGCGTGCGGCTTGCCCACCGCGATCAGGGTGCCCACCCCGGTCTTGGTGTAGAACGCCGGGATTCCGGCACCGCCCGCCCGCAGCCGTTCGGCGAGGGTGCCCTGCGGGCTGAATTCCACCTCGAGCGAGCCGGCCAGAAACTGTTCGGCGAAGAGCTTGTTCTCGCCGACGTAGCTCGCGATGACCTTGCGCACCTGGCCGGCCTCGAGCAGCACGCCGAGGCCCTTGCCGTCGACGCCCATGTTGTTGCTGACCACGGTGAGGTCGCCCACCCCGGAGTCGCGCACCGCGTTGATCAGCGCGCTCGGAATTCCGCAGAGACCGAACCCGCCAACGGCGAGCACCATCCCGTCTCGCAGTATGCCCTGCAGCGCTTCGGCTGCGTGTGCCTGAACTTTGGACACGAAAATCTCCTCATTGAGTCGGTGTTGCCGGGTGGTCGCCCTGACTGACGCTGATCCGCGGGCCGCATGCTGTCCATAATATAGACCGCGCTTTCGCTCGTCAGCCTATTGCGGTCGGAGTTTTCTTGTCAATAGTTGTTCCATCTGCGCTAGACTTGTCCACAATATAGACAGGAGCCTCGTGCCGGATTTTGCCGAACTCAGCGCCACCGCCCCGCCCGTCGCGGGCGCCCAGGTCGTCAGCCGCATCGCCCAGCTCTTGCGGCTCGTCGGCCGCGACCCGAACGGCTCCCCGCTCGCCGACATCGTTCGCGACTCCGGGCTCACCCGACCCACGGTGCATCGCCTGCTCAGTTCTCTCGCCGCCGAGGGCCTGCTCGTGCTGGATCCGGCCAGCCACACCTGGCGCTACGGCCCGGAGATCTTCGTGATGGGAACCGTCGCCGCACCGCGCTATCCGGTCGACGAGCTCGCCCGCCCGGCACTGCAGCGGCTCGCCGACGCCACCGGGGAGAGCGCTTTCCTGTCGATCCGGCGAGGACTGGAGACGGTCTGCCTGATGCGGGAGGAGGGCAGTTTTCCGGTGCGCTCGTTCGTGCTGCACGAGGGTGTGCGGTTCCCGCTCGGGGTGGCGTCGGCCGGCCTCGCCATCCTGTCGGCCCTGCCCGACACCGAGGTCGACGAGGTACTCCGCGCGCAGGCGGGGCTGACCGAGCGGTGGGGCGCGCAGAACGCGGCAGGGAGCATCCGTCTGAATGTGCGGGCGACCCGCGACCGTGGCTGGGCGCTGAACCCCGGTCTGGTCCTGGAAGGGAGCTGGGGCATGGGTGCCGCGGTGTTCGACCGGGCCGGTCGTCCGGCCTGGGCACTGTCACTGACCGGCATCGAGCCGCGCTTTCGTCCCGACCGGCAGCAGTTTCTCGCCGCCCTGCTCACGCAGGAGTCCGCCCTGCTCACGGCCCGCCTGGCCGAGCGTTAGAGCGGACTGCGCCGCATAACTCCTGCTCCGCACCGCGGCGGCATGCGAATTATCGCAACTGGGCGCAGGTTCCACAGAACGCGCAGGAGTTATGCCGGATCCAGACCGGTGAATCGTGCGGGAACCGCCACCAGTGCCCGGCATCCGACCTATGATGACCCTGTGAAAAAGTTGACGCTGTGAAAATCGACTCGACGTCTGACCTCGCCCGTTCCGCCCAGAACAGCGGAGCCCTGCAGGCCCTGGCCCGGTTGGGGTATGCCGTGAACGGCCTGCTGCACATCCTCATCGCCGGCATCGCGATTGCCGTAGCCCTCGGTGGCAGCGGCGGCGAGAGCGCAGACCAGTCCGGCGCCCTCGGCCAGCTCGCGAGCAGCCCCGGCGGGGTGTTCGTGCTCTGGACGGTCGTGGTCGGACTCGCCGCCCTCGGGCTGTGGCTGCTGCTCAGTGCATTCCTGCTGAAGGGTGGCGATCCGAAGAAAAAATGGTCCCATCGAGCGAGCGAGATCGGCAAGGCCGTCGTGTACTTTCTGCTCGCCGCCACTGCCTCCACCTTTGCCTCCGGCGGGTCGACGAGTTCGTCGGCGAGCGCCAGCGACGCCAGCGCCCAGCTGTTGGCGGCTCCGGGTGGCGTGGTGCTGCTCGTAGTCGTGGGCCTGGGTGTGCTGGCGATCGCCGTCTACTTCGTGCAGAAGGGTGCGCGCCAGAAATTCACCGAGGACATCTCCGTGCCGGGCGGGACCACTGGCCGGGCCATCATCGCCCTCGGTGTCGTGGGCTACGTCGCCAAGGGCATCGCACTCGCAGTCGTGGGCGTGCTCGTCGTGATCGCCGCTGTCACCCTCGATCCGAGCAAGTCCAGCGGCCTTGACGGCGCTCTCAAGAGCCTCATCGCCCTGCCCTACGGCGGTCTGGTTTTAGGCACGATCAGCGTCGGGCTCATGGCCTACGGCGGGTATTGCTTCGCTCGCGCCTGGCGCGCCCGGCTCTGAGCGAGCGCCCCACCAGACATCGACGATGATCACGCACCCGAGAACGATCAGCGCCAGCGCGACGGATGTGAGGACATCCGTCACCCAGTGGTACCCCAGATAGACGCGGCTCAGCGCGGCGAGAACGATGCCCAGCGCGGCGACGGCCGAGCCGATCACCGTTCCGCGCCGACTCGGCCGCCGGGACAGCACGAGATAGGTCGTGATGAGCGCAAAGTCGGCGGCCCCGAGCACGTGACCCGACGGGAAGCTGAACGACGCGTCCGCTCCGAAGAGCATCAGATCGACCGGCGGGCGCTGCCGGTCGACGGCCCGACCGACGACCTGGCCGAGCACCACCCCGAACGCCATCCCGGCGACGAGCAGCGCGGGCCGCCAGGCATGCCGACTGGTGATTCCCCAGCCGACGGCCACCACCAGCACGATGATCGGCAGGACGACCGGGCCGAACACGATCGCCAGGGCGATCATGATGCCGGTCAGCTCGGCCGAGCGCCAGGACAGCACGAGGTTCTGCGCCGGAACATCCATGATGGTCAGCCCGGTACTCCCCAGCACCGAGACCAGCAGCGCCACACACACCGTGGCGCCGAGCGACGCAACAGTGACGGCGGTGCGAACGAGGCGACGCCGGGCATCCGCGTCATGGTCGTGGTGCACCACGAGCCCCGCATGTCGGGCCCAGAAGGTGTGCCAGACCGCCGGCTGCCCGGCCGAGAGAGCCCGCTCTCCCTCGATTCGTGCGGCGAGCGGGGTCCAGACGAGCAGCGCGACCCCGACGGCCAGAAGCACCGCGCCAACCGCGTCGCTCAGCCAGTGTGCGCCCAGATAGGTGCGACTGAGCATCATCAGGATCGTGTAGACACCGCCGACGACCCACACCCAGACACGCGGAACGAGCAGGGCCAGCACCGTGGCCACGACCGCCGCGTTGGCCACGTGGCCAGAGGGAAAGGATCCATAATCGAGGGTGGTCAGCACGTTCATCGGCCGGTCCCGGCCGAGGAGCTGCTTCAGTATTTGCACGGATGCCCCGGCCAGCACCGTCGCGATCAGCACGTACGCAGCGCCCCAGCGACGTCGAACCAGGAGCAGCGCCACGATGATCGCGCCGGGAATCAGGAGGGACGCCACGATCCCGCCGCCGAGCACCGCGAGGGTGTCCGCGACGACATCCCCGGCCACGGAGCGGTTCTGGTTGAGCAGACCGAGCCAGGCCGTGTCCACGGCGAGCGGCCCGTCCGTGCGTGCCGCGATGAGGGCGCCGAGCACCACCGCCAGTGCTACGGCGCCCAAACCCGTCACCGGCAGCCAATGGCGAGTCAACCAGCGGGCGCGGGGCGGGGTAGTTACGGCGGGATCCCTCGGCGCGTTCATGACGTCATGGTAGAGGCTGCCCCGACTTTCCGACCCGGTAGACGCCGAGTTCGGATCGATCTCGACGGCGTGGGCCGCCTAGGCGACGCTGTGCTCGCGCGCCAGGGACTCGGTGCGGGCGTGGAACTGGGCGTGGTGCTCGGCCGTCGCGATGATGATCGACCACGGCGAGCCGTCCAGCCCCGCGAGCATCGCTGCGTTCTGCCAGATGTACAGCCACAGTCCGCGCATGGCCTCGTCCACGGCATCGGGCGTGCCCAGGTGGTGTCGGCAGATCGCGAACGTGGCGAGGTTGAGCTGGTCGTAGATTTCTCCGAACGCGGCCTGGTCGCCGGCCACCAGCAGGTTCATCAATTGCCGCTGGCTCGGATCGGACCCGCTCGCCCCGGACCCGCTCGCACCCGGCTCCGGCGACACGAAACTCGACATAGCTACCTCACGTGCCGGTCCGCCGGGTCCACGGCAGAGATTCACAAAATCGTAGTTGTATCCGCCCCCTTTCAGGGGTGGCAGTACGAAAATAGCATCCTCGGTTAGCTTCCGGAAGCGCAGTCGCGGGCCGTTACGCATCCGTTATTAAACTCCCGATCAGACCCTACGGGCGCAACGCATCCCGCACCCGGGAGCGGTACTGCGTGGGGGTCTCCCGGAGCTCACGCAAAAACTGTCGATTGAAGTTCGACAGGTTCTCGTAGCCCACTTCGAGCGCGATGCGGGCGACCGGGTCACCGGTCTGCTGAAGCAGCTTCGCCGCGTGCGCGAGCCGCAACTTGCGCACGAGCGCTGTGAAATTTTGCCCGCTGGACCGGGCGAAATACCGGGAGAAGGCCGACTCACTCATGCCCGCGAGGGTCGCCGCGGTCGACAGGCGCACGGTGCCGCTGATGTTCTCGAGAATGTAGTCGAGGCTGCGGCCCACGATTTCGGCGGCCAGCGGGTCGTGCAGGGGCGGCACCCATTCCCGGGCGAGGGTGCGCGTCTCCGGGGCTGGTGCCGTGGCGAGCGCGCTGAAGAGAGCGAAGATGTGCGACAGCCGCGCGGCGCCGGTTGCTGTTCCGATCTTTTCCAGCGCCGCGACGCCGAGCCGGGCGGCATCTCCGGTGAACTCGATGCCCGACAGCGAGCGCTGCCAGAGTGGATGCAGCGCGGCCACCTCGGGCATCGCCGCCTCACACTGCACGAGCCACTCGTGCCGAAACTGAAAGACCAGGTCACTGTGCGGGATCGACTCCCCCGCGCCCAGATCGGTGATCCAGTCGTGCGGAACGTTCGGGCCGATCAGCACCAGCTGGCCGGCGTCGAACACGCCGACACTATCACCCACGATGTACCGGCCGCCGCGCCGCCGCGCGTAGTGAATCTCGTATTCGGGGTGGTAGTTCCAGCGCGCGAACGGTCCCGGATAGTCGTGGGAATGCCAGCGCGCCGAGAACCGCGGGTCCATCGGGATCACCTCGCGCACGGCACTCCCGGGCACCCAGACCTCCACCACGCGTTCCGCCCCTCTCCAGATCGTGCAAAAAAGTACCGGTATCGGTCATGACCCACGCTAGTGGCTGCGATAGACCTTCTCCTAGCCTAAGAAGACACCGCCACCGGTGTGCACGCAAAGGAGCGAACCGGTATGAATCTGCCCACACCCCGTGAGAGCCGCACCAACTTCAGCGCGGTGCTCCACGGCACCCGTGACGTGCGCATCGAGCCACGCCCGGTACCCGTTCCCGCTCCGCACGAGGTGCTCGTCGAGATCGCCGCGGTCGGCATCTGCGGCTCCGACGTGCACTACTACGAGCACGGACGCATCGGCCCCTACATCGTCGACAGTCCGATGGTCATCGGCCACGAGTCGGCCGGCACGATCGTCGGCGTCGGCGGCGACGTCTCCCCCACCCGCATTGGGGAGGTCGTCGCCCTCGAGCCCGGCGTCCCCTGCCGTCGCTGCCCGCAGTGCCTGAGTGGCCGCTACAACCTCTGTCCCGGCGTCGTCTTCTTCGCCACTCCACCGGTCGACGGGTCGATCAGCACCTACGTCGTGATCGACGCCGCCTTCGCCCACGCCGCCCCGACCGGTCTTGGCTTCGAACAGGCCGCAATGGCCGAACCCGTGTCCGTGGGGGTGTGGGCGGCGCGCAAGGCCCGCGTCTCGGTCGGCGATCGGGTACTCGTCACCGGGGCCGGGCCGATCGGACTGCTGGCGGGTCAGGTCGCGAAGGCGTTCGGGGCATCCGTCGTCCTGATCACCGACGTGAGCGACTTTCGCCTGCAGACCGCGCGGGCCCTGGGACTCGGCGCATCACGCGCGGATGCCCCCATCGACGGCAAGTTCGACGTGCTGCTCGAGTGCTCGGGCGCCGAGGCCGCGCTGACGGCCGGCATGCAGGCCCTCGCCCCGGCCGCCCGGGTCGTGCTCGTGGGAATGGGCGCCGACACGGTGAGCATCAACGTGCCCCTCATCCAGGGCAAGGAAATCACCCTGACCGGCATTTTCCGCTACGCCAACACTTACCCGACCGCCCTCGACCTGATCGCGCGCGGCGCCGTGAACGTCGACGCCGTCATCACCCACCACTTCGAACTGGCCCACACGGAGGAGGCCCTCACCATCGGCCGCCGCGACCCGCACGCCCTGAAGGCCATCGTCACACCGGGTCGATGAGCCGGGCGCGGCCGGTGATCCGCGTGATCGGCGAGCTCCCGGAGGCCGGTGAGCGGGTCGACATTCTGCACACGTCCTCGCTCACGGCTGCCGTGCTGTGGACGGTGCAGTCCATGGAGGACGAGACGATCGTGTCGTTCTCGCCGTCGCTGCCGGGTGACCGCACGCTCGTGAAGCGGTTTCTCGCGGCCGCCGACGTCGTCACACTGACGGAAACGGACGCGGCGTGGCTCTATCCCGGGGTCACCGTCGACGCGGTGATCGCCCGGCTCCTGATCCCCGGCCCCGCGCTCGTGGCGGCGCAATACGCCAACGGCTGGGCGCTCGGAACCTCGAGCACTGTGCTCACTCTGCCCGCGGTCGCCGCCGACCGGTTCGTGGCGGGGCTCGTGAACGGGCTTGCCGAGCTGTGGGCCGACGGCTTGGAGGCGAGCGACCTGCGGGATGGCCTCGGCGCGGCTCTTCTCGCCCGAATCGGCCAGTCTGCCGTTGCGGGGGCCCTCAATCGGGTGCCCGACTTCGAGGTACAGCCCGCCCCCGCGGCATAACTCCTGCATTTTTTGTCCGAGGCAAAGAACGGCCCCGGAATCACGGGCATCCGTCGCCGGCACCCAACAAAAGTGCAGGAGTTATGCCGCCCGACTGCCGCAGACCGACGCCAAACGGCCGGGCAGCAGTCGGGGAGAGGCGAGTTACAGGCGGATCAGGCCTGCGGTCTGGGTGCTCGCGGCCGCGAAACGGGCCTGCACATTCGCCCAGTCGACGATGTTCCAGAACGCCTTGACGTAGTCGGCGCGCACGTTGAGGTAGTCGAGGTAGTAGGCGTGCTCCCAGACGTCGAGCATGAGCAGCGGCACAACGCCGAGGGGCGCGTTGCCCTGCTGGTCGAAGAGCTGGAAGATCACCAGGCGCTGGGCGATGGAGTCGAACGCCAGCACCGACCAGCCGGAGCCCTGCACGCCGAGCGCGGTCGCGGTGAAGTGGGCGACGAACTTGTCGAAGGAGCCGAACTGGTCGTCGATCGCCGCGGCAAGGTCGCCGACCGGCTTGTCGCCACCGTTCGGGGACATGTTCGTCCAAAAGACGGAGTGGTTGACATGACCTCCGAGGTTGAACGCGAGGTCCTTCTCGAGCTTGTTGACGTTGGCGAGGGTGCCGGCGTCGCGGGCTTCGGCGAGCTGGGCGAGGGCGTTGTTCGCGCCGGTGACGTAGGCCTGGTGGTGCTTGGAGTGGTGCAGTTCCATGACCTTGCCGCTGATGCTCGGCGCGAGCGCGGAGTAGTCGTAGGGCAGGTCGGGCAGGGTATATGCGGTCATAGTGATGCCTTTCGTTGAGGTGAGAGGAAGGTCAGGCGAGGCGCCGAAAATGGCGGTCGTGGTAGATGAGGGGCGGCGCCGGTTCGCCGATGCGGATGTCGAGAACTTCGGCGAGCACCACCGACGACGACCCCACCTTGATGATGTGGGTCACGCGGCACAGCAGCGTCGCGCGGGCATCGTCGAGCAGGGGTTCGCCGCCCTCGAACGCACTCCAGCCCTGTTCCGGCGTGAACCGGGGCGCGCCCGACCGGGCGAACGCGTCGGCGAGGTCGACATGGTGCTCGCCCAGCAGGTGCACCGAGATCGTCTGGGCCTCGAGCAGGCCGCCCGCTGACCCGTTCGTTCGAGTCACCGAGAACGACAGCGTCATCGGATCCACGGCGACGGATGCCACGCTCGACGCCGTCAGCCCCACCGGCCCCGCCGCGCTCATCGCGGAGATGACCGCGACGCCCGCTGGATGCTCGCGAAAGGCGGACTTGAAGAGTTCCTGCCGGCTTCGTGTTTCGGCGGCGGCTGTCTGTTCCATGTATTGAGCCTAAAACCTCAAGTACACTTGAAGTCAAAACGGGGGTCACATGACGCAACAGGAGGATCCATCGGGGCCAGCCGCCACGCCGCGGCACGCGCCCGACGAGCTGCTCACGGTCGGGGAGATGAGCGACCGCACGGGAGTGGCCACATCCGCTCTGCGCTTCTACGAGCAGCTCGGACTCATCGCCGCCGCGCGCACGAGCGGCAACCAGCGCCGTTACGCGCGCCACATGATCCGCCGGGTGTCCCTGATTTCGGTCGCGAAACGGCTCGGCATCCCGCTCGTCGACGTGCAGCACGCCTTTGAGGCGCTCTCGCTCGACGGGCCGCCGACCCAGGAAGACTGGCAGCGGGCATCCGGTCGCTGGAAGAAGACCCTCGAAGAGCGGCGTCTCGGCATCGAGCGCCTCGAACGGGAGCTGACCGGCTGCATCGGCTGCGGCTGCCTGTCGATGAAGGCGTGCGGCCTGCTCAACCCCGACGATGCCCTCGGTGATGCCGGCGCGGGCGCCCGGCGGCTGGGTTGAGCCCCCTAACGGCCCAACCCGGCCGCCGGCTCAGCTCGTGGCGGCTATCACTCGGTGCAGCGCGTCGCGCAGGGTGATGAGGTCCTCGACCGGCACGTTGAGCGCCGCGACGACCCGCGGCGGAATGGTCTCGGCGACCTGTCGCAGGGCTTCGCCGCGCACTGTCAGGGTGATGTCGAGGGTGCGTTCGTCGTTCGGGCGGCGCTGACGCTGCACATATCCGGTTGCTTCGAGCCGCTTCAGCAACGGCGACAGGGTCGCCGGTTCCAGACAGAGCGTGTGGCTGAGGCCCTTCAAGGTGCGGGGGCTTTCGTCCCAGAGGGCGAGCAAGACGAGGTACTGCGGATGCGTCAGCCCGAGCGGTTCCAGAATCGGCCGATAGAGGGCGATCACGTTGCGCGACGCGATGGCGAGCGCGAAGCAGACCTGGTTATCCAGGGCAAGCGGGTTCTCGAGAGTCTCGTCCAGCGTGGGAGTGGGCATCCGTGCGGTCCGTTCCGGCCCGGTTGTTTCTCGAACCATTTACTTAGTACACTAACAGTTATGACACCCGGCAACGATTCCCCCGCACGCAACCGCGGCCCCGGCGGCTTCACCGCCTGGATCAATCGTCGCTTGCTCCCCATTCTCGGCCCGCCGCCGGTCGGCGCAACAGGCTCCGACCTGTTGCCTGCCGCGCCCGCGCCGGTGCGCGGCTGCCCGGTCTGCCAGCAGCCGATCGCGCGGCACGACATTGACCGCAGCGGCGAGCGCACCCAACTGCACTGCCCGGTCGCCTAATCGCCCATCGGTCGAACTAACCCGAGCGTCAGCTCACAGCATCTGTGCGCTGAGTACAGCTATAGCTACGAGAAGCACCAGCGGCACAATGATAATCACGATGCCAGCGATGAGCGCGGCCAACGCCGTGCCCTTGCGCAATCCGCCGAGCCGACGGGCGCGGGAGAGCCCGATAGAAGCGAAAACCACCGCAATGATCGCGAGAACGATGCAGGCGAACCCACCGAACCAGCTCACGATGATGCCCAGGGTTTGCACGGCCGGGTCCGCGACAAAGGTCAGCACAATCGCGACGATCCATCCGCCCAACAGCGTTCCCAGTGCCCAAAAGATGAGGTTGCGCGCCGAGACGGCGATCTTGTTGTTCGTCCCGCCGCCGTCGGGTAGTGCCGCAGCATTCGGTGCGGACCAGGCGGGAAGCGGGGTTTCTGGTTGGTCTTCAGCGTTTTGGTTCATGTCAACACAATAACTCAGTATGACGACACTATCCTACCGACTGGCCGGTTTCGGCGAGCGCTTGGCGTTGCGCGGCCCGGCCCTCACCACCTTCACCGTGCGCACAGCGAACGCACACCGTGCTTTCTCGGGATCTCAGGCCGATCCGCCGCAGCTGCGGCGGGTCAGCCGACGAGCGACCGGGCGCCGCGGCCGGGAATCGCGTCGAGCAGCGTGACGGTGTACGGATGCTGCGGCGCGGCGAAAACATCCTCCGTGATGCCGGACTCGACCGCGACGCCGTGGCTGAGCACGGTCACGGTCTGCGCCACCTGCCGCACCACCGCCAGGTCGTGGGAAATAAAGAGGTACGCCGTGCCGAGTTCACGCTGCACCTCGGCCAGCAGCTCGAGGATGCTCGCCTGCACCGTCACGTCCAGCGCCGACACGGCCTCGTCGAGCACGAGCACGGTCGGCTCGAGCACGAGCGCCCGTGCGATGGCGACCCGCTGGCGCTGCCCGCCGGACATCTCGTGCGGGCGTTTCGCGGCCATCGACGCGGGCAGGCTGACCCGATCGAGGGCGGCGCGCATCCGCTTCTCGCGTTCAAGCGGGGACCCGATCCGGTAGTTGCGCATGGGCTCGATGAGCGTCTGGTGAACACTCTGTCGCGGATCGAGGCTGCCGAACGGGTTCTGGTACACCATCTGCAGGCGTCGCCGCGCCTGCCGCAACGGCTCCCCCGACGCGGTCGTCATATCGACGCCCTCCACCAGGATGCCGCCGGCGGTCGGCTTCTGAAACGCCATCACGGCGCGCGCGATCGTGGACTTGCCCGAGCCGGACTCCCCGACGAGAGCGTGCGTCATACCGCGGCGCACCTCGAACGAGACAGTGTCCACGGCGCGCAAGCCGCCCTGCCCCCGGCCCCGGGAGAACACCTGCACCAGATCATTCACGACGACGACCGGCTCCGCGTGCTGCGGCGACGCGAGCTGTGCCTGCACATCGGCGCTCGTGCGCACCGCGGCGCTGAGCGCGGGAGCGTCGGCGAGCAGCGCCCGAGTGTACGCGGCCTGCGGTTGCCCGAGCACCTGCGCGCTCTCGCCGTGCTCCTGCACCCGCCCATTTTTCAGCACGATGACGTGGGTGGCCCGGTCCGCCGCGACGGCGAGCTCGTGCGTGACGAGCAGAATCGCGGTGCCGCTCTCCTCGCGCAGCTCGTCGAGCAGGTCGAGGATGGTCTTCTGCACCGTCACATCGAGGGCGCTCGTGGGCTCATCGGCGATGATCAGCGCCGGACGCATCGCGATCGCACTGGCGATCAGCACCCGCTGCTTCATGCCGCCCGACAGCTCGTGTGGATACTGCCGCACCCGCAGCTCGGGCTCGGAGATCTGCACCCGCTCGAGCAGTTCGATGACCCTCCGCCGGGTCGCCGGCGCGCTGCCGAAGCGGTGCAGGTTCATCACCTCGGCGAGGCTGTCCCCGATGCGTTTCACCGGGTTGAGCGAGTTATGCGGGTCCTGCGGCACCAGGCCAATGTGCGCCCCCCGCAGCCGCAGCCACTGCTTCGGCGTCCAGTCGGTCACATCCAGACCGCCCAGACGGATGCTGCCGCCCACGATCCGCCCATTCGCCGCGAGCAGACCGATCAGCGCCTGCGCCGTCGTGGTCTTGCCCGAACCCGACTCGCCGACCAGCGTCAGGGTGTTTCCGCGCTCCAGGCTGAACGAGACGTCGTGCAGCACCGGGACCTCGCCGCCCCGACCGCGGTAGGCGATCGACAGGCCGTCGACCTCGACGATGGGCGCGGCGGCATCCCAGTGGGGCAGCTGTTTGTGGACCTGGATCATGCGCGGTTCCTGTCCGAGACGGCGGTGGAGATGCGGTTCGCGGCGAGCACGGTCAACACGACGATCACGCCGGGGATGGTGGTCAGCCACCAGCTCGTTGCGATGTAGTTGCGGCCCTCAGCGATCATCAGGCCCCACTCGGGCGTGGGTGGTTCGACGCCGTAGCCGAGAAAGCCGAGCGCGGCAATGGAGAGGATCGCGGTGCCGAACTGCAGGGCGGCGAGCGCGATGACCGGGGTGAGGGAGTTCGGCAGCACGTGCCGCAGCATCACACTGAGAAAGGAGCCGCCGCTGGCGAACGCGGCCTCGACGTAGTCCGTGGCGCGCACCCGCATCACCTCGGCGCGGGCGAGGCGCGCGAACGCGGCGACGCTCGTGATGCCGACGGCGATCGCGACCTGTGCCGTGCCGAACCCGAGCACGATGATGATGCTCAGGGACAGCAGCAGGCTCGGCACGGCCAGCAGCACGTCGACCAGCCGCATCAGGGCGGCGTCGACGAATCCGCGCAGCGACCCGGCCAGCAGTCCGACGCCGGTGCCCACGACGAGGCCGAAGAGCACCGCGATCAGGGCCGTGACGAGGGTGTGCACCGACCCGAACACGACACGGGTGTACATGTCGCGGCCGGTGGCATCCGTTCCAAACCAGTGCGCCGCGCTCGGGGCCTGCAGGCCCTCGGTGGCGACGCCGATGACGGGGTCGCCGTGGGCGAAGAGGCCCGGCAGCACCGCCCACGCGATCATGAGCGCGAGGTAGGCGGCGGCACCGACGAGCAGGATCGGGCGGGGCCGCCCCACCCGACGGGTGCGACGGATGACCCGGGTCGTCTCGGTCATGCGGGCACCTTCACGGTCTGGGTCGTCTTCCCGGTCGTCTTCATGGTCTTCAGCCGAGGATCAAGAATCGGATACAACAGGTCGACGGCCAGGTTGACGAGCACGAACACCGTGGCGGAGATCACGACGACGGCCTGCAGCACGGGGGTGTCCTGGTTGGTCACCGCCTGCTCGGTGGCCCGGCCGATGCCGGCCCGCCCGAACACGGTCTCGGTGATGACGGCGCCGCTGATCAGCTCGCCGAGCAGCAGCCCGGCGATCGTCAGCGTCGGCAACACGGCGTTGCGAGCCACGTTGCGGGTGAGGATCCACCAGTCGCTCGCGCCCTTCGACCGCACTACGGTGATGAAGGGCTGCGTGAGCACGTCATCGATCGAGCGGATCAGCACCTGCGCCATCGGCGCGGCGATCGGCAGGGCGAGCGCCGCGACGGGCATGATCAGGCCCTCGATCGGGCCGGGGTTGATGACCGGCAACCAGCCAAGCCTGAACGAGAACACCTGGATCAGCACGATACCGAGCCAGAACACCGGCACCGAGATGAACAGCGACGGCAACGAGCGCAGCAGGCTGCGCAACCACGGAAACCAGCCCAGGTGGGCGAGCACGGCCAGGCCGACCGCGAGCAGAATCGCCACGACGAAGGCGCTCGCGGCGAGGACCACCGTGTTCGGCAAGGCGGCCGCGATGATCTCGCGCACCGGGGTGCCCGACTGCACCGAATAGCCGAAGTCGCCGACCAGAAATCCGCCCAGGGTACCGAAAAACTGTTGCCAGATCGGGGTGTTGGCCCCGAGCGACTCGCGTAGCAGCGCGATCTGCTCGGGGCCGAGGCCCGATTCGGGGCTCTCGAACTTGATCAGCAGGGCGTCACCGGGCAGCGCCTGCAGCAGCACGAACGCCGCCGTGAAAGCGATCGCCAGCACGATGACCGCCTGCCCGATGCGGCCCAGAATGTATGACACAACGCCGTCCTTTCGATACCTGGTGAGGGGCAAATGCTACTTGTCGAGCCAGACCTGCGAGAACGACGGGCGGGCGACGGCCTCGAAGGTGAGGTCCTGCACGTACGGCGCGATGCCGTACACCTGCGGTTCCTCGAACAACGGCACCACGTAGGCCTGCTCGGCCAGGTAGACCTGGGCGGCCTGGGTGTCACTGATGCGCGCCTCGGCGTTGGGTTCGGAGGCGACCGCCTGCAAAACCTCGTCAAGGGTCGGGTCGCCAAGGGAGCCATCCGTCTTGTTCAGATTGAGCGTCACGTTGCGGTTCGTGGAGAAGAACTGGCTTTTGATCACATCGAAGTCGGCGCGTCCGACCATCGAGTGGAACACCTGCACCTGCGAACCGTCGAGCACGGCGGCGGCGAAGTCGCCGGCATCCGCCCGAATGATCTTCAGTTCGATGCCGACCTCGGCGAGCTGCTGAGCCACGAGGGTGAGCACGTCGAAGGAACGCGGCTGCGGGCCGGCCTCCGACGCGGTGATCGAGAGCCGCAGGCCGTCCTTCACGCGGATGCCGTCGCTCCCCTCGGTGAAGCCGGCCTGATCGAGCAGGGCGGCCGCCTTCGCGGGGTCGTACTGGAAGTACTCGGAGGTGTCGAGGTAGCCGAGCGCGGTCTGCGAGAGGATCGACGTGGCGACCGGGTAGTTGTCGGAGAACAACGAGTCAACGATCGCGTCACGGTCGACGGCGGCGATAATCGCCTGGCGCACCCGGATGTCCTGCAGCTCCGGCTCCCGGAACCGCAGGTTCAGGCTGTTGTTGACGCCGTTGGTCTGCGCCGCTTCGAGGGTGTAGCCGGCATCGGTGACCTGGGTTTCGTCCTGGGCTTCGACCTTGCGGGCCACATCCCCCTGGCCGCTGATCAACGAACCAACGCGCACGCTGGTCTCGGGGGTCACGATGAACTGCACGGCATCGATCGAGGGGCGACCCTGGTGGGCGAAGCTCGCCGGCGCCCAGTCGTAGTCGTCGCGGGCCGAGAGGGTCAGCTGCGCGCCGAGCTGCTCGTCGGTGACGACGAACGGCCCGGATCCGATGATTTCGGTCGCCGAACCGGCGCCGAAACCGTCGAGGTCCTTCGCGAGGGTGTCCGCGGAGACGAGGCCCGACGTGATGGTCGACGTGGCCTGCAGGAACCCGGGCGAGGAGGCGCTGAAGTGGAAGGTGACGGTGTCGTCGTCGACGACCTCGCTGTGGTCGTAGTTGTTGACGGCTTCCGAGACCGCGAGGCTGCGGTCAGGGTCGCCCAGGCCGAACAGGTCGAAGTTCGCCGCGACCACGGATGCGTCGAGCGCCGACCCGTCGGAGAAGGTCACGTCATCGCGCAGGTCGAAGGTGAATTCGGTGGCATCGTCGTTGACGACCCAGTCGGTGGCGATCCAGGCCTCAAAATCGAGGGTCTCCGGGTTTTGGTACACGAGGCGGTCGGTGATGTTGTTGACGACACCGCCGTTGGGATAGAAGCCGGCGGCCGGCGGGTACAGGTTGGTGAATGCGTCGGGCTCGAGGTAGACGAGGGTGCCACCGTCGGCACGTTCGCCGGTTGCGGTAGTGGCCGTCTGGCCGTCGGCGGCGCACGCGGACAGCAGTAGCACGCCGGCCAGGCCGGCGGCAGCGGCGAGGAGGCGGCGCGAACGGGCGGTGCGGCCAGGGAGGCGGGTGGAGGGAGACATACGGGCTCGCTTCTGAGAACTAGACGTGCGAAAAAGTGTGGGTTGGGGTGGTGTTAAACGGTGGGGCGGCGCGGGGTCGACCGCGCCGGCGGCATCTCGGGTTCGCCCAGACAGAGCATCAGCCGGTTCGCCCAGTTGAAGAAGGCCGCGCCGGCGATGGCATCGCTGATGTCGAGATCGCTGAGGCCGAGGGCCGTGAGCCGGGCGACGTGGGCGGTGCCGAACTCGTTCGGCGTCACGGTGAGCGCCCGGGACGCGTCGATGAGGGCGTCCCAGCGCTCGTCGATGGTGACTCCGACGCCCTCATCGAGCAGCGCCTGCACGTCATCTTCTCGCCCGGAGAGTCTCGTGGCATTGCGCGAGTGCACCGAGGCGCAGAATACGCATCCGTTCACCCGTGACGCGGCCGCCGCGGCGAGTTCGCGCTCGTAGAGCGGCAGCCCGCCGTCATCGTTGCCGAAAATATCGAAATCGGTGCGGGTGCGTGCGGCGAGAATCTCGGGTTCGCGGGCGAGCAGGGCGAAGTAGGGCATCTGGGCGCGGGAGCGCTCGACGAGGCCGGTCCAGTGGCGCTGTTCGAACTCGGCGACCGGCAGCGGCGCGAGCCAGGGCACCCAGCCGAGGCCGGCCTGGGTGAATTCGGTGGGGCGGTTCAGGTCGGGGTAGCCGGTCACGAGGTCTGCGGGAACGGTCGGGAGCGTGTTCGGTGTCATGGTCAGGCCTTCCACGTCGAACGGAGCACCGCAAGGCCCACGGCCAGGCGAATCTGAAAGCTGAGGAATGCGACCAGCTGGGAGACGGCGACGATCTCGCCGGCGGTCCAGCCCACGTCCACGAGTTTCTGCAGCTCGTCGGGGCCGCTCTCCCGCGGGCGGAAGACCAGCAGGTGGGCGTATTCGAGCAGGGCGGTCAGCTCGTCGCCGAGCACTTGCCGGTCATCGGCGGCGATGGTCAGGCGCAGCCCCTCGGTGGATTCGGCACCGAGCCGGCTCTCGCGGTACTGCCCGAACGGGCCGGTTGTGCGGCCGTAGTCGCTCACGTCGTGCAGGGTGGCGATGACCTCGGCCCGGGGTTCGACGGCCGCGAACAGCCGCTCGTAGTGCGCGGTGACGGGGGTGTCGCCGTGCAGCCGGGCGACGACGACCGCCACCGCGAACCGTTCGGCAACCGAGAGGGCGCCGGGGAACTCGGGTTCGAAGATGCTCTGGTAGCTGAGCTGAACGTTGCTGCGGGTCTCGGGCCGGGCGCGACGCAGCCGGTCGAGACGGTCACCGGCGCCGACGCCGAGCGCCCGGTCGAGCACATCAGGAACGGTCATGGGACTCCAGTCACGGAAGAGGTAGAGGGGGCGGTGAGGCCGGGCGACAGCGACCGGGTGCAGGCATTCGTCGCCTTGCTGTAGCGCTACGAAACCCTACGTCTACTACGGTAGATGCCCGCGGGGGTCGGTGGGTGCCAACCGCCACAGAGCGTCACACAGTGTCCGGGGCACGGTGTGAGCGTGCGCGGCGGCCGGGAAGGGCGTAGACATCTCTTATGCCTTCCCCTCGCCCCACCTCGCTCTGCCTCGTCGGTGTCGGACCGCGCGGCGCCTCCATCGTCGAACGATTGGCCGCCAACGCGGGACTGATCGGCGAAACGGGAGCGCCGTGGACGCTGCACCTCGTCGACGACTCCGAGCTGGGTGCCGGGCGGGTGTGGCGCACCGACCAGCCCCTCGACCTGTGCATGAACACCCTCGCCGGAGCCGTGACCCTCTTCACCGACCCGTTCGTGACGATGCAGGGGCCGGTGCTCGAAGGGCCAACCCTGTACGAGTGGTGTGTGCTCGTGGCCAACGAGCTGAGCGGCATCCGCGAGAATGAGGTCGCCCAGATAGACCCGGTGCGCCGGGCGGTCTATGCCGGCGTCGAGCTTCCTGATGTGCTCTTCGACCGGCCGGAACTGATCGACGAGATGACGCCCATGCGGCCCGAAAGCCATCCCAGCCGGGCGATTTATGGCGCCTACGCCACCTGGGTGCTCGCCCACGCGCTCGAAGCGCTTCCGGTCGGGGTCTTGGTTGAGCAGCACGAGGCGCGGGCCACATCGGTGCGGCTGGTCGACGGCAGCCCGGTCGTCCAGCTGGATTCCGGCGAGACGCTCGAGGTCGACGACGTGATCCTGTCGCTCGGCTGGCTGGCCCGGCAGGATACGGCGGCGGATGCCGAGCTGACGCGCCGGACCGCGGGCGACGACCGGTTCGTCTGGGTGCGGCCCGACAGCCCGATCGAGCAGGACCTGTCGCAGGTGCCCGCGGGTGCGCCGGTGATCGTGCGCGGCCTCGGGATGGGGTTCTTCGACACGATGATGCTGCTGACGCAGGGGCGCGGCGGCCGCTTCGTGCCGGGCGCCGACGGGGCCGGGCTCCAGTACGTGCCGTCCGGGCAGGAGCCCGAGCTGCACGTCACGTCCCGGCGCGGAGTGCCGTTCCGGGCGAAGTCGCTCTACGGCGGGTTGCCCCCGGCCGCGCGGCTGAGTCGGCTGGCCGCTTTTCGAGACGGCGTCGCGGCATCCGCCGTGATTGATTTTGACCGGGACCTGTGGCCGCGCATCGTGCTCGACGCCCACGAAGCCTGGTATCGCACGCTGGTGGGGCTGCGGCCGGAGGCCTTCGCAGCGCCGCTCGATGCCGTGATTCAGGCGTTGGATGCCGGCGCCGTTGACGGGCTCGACGCCCGGCTGGCCACCCTCGTACCCGAGCCGACCGACCGGTTCGACCTCGCCGCCGCCATGAATCCCGCGGGCGGCCGGTTCGACTCCCCGGCGATCTTCGACGCCTGGGTCGCCGACTACCTGGCCGCCGATCTGCACGAATCTGCGCTGGGGGTCGCGAGCGAGCTCAAAGCCGCGCTCTGGGTGTTCGGCTCGGCGCGCAAAACGGTCTCCACGCTGCTCGCCTTCGACGGCACCACGGCCGAGAGTTTCGCCGGGCAGGCGCACCGCGACTTTCTCGCCTTCGGCGGCATGGTCGGCAGCGGCCCGCCGGCGTTTCGCAGCGCGCAGCTGCTCGCCCTGGCGCGCGCCGGGGTCGTGCACTTCATCGGGCCCGCCGGGCTGCTCCAGGTCTCCGACGGCGAATTCCGCGCGGAGTCACCGAACGTGGCCGGCTCACTGGTGCGCGCACACGTGTTGGTCGACGCGTGGATGCACGCCCACGACGTGACCGTCACGGCCGACCCGGTCATCGCCGAGCTGAGCGTGTCGGGTTCGCTGCAGGCACACCACCGCGCATCGCGGGCGGGCGGCTATCCGCTGGCCGACGCCGGCGTCGACATCGAGCGCGTCACGAGCCGCCTGATCGGCAGCGACGGCGTCGCCCTGTCCAACGTGCACCTCGTCGGGATCCCGGTCAGCGACACCCGCGGCGATACGGTCATCAGCCCGATGCCCCGAGCGGATGCGACCTTTTTGCGCGAAACGGACGGCGTCGCCCGCGCCGCGCTCGATACGCTGAGCCGGGTCGCCGCCACCACACTGTCATCGGAGCCGAGCTTTGCCTGAAACCACACTGACTGAATCTGAAACCACACTGACTGAATCGGCACGCCGCCCGGTCGCCGTCGTCACGGGCGCGACGAGCGGCATGGGCTGGCAGATCGCCCTCGATCTGGCCCGGGACCACGAGGTCATCGCGGTGGGTCGCTCCGCCTCGGCCCTGGCCGAGCTCGACGCGCGGCCGAACATCCGGGCCTTCGCGGCCGACCTCACGGATGCCGCCGCCCGCGACGCTCTCGTCGCCAGCCTCGACCGCGTGGATGTTGTGGTGCACGCCGCCGCCCTCGGCGGCGCGATCTCGCTGCCGGACTCGTCGACGGACTCCTGGCTGGCCTACCTGCAGATCTGCGTCATCGCCCCCGCCGAGCTGACCCGGTTGTGCCTGCCGCTGCTGCGCAGCGTGCAGGGCACGGTCATCTTCATCGGGTCCGGCGCGGGCACCCGCCCCGCACCGGGAAGCGCCGTCTACACCGCGTCGAAACACGCGCTGCGCGGCCTGGCCGACGTGTTGCGCATCGACGAAGCGGCTTCCGGAGTGCGGGTGTCGACGGTGGCTCCCGGGCCCACCGATACCCCCATGTTGCAGTCGTCGCGAGGCGAGGCGGGACTACCCTGGGAACCGGAGCGGTACATCCGCCCGGAGTCGATCGCCCGGGCCGTGCGGTTCGTCGTGGACGCCTCCCCCGACGTGCAGATCACCGACGTGGCCGTTCGACCCCGCCGCGAGATCGCCTGACCGGACCGGCGGCCTGAGAACCCGAAAAGCACGGTCGCCACCGCCCACGACCGTGCTATTTCCGGGTCTCACCGCAGGCGACCCTCGCTCGGCCCGGCGGACCGCCGCTAGGCTCGATGGGTATGGGGAACTTGCCGGATCAGCCACCATCTGTTTCACCGCTCGCGGCTGCGGGGCCGGGCCAGCGTCGACCGGGGCGATGGGCGGCATCCGTCTGTGTGATCGTGGCGCTGGTGAGTGCGGCGATCATGCTGCTCGGCACGTGGAGCGTCGACGACCGGTTGCGCTGGGTGTTCCTGGCGCTGATCCCGGTGAGCGGCATCGTGGGCGTGGTGCTGTCGGTACGCAACCTGAGCCGCGGCACCGCCGACCAGAGGCTCGACCGGGTCACCCTGATTGTCAACGCGTTCGTCGTGATCGCCGTGATCCCGCTGCTGTGGGCGGTCGTGGTGATCGTCAGCGGGCCATGACACGCTTCATCGGGGTCGACCTGGCCTGGGGCGAGGGCACCGCGACGCGCCGCGCGAATGAGACCGGGCTGGTGCTGCTGGATGCCGCCGGCACCGTTCTCGATGCCGGCTGGGCGCGCGGCATCGACGCCGTCGCCGTCTGGCTGATCGACGTGGCTCGCCCCGGCGACGTGATCGCCATCGACGCGCCGCTGATCGTTTTCAACGAGACGGGAATGCGCGAGTGCGAACGCGAGGTCGGCCGACGCTACGGCCGGTGGAAGGTCGCGGCCAATGCGTCCAACCTGAAGTTGGGGTGGCTCGGCGGAGTGACCCTGCGCGTGGCCCTCGAAGCCGCCGGGTTTCGCTACACCGACGGCGGGCAGCCGCCAGCGGCCGACCGGGTCGAATTCTTCGAGTGCTACCCGTACACAACCCTGGTCGGGGCGGCGGAGTTCGGCTACTCCGTGCAGCGCCCGCGGTACAAACGCCCCGCTCTGGCTCTGCCAACCGGCGAACGCCGGGCCTTTCGCGCGGCCGAATGCGACGACCTTCTGCAGCGGATGTCCGCCCTCACCACCGCCGATCCGCCGCTCGATCTGCGCTCGCATCCGGTCACCTCGGCCCTGCTCGAGTCGCCGTCACCACTCATCGACGCCGCCTACAAGCACCGGGAAGACCTGCTCGACGCGGCGCTCTGTGCGTGGACGTC
Organism: Cryobacterium melibiosiphilum; assembly: GCF_003602235.1. Taxonomy (GTDB): domain Bacteria; phylum Actinomycetota; class Actinomycetes; order Actinomycetales; family Microbacteriaceae; genus Cryobacterium; species Cryobacterium melibiosiphilum. The sequence goes on from NZ_QZVS01000079.1 coordinate 43,665, forward strand.
CGCGCTGTGGTCACGTTTCGGCCTCGCGCGGTGCCAGGTACTGGGCGCCGCTGACCCGCCGGATTCCGCCGGCCGGCGCCCGGTCATCATCGCCCCGGCGCGGCCGGAACAGCGCCGCACCGTGGCGGCGGTGCCCGCCTCACCCGGCGCCACGGCATAACTCCTGCTGCTCGCAGCCGCGGCAGAAAACTGCCGCGAGATCACGGGGTTCCACCGCCCAGGCCGCACAATCTGCAGGAGTTGTGCTGCGGACGAGCCAGTCAGGTCGGTCGAGTCAGCGGGTTCAGTCGGGATCGGTCGGGTCGAGCGGCGCGTGGTGGTCGAGATTCTCCACCCCGCGCTTCCAATAGCCACTGAGCTGGGCCTGGTCACGGCCGAGGCCGAGCTGACCGCGCAGGTAACGGCGCAGCGGAATCAGCAGCCCCGCCTCCCCCGCGGCCCAGACGAAGGTACCGTCCTCGATCGGCTGAGCCTGCACCGCCTCGACCAGGGCGAGCGGGTCGCCGGGCACACTGTCGATCTGCACTCCGGGCCTACGGGCCTCGGCCAAGTACTCGGCGAACGCCGGGTCGGTGCCGGCGACGATCACTCGCACCGAAACCTCGTTCGGCAGCGCCGCGAGCCACCGAGCGGCGGCGGGCAGGGCCGTGGCATCGGCTACGAGCACGGCAGAGCGGATGCCCACCGGCAGCAGCTGGGATCCCCGCGGGCCGCCGATCTGCAGCGTGTCTCCGACGACGGCGCGGGCGGCCCAGCCGGTGGCGGGGGCATCCGTGCCGTGCAGGGCGAAGTCGAGGTCGAGCTCTCCGCCGGAGCCCTCGGCAGCGCCGACCGGTGCCGGGCGGAACGCGCGCGGGGTGAAGTCGCGGGCGAAGACATCCGCTGCTGTGCCGGCGGCGGCCGGAAAGAAGACCTTAATGTGGTCGTCGGGCCCGACGGCACTGAAGCCGTCGAGGTCGGCGCCGGTCAGCGTGACCCGGCGCAGGGTGGGCGAGAGGTCGCGCACGCCCGAGACGGTGAGGGTGCGGCGCGTGAGCGCGCTGCGCACGAGGATGCGAACGGGAAAATCGGTGAGGTTCATGGCTGCCTAACGCGTTGGATGTGGGGATTTCAGGAGTAGTAGACGCCGATGCGGTGCCCGTCGATCTCGTGCACGGTCACGTCGATGCCGAAGATGTCGCGCAGCGGCTCCGCGTGGATGACGACCGACGGCGGCCCCTGGTGCACGACGCGTCCGTCTTTCATCGCCACGATGTGGTCGCTGTAGGTGGAGGCAAAGTTGATGTCGTGCACGACCATCACCACGGTCTTGCCGAGTTCGTCGGCGGCGCGGCGCAGGATGCGCATCATCGCCACGGCGTGGCGCATGTCGAGGTTGTTGAGCGGTTCGTCGAGCAGCACGTAGTCGGTGTCCTGGCACAGCACCATCGCCACGAACGCGCGCTGGCGTTGCCCGCCCGAGAGTTCGTCGAGGTACCGGTCGGTGAAGTCTCCGAGGTCGAGGTAGTCCATGGCCCGGTCGATGTGCTCCCGGTCCACGGTGGTGAGCCGGCCGCGAGAGTGCGGATAGCGGCCGAAGGCCACGAGGTCCCGCACGGTGAGCCGGGCGGCGAGATGGTTCTCCTGCCGCAGAATGGCCAGCCGCCGCGCGAGTTCACCGCTCCTGGTCGCCGCGATGTCGTGGCCGTCGACGGTGATGGTGCCGGTTTCGGTGGTCAGCAGCCGGGACACCATCGAGATCAGCGTGGACTTGCCGGCGCCGTTCGCGCCGATGATCGAGGTGATGCCGCCGGCCGGAATGAGCAGGTCGACGTCGTCGACGACCGCGACGGTGCCGTATTTCTTGGTGACGCCGGCGATATCGATCATCGGCGGGCTCCCTTCAGAACGAGCAGGATGAACACGATTCCTCCGATGAATTCGATGATGACGCTCAGCACGGTCGCCAGGCCGAAGACGTGCTCGAGCACGGTCTGCCCGCCGACGAGCGCGACGACCGCCAGTGCCACGGCGACGGGCAGGTTGGCCGAGTGTCGGTGGCTGCCCGTAACTTGATAGGCGAGGCTCGCCACGAGCAGGCCGAAGAAGGTGATCGGCCCGACCAGGGCCGTGGAGACCGAGACGAGCACCGAGACGATGATGAGGAGGCGCAGCACGAGGTGGCGGTGGTCGACGCCGAGCACGGTCGACAGGTCCCGTCCGAGGGTGAGCACGTCGAGGTCGTGACGCATGCGCCACAGCAGCACGCTCGCGGCGGCCAGCAAAACCGCAGAGATCAGCAGCAGGTCGGGTTCCACGGCGTTGAAGCTCGCGAACAGGCGGTCCTGCAGCACCGTGAACTCGTTCGGATCGATCAGACGCGCCATGAAGGAGGCGATGCTCCGAAAGAACACCCCGCAGACAATTCCGACGAGCACCAGCAGGTGGATGCTGCGTCGCGCTCCCCCGAACAGCCAGCGAAACAGCAGGGTCGACAGCACCACCATGAGCACGACCTCGCCGGCGAACTGCGCGACCGGCGGGATGCTGCCGAGCGCCGAACTGCCCACGACGAACACGAGCACGGTCTGGATCAGGGCGAACAGCGCGTCGAAGCCGAGGATGGAGGGCGTGAGGATGCGATTCTCGGTGATCGTCTGAAAGATGACCGTGGAGACGGCGATCGCGAAGCCGACGAGCACGAGGGCGGCCAGCCGGCGGCCGCGAAAGGGCAGCACGAAGCTCCAGTCGCCCTGGGCTCCGACGGTGAAGAAGGCAACCACGGTGATCACGAGAAGGGGGATGAGGATCCAAGCGATGCGGCGCATCCGTCGGCTGGAGGGCGACCGCGCGGGGCGAGGCTTTCGGGCCGGGAGAGGGTTCGTGCGCGCGGGCCGCCGCGTGATCGCGCGCAGGTCAACCGACACGGGCGGACTTTCGCAGCAACAGCGCGAGGAACAGGGCGGCACCGACGACGCCGACGACCACCCCGATCGGAATCTCATAGGGAAAGCGGATGACCCGCCCCACCACGTCGCACACCAGAACGAACGCGGCGCCCACCACGGCGACCCACGGCAGCGACTGCCGCAGGTTGTCGCCCATCACCAGGCTGACGATGTTCGGCACGACGAGGCCGAGGAAGGGCAGGGCGCCGACGACGACGACCACGACGGCGGTGACGATCGAGACCAGGAACAGCCCGAGGGCGACGGTGCGGCGGTAGTTGAGGCCGAGGTTGGTGGTGAATTCCTCACCAAGGCCGGCGACGGTGAACCGGTCGCCGGCGATGTAGATCGCCACGGTGAGGGCGGCGACGCTCCAGATCAGTTCGTAGCGGCCGGCGATGACGCCGGAGAAGTCGCCGGTCATCCAGGCGGACAGGGTTTGCAGGAGGTCGAAGTCGAAGGCGACATACGTCGAAATGGAGGCGATCACCCCGGAGAGCATCAAGCCCACGAGCGGCACCAGCACGATCGAGCGCAGCGGCAGGCCGCGCAGGATACGCACGAACACGAGCGTCGACGCGAGCGCGAACACCGCCGCGACCAGCATTTTGCCAAACAATGGCATACCGGGCGCCAGGATCGTGACGGCCAGGAGGCCGAGACCGGCGGCCTCGGTGGTGCCGATCGTCGAGGGTTCCACGAAGCGGTTGCGCACGAGCATCTGCATCACGAGGCCGCAGATCGCCATCGCCGCTCCGGCGAGCACGATGGAGACGGTGCGCGGCACCCGGCTGAGCAGAAAAATCTGCAGGGCCTGCGGGTCGGCATCCGCTCGCAGCAAGCTGAGCGGCGTCACGTCGCTGACCCCGACGAAGAGACTGAGGGTGGCCAGCATCAGCACCCCGGTGACGGCGAGCGGCAGGGCCGCGCCACCCTGCAAGAGCGGGCGGCGCCGGGCGTCGTCGTGCGGGATGTCTGGGTCTGCGTGCGGGTCGGAAGTCACCGCCTGCATCGCCGTCACCGAGGAACTCACTCGGCCAGCGCCGCGGCGACCTCGTTGGTTACAGCCTGCAGGTTGACCAGCCCGCCGTTCACGATGTACCAGGACACCGGGTCGACGAAGACGATGTGGTCGTCCTGCGCGGCGGCGGTCTGGGCGACGAGCTCGTTGTCGAGTACCTCGGCGGCGTTGCCCGTGCCGGAGGCGGTCGCGGAATCACGGTCGACGACGAACATCCACGCGGGGTCGGTTTCGACCAGGAATTCGAATGAGACGGCTTCACCGTGCGTCGCGGCTTCGACGTCGTCGACGGCCGGGGTGATGCCGAGGGTGTCGTGGAGGAATCCAAAGCGTGAGCCCGGACCGAAGGCGGTGATCTCGCCGGCGTTGGTCATCACGATCAGGGCGTCGCCCGCGTCGGCCGCGGCGTCTTGCACATCGGCGATGGAGTCTTCGAGGGTGGCGACCATGCTCGCCACTTCGTCCTGCTTTTCGAAGATCTCGCCGAGGGTCTCGGTGCCCGCGATCACGGATGCCGTGAAGTCGGCCGCGTCGTTGGTCAGGTCGATCGTCGGTGCGATCGCGGCGAGTTCGGGGTAGACCGCCGCCGAGCGGCCGGCGACGATGATGAGGTCGGGCGCGGCGGCGTTGACGGCCTCGTAGTCGGGCTCGAAGAGGGTGCCGATGTTGAGGTAGTCGTCGGCGTTGAACTTGTCGAGGTCGCCGGGCAGGTTCGCCTTCGGCAGGCCGAGCACGTCGACGCCGAGGGCGTCGAGGGTCGTCAGGGATGCGATATCAAAGGTGAGTACCCGCACCGGGTTGACCGGAACGATGGTCTCACCCTGGGCGTGGGTCACGCTGATCTCGGTGGGGGTCGCGGTCTCGGCCGACTCGGCGGCATCCGCGGCCGTCTTCGTCGGCGTTGCGGCGCAGGCGGAGAGCAGGCCGAGGGCGGCGACGGTCGCGAGGGCGGCGGCGGTGCGGGTGGCGGTGCGGGTGCGGGGACGTGTAGCTCGGAGATGCACGGTGCTCGTTTCGACGAGGGAAGGGTTGACTTACTTAGGATAGCCATACCTAAGCACAAGCATGGACCACGCGTCTACCCCGTGTCGGCGTACCTCGCTGCGCCTGAGCCAGGAGGAGACCCCGAGAAAGCACGGTCGCAGCACGTCATGACCGTCCTTTGTCGGGGTTTCACACTCCTCACCGGTGCCGTCGCCGCTCGTCGCGCGGACTGCCGGCCCACGCCGGCGCGGCGGCCCCGCGCCTACACTCGAGGCATGGCACTCCTTTATGACGCCGTCCTGCGGCCCTCCAAGACCGAGCTCATTTCCCTGTGGGCGCCCACCCAGCCCTGGTTCGCCGGCGACGCGACCGCTGAGGTCACCCGCGTGGCCGCCTACCGCTTCGACGATCCAGACGGTGAGGTCGGAATCGAAACGCTGCTCGTGCGGGCCGGCGGCGGTCCCCTGCTGCAGGTCGCGCTGACCTATCGCGGCGCGCCACTGGCCGGCGCCGAGGACTGGCTGATCGGCACCATGTCCCACTCCGTGCTCGGCGAGCGCTGGGTCTACGACGCCGTCGGCGACCCGGTCTACCTCACGGCCGTCACCACGGCCGCCCTCACCGGCGGCCACCAAGCCGAGCAGTTTCTCGCGCGCGCCGACGACCGGGCCGGCGCCCAGCAGGTGCGGGTCGAACCCTCCGTCCAGGTTGTCGGCAGCGGCTCCGCGGGCTCGCCGGTGCCGCCGGTCGGGTCGCCGATCCTCACGCACCACGAGCCCGGTATCACCGTCGCCACCGCGGGCCGGCTGCGGGTCGTGCTGCGGCGCGAGATCGGGGCATCCGCTGCCCACGACGACACGGCGACGCCGGATGCCGCCCCGCCCGCGACCCTGTCGGCCACCTGGCCGGGACAGCAGCACCCCTGCAATCTCGTGACCGTCACCGCCTGAGTCGGGACGAGGCTGAGGTGCGGACTTCGTGCCTTCCCGGTCGGAATGAAGGCACGAAGTCCGCATCTCAGCGGCCGAAAGCCGCTAGCGACGCACGATCGAACGCAGCAGGCGCAGCGCCACCGAGAGTGACGCCATGTCGTCTTGGCCGAGGGCGTTGACCTCCTCGAAGACGCTGCGGGCACGACCGAGCTGCTCCTGGTTGAGGCCCTCCCAAGTGAGCAGGCGGTCCTCGGCGGTGAGAACATCCGCCGGGTCGAGGGTCGCGGTCGCCTCCCACACCGCCTTCGTCATGTCGGCGATCGTCGAGTACAGGTCGTCACGCAGCGCGGCCCGGGCGAGGGCCTGCCAGCGGTCCTTACGCGGCAGAGCCGTGATGCGCTCGAGCACATTGTCGACCTCGAACCGGGCGTACACCTGGTAGTACACGGCCGCGATCGTGGCGATGGGCGCCTGCGTCTGCGCGGCGACCTTCGCCACGTCGAGCAGCGCGAACGCTTCGAACAGCTCGGACCAGCGCCGTCCGAGGTGTTCGGGCACACCCCACTCGTCGGCCTTCGCCCGCTGCTCGTCGAGCCGGCGCATGTCAGCACCCTGCAGGTAGTCACCCAGGTGCGCGCGCAACTCATCGATCTGCGGCTTGTATTTGCCCACGACCTCGGCGACCGGGCGCGATCCGCCCTGGTTCACCAGCCACCGCACGGCCCGGTCGAGCAGCCGGCGCATGTCGAGGTGGATCGCGGTCCAGTGCTCGGTCGGGAACGACGACGGCAGTGCGTTCAACTCATCGACCATCTTGTCGAGCTCGAAAATCTCCCGCAGGGCAACAAACGCCCGCGCGACGATGGCCTGGTTGGCGCTGGTTTCCTCCATCGCGCGGAACGCGAAGGTGATTCCGCCGAGGTTGATCATGTCGTTGGCGACGACGGTGGCGATGATCTGCTTGCGCAGCGGATGCGTGTCCAACTCGGCGTCGAAACGCTCGGACAGCTGGGCCGGGAAATACCGGCGCAACGTGGCGCCGAACCACGGGTCGTCGCCGAGGTCGCTCACCCCGAGGCTCGTCGCCAGTTCGATCTTCGCGTAGGCGGCGAGCACCGAGAGCTCGGGCGAGGTGAGCCCCTGCCCGGTGTCGAGGCGTTCGCGCAGGGTGACCGTCGTCGGGAGCGCTTCGAGCTCCCGGGTCAGGTCGCCGGAGGATTCCAGCCAGTTCATCAGGCGTTCGTAGCTGGGGCTCCAGTTGGTGACCAGCATGCGGTCGTTCAGCAGGAGGATGTTCTGGTCCACGTTGTCCTGCAGCACGAGTCGGCCGACCTCGTCGGTCATCTCGCCGAGGAACCCAGCGCGTTCGGCCGGGTCGAGCTTGCCGGCGGTGACCATGCGGTCGACGAAGATCTTGATGTTGACCTCGTGGTCGGAGCAGTCCACGCCCGCGGAGTTGTCGATCGCGTCGGTGTTGAGGATCACCCCGGCGAGCGCCGCCTCGATCCGGCCGCGCTGGGTGAGGCCGAGGTTGCCGCCCTCGCCGACGACCTTGACCCGCAGATCGCGACCGTCGACGCGGATGGCATCGTTGGCCTTGTCGCCGACCTGCGCGCTGGTCTCGGTGCTGGCCTTGACGTAGGTGCCGATGCCGCCGTTGTAGAGCAGGTCGGCCGGGGCGAGCAGAATCGCCCGCAGCAGCTCCGGCGAACTCAGCCGGGTGGTGTTCTCGGGCAGGCCGAGGGCCGCGCGCACCTCGGCGCTGATCGGGATCGCCTTCGCCTGGCGCGGAAAGATGCCACCGCCGGTGCTGATCAGGCGGGCGTCGTAGTCCGCCCACGACGAGCGTGGCAGCTCGAACAGGCGCGCTCGTTCGGCGAACGACACGGCCGGGTCGGGGTTCGGGTCGAGAAAGATGTGCCGGTGGTCGAACGCGGCGATCAGGCGCACGTGCTGCGAGAGCAGCATGCCGTTGCCGAAGACATCGCCCGACATGTCACCGACACCGACGACGGTGAACTCCTCGCTCTGCGCGTCGAGGGAGAGTTCGCTGAAGTGCCGCTTCACCGATTCCCACGCGCCGCGGGCGGTGATGCCCATCACCTTGTGGTCGTAACCGACCGAGCCGCCCGACGCGAACGCGTCACCGAGCCAGAATCCGTACTCGGCGGCCAGGGAATTCGCGATATCCGAGAACGCCGCGGTTCCCTTGTCGGCCGCCACCACGAGGTAGGTGTCGTCGTCGTCGTGGCGCACGACCCGAATCGGCGGCACGACATTCTCGGCGGCATCCGTCGTCACGAGGTTGTCGGTGAGATCGAGCAGGCCGCGAATGAAGGTTTTGTAGCTTTCAATGCCCTCCGCCATCCACGCGGCTCGGTCGACGGATGCGTCGGGCAGCTGCTTCGCAAAGAACCCGCCCTTCGCGCCGGTCGGCACGATGACCGCGTTCTTGACCGTCTGCGCCTTGACCAGGCCCAGCACCTCCGTGCGGAAGTCCTCCCGGCGGTCGGACCAGCGCAGCCCGCCGCGGGCGATCTTGCCGAAGCGGAGGTGCACGCCCTCAACCCGCGGCGAGTACACCCAGATCTCGAACATGGGCTTGGGGAACGGCAGCAGTTCGACCTGCTGCGGGTCGAGCTTGATGCTGAGGTAGGGCTTGTCCTGGAAGTAGTTGGTGCGCAGGCTGGACTCGATCAGGTTGATGAAGGTGCGCAGCACCCGGTCGGCGTCGAGGGTCGACACCTGCTCCATCGCCAGCGTCAGCTGCTCGCGGATCGATTCGAGCAGGGTCTCACGGGCATCCGCTTCAAGGTCGGGATGGAACCGGGCCTCGAACAGCGCCACCAGCGCGTTCGCGACCGCCGGGTTGGCGATGAGGGTGTCCCCGACGAAGCCGTAGGAGTTGGTGTTTCCCATCTGGCGCAGGTACTTGGCGTAGCTGCGCAGAATCACGACTCGCTGCCAGGCCATGCCCTCGCGCAGCACCAGCCGGTCGAGGCCGTCGCTCTCGCTGAGCCCGTGCACGGCGGCGCCGAAAGAATCGGCGAGTAGTTGACCGGTCTTGACCGGGTCGATGCCATTCGGGTAGGTCAGGCCCAGGTCGTAGAGGTAAAAGGGACGTCCATCAGCGGTTTCGATCTCGAACGGGCGCTCGTCGAGCACCTGGATGCCGAGGTTGTGGAAGTACGGCAGAATCTGGCTGAGGCTCTGCGGGCGGGTCATATAGATCTTCACCCGGGCGTCCTCGTCCCCGGCCGTGACCTCGGTGCTGACCGGAAGGTAGACGTGGAAGCCGAGCGGCGATACCGCGTCAGCGGCCAGGCTCGAGGCGGCGACCTCTTCGAAACGGGCGATGTCCTGCAGCGCGTCATCGGTTTCATAGTCGACCTGGTAGCTCGCCGGGAACGCCTCGGCCCAGAGGCCGGCGAGGCGTTCGGCGTCGTCCATCGAGTGGACCTCGTGCAGCTGCTCGGTGATGCCCTCAGGCCACGATCGCACCGCCGTGACGAGCCGGCGCTCGAGGGCGGCCGGGTCGACGTCGCCGATCGGGGCATCCTTCGGCAAGCGGATGCGAAAGAACAGCCGGGCCAGGGCCGACTCGCTCATGCGGGCCTCGAAGTCGACCGAGACGGCACTGAAGGTTTCCTGCAGCTCTTTCTCGACGCGCAGCCGCACGGCGGTGGTGTACCGGTCGCGGGGCAGGTAAACGAGGGCGGACATGAACCGCCCGTAGACGTCGGGACGCAGGAACAGGCGGGTGCGGCGGCGTTCCTGCAGTCGCTGAATCGCGCGCACGGTCGCGGCGAGCGTGTCGACGTCGATCTGGAACAGTTCGTCGCGGGGGTAGGTTTCCATGATGCCGAGGAGGTCTTTACCGCTGTGCGAGCCGGGCGGGAACCCGATCTGCTTCATCACGGCGGCGACCTTTTCTCGTAGCACCGGTACGGTCTCGACCGAGCTCGTGTAGGCGCTCGCGGCGAAGAGGCCGATGAAACGCCGCTCGCCGTTCACGTTGCCGGCGCCGTCGAAGCTCTTGATGCCGATGTAGTCGAAGTAGGCGGGGCGGTGCACGGTGGAGCGGGAGTTGGCCTTCGTGATGACCAGGGCGCCACGCTCCCGGGCCTTGTGCCGGCCGGCGTCGGTGAGGTGCTGGATCTGATGGGCGTCGTCGGCGTGCCGCAGCAGTCCGAGGCCACTGCCGTCGCGGATGGAGAGCACGTCCTCGCCGTCCAGGGATTTGAGGTCGTATTCGCGGTAGCCGAGAAAGGTGAAGTTGCCGGCGTCGAGCCAGCGCAGCAGGTCCTGGGTCTGCGTGAGGTCGTGGATCTCGTGCGCGTTCGTGACGGAGCCGAGGGAATTGGCGATCTGCCCGGCCTTCACCAGCATCAGCTGCCAGTCGTCGACGGCGGCGCGCACGTCGCCGAGTACCTTGCCGAGCCCGGCGATCAGGCTGGCTTGGGCCTCCTCGCTGGCCCGGTCGATCTCGACCGCGATCCAGGATTCGAGGTGTGAGGCGTCGTCGCCGCTCGCGATGAGGTGCGCGATGCTCGTCATTGCGCTGGTGTCGCCGCTCGAGACGCCGACGCTTGCGGGCATCCGGTTGACACCGACGAGGTCGCCGGTCGCGCGGTTGCGGGCCACCACGAGCAGCGGGTGCACCACGAGGTGGATGGCCGAGTTCTGCCGCACCAGTTCGGCGGTGACCGAGTCGACGAGGAACGGCATGTCGTCCGTCACGATGTAGAGCACGCTGCGACCCGGTTCGCTCCGAATGGCCACGTTCGCGGTCTTCGCCGGCCGGGACTGGGCGACCTCGGTGTGGGCGCGGGCGCGGGCCTCGAGGGTCTCCGCGGTGTAACTGGCGGCGTCTTCCTCGGCCAGATGCTCGTAATAGTCGGCGATGAAGGAGTCGTGGGTGCCGAGTGGGGACGAGCCCCTGGTGGATTCAAACGTCATCGAAAATGCGCCTCCATTGGCAATATTTCGTTTTGTTACGGATGGTCCAAGCCTACGCTCGGCCCGCCGGGTGCCGTGACATCGGCTCGGGCGTGTGTGTCGACACTGTCAGCGCCTTGAGAGCCACCGGCCACGGAATCCGCTCCTGCTCCAGCCGCACGTTTCCCTCCGAGCGGATGCGCCGAAGCGCCGCCGCCTCATCGGCCGTCAACGTCGGATGATTGCCACCCGCCGGGGTCGGCTCGGGCACCCACAGGTCGCGGTAGGCGAGGAGCGTCGCTTCGTCCCTGAGCACGCTCGTCACGTCGGCGCAGCTGGAGCGCAGCGCGTGCAGAATCGCGAAGCCGTCGCTGTCGAGGTCGCCCCAGTAGCGGATGCGCCCGGTCGCCACCCACGGAATCAGGCGCAGCCGCCCCACGGCGTACCCGCCGCCGTGCAGCACGACCGCGCCCGGCAGCTCGGGCATCGCCAGAACGGTCTCGAGGTTTTCGAACACGAACACCGTGGTCGGGGCGATCGGCAGCGCCGCGAGTTCTTCGATCGGCGCGGTCACGTCGACAAGCCCGCCGGGTCGCAGCAGCGGATCGAGAAACCGCACCCGCACGAGTACCGGAGACCCGAGCAGCCCGAGCGAGGCCCGCCCGCTGACGGCGGCGTGCAGGCCCTCCACGAGCGCCCGATTGCGGCCGAGCCACTTGGTGTCGATCCCGCGAATGGGCAGCTGCCGAATCCGCCAGCCGGAGTACGGGTGCGCGGCCAGCCAGGGGACCACCTGCAGCAGGGTCGTGAAATCGACGTCGGTCAGCAGGCGAATGGCGCGGCCGTGCGTGCGGATCGCGGCGGGGAGAGCATCCGTCGCCAGCGTCAGCCCGTCACGCTCCGCGGGCGCGACGGGCGAATCTGTGAATGTCGAGCGCAGCAGGCCGGCCCGGTCCCGCAGCAGCCGCCAGTCCCTCATCGTCGCCGCGCCGGCGAAGGCGGCGATCGCATCGGCCCCGGTGAGCACGCAGCGCACCGGAACGCGCTGGGCACCAACGCTCGGCCACTGCCGGTCCTGCCAGTCGACGCGCATTTCGGCCGCGGCCGCGCCGTCGGCGAGCGCCCGCCACGACTGCACCCACCCGATCACGCCGGGCAGGTCCTGCAGCACCGACTTCTCGGTCGGCGGGTGCAGCACGATCTCGAGTACGGCGGCCGCTCCCCCGGTCGCTGCCCAGGCGCGTTGGTCCTGCTCGACCCGTTTGCGGGCGCGCTCGCGGGCCGCGGCGACGGTGACCAGGGTGCGTGGCGCGGGCATCAGGCGCCCGCAGCGGGTGGCGAGGCCCCCTCGGCATCGGCCCGGAAGGTGACGCTCGCCGTGCGCGAGTCCCTGCGCGTCGCGTTGGTGATCGAGGTGATGCCGCCGACGTACGGTTCGATGGTCTGCAGCAGCCTTTCGGGCGTCGCCAGGATCATGTGGAACCCGAACTCGACGAAGACGTCCATCGCCATCCGCGTGTAGCGACTGTCGGCCTTGTCGAAGGCCTCGTCGAGGATGATGGTCGCGTAGGTGGGCAGGTCGTCTTCGTCGCTCGCGAGCTGGTAGCGCAGCGCGGCCGCAAGGCAGAAGATCACGAGTTTCTGGCGTTGCCCGCCCGACAGCCCGGCGCTGGAATCGTGCACGTTGACCGTGCGGCCGGCGAGGTCGACCTCGTGCGCCATGAACGTGACGTGCTCGCGGGTGTCGAGGCAGCGGCCACGCCAGGCCCGGTCGGCGATCTCGCTCGAACCCAGTGGTGACATGAACCGGTTGAGAACGGCGAAACGCCGTTCCGCCGCTGATGCGTTCGTAGAGGTCGTCGGTGGGCAGCCGACGGTCGTCCCCACCGAGATGTTCGCTGAGCAGCGCGGCGATGACCGGTGCGTTGCCGGCCCGCAAAAGCCGCCACGTGGCATCCGTCTCGAGCAGCCGGGCGAGGGCGTGGGTCTGGCTCAGTGCACTCACGGGTTCCTCCAAGTCGCCTGTCGGTGCGGTGAAATAGCGTCTGAAAACATCATGCAGCACCCCACCGACACTCCAACATCCGCGGGTGCGTCAGCCCGCACATGTCACCGGAATTCAGGCTATCGAAGTCGCCCTCCCGGTGGCACAATTCGACGTGACGGGGGGTTCCTCGCGAAAACCTCGTCGTCTGGGCCCGCTTACCCCTGGGCAGGGCCTGCGCAGGTGAATCTCTACCCGACACGACGGTTCCCGACGGAGGCCGCGATGATTCATACCCCGGTGAGCGCGCGATGACCGCACTGCAGGACGACGACCCGCACAAATCCGCCGACTCCCTGATGCGCGCCGAGGCCCTGCAACAGGCTGTGCTGCACAGCGGCAGCTTTTCCGTGATCGCGACCGACGTCAACGGAATCATCCAGATCTTCAACGTCGGCGCGCAGCGCCGTCTGGGCTACCGCGAGGCCGACGTGGTCAACAAGGTCACCCCCGCGGTCTTCGCCGATCAGGCCGAGCTGATGGAGCGTGCGAGAGAGCTGAGCGCCGAGTTCCACACCGCTATCGCGCCGGGCTTCGAGGTGCTCTCCTACCAGGCCGCCCACGGCGGCGAGCAGGTGCACCGCATCACCGGTGTCCGCAAAGACGGCGTGCATTTTCCGGCGATCGTGTCAGTCACCGCCCTGCACGACGCCGAGCAGCAGATCATCGGCTACCTGCTGATCGGAACGGATGACGCCGCCCGGCACGACGCGGACAACCGTTCCCAGCTCGATGAACAACGACGTGACCAGCAGTTCTATACTCGCTCGGTGATCGAATCCAGCGTCGACGCCCTGATCACGATGACGCCGGCCGGCATCATCACCGACGTGAACCAACACACGATCACCCTGCTCGGACGCACCCGCGACGAACTCATCGGGCTGCCGTTCCGCCTGTGTTTTCTCGACCCCGCGACCGCCGACCGACTGGTTCACCGGGTCCTCGCCGAGGACCGCGTGACCGATGCCGAGCTCACGGTGGCGGCCAGCAACGGCACCCAGTTTCGCGCCGCCTGCAACGCGGTCGTGTACCGGGATCGCGATCGGGTCGTGCGCGGCGTCTTCGCGTCCGTGCGCGATGTGACGGCGCTCCGCCCGGGGCAGACCCCCGACCCGCATGCCGCAGAATCCACCGGGAGCCCCGAGGCCTCGACCAGCCTGCCGCACGTCGCGCGCGAGCTGGGCCCGCCGCTGACATCGATTCTCGAGTTCTCCGAAGTGCTGAAAGACGGCATCCTCGGTGAGCTTTCGGACCAACAGCGGGCCACCGCCGACGCCATCTTCACGAGCGGCCAGCACCTCGTGAACATGCTCAACGACCTGATCAACCTCGCCCACCTACAGACCGGCACGGTGCCATTGGCCGTGGTCGACGTTCACGTCGAAAGCCTGCTGTACATGAGCCTGGTGCGGCTGCGCGAGCAGGCCGCCGATCCCACCGTGGGGTTCGACGTGTCCGTCTCCGACGAGGCCTACACGTTTCCCCTGGATGTGCAGGTCACCATGCAGATTCTGCTGAATGTGCTGGCGAACGCGGTGCGGGCGAGCGCCTCGGGATCGCGGGTCTCCCTCAGCGCCACCCTGGTTCCCCGCGCCGCGGTGGGCACGATCACGGGACCGTGGCCGGTGCACGCGCTGCCCCTGGTGTCCCCGAGCACCGACGATTTCCTTCAGATCTCGGTTCAGGACGCCGGCACCGGCATTCCGCCGCAGCAATTACCGAATCTCTTTGAACCGTTCCCCGTCGTGACGGGCGAGCCGGGCCGCGCCGCGCCGCGCCAGCCCGAGCGGGACGGCATGGAGCCAACACGCTTCGAACCGAAGCGCTGGCAACCCAACCGCTTCGAGAACTCCGGCCTCGGGCTGGCCGTCGTGAAGGATCTGACCGTGTACTACGGCGGCACGGTTGCCGTCGCGAGCAGCCTCGGCGAGGGCACTCGGTTTGTCGTCTGGCTGCGCCGCCGCCCGGTGCAGAAAGCCGCCGCCGACACGACCTCCGGCGACACGACCTCCGGCGAGGCGACGGATGCCGCACCCGCGGCAACCTCTTCGGCCAGCCTGCCGAGTGATCATCTGACCGCACCGACGGCGATCCCCTCCCCCGCCGCCGTTCCCACTCCCGCCTCGGTGAGCTTCAGCCCCCCGTCCCCGCCCGTTCTCGTGCCCGCGCCGGAGCCTGCCGACAGCGCCTTCACGGAGGACTCCCTCACTCGGCATCTGCCCCAGCATTCCCGCATCGCCCTCGTGATCGAGAGCGATGCCCCGACGACCGAATGGCTGCGCCTGCTCCTCGCCGCCGAAGGATTCACCGTGGTGCACGCGGCCGACGGCGACCGCGGCCTCGAACTCGCCACCCGCCTGCCGGTCAGCCTGATCACCCTCGACGTGCTGCTGCCCGGCATCGACGGCTGGGGCCTGCTGGCCCGGCTGCGCACCTGGCCGGAGCTCAATCGGATTCCCGTCGTCGTCATCGCGGGGCTGGTCGACATGAGCTTTGCCCTCTCGCAGGGCGCGACCGCAGTGCTCGAGAAGCCCATTACCCGGGCCGATCTGCGCCAGTCGCTCAACCTGCTCGGGCTGCGCACCGCCCACGCCCGCGCCACGAACATCCTGGTGCTCGACGACCGCGAGACCACGGCGAAGCTGGTCGCCGCCCACCTGAAACCGCCGCACTTCCAGGTGGCTTATCTGGGGTCGGGCGCTGGCGCCCAGGCCGTCGCCCAGAAGCTCCAGCCCGACCTCATCATCCTCAATCTGCTGATGGACAACCAGACCGGTTTTGCGGTTGTGCGTGCCCTGCAGGGCGACCCCGTCACCGAACGCATCCCGCTGCTCGTGATGAGTGCGGCGCCCCTGACGCGCGACGAGCGCGACGCGTTGCAGGATCATCCCGCCCAGCCGGTGCGACTGATCATGACCCCCGACTTCGACCCCGTCGAGTTCATCACCGAGGTCAAGAACGCGATCAGCTGAGCCCGAGCTCGCGGCTCAACGCTCAGCGACACCACACCGTCTCGTTCGGATAGACCACGGTCACGGGCTCACCGGGCAGGTGCGCGCTCGCGAGCAACAGCTCCCGGCCGGGAAGCGCGACCGCATGCTCGCCACAATTGGTGAGGCTCTGCCATCCGCCGGGCCGGCGAAAATGCACACAGTCGGCGGTGTCCACCCACTCGAGCGACTCCGGTCCCTGCAGTTCGCGGCGCAGGCGTAACGCCCGCCGGTAGAGCTCGAGGGTGCTGCCGGGCACTCCCGCCTGAGCGGATGCCGCAAGTTCGGCGAACGACGCCGGCTGCGGCAGCCACGGGGCGCTGCCGCCGAAACCGAGGCCGGGGCCCGACGCCGTCCACGGCAGCGGCACCCGGGCGCCGTCGCGACCCTTGAGCGCGTGACCGGTACGCTCCCAGATCGGGTCGGCGAGGGTCTCCCGCGGCAGGTCCGCGACTTCGGGCAGGCCGAGTTCCTCACCCTGGAAGAGGTAGGCCGATCCGGGCAGCGCGAGCATCATGAGTGTCGCGGCGCGAGCGCGGGCCAGCCCCAACGCCTGGTCGAGCGGCGGCTCGGTGCCGTCGCCGAGCAGCCAGGCGTCGAGCGGCGTTCCCGCCGGCAACCCGAAGCGCGTCGCGTGGCGCACAATGTCGTGGTTGCTGAGCACCCAGGTCGTCGTCGCTTCGCCGCGCGAGGCATCCGCCAGCCCGGTCGTGATCACGCGGCGAAACGCGGCGGAGTCCCACTCCGTGGTGGCGAGATCGAAGCTGAAGGCCTGGCCGAGGCTGGTTGCGCGGGCGTAGCGCGGCAGGCGCTCAGCGGGCGCCCAGGCCTCGGCGACGGCCATCAGCGGTGGCGTGAAAGTATTGAAGACCGCACGCCATTCGGCGTAGATGTTCTCGAGTTCGTCTCGGTCGTAGAGCGGATCGCTGCCGTCACTCGGCAGCACGTTGTCGAGGTTCGGCTGGCTGCGCAGCGGCTCGGTGAGGTCTTTCGCGAGGCCGTGGGCGACGTCCACCCGGAAACCGTCGACGCCGAGCTCGCCCCAGAAGCGGATGGTGTGCAGAAAGTCAGCGCGCACGTCCCGGTTCTCCCAGTTCAGGTCGGGCTGCTCCGCGGCGAACAGGTGCAGGTACCAGTCACCGTCGGGCAGGAGGGTCCAGGCGCTGCCGCCGAAGTGGCTCATCCAGTCCGAGGGCGGAGCCTCTTCGTTGGGCCCGGTGCCGCGGCGAAAAATGTACCGGTCGCGGGCGGCCGAACCGGGGGCGGCGGCGAGGGCCTGACGAAACCACGGGTGCTGGTCGGAGGTGTGGTTGGGCACGAGGTCGACGATGAGGTGCAGGCCGCGGGCGTGGGCGCCAGCGACCAGGTCGCGCAGGTCGTCAAGAGTGCCGAGCCGGGGGTCCACGTCGCGGTAGTCGCTCACGTCGTAGCCGCCGTCCGCGAGCGGCGAGGGATAGAAGGGGCTCAGCCAGAGCGCGTCGACGCCGAGGTCCTTGAGGTAGTCCAGCCGGCTGGTCACCCCGCGGATGTCGCCGATCCCGTCCCCGTCGGAGTCCGCGAAGCTACGCGGGTACACCTGGTACACCGCGGCCTGCCGCCACCAGTCCGGGTCGGTCAGCCGTGCTGACGCCGCCCCCGCGCGCTCTGGCCTCGACGACGGATGCCGCACGTCGCGGGTCTCGGTCGGCTGCGCGCCGCGCGCGCCAGGCTGCGCAGGGGGTCGTGGTGTGCTGGGCGTCTGCGCGTGGCTCATCGTTGTGCCCCTAGGTCGAATCTCTACCGGAAACATACCGCCCGCCTGCGCGAGCGTCCACCATCCGCTTACGGGGGTCGACGCACCGCATGCCTGCGCTCGCGGCACTCGTTCGGCCACCCGGCACTCGATGTGCCACGTGCCCGCTGGCACAACGAGTGCCGCGACACCCCAATCCCCGCGGGCCTCCGCCGCCGCCGTGGTCAAATCAGCGTCGCGGCACTCGTTGTGCGACCCGGCACTCGATCTAACACGTGCCCGCTGGCACAACGAGTGCCGCGACACCCCAAGCCCGATCGCCTCCGCCAAACCGGTTCCTCCCCAGCGGATGCCTGACGGACCTTATTCACAAATGCCCCGTCGCCGACGATGTGAGTCGGCGACTCGCGTCAGAGTGGTCCCATGGCTGAGCTCCTCGACTTCTGCGCTGTGTCCGGCACCGGGCTCATCCCTGGCTCAGCCCTGCGCGCCTCCGGGATGACGACATACACGGTTCGCCAGCTGCTGGTGCGCGGGGAGCTCGCCCAGGTGCGGCGCGGATGGTACGTTCTCGGACACCAGTGGCGGGACGCTCGGCCCGAAGAGCGCTACCGATATCTCGTGCGGGCGACCGCCGCGCAGTCCAGGGCCGAACTCGTGCTCTCGCACCATTCGGCCGCGGTCATGCACGGGCTGCCCCTGATCGGCCCGTGGCCCGCGACCGCGCATGCGCTCTTCCCCGACGCTGCCGGCGGCAGCAGCCACCGTCTTCTCACGTCGCATCGCACTCTTGCCGATCCGCAGCCGATCGTTATCGACGGTGTGACCGTCACCAGCTTGACGCGCACCGTCGTCGATATGGCCGCCGGATCGACGTTCCTGGTCGGCGTGACCATGGTCGACCACGTGCTCCATCAAGAGGAGGTACGCCTCCAACGCGAACAGCGCACCGGCCTTCGCGGAGCCGTCCCGATCACCAAGGAATCACTCCTCGCGGAACTGCTCTTGGTACATCCCCGGATCGGCCGGCGCCGGCGAGCGGGCCATCGCCTTCGCGAACGGGCTCTCAGCCAACCCGGGTGAATCGCTGAGCAGGGTGCGCTTTGAGGAACTGGGCTTCGAGATGCCCGAGCTGCAGGTGCGGTTCGTCGTGCAGGGGCGCACCTATTTTGTCTACTACTTCTGGCACGGCGTGCGCAAGATCGGTGAGTTCGACGGGGAGATCAAGTACACCCGGGCAGAGGTCATGGCCGGTCGGGACGTGGTTGGCGTGGTGCTGGACGAAAAGAATCGCGAGAATATCCTGCGCCCCGAGGTCAAGAGTTTCACGCGCTGGGGGTGGGACCTCGCCTACAACTCCCGCGCCTTCGGCCAGTTCCTGATCGAGCAGGGCGTACCGCGCGCCGGTCGTCGTCGCGCCGGGTAGGAACGCGACCGATGCGCCGGGTCGACCCCGAGGCATCCGTCGCAGCTGCAGCGCAGCGCGACGAAACGATGTGGCCGTCGCGGCACTCGTTTGGCCAGCCGGCACCTGCTAGTACAAGTGCCCGCTTGCACAACGAGTGCCGCGAGGGCGACGGGTGCCGCGCGACCCGCTACTCGCGCAGGGTCGCCCCGAACGCGAGCCCCGCCGCGGCGACGCCGGCCAGGCGGGCGTCGCTCGCCTCGGCGGCCGTCAGCGTGCGGTCCGTCGCGCGGAACCGCAGCGCGAAGGTCAGCGACTTCTGCCCCGGCAGCACGCCGGCGCCACGGTAGTCGTCGACGAGTTCGATGCTCTCGAGCAGCGCTCCGGCACCCTCGACGACGGATGCCGACAGCTCGGCCGCCGACACCTCGGCGGCGACCACGAGCGACAGGTCCTGCGTTGCCGCGGGCATGGTGCCGATCGGGTGCACGGTCAGCTCACGTTCGGCGTGGTCGAGCACGACGCTCAGGTCGATCTCCGCGACGGCGACGACGGCCGGCAGGTCGAACGACTTGGCGATGGTGGGGAGCAGTTCGCCGGCGAACCCGACCGACGTGGCGCCGGCATCCGTCGTGACGAACAGTTCGGCCGTGCGCCCCGGGTGCATCGCCTGATGCAGGCCCTGACACACCTCGATGCGCACCCCGGTCGCGAGGGCGACCTGCTGCACGGCGGCGAGGGCATCCTGCCAGGTGGCAGCCAGGGCCGGCTGGCTGGGCTGGTGCCGCACGGTGTTGCCCACGATGACGACGCCGACGCGGTACGGCTGCGGCGGGATGCCGTCGTTCAGCGCGGCAACGGTTTCAGCGCTCGGCCGTACTCCCCCGGCCGGCAGCTCCGCGGTGCCGTACGCGCGGCCGGCTTCGGGCCGGAACACGAGGCCCTGCTCGTAGATGGCGAGGTCGATGATGCCGCGCGAGCGGTTGCGGTGCGCGATCTGCAGCAATCCCGGCAGCATCGAGGTGCGCAGGAACGGCGCCTCACCGTCCATCGGGTTCTTGAGGCGAATCTCGGCCGTCGGCCCGGAAGCCGCGCCGAAGACAGCATTCTCGCCCTTGCCCAGGAACGGGTAGGTCAGCACCTCGGTGTGGCCGGTGGCCGCGAGGGTCTGCGCGACAACCCGGCGCAGGCGCTGCGCGGTCGTCAGTCCGCGGCCGGGCGGGGCGATCGGCAGCACCGAGGGAATCCGGTCGTAGCCCACGATGCGGGCGACCTCCTCGGCGAGGGTCCACTTGTCGGTCAGGTCGGGCCGCCAGGTCGGCGGGGTCGCGACCAGGTCGCCATCCGCTTCGATGAGCAGGGCGCCGATCTCAGTCAAAGCGTGGCGCACCTCCTCCGCGGTGTACTCCAGGCCGATCAGGCCCGACACGAACCCGAAGGGCAGCACGATCGGCGTCGGCGAGGGTGCGTTGTGGTGCACCGAACCGAGGTCGTCGGGCGTTCCGCCGGCGAGCTGAACGAGCAGTTCCACCACGCGGGCGGCAGCCGCGGCGGCCACGGCCGGGTCGACGCCGCGCTCGAAGCGGCGGCTGGCCTCGCTCGGCAACTTGTGCCGGCGGGCGCTGCGGGCGATCGACACGGAGTCGAAGTTCGCCGCCTCGATGAGCACGTTGGTGCTGGTGCTGTCGATCTCGGTCGACGCCCCGCCCATCACGCCGGCCAGGCCGATCGGCCCGGATTCGTCGGTGATCAGCAGGTCTTCACCGTTCAGGGTGCGGGTGACGTCGTCGAGGGTGACGATCTTCTCGCCCGGCTGCGCCCGGCGCACGCGGATGCCGCCGCTCAGCTTGTCGAGGTCGTAGGCGTGAACGGGCTGGCCGAGTTCGACCATCACGTAGTTCGTCACGTCGACGGTCAGCGAGATCGAGCGGATGCCGGCCAGCCCCAGGCGGGCGACCATCCAGGCCGGGGTCGGCCGGGTCGGGTCGATGCCGCGCACCGCGCGGGTCACGAACACGCTCACGCCGAGGCGATCGCGCACGGGAGCCTGATCGTCGATGACCACCGGGAACTCGACCTGCGGCGCGACCGGGGTCACCCGGTGGGCGGGGTCACGGAAGGCTGCGCCGGTGGAGTGCGAGTATTCGCGGGCGACGCCGCGAATCGAGAACGCGTAGCCGCGATCGGGGGTGACGTTGATCTCCACGGCGGAGTCGTCGAGGCCGAGCAGTGCGATCGCGTCGGTGCCGACGGGCGCGTCGAGGCCGAGGTCGGCCAGGCGCAGAATTCCGTCGTGCTCGTCGCCGAGGCCGAGCTCACGCGCGGAGGCGATCATGCCGTCGGACACGTGGCCGTAGGTCTTGCGCGGCGCGATCGGGAACGGGCCGGGCAGCACCGCGCCGGGCAGGGTCACGACGACCTTGTCCCCGACGAGAAAGTTGTGCGCTCCGCACACGATGCCGTGCACGGCGGGGCCGCCGTCGGCGGCGAGCTCGTCGCCGGGCGCGACGCGCACCTGGCACCAGTTGATGGTCTTGCCGTTGGTCTGCGCTTCGCCGACGAACTCGAGCACCTCACCGACCACGATGGGTCCGGAGAGCTCGAAACGGTGGATGTCTTCCTCTTCGAGGCCGACCTTCACGAGGGCGGCGTGCACGTCTTCGGGCGTGGTGCCGGGGGCCAGGTCGACGTACTCGCCCAGCCAGCTCAGTGGTACCCGCATCAGACGTTCATCCCGAACTGCTGGCTGAACCGAACGTCGCCTTCGACCATGTCGTGCATATCCTTTACATCATTGCGGAACATCAGGGCGCGATCGGCGCCAACACCAAACGCGAACCCGGAGTAGACCTCGGGGTCGATCCCGGCCGAACGCAGCACGTTGGGGTGCACCATGCCGCAGCCGCCCCACTCGATCCAACGTGCGCCGTCCTTGAACGTCGGGTGCCAGACGTCGAGCTCGGCGCTCGGCTCGGTGAACGGAAAGTAATTCGGGCGCAGGCGCACCTTCGCTTCGGGGCCGAACAGGGCCTGCACGAAGTGGTCGAGGGTGCCGCGCAGGTGCGCCATGGTGAGGCCCTTGTCGATGGCGATGCCCTCGATCTGATGGAACACCGGGGTGTGCGTGGCGTCGAGCTCGTCGGTACGGTAGACCCGGCCCGGGCCCACGACGTAGACGGGCAGCTCTCGAGAGAGCAACGCGCGCAGCTGCACGGGTGAGGTCTGCGTGCGGAGGACCAGGTGGGCATCCGTCGGCTCGACGAAGAAGGTGTCCTGCATCGCGCGCGCCGGGTGGTCTTCGTCGAAGTTGAGGCCGTCGAAGTTGAACCATTCGCTCTCGAGCTCGGGCCCTTCGGCGACCTCCCAGCCCATCGCGACGAAGACGTCGGCAGCGCGTTCCATCAGCACGGAGATCGGATGCCGCGCTCCGGGCGTCCAGGTTGACGCCGCCGCGGTCACGTCTACGGCTTCGGCGGCGAGCTGGGCGGATGCCTCGGCCTCGCCGATCTCGGCCTCCCGCGCGGTCAGCGCCTGGGTGACGCGGCCGCGGGCCTGGCCGACGAGCTTGCCGGCGGCGGCCTTCTGGTCGTTCGGAACGCTGCGCATCAGGGCGTTGAGCTTGGACAGCGGGGAGGACTCCCCCGCGTGCTCGCTGCGCACAGCTTTGAGGGCGACGCTGGTCTCGGCGGCAGAAATGGCGGTGAGGGCCGCGGTGACCGCAGCGCTCACCGCCGCTTCAGAGATTGCCGGTTCAGAAGATTCGGTGGGGTTTTCAGTGGGAGCAGACACAAGGCCCAAGTTTAGCGGGCTCAGCGCCGGCCGTTCGTGAGCCGGCCGGGCTAGTGAGCCCCGCCGCCGGCGGTCGCCTGTGCTCCGAGCGCATTCGAGTAGACGAGGTTCGGGTCGCCCGGCGTGGTCGGCCCGTTGCGGGTCTCGTCCGTGATGACCCCGCCGCTCTTCGGGCCGGTACGCTTGGCGATCCTGCGGGCCAGCCAGGACAGGGACAGGTTCATTGCCAGGTAGATCGCCAGCACGACGAAGAAGAACGAGAACTGGTACTGGTTGCCGAAGAACTGGGACAGGTTGTAGTTACCGCTGCGCAGCAGTTCGTTGTAGCCAACCACGAACGCGAGCGAGGTGTCCTTGAGCAGCACGACGAGCTGGGCGATGATGATCGGCAACATCTGGCGGAACGCCTGGGGAAACTCGATGCGGAAGCGGGTGGCGATCGGGGTGAGGCCGATGGCCAGTCCAGCTTCCCGCTGTCCGCTCGGCAACGCCTTGATGCCGGCGCGAAGTGCCTCACCGATAATGGCGCCGTTGTAGACGGCTAGGGCGGTGACGCCGGCCCAGAACGATCCGGTGGAGAACACGAGCAGGATGAAGAGCATCATCAGCAGAACGGGCATGCCGCGGAAGAATTCCAGCACCACTGTGGTGGGGATGCGGATCCAGGCGTTGTCCGAGGCCCGGCCGAACGAGAAGAGCACGCCGATGATCAGGGCGAAGACCGCGGCGACGGCGGCCATCCGCAGCGTGTTCAGCGCGCCCATGCCCAGGGTGCGCCAGACCTGCACGTCGTTGAAGACGTCCCACCGGGACGCATCCCAGAGGCCGGGTTGCACGGCACCGTTAGCGCTGGCCTTGGGCAGGCCGAGTACGACGATGAGGGCGAGGAGACCGCCGACGATGAGGACAATGCCGAGGATCGAAATCACGCGGGACCGGGCACGGGCTTTGGGGCCGGGAACGTCATAGAGTACGGAGGTCATCGGAGTACCGCCACCTTCTTTTCGATCCGGCCGGCGATCAGGCCGAGCGGGATGGTGATGATGAGGTAGAAGGCGGCAACTCCGAGCAGGATGGCCACGACCGCGTCACCGCGCTCGTTGGTCACCTGGCGGGCGGCCCCGAAGAGTTCGAAGACGAAGAACGCTCCGGCGACCGAGGTGTTCTTGGCCAGGGCGATGAAGACGTTGATCAGCGGCGGGATGACCATGCGAATGGCCTGCGGCATGACGATGAACGACAGGGTCTGGCCGAAGCTGAGCCCGATGCTGCGGGCCGCTTCGGCCTGGCCGACGTGCACGCCGTTGACACCGGAGCGCAGCGCCTCGGCGACGAACGGTGAGGTGTACACCGTGAGGCCGATCGCGGCGAGCTGGAAGTAACCGGGCGTGAACTGCAGGTAGGGCAGCAGGTAGGCGCAGAAGAACAGCACGAGCGTGAGTGGGGTGTTGCGCACGATTTCGGTGTAGACCGTGGCGAAGGCTCTGAACGAGCCGACGGGCGAGATGCGCATCGCCGCCACGATGATGCCGAGGATGAAAGCGCCGATTCCGGCGAGGGCGAGGAGGCCCAGGGTGTTCCGGAAGCCTTCCAGGAACGTTGGCAGGTTGTCGATGACTGCGTCCACAACTCACCTCCTCTTCTTAGGTCTGTAGATCTGAACTGCGGGGCTTGGCCCGCGGGAATACTCACCGGGATGGCCCGTCCGATATCGAACGGGCCATCCCGGCTCAGTGTACGAGCGACACTGCGGGTGCTGTCGACTAGTAGCGGTCGACGGCCGGCGGCTCGGGGGTGTCGAGAACCGTGCCGGCGGTGGACTCCCAGGCGTCAACCCAGGTTCCGTCGTCGTAGGCCTCTTCGAGAACGTCGTTGATGAAGTTGCGGAACTCGGTGTCCTCGAGCGCCAGACCGATGCCGTAGGGCTCTTCGGTGAAGGGGTTGTTCACAACTTCGAACTCACCCTCATTCTGGTCGGCGAGGCCGGCCAGGATCACGTTGTCGGTCGTGACCGCGACGACTTCACCGCTGCGCAGCGGGCCGAGGCAGTTGGAGTAGGTGTCCGTGGCGATGACGTTCGTCGTATACGCCTGGATGTTCTTCTCCGACGTCGAACCGCTCACCGTGCAGACGGGCTGGTCGGTGAGGTCCTCGGGACCGGTGATGTCGGTGTTGCCGGCGAGAACGAGCAGGTCCTGCCCGGCGGAGTAGTACGGTCCGGCGAAGGACACGACCTCCTTGCGGGTGTCGTTGATCGTGTAGGTGGCGACGACGAGGTCGACCTGGCCGTTCTGGATGAACGGCTCGCGGTTGGCCGAAACGGTCTCGGTCCAGGTGATTCCCGACGCCGGAATACCGAGCTTGGCGGCGATGAGCTTGCCCATTTCAACGTCGAACCCGACCGGGTCGCCGTCGGGGCCGCGTAGGCCGAACAGCGGCTGGTCGAACTTCGTGCCGATGGTGATTTCGCCTGCTTCGGCGAGGGCGGCCATCGTGGTGCCTTCCGCGAACTCGGGTGCGTCGGCTACCTCAGCCGAGCCGTTGGATGCGCCGGAGTCGGTGCAGCCGCTGAGCACGAGTGCGCTCGCGAGGGCAAGGGCCGAGATTGCGAGGCCTTTTTTGAGTCTCATGTGTCTGCTCCTGATTGCTGTGAGGTGCTATGGACGTTCTTGCTCACCGAACAGTGACCAAGAAATCTGTGGGAACGCAGGTTTAGTGCGCCAGAATCTTGGAGAGGAAATCTTTCGCTCTCGTGCTCTGGGGGTTCGTGAAGAACTCCTCGGGGGTCGTCTCCTCGACGATTTCACCCTCGGCCATGAAGATCACGCGATCCGCGGCCTTGCGGGCGAAGCCCATCTCGTGGGTGACGACGATCATGGTCATGCCGTCGTTGGCGAGGTCGACCATGACCTCGAGAACCTCGTTGATCATTTCCGGGTCGAGTGCGCTGGTGGGCTCGTCGAGCAGAATTAGCTTCGGCTCCATCGCGAGGGCACGGGCGATGGCAACGCGCTGCTGCTGGCCACCGGAGAGCTGAGCCGGCATCTTCTTGGCCTGGTTGGCTACCCCGACGCGTTCGAGCAAGGCCATGGCCTTCTTCTCCGCATCGGCCTTGGACAGGCCGCGCACTTTGATGGGGCCGAGCGTCACGTTCTCGAGCACGGTCTTGTGCGCGAACAGGTTGAAGGCCTGGAACACCATGCCCACGTCGGCGCGCAGGGTGGCGAGGGCGCGGCCCTCGGCCGGCAGCTTCACACCGTCGATGGTGATCACGCCGTCGTCGATGGTTTCGAGGCGGTTGATGGCCCGGCAGAGGGTGGACTTGCCCGACCCGCTCGGTCCGATGACCACGACGACCTCGCCACGGTTGACCGTGGCGTTGATGCCCTTGAGAACGTGCAGTTCTCCGTAGTGCTTGTTGATGTCTTTCACGACCACCAGCGGTTCGCCACGACGGACCGTGATATTCGAGGTGGCCGGCGTCGGGTCTATTGGCTCCATCCCCCCAACTTAGGCGCAATTGAAACGGATGGTGCACCAACTCCCCGACGGTAACCCATTTGTAACAGAGGAGGGTCAGTCCATGAGACGGCTCGGAGCTTTCAGAAACAACCCGACCGCCAGGGCCGCGACCAGGCACAGGGCCGTGTTGACACCAATGGCGGCGAGCACCCCGATGAGCATCGTCTCGCCGGTCTCGGAACCGAGCGCGTGCACCCGGGCGGCCACGATCGCACTCATGATCGGGATGCCGAGGGTGATTCCGACCTGCTGGCTCATGGTGGCGAGCCCGGTGGCCAGGCCTTGCTCAGCATCCGTCAGCCCGGCTGTCGCCGTGACCATGAACCCGACGATCACGATCAGGTTGGCCACCCCACCCACGAAGGTGGCGACCAGCAGCAGCGCGAGCGAACTGCCGGTCGTCCCGAGAAACAGTAACGAGCCGGTGGCGGCGGCCTGCACCAGGAATCCCCCGACGATCGCCGTTTTCGTACCCCACCGACCAATCAGGAGTGGGCCGACCATGCCGCCGAGCACGGTCCCGATGCCGAGCACGGCGAACGAGAGTCCCGCCATCAGGGGCGAGTACCCCAGTGTCTTCTGCAGGTACAGGGTGAGCAGGAACACCAGCGAGGTCTCGGTGACGAACGCGAGCATGCCCGCGATATTGCCCCACGCGATCGTGCTGCGTCGCAACACGGCAATCGGCACCAGCGGATGCTGCGCCCGGCGTTCCAGCTGCCCGAACACCACCAGCAGCGCCGCTCCCCCGACAAGTGACCCGACGGTGAGCGGGGTCGTCCACGAGGTCTGCGCGGCCGACGACAGGCCGTAGACAATAAAGAGGAGCGCCGCCGTCACGGTGATCGCTCCCGGAACGTCCATCCGCGATCGGTGCGCCGGGCGGGATTCCGCCACGACCAGGGGTGCCAACACCACCACCGCGAGCGCGACCGGCACATTGAGGAAGAACGCCCACCGCCACGAGAGCAGGTCGGTCAGCACACCGCCCAGGATCGCGCCCGTCGTGAAGCCCGCCGCCATCAGTGCCCCGTTCAGGCCGAGCGCTTTCTCCCGCAGCCGCCCCTCGGCGAACGATGTGGTGAGCAGGGACAGCGCCGCCGGCACCACGGCCGCCGTCGCCATCCCCTGCAGCACTCGCGCGATCAGCAGCACCGCGGGCGTGGTCGCGAATCCGCCCAGGAGCGATCCGATGCCGAGCACGGCCATCCCGAGCACGAAAAGTCTCCGTCGGCCGAGCACATCGCCGATCCGGCCGAAGAGCAGCGTGAAGCCCGCCGCGCAGAGCGCGAACGACGTCACGACCCATTGCAGGGTGTCGAGGCCGAAACCGATCTCGTCGCCGATGGCCGGAAGGGCTACATTGAGGATGGAGAAGTCGACGGCGAGGGTGAAACTGGCCGTCAGCAGCAGCACCAGAACCAGGCGCTGCCGTGCCGACATGCGGGTCGCGGGTGGTGCCAAGCGCGGGCCGGGTGACAGAGCTGCAGGGGTCGATGGGGTCATGAGGATGCCTTCCGGTTTCGCTGAGTGTTGTTGCACCCAGCCTCCGCACTCCGCTGGCACGCAACCACACCGTGCCGTGCCTACCCTCGCCAGGGGTAGGCAGTTGACGCGTCACAGGGGCAGACTGAAGACCATGACCGGTCCCACGAACGCATCCAGCACATCGCCGGCCAGCACCACGCAGGCCCGGACCGCCCAGGCCAGCACCGCGCAGGCCGGCAGCACGGCGCTTGGCGATTTTCTGCGCATCCGTCGCTCGGGCCTGCAACCCGAAGACGTCGGGCTGCCGACCTACGGAGTGCGGCGCGTTCCCGGCCTGCGCCGGGAGGAGCTCGCCCTGCTCGCCGGCGTGAGCATGACCTACTACACCCGGCTGGAGCAGGGCCTCAGCAACAACGCCTCCCCCGCCGTGCTCGAGGCCATCACCCGCGCGCTACGGCTCAACGAGGCCGAGCGCGCACATCTGATGGACCTTGCCGCTCCGGCACCGACGCGGCGACGGCGCAACGCCAAACCAGACCGGGTCCGCCCCGGCACGCTGCGACTGATCGACTCGCTCGCGGGCACGCCCGCGGTCGTGCTCGGCCGCCGCAGCGAGGTCCTGGCCTGGAACGTGCTCGGCCACGCCCTGGTCGCCTCGCACGTGGACTTCGAGAGCCCGGATCGACCGGCCGAGCGCCCCAACCTGACCCGGATGCTCTTTCTCGACGCCCACACGCGCGATCTGTACGCTCGTTGGGGCGAGGAGGCGGCGCGGGCGGTCGCATCACTGCGACTGTTGGCCGGGCGCTTCGACGACGACCAGCACCTCCATGCGCTGATCGGAGAGCTGACGCTGAACAGCGCGGAATTTGCACGCCTGTGGGCGAAGCATCCGGTGGATATCTGCCGGTCGGGCCTGAAATACTTTGACCATCCGACGGTCGGATCCCTGGAGCTGCACTTCGAAGTGCTCACACCGCCCGACGACTCGGGGCACCGCATCCTGATGTACACCGCCGAACCCGACTCGCCGAGTGCGGCCGCGCTGCAGCTGCTGCAGTCGGCGCCGCACTGGTCGTGACCGGCTCGCCGTGGCTTCGCCCGGCATGCGGAATGCCCACCCGGAGCAAGGCTCCGGGCGGGCATTCGTGTTGTTCTGACGAGCAAGGCTAGCTGCGCTGCGCGAACGCACTTTCGTACAGGCAGACGGATGCCGCGGTGGCCAGGTTCATGGATTCCGCGTGCCCGTAGATCGGCACCTTCACCGAGCGGTCGACGCCCTTGAGGTTCTCGTCGGTCAGTCCGCGGGCTTCGTTTCCGAACAGCCACGCCGTCGGGGCGAGCAGCAGGCCGCTGGTGCGGGCCTCGAGCAGGTCGTCACCCTTGACGTCGGCGGCGAGCAGCTGCAGGCCGGCGGCCTTCGCGCGGCTGAGCACGTCGTCGAGGTCGGCCGCGATCGCGACGGGCAGGTGAAAGATCGAGCCGGTCGAGGAGCGGATGACCTTGGGGTTGTACAGGTCGACGCTGCGTCCGGTGAGGATGACGGCGTCGGCGCCGGCGGCATCCGCTGCCCGGATGATCGTGCCCGCGTTGCCCGGGTCGCGCACCTCTTCGAGGATCGCAACGAGCTTCGGGCCGGCGGCGAAGATCTTTTTCACGCTCGTGGGGAACTGGTGGCAGACGGCGACGAATCCCTGCGGGGTGACCGTGTCGGCCATCGCGTCGAGCACCTCTTCGGTGACGAATTCGATCTCGATGCCGGCTTCTTCAGCCGTGGCGGCGATCTCGGTGTAGCGGTCGAGGGCTGTGGGGGTGGCGTACAGCTCCAGGACGAGTTCGGGACGAAAGGCGAGGGCCTCGGAGACGGCCTGCGGGCCTTCGAGAAGGAACAGTCCCATCTCGAGACGCGCATCGCGTTTCGCAAGTTTTGCGACGGCGCGAACGCGCGGGGAACGTGGATTATCAAGCATAAGTCCAGCTTAACGTACAGAACTTAAGTACAGAAAAGGAGCGGGCTTATGCAGCCCGCTCCTGTTCTGGATGAATCTGGTGTGACTACGCTGCAGCGACAACCTTCGGAGCCGACGTGTCGGCGGGAAGGGAAGCCTTGGCCGCCTCGACGAGGGCCGAGAACGTCGCGGCGTCGTTGACCGCGAGGTCAGCGAGGATACGACGGTCAACCTCGATGCCGGCCAGGCCGAGGCCCTGGATCAGGCGGTTGTAGGTCAGGCCGTTCGCGCGGGACGCAGCGTTGATCCGCTGGATCCACAGGCGACGGAAGTCACCCTTGCGTGCGCGGCGGTCACGGTAGCTGTAGGTGAAGGAGTGAGTGAGCTGCTCCTTCGCCTTGGTGACCAGGCGTGAACGCTGTCCGCGGTAACCCTTGGCGCGTTCGAGAATTACGCGACGACTCTTGTGGGCGTTTACAGCCCTCTTTACTCTTGCCATTTTTCTTCAGAATCCTTAAGTGTGTGCGAGCCGTTACAGGCCGAGAAGCTTCTTGACGGTCTTGGTGTCGGCCTTCGAAAGGACCTGGTCCTGGTTCAAGCGGGACTTGCGCTGCGTGCTCTTGACCTCGAGGTTGTGTCGAAGCCCGGCCTGCTGCTTCATGATTTTGCCGCTGCCGGTGACCTTGAAACGCTTCTTGGTCCCGGAGTGGGTCTTCATCTTAGGCATCTTTATCCTCCAGTTTTGCTGCCTTATCGGCAACCTTGTCTGCCTTGTCGGCAACCTTTTCTGCCTTGTCAGCAGCCTTATGTGCATTGATCTCGGCTTTGGCCTCTGACTTGTTCTTCAGAGGACCAATCACCATGACCATGTTTCGTCCGTCGATTGTCGGAGTCGATTCCACGGAACCGAACTCGCTGACATCCTCGGCAAATTTCTGGAGCAGGCGCACGCCCTGGTCGGGGCGAGACTGCTCACGACCACGGAACAAGATCATTGCCTTGACCTTGTCACCGCTCTTCAAGAAGCCTTCGGCGCGTTTGCGCTTGGTCTCGTAGTCGTGGGTATCGATCTTGAGGCGGAAGCGAACCTCTTTGAGGATCGTGTTCGCCTGGTTGCGCCGGGCCTCTTTGGCCTTCTGCGCAGCCTCGTACTTGAACTTGCCGTAGTCCATGATCTTGGCCACGGGCGGCTTGGCTTCGGGGGCGACTTCGACGAGGTCGAGGTCGGCGTCCTGAGCCAGTCGCAGGGCAACATCAATCGCCACGACCCCGACCTGCTCGCCGTTGGGACCAACGAGACGAACTTCGGGGACGCGGATACGGTCATTTGTACGGGGATCGCTGATGCGTCTCTCCTCTTCCTATGCTTCATGGCCACACTCAGGCGACGGATGCCACCTGGGGACGAAGAGAGGAAAATCACGCACATTCACACAAACGCAATTGTTTATGTTTCACATACGGCACCCTAGCTGCCTGGCTTCGGTGAAGCCCGGCGGAGTGCGAACTACCCGGTAACCTTTATGAAGCGGTCAAGCGCGGGTGGGAGATTCTCCACTTTCGTACGAGACTTTCATCTCGGACCCGGACGAGTCTAACAGAGGAATGCAGTGACGAATAGCACGGGCACGAACACAGACCAGGATCGCGCCACTATGGCCGCCGCCGAGACCGTTGCGGCCGCTGCCGCCTATGACGCTTCCGAGGCCGAGCAGGCGTCGCGCACGTCGCAGGCCACCCGCGACATCGCTGATGTCTCCGCGGTCGAGATCATCACGACCGCCGCCGTGCACCTGATGAGCGCTGCCGCCGTCAAGTGCGGCCTGGCCGACGACCCCGCCGCCCAGATCGACCTCGACGAGGCGCGCAAACTGATCACCGGCCTCGCCGGCCTGGTCACGGCATCCGCCCCCGACATCTCCGACATGCACGCCCGCAGCCTGCGCGACGGCCTGCGTTCGCTGCAGCTCGCCTTTCGTGAGGCGTCGAGCATCCAGGATCCGATCGGCGAGGGCCCCGGAGAGAAGTACACCGGCCCCGTCAACTAGCGAAGCCAGCGTTGCACGAAAAGCGGATCGAGCGACGCAAACGCGTCGTTTGATCCGCTTTTCGGCCACTTCGTGTCGCTTGATCCGCTTTTCGTCACAGCCGACCGGACCTACGTCTGGCAGCGCGGGCACCAGAAGCTGTTGCGCTGCTCGAGGTCGTTGCGACCGATCGTGCCCCGCCTGATCGGCGTGCCGCAGCGTCGACACGGCTGGCCCGCCCGGCCGTAGACCCAGAGTTGCTGGCCGCGGCGGGTGTTTCCGGTGGTGGTGCGTTCGAGCCGGTCGACGTTGGTGAGTAGGAGGCGACGGGCGAGCCCGACGACGGCGGGGACATCCGCTACCTCGACCATCGGCCGGGTCGGCAGCAGCCCGCGCAGAAAGCAGAGTTCGTTGACGTAGACGTTGCCGAGGCCGGCGAGGTTGCTCTGCCGGGCCAGGGCCACGGCGACCGCAGAGTCACGATCGGCCGTGAGACGGACGACGGCGTCAACGGCATCAGCGGATGTCCACTCCGGTCCGAGCAGGTCGGGTCCGAGATGCCCGACCGCGGTTTCTTCCGCGCTCGTGGGCAGGATCTCCAGGATTCCCAGCTCGAAGCCGACGGCGACCCAGTCGGCCGTCTCGAGCACGATGCGGGCTTGGAATGCTGGGCGCTGCCAGCGGGAGCCGTGCCGGTAGCGGTGCCAGCTGCCCTCCATCTTGAGGTGCGAGTGGATCGTGCTCTCCCCCGCGCGCAGCAACAGGTGCTTGCCGCGGCTGACCACGCCGTGCACGGTCTGGCCGGTGAGGTCGACCGTCGCGAAGGCCGGAACCCGCACGTCGCAGCGGGTCAGCACGGCCCCGGCGAGGGCCTGGTTCAGAGCGCGGGCCTCGCGAAAGACGGTGTCGCCCTCAGGCACGCGGCACCTCGGTCGTCCCGATCTCAGACCGGCGACTCATGCCCGCAGTCCCTTGGGGGTTTCGGTGAAGCCGGCAGCCTGCAGGGCCGTTCCGAACGGGGTGCCGATCACAAAGAGTCCGTTGACCGTTTCGACGGCGAGCTTGGCCACCCGGCGATCCCGCACGAGGCCGAACACAGCTTCGGCGGCGGATGCGAGGGCGGGCGTGGGCTCCGCGACGCGGCGCGACCCGGCCCGCGACTGCGCTCCCGCGCCCGAGGAAGCGGTCATGGCATGCGCAGCCTCTTCGGGGCTCTCCCCGCCCCAGGCCAGCACGGTCTTGCCGCCGCGTTCCACGTAGAGCACGAGGGCGCCATCGACGAGCACGACCATCGCGCCGGCCTTGCGCCCCGGGCGGTGCGTCACCGCGTCCGGCAGCGCGGGCCACGGCAGCACCGACCCGTAGGCGTTGGCGGGGTCGGTGGCGGCGAGGGTCACGACCTGCGGGGGCGGGGCATCCGCTGCCCGGCCAGAACCGGCGGCGGAATCGTCGCCCGAGCCGATGCTCGCGTCGACGAGGCCGCGCAGCCGGTCGATGGTGCCGCCGGTGGCGAACTGGGCGGCGCCGAGGCCCTCCACGAAATAGCCGCGCCGGCAGCGGCCCATCTCTTCGAAGCCGCTGAGGGTGCGATAGACGAGGGCGAAGCCGCCCACGACGTTTTCGGCCATCACCGGGCCGCGGGTGACGACCCCGTACCGTTCGAGCAGGGTTTCGCCGAGCGCGTGCGCGCGGCGGGTCGGGGAATCGTCGGCGACCGGCACGATCGACCAGCGGCCGGCCACGGTCGGCGGGCCTCCGCGGCTGGGCAGGCTCGGCCGGGGCAGCGAGCGGCCGGCGTGCAGGCGGGCCCGCGGAGCGGACCGGGCGTTCTTGTGGGCGGTGTGCCCACCGGCCAGCAGCGCGCGAACGGGGCCGAAGGTGTCGTTGTTGACCAGGCCCGCCCAGACCAGGTCCCAGAGGGCGGTGACCAGTTCGGTGTCGTCCTGGCTGCCGACGGCGTTCGCGAGCTGGCGAAAGAAATAGCCACCGCCATCGGCGAGGGTGCTGAGGATCTCCCGCTGCAGCGCGGTGGTTTCGGCGTCGAGTGGCGGCGGCAGGGTGAGCTGGGCGGTCTCGGCCAGGTGCAGGCTGATCCAGCCGTCGTTGCCGGCAAGGGTGCCGGCGCCAGCCCAGAGCACCTCCCCCGCGTTGCTGAGCTCGTCGAGCATTGCCGGCCGGTAATCGGCGACGCGGGCCGGCAGAATGAGCGATTCCCACGCCGAGGCCGGAATGCGTGCGCCTTCGAGTTGTTCGATGACGGATGCGACGCCGTCGACTCCGCGCAGCCGCCCACCCACGTGCTGCCAGGTCGGCAGAAACCGGGCCAGGGTCTGCTGGTCGACCGGTTCCACCTCATGGCGCAGCGCGGCGAGCGACCGGCGGCGGAGGCGCCGCAGCACCTCGGCGTCGCACCACTCGCTGCCGGAGCCCACGGGACGAAACTCGCCCTCCACGACCCGGCGCGCATCGGCGAGGCGCCGTAGAATGCCGAGCACCACGGAGACCCCAAGCCCGAACCGTTCGGCGACCGCCTGCGTCGTGAAGGGACCGTGGGTGCGGGCATACCGGCTGACGAGGTCGCCGAGCGGGTCGGCGACCTGCTCGGTGAACGCCGCCGGGGTTCCGATCTGCACGGGCACGCCGAGCGCGTCGCGCAGCCGGTTGGCGTCTTCGACGCCGGCCCACCAGTCCCGGCCGGCGAAGCTCACCCGCAGGGCGCGGCGGGTGGCGACGAGCGCGTCGAGGTCGGCGAGCACTTCGGCGGGGTCGACCGGGGCATAGGCCTGGCCGGACAGCCCGGTGAGCACCTCGTCGCTATCGGGTGCTGGCCCCGTGCCGGGCGCCGGGCTGGCCGGCGCGGCGAGCTTGGCTCCGCGCAGCCGCGCGGTGACCTCCTCGGTGGTGAGCGGGCCGAGGCCGCGCAGCAGGTCGACGATGCCTTCGAGCCCGTGTGCGCGGCGGTCGGCAGCTGTGCGTTGCAACTCCCGGTCGGTCAGGTCGATGACGCCGGGGTCGAGCAGCTCGCGCAGTTCGACCCGGCCGAGCAGTTCGGCGAGCAGGCTCGAGTCGATCGCCAGGGCGGTCGCCCGGCGTTCGGCCAGCGGCGTGTCACCCTCGTACATGAACGCGGCCACGTAGCCGAAGAGCAGGGTGCTCGCGAAGGGGCTGGCGACATCCGTCGTCACGTCGACGAGCCGCACGGCTCGCGCGCCGATCTGCCGGGCGAGAGCGGTCAGGGCGGGCAGGTCGTAGACGTCCTGCAGGCACTCGCGCAGCGTCTCGAGGATGATCGGGAAGGTCGGAAACTCGCGGGCGACGTCGAGCAGTTGCGCGGCCTTCTGGCGTTGCTGCCAGAGCGGCGAGCGGGCGCCGGGGTTGTAGCGCGGCAGCAGCAGGGCGCGGGCGGCGCACTCCCGAAAACGGGAGGCGAACAGGGCGGAGCCGCCGACCTCGTCGGTGACGATCGCCTCGAGGTCGTCGGCGTCGAAGATGAACAACTCGCTGCCGGGCGGGTCGGTCTCGGTGTCGGGGATGCGCACGACGATGCCATCGTCGCTCGCCACGCAGGCACCGTCGATGCCGTAGCGCTCCCGCACCCGGGCGCCGACCGCGAGCGCCCAGGGCGCGTGCACCTGTGCGCCGAACGGGGAGTGCAGGACCACGCGCCAGTCCCCCAGTTCGTCACGGAAGCGTTCCACGACCAGCGTGCGATCGGTCGGCAGGTGCTGGGTGGCCTCGCGCTGGTCGCTGAGGAACGCGAGCAGGTTGGTGACCGCGCGCGAATCGAGGCCGCCGGCCGAGCAGCGGGCGCGGGCCTTCTCGGGGCTGAGCGCCGCGACCTCGCGCACGAAGGCACCGATCGCTGCCCCCAGTTCGGCGGGCCGGCCGAGGCCGTCCCCCTTCCAGAACGGCAGCCGGCCGGGCTGGCCGAAGGCGGGGGTGACGAGCACCTGGTCGTGGGTGATCTCCTGGATGCGCCAGCTCGTCGTTCCGAGCGCGAAAACATCGCCGACCCGGGACTCGTAGACCATCTCCTCGTCGAGTTCGCCGACCCGGCGGCCGGGTGCACGCCGGGCTGATTTGCCGCTGCCCGGTGTGCCATCGGGCTTGGTGGCCAGCCCGGGGGCATCGCCGCCGACCATGAACACCCCGAACAGGCCGCGGTCGGGGATCGTGCCGCCGCTTGTCACGGCGAGCCGCTGCGCGCCCGGGCGGCCGGTGAGGGTGCCGGCGTCGCGGTCCCAGACGATACGCGGGCGCAGCTCGGCGAACTGGTCGCTCGGATACCGGCCGGCCAGCAGGTCGAGCGTCGCCTCATACGCCGATCGTGGCAGGGTGTGGAACGGGGCGCTGCGGCGCAGGGTCTGGAACCAGACCTCCACGTCGATCGGTTCCAGGGCGACGGCCGCGACGGTCTGCTGGGCGAGGATGTCGAGTGGGTTCGCCGGCACCCGCAGGGCTTCGATCTGGCCGGTGACCATGCGTTCTGATGCGACGGCGGCGTGGATCAGGTCGGCGCGGTGCTTGGGAAAGATGACCCCGCGGCTGATCTCCCCGACCTGGTGCCCGGCGCGGCCAATGCGCTGCAGGCCGCTCGCGACCGAGGGCGGTGATTCGACCTGAACGACGAGGTCGACGGCGCCCATGTCGATGCCGAGTTCGAGGCTCGACGTGGCGACGACGCACCGCAGTCGGCCCGATTTCAGGTCGTCTTCGATGAACGCCCGCTGTTCCTTGCTGACCGAGCCGTGGTGGGCGCGGGCGAGTAACGGTGCGGCACCGGATGCCTGTCCGCTGGCTCCCATCAGTTCGGCCGGCGGCCGGTCCAAGGCCGACACTTCTGCCCTGTCGCCGTCGGCGAGGCGTTCCGCGTAGATCTCGTTGAACCGGGCGGTGAGGCGTTCGGTGAGGCGGCGGGAGTTCGCGAACACGATCGAGGAGGTGTGCGCGAGCACCTCGTCGACGATGGCCTCCTCGACGTGCGGCCAGATTGATCCGGTCTGCGGAGCCGCGGCGCTCAGCGATGCGCTGTTCGTGGAGCCTTCGCGCTGGCTCCCGAAGCCGTCGGCACCGAGATCGCCGTCGGCGTCGTAGGTGGCGGACCCGCCGCGCGGGGCGACCGGGCCGAGCTGGTTCATGTCGTCGACGGGGACGACGACGCGCAGGTCGAACCGTTTCTGCGCGGCCGGGGCGACGACCACGACCGGCGCGCTGCCGCCGAGGAACCGGGCGACCTCGGTCGTCGGCCGCACGGTCGCCGACAGGCCGATGCGTTGCGCCGGGGTCGCCAGCAAGGCATCGAGGCGTTCGAGGGAGACGGCGAGGTGGGCACCGCGTTTGCTGGCCGCGACGGCATGCACCTCGTCGATGATCACGGTGTGCACGCCATGCAGCGACTCCCGGGCGGCGCTGGTCAGCAGCAGAAACAGCGACTCGGGCGTCGTGATGAGAATGTCGGGCGGTGACTTCACCAGCATCCGTCGTTCGGCCGCCGGGGTGTCGCCGCTGCGCACGCCGACAGTGACCTGCACGGGGGCGGCTCCCAGCCGTTCGGCGGCTCGGGTCACGCCGACGAGCGGAGCGCGCAGGTTGCGTTCCACGTCGACGCCGAGCGCCTTGAGCGGGGAGATGTAGAGCACGCTCGTGCTCGGGGCCGCCGGCACGACGGTCGGGCCGGCCGCGGCCGCGGCGGCGTGTGCGGTTCCGAGCCGGTCGATCGCCCACAGGAAGGCAGCCAGGGTCTTGCCGGATCCGGTCGGTGCGACGACGAGCGCGTGCGAACCCTGCGAGATGGCATTCCAGGCGCCGAGCTGCGCCGCGGTCGGCGAGTCGAACGAGTCGGTGAACCAGCCCCGGGTCGCGGGCGAGAACCGATCCAGCACGGCCTGCACGGCAGCAGGGTCGGCCGGGTCGATGTCTGCCTGCTCGCCTCCGAGCGCTCTGGTTTTCATGCCGCCAACCTAGTGTGAGGCGGTCAGCTGCACCCGCAGCGAGTCGACCCCGGTCGCGATGATCTCGCTGTCCGCCCAGCGCCTGGCGAGTCGGGCGAGGGTGGCGTCGAGTTCGACCTGGGTGAGGCCGTCGACGAGTTCGAGCCGCACGATGAGTTCCGGGCCGCTCAGGCGTGCCTCCGGGTCTCCGGCGGCGAGGCTGACACCGAGCACGGCCAGTTCCGAGGCGATCGACTCGGAGAAGGCATCGGCAACGGTGCGGCTGGCATAGCTCGGAGTCCACGGCAGCGACTGGGCGATTGCCCAGAGCGCCGGACGACGGATGACGTACTCACTCGGTGCGGTGGGGTCCAGCACCACGAGGTCGGTGTCTTCCTGGGCGGCGGCGAGGGCGACCCGCACCGCGTCGGCCGGCACCGGGCGGGCCTCGGCGTTCCACGCCGTCATCGCCGCGGCGGAGGTGAACGCGGGCAGCACGTTGCGGCCGTCGGGGCCGGCGACGGTGATGATCGAGAGTTCCTGGGTCTTGTCGATCATGATCCCGTGCGGCCCGACGGCGGCGTCGCCGAGGCGCGTGACCAGGGGGATCAGCAGCCTTGAGCCGCGCAGGGCCGCGACGACCTGCTCTTCGCCGACCTGCCGCGCCCGGAATCCGGCGAGTGCAGCCATCAAGACGGCGGGCGCGAGCCCGTCGTCCTCGGCGCTCACGTTCTCTTCGAAGACACGCCCGGCCCACGGCTGGCCGGCGGAATCGGCGGCGGCGCCTGGATGCGACTCGGCACCGGCCGCCCCATCAGGGCCGCCCGGGAGGCCGGTGGATCCGAGGTTACGCGCCCGAGACATCCAGTGCCTCGGGGAGGGTGAATGCCCGGGCGTAGAGGGCCTTGCCCACGATCGCACCCTCGAGGCCGCGCGGCACGAGCTCGCGCAGGGCGGCGATGTCGTCGAGGCTCGAGATGCCGCCGGAGGCGATCACGGGCTTGCGGGTGCGGTCGAGCACCTGCTTGAGCAGTTCGATGTTGGGGCCCTGCAGGGTGCCGTCCTTGGTGACGTCGGTCACCACGTAGCGGGCACAGCCGGCCTGTTCGAGGCGTTCGAGCACCTGCCAGAGGTCGCCGCCGTCCTTGGTCCAGCCGCGGGCGGCCAGCGTGGTGCCGCGCACGTCGAGGCCCACGGCCACGGCCTCACCGTATTGCGCGATCACGCTCGCGGCCCACTCGGGGTTCTCCAGCGCCGCGGTGCCGAGGTTGATGCGCTTGACGCCGGTGTTCATGGCCGCTTCGAGCGATTCGTCGTCGCGGATACCGCCGGACAGTTCGATGTGCACACCGCGCACCTGGCGGATCACCTTTTTGATCACGCCGGTGTTGTTGCCGCGACCGAAGGCAGCGTCGAGGTCGACGAGGTGAATCCACTCCGCGCCCTGGCGGGCCCAGTCCGACGCCGCGTCGACGGGGTCGCCGTAGTTGGTTTCGGTGCCGGCCTCGCCCTTGGTCAGGCGCACGGCCTTGCCGCCGGCGACGTCGACGGCCGGTAACAGGGTCAGGCGGGGGGCTTTGGTGAACTCGCTCATGGTGTCCTCAATCGGGGGTGGCCGATCAGCGGCCGAAGTTGGTGTGTGGTGAAAGTGGGTGGTGACGGCGTGTGGTTCAGCGCCGCAGCGTGCCCAGCCAGTTTTTCAGCAGACGGATGCCTGCCTCCCCCGACTTCTCCGGGTGGAACTGGGTGGCGGTGAGCGGACCGTTTTCGATGGCGGCCAGGAACGGGCCGCCATGCTCGGCCCAGGTCAGGCGGGGCTGGGGGAACGGCGGTTGCACGTCGAGGGACCAAGCCTGGGCGGCGTAAGAGTGCACAAAGTAGAAGCGCTCATGCTCGATGCCCCGGAACAACACCGACTTCTCGTCGGGGGTGACGGTGTTCCAGCCGATGTGCGGCAGGATTTCGGCGGGTAGCTCGGTCACCGTTCCCGGCCATTCGCCGAGGCCTTCGGTGTCGATGCCGCGTTCCACGCCGTGTTCGAAGAGCACCTGCATGCCCACGCAGATGCCGAGCACCGGCAGACCGCCGGCGAGCCGGCGGTCGATGATCTCGTCACCGCGGAACGCTTTCAGGGCGGCCATCACAGCGCTGAAGGCACCGACGCCGGGCACGACGAGGCCGTCGGCGGCCAGGGCCAGGGCCCGGTCACCGGTCAGGGTGACGTTCGCGCCGGCCAGTTCGAGCGCCTTGACGGCGGAGTGCACATTGCCGGTTCCGTAGTCGAAGACAACGACGGATGGCGCATCCCCGGCGGCAGCATCCGTCACCGTGGGGTCAGCCGGAAGCTCCGCGGTCACAGGGCGCCCTTGGTGCTGGGAACACCGTGCACGAGCGGATCGAGGGCCTTGGCCTGACGGAACGCCCGCGCGAAGGCCTTGAACTCGGCCTCCGCGATGTGGTGGGGGTCGCGGCCGCCGAGCACGGTGATGTGCACCGTGAGGGCGGCGTGGACGGTGATGGCTTCGAAGACGTGCCGCACCATGGATCCGGTGAAGTGGCCGCCGATGAGGTGGTATTCGAACCCGGACGGTTCACCGGTGTGCACGAGGTATGGGCGACCGGAGATGTCGACGACGGCCTGGGCGAGGGCTTCATCGAGGGGAACGAGGGCATCGCCGTAGCGGGAGATGCCGCTCTTGTCGCCGAGTGCCTGCCGAATCGCCTGGCCGAGCACGATTCCGACGTCTTCTACCGTGTGGTGCACGTCGATTTCGGTATCTCCGTGGGCGCGCACGACGAGGTCGGTCAGCGAGTGCTTGGCGAATGCGGTGAGCAGGTGGTCGAAGAACGGCACCGTGGTGTGAATGTCGCTGACACCGGTTCCGTCGAGATCGAGGGAGAGGTCGATGCTCGATTCGCTGGTCTCGCGCTGCAGGTGGGCGACCCGGAGACCGGGTTCCGTCGAAGAACTCATCAGGCTAGTTTATTGGTCTCGGCGGCCTCTGACGGCACCGGCCCGGCCGGGGGCACGAGGCGCTCCACGGCAGC
This sequence comes from Cryobacterium melibiosiphilum, assembly GCF_003602235.1. Taxonomy (GTDB): domain Bacteria; phylum Actinomycetota; class Actinomycetes; order Actinomycetales; family Microbacteriaceae; genus Cryobacterium; species Cryobacterium melibiosiphilum. Next base: position 84,394 of record NZ_QZVS01000079.1, read on the forward strand.
GAGAAACGCACTCGTTTCCGCTTCGGTTCCGGCGGAGACCCGCAGGTGGCCGGGGATCCCCACGTCGCGAATGAGCACCCCGTCGGCGAGCAGGGCCTCGAAGGTGGCCCGGGGGTCGGCGACCCCGCCGAAAAGAACAAAGTTGCTGCCGCTCCGGTGCGGCAGATAACCGAGCCGGGATAATTCGGTCACGATGCGGTCCCGCTGGTCGCGGATCTCGTCAACCATCGCCAGCATTTCGTCCGCGTGGGCGAGGGCGGCGTTCGCGGCCGCCTGGGTGAGCGCGGAGAGGTGGTACGGCAGGCGAACCAGCCGCAGAGCGTCGGTCACCGCCGGGTCCGCAGCCAGATAGCCGACGCGCGCACCGGCGAAGGCGAAGGCTTTGCTCATGGTGCGGGAGACGAGCAGCCGCGCCCGCCCGGGCAACAGGGTCAGCGCGCTGAGCGTTCCCGGGTCGCCGAATTCGGCATAGGCCTCGTCGACGACAACGATGCCCGAGCTGGCGTCGTAGACGGCCTCGATCGTCTCGAGAGACAACGGGGTGCCGGTGGGGTTGTTCGGCGAGCAGAGAAAGACCATGTCGGGCTGTGTCTTCGTCACCCAGTCCGCGGCGGTCTCCGGCGATAGCTCAAAGCCGGCGTCGCGGTCGCCGGCGATCCACCGGGTGCCCGTGCCCGATGCCAGGATCGGGTACATGGAGTAGGTGGGAACGAACCCGAGCAGGCTCCGCCCCGGCCCGCCGAAAGCCTGAAGGACGTGCTGCAGCACCTCGTTGGAGCCGTTGGCGGCCCAGATGTTCTCGCGCGTGAGGCCGTGGCCGAGGTAACCGGCGAGGCGGTCACGCAGCTCGGTGAACTCACGATCCGGGTAGCGGTTGATGGTGAGCAGGGCGCGCGCCAGATTACTCACGATGTCGAGCGCGACGGGCTCGGGAATGGTGTGCGTGTTCTCGTTCACATTGAGCGTGACCGGCACGTGCAGCTGCGGAGCGCCGTACGGGATCAGGCCACGAAGGTCGGAACGGAGGGGAAGGTCTTCAAGACTGGTCACCGCTCCATGCTACGGCCGTGCGCGCGCTTAGTCCGCCGCGCTATAGGCGAGCGGGAGTGCCAGACGCTGTCCGGGCTCGACGGCGTCGACGCTGAGCCGATTGAGGCTGACGATCTCCGCGATGACATCGCGCGGGTCAGCCGTCGGGGCGATGCTCTCGGCGATCTGCCAGAGCGACTCGCCGGCCTGAATGGTCACGTAGTCGAACGTGACCAGCGCTGCAGCATTGGTGGGGCCCGCCGCGCTGGCCAGGCCGCCGTTCAGTGCGAGCACGAAGGCGGCTGCCACGACCGGAATCGCGGCCAGGGTGGTGAAGACGACTCGCCCGCGCCGGGTGAGTCGGAGCGTGGACCGTACGGATGCGGATGGTACGGATGCGGATCGGGCGGATGCCGATCGGGTGGCTGCGGATCGAATGGAAATCACTGCACTCATGGTGTTACCTCCTGAAAGTCGGTCTCGGAATGCGTATCTATGTTCCGAATCTATATTCGAGTCTTCGAACAATCAACCCCTAACAACGATTTATTTCTCAAAGTTTTGCAAAACACTCGAATAAAGCTTTGTTTTGAAACTCGGAAAAAGATAAACTTTCGTTAGAAAAGGTGTTCGTTGCAGAGACAACCAGACACCACCGACATTCCCGCTCGCACGACGTCGTCATCACCGTCAGCAGCACCGTCAGCGGGACCGACGCAAGGAGCGAATTGTGACCCAGGACATCACCGGTTCGCCCGACAAGGGCGCTACCACCCGACGACGCAAGACCCTGAGCAAGCGTCAGCTCGCCATCCTCGAAGTCATCCAGAAGTCCGTCAGCCGCCGGGGCTACCCGCCGAGCATGCGCGAAATCGGTGACGCGGTCGGCCTGGCGTCGCTGTCGAGCGTGACCCACCAGTTGCACCAGCTCGAGCTCAGCGGATACCTGCGCCGTGATGCGAACCGCCCCCGAGCCCTCGAAGTCCTCATCGAGGTGCCGCAGGCACCCGAAGACCCGTCCGGACTGCCCGACCAATTCCCCGCCGGTATTCAGGTCGGCGACGCCGCGATGGTGCCGCTGGTCGGGCGCATCGCCGCGGGCATCCCGATCACGGCCGACCAGCAGATCGACGAGATCTTTCCCCTGCCCCGCCAGTTGGTGGGCAAGGGCGAGCTCTTCATGCTCAAGGTCGTCGGTGAATCGATGATCGACGCCGCCATCATGGATGGCGACTGGGTCGTCGTACGCCAGCAGAAGACCGCCGAGAACGGGCAGATCGTTGCCGCCATGCTCGACGGCGAGGCGACCGTCAAGGTCTTCCGTCAGCGCGACGGGCATACCTGGCTGCTCCCCCGCAACAGCAACTTCGAACCGATCGTCGGCGACTTCGCCGAGATCCTCGGCAAGGTCGTCGCGGTACTCCGCTCCGTCTGACCGGCACAGCTCTTCGCGAACGCGCGATGGCCGGCCGCTTCGGGTGAAGCGGCCGGCCATCGTCGTTGTGGATACCTACGCCGAGACGGATGCCCCCAGGCGCGCGCGCACGATGCGGGTCGCCTCCTGCATGTTCGTGAGCGACTCCACCGTCTCCGCATACCCGCGTGTCTTCAGGCCGCAATCCGGGTTGACCCAGACCTGCCGGGTCGGCACGGATTCCAGGGCGGTTTCGAGCAGCCCGACGAGTTCGTCGACGCTCGGCACGCGCGGGGAGTGGATGTCGTATACGCCCGGGCCGATACCGTGGTCGAAGCCCTGCGACTGAATATCGTGAACGACGTCCATACGTGACCGGGCGGCCTCGATGCTCGTCACGTCGGCGTCCAGGTTGCGAATAGCGTCGAGCACCACGCCGAACTCCGAGTAGCAGAGGTGGGTGTGGATCTGCGTCGCATCCGTCACCCCGGCCGTTGCGAGCCGGAACGAACCGACCGACCAGTCGAGGTAGTCGGCCTGCTGCGCCCTCTTCAGCGGCAGCAGCTCGCGCAGGGCGGGCTCATCCACCTGGACGATGCCGATTCCAGCGGCCTCCAGGTCGCCGATCTCGTCGCGCAGCGCGAGGGCAACCTGCCGGGCCGTGTCACCGAGCGGCTGGTCATCGCGCACGAACGACCACGCGAGAATCGTGACCGGGCCGGTCAGCATGCCCTTGACCGGCTTCGCCGTGAGGCTCTGGGTGTAGGTCGACCAGTCCACCGTGATCGGGGCCGGCCGGGAGACGTCACCCCAGAGGATCGACGGACGGGTGCAACGGCTGCCGTAGGACTGCACCCAGCCGTTCTCGGTGACCGCGAAACCGTCGAGGTTCTCCGCGAAGTACTGCACCATGTCGTTGCGTTCCGGTTCGCCGTGCACGAGAACGTCCAGGCCGATCTCCTCCTGCAGCGCCACGACCCGGGCGATCTCCGCGCGCATCAGCTGCCGATACTCGTCGGGCAGCAGCGTGCCGCGCAGGGTCTGGGCCCGCGCGCGGCGAATCTCCCCGGTCTGCGGGAACGATCCGATCGTGGTCGTCGGCAGCAGCGGCAGGTCGAGGGCCGCCTGCTGCGCGGCCAGGCGCACGTCGTACGGTCCCCGCGAGAAGTCGGCGGCGGTCAGAGCCTCCGTGCGAGCACGCACCGCACTGTTCCGAACACCGGGCGCCTCGGCGCGGGATGCGAGTGCGACGCTGGCCGCCGCAAGCTCGTCGGCCACGGCGTCCCGGCCCTCCTGCAGGCCGCGCGCGAGCACGGCGACCTGGGCGACCTTCTCGTCGGCGAAAGCGAGCCAGGATTTCAGGTCGCCGCCCAGCTTCGATTCGTCGGCGACGGAGTGCGGCACGTGCAGCAGCGACGTCGATGTGGAGATCGTCACGTTCGGGGTCAGCGCGCGCAGGTTTTCCGCCCGGCCGACCGCCGCGGCGAGGTCGCCACGCCAGATGTTGTGGCCGTCGATGACACCCGCGACCAGGGTCTTGTCGGCGAGGTCGGCGACCAGGCCGGGAGCGTCATCCGGTGCCGTGCCGCGCACGAGGTCAAGACCGACGGCTTCGATCGGCGCGGCGGCCAGCACGGGGAGCGCGTCGTCGAGACTGCCGTAGGGCGCCGCGACGAAAATCGCCGGTCGGCGGGAGAGGCGGCCGAGCGTTTCGTAGGTCCAGCGGGTCGCCCCGAGGGTCTCGGTGCGGGGCGTGTCGATGCTTTCGCTGACGAGGGCCGGTTCGTCGATCTGGATCCATTCGGCGCCGGCCGCGGCGAGCCGCTCGAGCAGCGTGGCATAGACCGGCAGCAGGTCGTCGAGTCGGGACAGCGGCGAGAAGCCGGCCGGGGCGTCATCGCTCGCCTTGCTCAGCAGCAGGAAGGTGACCGGGCCGACGATGACCGGACGGGTCAGGAACCCGGCCGTTTTGGCCTCTTCGAAGGTGCGCACGATGCGATCGCTCGCGAGCGAAAAGACCGTCTCCGGGCCGATCTCCGGTACGAGGTAGTGGTAGTTGGAGTCGAACCACTTGGTCATTTCCAGCGGCAGGCTTGAACCTTCGCCGCGGGCGAGGGTGAAGTAGCCGGCGAGGTCGAGGGTCCCGTCGGCCTGCACGAGGTGCGCGAAGCGGGTGGGGACCGCGCCGACGGTGACGGCGGTGTCGAGCACCTGGTCGTAGAACGAGAAGCTCTCCGGGATGGCGGAGTCGGTGCGGCCGAGGCCGAGGCCCGCGAGGCGTTCCCGGGTGGTGGCGCGCAGTTCCGCGCCGGTCGCTTCGAGCTCGTCCGCGCTGATGGTGCCGGCCCAGAAGGCCTCCACGGCCTTTTTCAGTTCGCGACGCCGACCGATGCGCGGGTAGCCGAGGATCGTGCCGGACGGGAAGACAGCGGGGACAACGGTGCCGGATGAGACGGGTGCAGAGGTAGTCATACGGATTCCTTGACGGGGTGTGCGGCCGCACGAGCGAACGTGTGGTCGGTGGGCGGATGGGCGGAGAGCGTGGGGGTGCGACCGTTCGGCAGCGCCCCGCAGCCCTCGAGAACGGAGAGCACGGTGTCGTGCTGATTGAAGGCGTACAGGTGGAGTCCGGGAGCGCCGCCGGCGAGCAGCTCCTGGCCGAGGCGCACGGCGTGGGCGATGCCGATCTCGCGCTGGCCGGCCTCCGTCGGCTCGATTTCGAGCTGGATCGACAGTTCCGCGGGCAGCTCTTCGCCGGACAGCTCCAGAATGCGACGCAGCCGGTTGGGGCTGGTCACCGGCATGATGCCGGGCAGGATCGGGAACGTCACCCCGGCTTCCTCGGCCCGCTGAATGAAGCTCAGGTAGTGGTCGGCGTGGAAGAACAGCTGCGTGATGGCGAGATTGGCGCCCGCTGCCTGCTTGGCGAGGAGGGTGTCGATGTCCTGCGACGTCGACCGGGACTGCGGGTGGCCGTTCGGAAACGCGGCCACGCCGATGCGCACCTTGTCGCGGGTGGTTTTCAGGCGACGGGCCCGCGGGAGACCAGGGATCACCGTTTCGCGATAGGGCACCTTCTCGGCCTGCACCCGGTGGATCAGCTGCACGAGTTCTGCGGCGCTGCCCAGGTCGCCGAGGAACGAATCCCCCTCCCGGGTACCCTGCGGCGGGTCGCCGCGCAGCGCGAGGAAGCTGTGCACCCCGGCGTCCAGAAACTCCCGGATCAGGGAGCTCGCCTCGGCGTGGGACGACCCGACACAGGTGAGGTGCGCCATCGGGTCAACCCGGGTCTCGTGCAGGATGTACTTCAGCACGTCGAGGGACGACCCGCGCGATGACCCGTTGGCGCCGTACGTCACCGAGATGAAATCGGGGCCGGACGCAGCGAGGTGGTCGATCACGGCGTGCAGGGCGGTGGCACCGGCATCCGTTTTGGGCGGATACAGTTCAAACGAGAACGGAACGCGCGCAGTCCGCCGTGAAGGGACACCGGCGATACCGTCGGTACAGGCGGGGTCCGTGGAATTCATGATTCCTCATTCGGCAGGAAGCGAAGTGCCAGGGGTGAGCCTGTGGGTGCACTGTGCGGCCGGGCGGCCGCGGTCCGCCAGTCAGCCTGGCGGCGCTCGCGGGCGGGTGCCGGGCTCGGCTGTCGCTCCATGCCGCCGGGCGAACACACCCGGTGGCAACGATTGAGTTGAGTGTAGCAACGCCCCCGAAGCCTGTCAGGGGCGTGTGACGCCATGTTTCAGCGCACCGGCATCCGCTTGACGCGAGTGAGCACTTTTTGCACTTCTCGTCGCCGAGAAGTGCAAAATGTGCTCACTCGCGGGGAGATGCCGCGGGTGGACCTAGTGGGCGGTCGCGGCGCGGAACGGGGTGAACTGGGCCTCGATCTCGGGGGTTACGAAGGCGCGCACGAGGGTGCCGCCCTCGACGTATTCGGTCGAGTCGATGCGGCCTTGGTCGTGCAGCAGGGCGATGAGGTCCCCCCGGTCGTACGGCACGAGCAGGGTCAGTTCGATCTGCGGGCTCGGCAGCAGGTCGCTGAGCTGCCCGAGCACCGCTTCGATACCCTCGCCGCTGCGGGCGGAGACGAAGATGGCACGCGGTTCGAGGCCGCGCAGCACGAGCCGGTCGTCCTCGCTGACGAGGTCGCTCTTGTTGAAGATGACCAGTTCGGGAATCTCCCGGGCGCCGACCTCGCCGATCACGTCACGCACGGTGGCGAGCTGGCTGACCGGGTCGGGGTGCGAGCCGTCGACGACGTGCACGATGACGTCGGCGTCGGCGAGTTCCTCGAGCGTCGAACGAAACGCTTCGACGAGCTGGTGGGGAAGGTTGCGCACGAAACCGACGGTGTCGGTCAGCGTGTAGAGGCGGCCGTCGTCGGTGGTCGTCTTGCGCACGGTCGCGTCGAGCGTCGCGAACAGCGAGTTGTCCACGAGCACGCCGGCGCGGGTGATGCGGTTGAGCAGGCTCGACTTGCCGGCGTTGGTGTAGCCGACGATGGCGACGGATGGCACGGCGTTGCGTTTGCGGTTCGCCCGCTTCGCGTCGCGGGCCGGCTTCATTTCGACCATTTCCTTGCGCAACTTCGACATGCGCGTGTGGATGCGGCGACGGTCGAGTTCGATCTTGGTCTCACCGGGGCCACGGGAGCCCATTCCGGCACCGGTGCCGCCGACCTGGCCACCGGCCTGGCGGGACATCGAGTCGCCCCAGCCGCGGAGGCGGGGAAGCATGTAGGCCATCTGGGCGAGCTCGACCTGGGCCTTGCCCTCCCGGCTCTTGGCGTGCTGGCTGAAGATGTCGAGGATCACGGCGGTGCGGTCGATCACCTTCACCTTGACCACGTCTTCGAGGGCGCGCCGCTGGCTCGGGGCCAGTTCGGTGTCGGCAATGACGGTGTCCGCGCCCATGGCCTTGACGAGGTCGGCGACTTCCTGCGCCTTGCCCTTGCCGAGGTAGGTGCTCGGGTCGGGGGTCGCTCGGCGCTGCAGCAGTCCGTCGAGCACGGTCGCGCCGGCGGTTTCGGCGAGGGCGGCGAGTTCGCGCATGGAGTTCTCGGCGTCGTCGACCGTGCCGTGGGTGTAGACGCCCACGAGCACGACGTTTTCGAGGCGCAGCTGGCGGTACTCAACCTCGGTGACGTCTTCGAGCTCGGTGGAGAGTCCGCCGACACGGCGCAGGGCGTTGCGGTCTTCACGCTCGGACTGGTCGCCGTCGTGGCCGCCCTCGTCGTGGCGGGCGACGTCGGATTCGCTTTGCAGGGCCTGCGCCGAGCCGCTCCGGAAGAGCGAATACCCGGACGCGCGGGTGTCGGCGCTCGCGAGAACCCGGGCTACTACATCATCGTCATCGTGCACGGTTGGTTCATTCATCCCATTAACCTTAGTTGATCGACCTTGAAAGGTTCCCTGCATGTCACCCGAGCACGAACAGTCCTCCGAACCGCTTCCCGCACCCGCCGCCGAGCATTATTTTTCGGCCACCTCGCAGAGCGAGCTCAGAACCCGCGAGATCACCGTGCAGTTGGCCGGTGCGCCGCGGGAGGTTGTCACCGCGAACGCCGTTTTCAGCCCGCAGCACCTTGACGGCGGCACCGAGGTACTGCTGAAAAACATCCCGGAACCGCCGGAGACCGGAACTTTCCTCGATCTCGGCTGTGGCTGGGGCCCGATTGCGCTGCACCTTGCGCTGTCCTCCCCCGCCGCCACGGTTTGGGCGGTTGACGTGAATGAGCGCGCCCTCACACTGGTGCGAACCAACGCCGCGCGCCTCGGCCTGACCAACGTGATCGCGGCGTTTCCGCAGGACGTGCCCGCGGACATCCGCTTCGATACGATCTGGTCGAATCCGCCGATCCGGGTGGGCAAAGAGATGCTGCACGACATCATGCTGACCTGGTTGCCGCGGCTGAAGGCCGACACCACCGGCTGGCTCGTCGTGCAGCGCAACCTCGGTTCGGACTCGTTGCACCGCTGGCTTGAGGCCGAGCTGCCGGGCGACTTCGAGGTCACTCGGGACACCATCTCCAAGGGCTTCCGGGTGCTGCGCGTCGACCGCGACTAACCGCTGACGCGTAGAGCGGGTGACCCGTCGGTGAAACACGCTCACACCGACGAGTCACCCGCTCGTGTTCTGGCGCCGATGGGTCAGCTGAGCGTGACCCACACACCGGCGTTGCCGAACCCCACGATGTCGGCTTTCCCGTCGCCACTGACGTCGGCCAGCACCCGCGGATGCTTCTCCACCCGCCAGCCCCCGGCGTCGTAGGCGAAGTTGTCGACGACGTTCACGGGGCCCTGGAAGGTGCCATTTCCATTATTGCGGGACACCCAGACGGCCGCGTCGCCGAATCCGACGATGTCGGCGCGGCGGTCACCGGTCAAATCGGCCAGGAACCGCGGATGCTTCTCCACCCGCCACCCCCCGGCGTCGAA
>NZ_QZVS01000083.1 GCF_003602235.1 Cryobacterium melibiosiphilum
TGGCGGTCGGGCTGACGACGGCGCTGCGCCGGGCGGGGCTGCCGACCAGCCCCGACCGGGCCGCCCGCCTCGCCGAAGCCCTCGCCCAGGTGCCGCCGGTCGCCCGCGGCCCCCTCTACTGGACCTGCCGGGTTGTCCTGGTCTCGGCCCACAGTCAGCTTCCGGTTTTTGACGCGGTGTTCTCGGCCGTCTTCGATGGGCTGCTCGATCCCGCCGACGGTCGCGGAGATCCCACGGCACCGCCGGCCGTCGGCGCTGAAGCGCGCACCCGGCCGACACCCCCCGATTCGCGCCAGGGAACCCCGCCCGACGCCGGCTCCCCCGACCCGCAGCCCGCGGCCTCCGCGCCTCCGACCGACGACGAAACGGGCACGACGGATGCCGCCGAGCGGGACACCTGGCTGCTGGTCGCGTCCCCGGATGAACGGCTGCACACCACCTCCTTCGCCGAACTGCAGCCCGGCGAGCTCGACCAGCTGCGGCAACTCGTGCGCCGGCTGGTGCTCTCACCGCCCCGCAGGCGGAGCCGCCGCACCCGGCGCTCGCGGCACGCGAGCGATCGGCTGTCGCTCCGGCACACCGTGCGCGCAGCGCGGCGCACCGGCGGCGACCTGAGCCGGCTGGTCTATGAAGCCCGCCGGCCGCGCCCGCGGCGGCTGGTCTTTCTCTGCGACGTGTCGGGGTCGATGGAGCCGTACAGCCGGGTCTACCTGTCACTGCTGCAGGGCGCGGTCGCCGCGGCACACGCCGAAGCCTTCGTGTTCGCCACCCGACTCACCCGGGTGACTCGCGTATTGGCGGCCCCCAACCCCGACGTGGCCCTGGCCGCTGCCGCCGCGAGCGCAGCGGACTGGGCCGGCGGCACCCGGCTGGCGGGCAGCATCCGTCGTTTCATCGACGATTTCGGTCGACGAGGGCTGGCCCGAGGGGCGGTCGTCGTCATCGTCTCGGACGGCTGGGCGACCGACGATCCCGAGCTCGTCGCCGCGCAGATGGCACGTCTGCGGCGACTGGCGCACCGCATCATCTGGGTCAACCCGCGCAAGGCTGCGGCCGGGTACCGGCCGCTCGTGGGCGGCATGCGGGCCGCGTTGCCCTACTGCGATGCCTTCGCGAGCGGCCACAGCTACGCCGCGCTCGGCGAACTCGCCGCCCTGATCGGTGACGATAACTGTGCAACCGACCGCCGAACACCCGACAGACCCGATAGACCCGACAGACCCGACAGACCCGACAGACCCGATAGACCCGAATATCCGCAACACCGACGTTAGGGGACCTCATGGAACTGGACAGCACCTTCACCGTCGTCGCACCGGTTGACACCGTCTGGGCGACGCTGATGGATTTCGAGCGCGTCGCCGGCTGCGTTCCGGGGGCGCAGATTCTGAATCGGCTCTCCGATGATGCCTACCAGGTCGGCATGAAGGTCAAGCTCGGCCCCGTCACCATGCAGTATCGCGGGCAGATGAACGTGCTCGAACGGGATGCGCACGGCCACCGCGCGGTGTTCGACGGCAAGGCCCAGGAGATCCGCGGCCAGGGCACCGCCTCGGCGACGGTAACCCTCGTGCTCGTGGAAACCGACGGCTCCACGCAGGGCACGGTGAGCGCCGAGCTCGCGCTGTCGGGCAAGGCGGCCGCGATGGGAAAGGGGGTCATCGGCAGCGTCACCGACCAGATGATGGCGCTGTTCGCCGGCAACCTGCAAGAACTCCTCGAGCAGACGGATGCCGCGGGTCCGGTCGACGGATCCGCCCCCGTCGGCGCGCACCTCGACGAACCGGCCGAGCATACGCAGGACTCGGAACGGGCGGTCGCCGAGATAGCCGATATCCCGCCGGGCGAGGCCTACGCCGCCGATCGGCTCACTTCCGTCACTCCCGGTCCCGACGAGCCGCGCCAGTCCCCACACCGGTACACCCACCGGCCCGCATCCTCGCAGCGGCCCACCTCCCCGCCGGCGTCGCCCGCGCCCGAGCCCGCGAGCAGCCTCAATGCACTGGACCTCATCAAGGGCATCATCACCGACCAGCTCAGCAACCCGACGAAACTGCTCGGGCTGGTGGTCGGTGTCGCCTTCGTCGCCTACCGGGTCGGCCGTCGGCGTTCGGGCGGCTAGTCTTCAGGACATCACGAAGACCGCCCCGACTGCCCCGACGAACGAACGACGAAGGACGACATGCGAGAGATCCTGGGCTCCGTGCTCGCGGGCTGGCGGGCCGGCGAACAGGCCGGACTCGCCACCGTGGTGCGCACCTTTGAGTCCGCACCGATGCCGGTCGGCTCTGCGATGCTCGTGACCGCCGACGGGCAGGCGCTCGGATCGGTCTCGGGCGGTTGCGTGGAGGGCGCCGTCTACGAGCTGGGTGCCCAGGTCGCCCTCGACGGCGAGCCGGTGCTCGTGCGGTACGGGGTCAGCGACGACGACGCCTTCTCCGTCGGCCTGTCCTGCGGGGGCATCATCGACGTCTTCGTGGAACCGGTCTCCCGCACGAGCTACCCGCAACTCGAGTCGGTCCAGGCCGACATCGAGGCCGGCCGTCCCGTAGGCGTGGCCACGGTCATCGAACATCCCGATGCCGCTCGGCTCGGTCGCCACCTCGTCGTGCGGGAAAGCGGCATCGACGGCGACCTGGGTTCCCCCCGAGCCAACCAGGCCGTCGGCGACGACACCCTCGGGCTCCTCGCGGCCGGCCGGCACGGCACCCTCACGTACGGTCCCGACGGGCAACGCCTCGGAGCAGGACTGCGCGTGTTCTTCGCCAGTTACGCCCCCAAACCGCGGCTTCTGGTCTTCGGAGCCATCGACTTCGCCGCCGCGCTCGCCCGGGCCGGCAGCTTTCTGGGCTACCGGGTCACGGTTTGCGATGCGCGCGGCGTCTTCGCCACCCCCGCGCGGTTTCCGGGCGCCGACGAGGTGATCGTGGCCTGGCCGCACCGGTACCTGTCAGAACAGTTCGCTGCGGGGCTCGTCGACGATCGCACGGTCGTGTGCGTGCTCACCCACGATCCGAAGTTCGACGTTCCACTGCTCGAAGTCGCCCTGCGCGGCCCTCGCCTGGCCTACACCGGCGCGATGGGGTCCAGGCGCACCCACGACGACCGCATGCGCCGGCTGCAGGAGGCCGGCGTCGGCGACGCCGAATTGGCCCGTCTGCACAGTCCGCTCGGCCTCGACCTTGGTTCCCGAACCCCGGAAGAGACGGCCGTGTCGATCGTGGCGGAGATCATCGCCGAACGCTGGGGCGGAACAGGCGAGCCGCTCGGAACGCTGAAGCGGCGCATCCATTCGGACCCGCCTCCCGGGGCGCAGCGTAGCGATTCGACGACGACGGATGCCGCTCCCGAGCCGCATCCCAGCCGCGTGCGTTAAGATTTCGGGGTGCCCCATGTTTTGACGCCCCTCCACATCGCCCTCGTTTGCCTGCATACCTCGCCGGGTGACGAACCGGGTTCCGGAGATGCCGGCGGCATGAACGTCGTCGTGCGGCATCAGGCCGAAGCCCTCGCCGCGCTCGGGCATTCCGTCGACATCCTCACCCGCCGATCCTCGGCGGGCCTTCCCCCCTTCGTCGACCTGGCGCCCGGCGTCACCCTGCGGTTTCTCGACGCCGGCCCGGCCGAGCCCGTCGCAAAGGGTGACCACGAGTCGTTCGTCGATGAATTCCGGGCCCGCATGAGCGCGCTCGGGCCGTGGGACGTCATCCACTCTCACCACTGGTTCTCCGGGATGGCCGCCCTGCCGCTCGCCCGGCTGACCGGCACCCCGCACGTGCAAAGCTTCCACAGCATCGCGGCGCCCGAGAGCTCCCCGCTGTCCTGGGGCGAACGCCCCGAATCCCCCGGACGCCTGGCCGGCGAGGCCTGGCTCGCCGAACAGTCCGATGCCGTGATCGCGATCAGCGAAGCCGAGGCCGACACCGTACTGCAGCGCCTCGGCGGTTCGGCAGACCGGCTCGCTGTCGTGCCGCCCGGGGTCGATGGAACCCTGTTCCGGCCCAGCGCGGCCGCGCAGCCCGAGGACCGGGGGTACGCCGTCGTCGCCGCGCGCCTGCAGCCGCTGAAGGGACTCGACCTCGCCATCGAGGCGATCGCGGCCGTTCCCGAGGCGCTGCGCCCCGAACTCGTCATCGCCGGCGATGCCTCGAGCGATTTCGACGGCTACGTCGACGAACTGCGCGCGCTGGCAGCGTCGCACGGAATCGCCGACGGCGTGCGCTTCGTCGGTCCCCAGCCCCGGGCGAAGCTGGCCGTACTGCTGAGCGGCGCCCGGGTCGTGCTCGTGCCCTCACACTCGGAGACCTACGGCCTGGTCGCCCTCGAGGGTGCCGCGAGCGGCGTGCCGGTGGTGGCGGCATCGGCCGGTGGCCTGCGCGAGGCCGTCATCGACAGCGAGACCGGCCTGGTCATGCAGTCGCGTGACCCCGAGCTGTGGGCCGCGGCGATCGCGCGTATCGTGTCCGATCCGGTGTTCGCCAAGCGGCTGTCGCGTGCCGGGCGGGAGCGCGCCGAGCACCTCAGCTGGACCCGCTCCGCCGCCAGCCTCGCCGCCGTCTATCGGGCCCTGCTGCACCCCGACAGCGCGGGCCGCCACCAGGAGCTCGCGATCGCGTGACCGCGCTGCCCGCGGCTACGGCCCGCACGAGCATTCTCGACGGATGCTGCTCGGCACTGTTCGTGCACGCGCACCCCGATGACGAGACCATCAGCACCGGCGCCCTGATCGCGGAACTCGTCGCCCGGGGCATCCGCGTGACGCTGCTGACGGCGACCCGCGGCGAACGCGGCGAGGTCGTCGCCGGCCCTTTGACCGGCCTCGAAGGCACGGTCGAGCTCGCCGCGGAGCGCGAGCGAGAGCTGCAACGGGCGACGGATGCCCTCGGCATTGCCGAGCGGTTCTGGCTCGGGGAGATTCCCGCCCAGGAGCCGTCCCGCTCGCCCCGCCGGTACCGTGACTCGGGAATGGAGTGGATCCGCCCCGGCCTGGCCGGGCCGGCGAACGACGTCGATGAGGACGCACTCGTGCGGGCTCCGCTGGTCGAGGTCGTCACGGATGTTGCGGCACTGATGCGTCACGTCGAGCCCGATCTCGTGATCAGCTACGACAACGGCGGCGGCTACGGACATCCCGACCATGTCCGGGTGCACGAAGCGGCCGTGCAGGCCAGCGCGGAGTGCCGCATCCGCTTCGCCGAAATCGCGTCGACGCCCGGTGCCCGAGTGGAGTGGTTCGAGCTTGAGGAGCATCGGGCAACGGTCACGGCGGCGTTGCGCCAGCACGCGAGCCAGCTAACCGTCGACGGTACCGAGATCGTGCATTCCGGCGGGCAGCGCGAAACGATCACAACCTCGATCGGGCTGCACGAGCTGCGCTGACGCAACAGCGTGTGACAAACAACAGCGTGAGACAGACAACAGCGTGAGACAAACAACAGCGTGTGACAACGTGCCCAGTGGTGGAGATGCGGGGAATTGAACCCCGGTCCACTGCTGTGGTCATATGCCTTCTACGGGTGTATCCAGTGAAATCGCTTTCTCGGCCCCGGAATTTGCCACTGGCATCTACTCCGACAGGCCCAGCCTTCGTTTAAGTCCCTCTACACCCCGTGGCTCAATGTAGAAGCAATCTCTCTAAATGGCGTCAGGATCCGGGTAGAGAGCATTCCCGGTCTGGCGGACTTCTTAGTGCGCTCGCTTAGGCAGCGAGAGCGAAGTCGATGCGCTTAGAATCGGCATCTATTTTTTTGCAGAGATCGTTAACGAGATAACCCTGCATCCTCGACCCGCTTCTCACAATTGCGCAAACAATGTCGAAACCGATCATCCCCCTGGTGGGGTCGTTGTCACACGCTGTTGAATTGCCAATCTGCACGAGTCAGGAATTTCGAGTCAACGACTGAAGGGCCCAACCTGTGCAGCCCCCAATACTACATCGACGCGCGCCAGAATCCTAGTCGCCGAGGTTGCGGCGGGCCGACATGGCGCGGTCGGATTCCCGCTTATCCTGGCGTTCGCGCAGGGTCTGGCGCTTGTCGTACTCTTTCTTGCCCTTGGCGACGGCGATTTCGACCTTCGCCCGGCCGTCGAGAAAGTAGATCCGCAGCGGCACGAGGGTGTAGCCGCCCTCTTTGGTCTTCTGGTGGATCTTCAGGATCTCCTGCTTGTGCAGCAAGAGCTTGCGCTTGCGACGGGGCGGGTGATTGGTCCAGGTGCCAGCGGTGTACTCGGGAATGTGCACGGCGTCGAGCCAGGCTTCCCCGCCGTCGATGAAGGCGTAGCCGTCGATGAGCGAGGCGCGCCCGGCGCGCAGGGATTTCACCTCGGTGCCGCTCAGGACCATCCCGGCCTCGTAGGTGTCACCGATGGAATAGTCGTGCCGCGCCTTGCGGTTGCTGGCTACGACCTTTTCGCCACGTTCCCTGGGCACGGTCCCCTCCTCGAAATGTTGTTGCTCAAATCCTGATGCTGCGCCCCGCGAACGCCGAGCAGCCCTCCAGTCTAGACCTTCAGGTACCGGGTGATGGCGAAGTTGGCCGAGAAGGCGGCGAGCACCGCTCCGACCACCAGCAGGATGGGCACCACGATCAGGGCGTCATCGAGGCCGACGAGGGCGAAGCCGGTGAGGCGCTCACCCAGATAGCCCTGCACGAAGAAGTTCACCAGGGCCACGATGGCCCCACCCGCGAGCAGCGACCCGAGCAGCGCCGCAAACACGCCCTCAAGGATGAAGGGGGTCTGGATGAACCGGTTCGATGCGCCCACCAGGCGCATGATCCCGAGTTCTCGGCGCCGTGAGAACGCCGACAGACGGATGGTCGTGGCAATCAGCAGGGCCGCGGCAACGAGCATCAACCCGGCAATTCCGATCGCCGTGTAGCTGGCCACGTTGAGCACGGAGAAGATCTGGTCCAGGTATTTGCGCTGGTCGGCGACGTTCTCGACCCCGGCAACCCCGGACAGGCTCTCCACGAGCACATCCGACTGTGAGGGATCGTTGAGGTTCACCCAGAACGTCTGGTTGAGCTGGTCGGCCGTGACATAGTCGGCCACGGGGTTGCCGGCAAACTGCTTCTGGAAGTTCTCGAACGCCTGCTCGTGCGTTTCGAAGTAATACTGGTCGACGAACGTGGCGAGGGTCGGCGATTCGAGCTGGGCTTCGACGGCCGCGATCTGCTCTGCGGAGGCTTCCCCCGACGTGCAGGTGTCCCCGGGCGAGATCTCGGTGCACATGTAGATGCCGACCTGGGCCTTGTCGTACCAGAAGCTCTTCATCTGGCCGATCTGCATCTGCATGAGCACCGCGGCGCCCACGAAGGTGAGCGAGATGAACGTGACGAGAACGACCGACACGACCATCGAGGCGTTGCGTCGCAACCCGTTGGCGGCTTCGGACAGCACTAATCCCAGTCTCATCGGGTGGGTCCTACATTCTGTTCGCCGGTATCGGGTTTCTCGCCGGGTGCCCTCAGGCCGAGTTTCTCGGCGAGGGTGAGCTGGTCGGCGGCATCGTGCGGGGTTGCGGGCACGACCGGGCGGGCCATGACCGGCCCTCCACCGGTCGACTCGGGGTCGGTGTCCGACTGAACGGCGCTGGTGACGGTCGTCGCGGGATCAGCGGCATCCGCTGCCGACGTTTCAGGCGTTGGCGCGGATGCCGGCGGCTCGGCCACAATCGGGGCCGGCTGGGCGTCGCGCACGGGAGCGAACCGGGTGACCGGCATGCCGGAGTCGGGGGCCGTGACGACCACCGGTGCGGCCGGCGGCTCGACTGCCGGTTCAGTGGCCGGCACCCGTTCGATCGGGGAGGGAAAAGTGAGCGACTGGCCGGTCGCGCCCGCGCCGACCCGCACGGGGTGGGCCACCGGTGCGGCCAGAGGCACCGGAACCTCGGCCTGGCGGGCCGCCGCCTCGACGCGTGTCGCATTGGTCTGTGCGGCGGCGGTGACCGTGGGAATCGCCGCGGTGGCGTACCCACCCTGACGCTCGTCACGAACGATCTCGCCATTGACCAGCTCGATCACGCGGCGCTGCATCTCGTCGACGATGCCGGCTTCGTGGGTGGCCATGATCACCGTGGTGCCGCCGGCATTGATACTCGCGAGCAGCGCCATGATTCCCGCACTCGTGGTCGGGTCGAGGTTTCCGGTGGGCTCGTCGGCGAGCAGAATCTGGGGCTTGTTGACGATGGCACGGGCGATGGCCACTCGCTGCTGCTCACCACCGGAAAGTTCGTGGGGAAAGCGCAGGGCCTTTTCGGCGAGGCCGACCATCTTGAGGGTGTCAGGCACGGCTTCCTGGATGAAGCCCCGGGACTTGCCGATGACCTGCAGGCTGAAGGCCACGTTGTCGAACACGGTCTTGTTCGGCAGCAGGCGGAAGTCCTGAAAGACGACGCCGAGGTTTCGGCGAAAGTAGGGCACCTTGCGGTTCGAGATTGAGCGCAGGTCCTGGCCCAGCACGTGGATGCTGCCGCTGGTCGGCTTCTCCTCCTTGAGCACGAGGCGCAGGCAGCTCGATTTGCCCGAGCCGGACGCACCGACGAGGAAGACGAACTCACCTCGCAGAATTTCGACGTCAATCGAGTTCAGTGCCGGTCGGGTAGTACCGGGATACTTCTTGGAAATGTGATCAAATCGGATCATGGCATACCGAGCCTAGGCACGCGTCGACCGAATAGCGACTTACGACTCGCCCCACCCACCGAATGCCAAGCTTCGGCCACCGGTTGGCACTAGTCCGTGGGAGCTTTCTTGCGCCAGCGGATTCCGGCGGAGATGAAGCCGTCGAGGTCACCATTGAACACGTTGGTCGGGTTGTTGACCTCGTGGTTCGTGCGGAGGTCCTTGACCATCTGGTACGGCGCCAACACATAGCTGCGCATCTGGTCACCCCAGCTGGCGGTGATGTTACCGGCGAGTTCCTTCTTTGTCGCGGCTTCCTTCTCGCGCTCGAGCAGCAGCAGTCGGGACTGCAAAACGCGCATCGCCGCCGCGCGGTTTTGGATCTGGCTTTTCTCGTTCTGGCAGCTCACCACGGTGCCGGTGGGCAGGTGGGTGATGCGCACGGCGGAGTCGGTCGTGTTGACGGACTGGCCGCCGGGTCCGCTCGACCGGAAGACATCGACGCGAATGTCCCCGTCGGGCACCTCGATCGACTCGGTCTGCTCGATCAGCGGCACGACCTCGACCGCGGCGAAGGAGGTCTGGCGTTTACCGGCGGAGTTGAACGGGCTCATCCGCACGAGGCGGTGAGTGCCGGCCTCCACGCTCAGCGTGCCAAACGCGTAGGGCGCGTCGAACTCGACGATGGCGGACTTGATGCCCGCCTCCTCTGCGTAGCTGATGTCGAGCACGCTCGTGCGGTAGTCGTGCTGTTCGGCCCAGCGCAGGTACATGCGCAGCAGCATCTCGGCGAAGTCCGCCGCGTCGACACCGCCCGCTCCGGCGCGAATGGTGATGACGGCGTTGCGCTCGTCGAATTCACCGTTGAGCAGGGTCTGCACCTCGAGCTCGCCGAGGAGTTTCTGCAGGCTCGCCAGCTCGATCGTGGCCTCGTCGGCGGAATCCTGGTCGCCGTGGCCCTCGTTGGCCATCTCCACGAGAAGTTCGAGGTCGTCGAGGCGGGTCTCGATGCTCTCCATGCGCGCGAGGGCGCTCTGGCGGTGGCTGAGGTCGCTGGTCACCTTCTGCGCGTGCTCGGTGTCGTCCCACAGGTCGGGCTCCCCCGCCTGCTCGCTCAGCTCGGCGATGTCGGCCCGCAGGCGTTCGACATCGACGACCGAACGGATGTCGCCAAAGGTGGTCCGCAGTGCGGCGATCTGCTCCGAAAAATCCAGGTCAATCATGTCGACCCAGCCTACCGGGCGCGGCCGCCCACCCGCGCGGGTCGCACAGTGCGGTCCTGACACTGGCGTAGCATCGAAATCTATGAGCCCTCCGGAGTCTGCGCGCGAGCCGGAGCGCCCGTTCAGTCTTCGATCGGTCGCCCTCGTCGCTTTCCTGCCGACGCTGCTGTTCTCCATCGGGGAGGGCGCGATCATTCCGCTGATTCCCCTGGTGGCCGACGACCTCGGCGCCACGCTCGCCTTGGCCGGCTTTATCGCGGCGATGATCATGGTCGGCGAATTGATCGGTGACATTCCGAGCGGTTGGGTCGTGTCCCGGATCGGCGAGCGTAACGCCATGATCTGGTCGTCGGCCCTGACGGTCGGCGCCGTGCTGATCTGCCTGAGCGCCCAGAATCCCTGGGTGCTCGGCGTCGGCATCTTCCTGATCGGGGTGGCGACCGCGGTGTTCTCACTCGCCCGGCATGCCTTCATGACGGTCTATGTTCCGCTGGTCTATCGCGCCCGAGCGCTGTCCACCCTCGGCGGGGTCTTTCGGGCGGGCTGGTTCATCGGCCCGCTGCTGTCGGCCGGCCTGATCTACCTGACCGGAAGCACCCAGTCCGTGTTCTGGATGTTCATCGTCTGCAGCGCCGCCGCGGCCACGGTGCTGCTCCTGCTGCCTGACCCGTCGAGCACCTTCGCGCGACCCTCCCGGTCAGAACCTGCGGACCCGGTGGCGGAGGCATCCGCCCAGGCCAGCGGCCTCTTCCAGACGATCTGGAGCCACCGCGGCGTTCTGACCCGGCTCGGCACCGGCACGGCCCTGGTCGGCGCGATGCGGGCCAGCCGCACGGTCATCCTGCCGCTCTGGGCGGTCAGTATCGGCATCAGCGCTCCCGAGACCGCGCTCATCATCGGCATCGCCGGCGGCATCGACTTCGCCCTGTTCTACGCGAGCGGCCAGATCATGGACCGCTTCGGCCGAATCTGGACCGCCGTGCCCTCGCTGATCGGCCTCGGCGCCGGCCATCTGGTGCTCGCCACGACTCACGACCTTGCGAGCAACGTGGAGTGGTTCATCGCCGTCGCCATGTTCCTCGCCCTGGCCAATGGAATCGGCAGCGGCCTGATCATGACCCTCGGTGCCGACCTGGCTCCCCGGCACGACCCTGCCCAGTTCCTCGGCGCCTGGCGCTTCACCGCCGATTTCGGCAGTGCCCTGGCTCCGCTCGGCGTCGCCGGCATCACGGCCCTCGCCTCGCTCTCGCTGGCCAGCGGCGTGATGGGCGTGCTCGGCCTGTGCGGCGCCGTGATCCTCGGTCGGTATATCCCGCGCTACGCTCCGCACCCACGCCGCTGAGCCGGTCGGGAATACTCACGACCCCGCAATGGTTCCCGCGTGTATGCCCCTCATCGGAGAATACGAAGCCAGCTCTGCCCAGTGGGTGCGCGACCAGGTCGACCTGTATGAAACATCCGGCGGCACGCAGGGCACCACGCTGCGCGACATGCCCGTGATCGTGCTGACCACCCTCGGCGTCAAGAGCGGCAAACTGCGCAAGGCCCCGCTGATGCGCGTCGAACACGACGGCGTCTACGCCGCGGTGGCGTCCCTCGGCGGCGCCCCGAAAAACCCGGTCTGGTACGCGAACGTGATCGCGCATCCGCTGGTTGAGTTGCAGGACGGCACTCGCAAGTGGGATATGCGCGCCCGCGAAGTCACCGGCGATGAAAAAGCCGTGTGGTGGGAGCGTTCCGTCGCTGCGTTCCCCGACTACGCGGACTACCAGGTCAAGACCGACCGGGAGATTCCGGTGTTCGTGCTCGAGCCCGTGGCCGAGCTTCCCGTTACCACGACCACTCCCGCCGCCTAAGCGTGGCCCGCCCGCGCCCGACGACCGGCATCCGCTCACCCCTGATCGACCCGATCAGGCTGCACGGCATCACCGACAGCGACGGCGCAGCGCTCGGGCGCGGCGACGGATGCGAAGCGCTGCGCTTCACCGGCGTCAGCCTCGGCGAGCGCGACCTGACGGGTGCGACGTTTGAGGAGTGCGAGTTCGTCGGCGTCGACCTGCATGATGCGGCCCTGCGCGGTATCACCGTGTCGGAGAGCATTTTCACCGATCTGCATGCGCCCGTGTTCAGTGCGCCCCGCTCGACCTGGCGTGATGTGCGCCTCGACCATGCGCGGATCGGCTCGATGGAGGCGTACGAGGCCACCCTGCGATCGGTGCACATCGACGGATCGAAGCTCGACTTCGTCAACCTGCGCAACGCGACACTGACCGACGTTCTGCTCTCGAACTGCATCATCGATGAGCTCGATCTCGGCAGCGCGACCCTGCAGCGGGTCGAGCTGCAGAACTGCCGCATCGGCACCCTCGATGTCACCGGTGCGCGCTGCACCGATGTCGACCTGCGTTCGAGCGAGTTCAGTGCCATCCACGGCCTCGAGGGGCTGCGCGGCGCCACGATCGACGACGCGCAGCTCGCCCTGCTCGCGCCCCTGCTGGCCGCGCACCTCGGCATCCGTGTCGAATAGCACCCGCACGAGAGAGCGCGGCGCAGGGCCTACGTATTATCGAGCGGGATGAAACGATATTCGCTCGTCAGGTGCTCACGTTCACACACCCCGCAGTAGAGCACACCGGAACTCTGCATGGCCGCGACGCGGGGCGAGCACTGGATGACTTTGGGCCCGCAGCACGGAGAGATCACCATGAACCCGCCGGACTCTGCCGGATCGTGCCCGCTGAGTCCGCGTTCGTGGTGCACTCCCTCGCAGGGGAGCACGGAGTCAAAATCAAGCAGCGAAACGCTGCGCATGTCCAGGATTACGTCCATGAGTATCACGGTCAATCACAATGGGTGAAACAGTGCCGCGAAAAAACTGGGGCACACGGTGGCGGCCACACCGTATGGACAGGTTCCCAAACCGAACCACGTTCGATTCAATTCACAATTCCTGACAGGCCCAACCCGGGGTAGCGGATGGGCCGTGAAATAAAAAATGCCTCCTACAGAGTAGGAGGCTTTCTTTGTCGACTACGAGTTGAGAATAGTCTACACGCAATCCCGACAATTACTCAGAATAAGTCAGAACTTCTGAAATGTCCAGATCTGAAGTTCGGCTCAGCGGCCGCCGAACGCGGCCCGCGCGTCGGCGGTGACGACGAGGGCAATGCCGGTCGGCAGCACCAGGGACACCACCGGCGGGCGCCACGAGGCTGTCAGGGTCACACTCGCGCCGATATTGTCCACGGCGACTGCCCGGCTGACGCCGAAGCCCTCGAAACCGTCGTGCGGTGCCAGCGCCAGGTAGCGATCGACGGCGGCGGACACCGTCGCAGAATCGAGGTGGGGCACCGGAGTGCCCGACGTGGTGTCGAGCGTGAACGCCTCCGAGGCCGCGAGGGCGGCACCGTCGGCGAGCGTGAACAGCCGCTTGCGTTCGAGATACAGCGAGGTGGCCGCGACGACAATCAGGATGAGCGTGGTGGCCAGGAACCCGTAGAAGATGGTCAGCAGCAGCGTCGAGCCGTCTTCGCCGTGATCGGTGCGGTCGCTCGGGTCGGTGCGGTCGCTCGGGTCGGGCGTTTCGGCGGCACTCACAGGTCCTCCCGAAACCGCGACACGATCTGGGTGGCCGTTCCCTGCAGTGGAATACTCGCCGCGCCGCGCAGGGACAACACATCGGGGATCAGCGGCAGCGCGACGCTCAGGCTCACGGTCACCGTGACCCCCGACTCACGGGTGAGGCACCCGTCGGCGCCGCCGGTGCAGGCGACCCGCACCGTGGCATCCGTTGCCTTCAGTCCGTAGTCCGCCAGCCCGAATTCCACGGCCCGGGTGGCGCGCTCGACCGCGACGGTTTCAGTGGGTGCCTGAACATAGACGCGCGCGGCCTGCCGGGCGGCGCCTTCGACCGCCAGGGCCCCGGCCTGCACTACGGACAGCGAGACGACGAGGTAGACCAGCGGCACCAGCAGCAGGAATCCGGCCGTGAGAAACTCGAGCGCGGCCGACCCGGTCTCGCCCTTTCCGCGGCCCCGGCCCCACCATCGACTCGCGCTACTCCAGTTCTTCGAGCGCTCCATGCCCGGTCACCTCGAACCCATGTTGAGGTCCGAGCAGCCCGAGAATCGGCAACGGCGCACGCACGCGCACCGCCACGGTTGAGACGCCGCTCACGCTCTCGAGGCTCGCCGTGACGTCAACGGTGAAGCGCTCGCCCAGCGCGGACCCGATCAAATCACGGGTACGCAGGCTGCCGTCCCCCGGCGTGTTTCCGGCGAGCGCCGCGAAGCGGGCGCCCTCGGCCGCCGCGTCGAGAACCGTATTGCGAATGTGGAGGGCGAGGGCCAGCTGCATCACCGACAGGGTGAGCAGCGTCAGCAGCGAGACCACCATGACGAACTCGGCGACGGCCGAGCCGCCGTCGGCGGGGTTCCCGCAACGCAGGTCTTGCCGCCACCCCGCGCGCAACATCCGTGGCACCATCATCGCTGTTAGAACGCGCTCACGCGGTCGATCGCCTGTTGAAAGACGCCGCTGAGCGCGGGGCCGGCGAGCCCCCAAATGATGAGCACGAGGCCCGCTGTCATCAGCGTGATCAGCACCCAGCCCGGCACGTCACCGCGCTCTTCGGCCCAGCGCGGACGACGTCGGCTGCCCGGCAGCCGGCACCACAGCGACAGGAAGTACTGGTGGAGAACGGTGAACATGGGTTGCCTGCTTTCGGATCGGGCCTGAAACTCGGACTGGAGCGGGAACTGGGCGTACTAGAAACCGGTCTGCAGAACAACCAGCCCGGGAAAAATCGCGAACAGAACGGTCATGGGCAGGATCAGAAAAACTACGGGAACCAGCATGGCGACCTCCTTCTTGCCCGCCGTTTCAAGCAGGTCGCGCTTGGCCTGCTCGCGGGCATCCTGCGCCTGGGCGCGCAGCACCTCGGCGATCGGCGAACCCCGGTCGAGGGCGCCGGTGACCTGGTCAGTGAACCGGGTCACTGCGGGCAGGTCGAGTCGGCGAGCCATCGATGCGAGGGCAGCGGCAAGCGGCACCCCCGCGTGCACGTCGGTGACGACACCGCCGAGCTCGCGCGCGAGCTCTCCGGAGCTCGACGTTGCCACGCGCCGAATCGAGTCGAGGATCCCCTCCCCCGCTGAGAGGGAGAGCGTGAGGAATTCGAGCACCGTGGGCAGTTCGCTGGACATCCGGGCCAGCCGCCTGGTGGCCGCCCGCTGCAGCAGGGCCTCCCGGCCGAGTGCCCCGCCGAGTCCGGCGAGCAGCGGGGCTACCAGCTGCAGCGGCACGGGTAGCGACCGTGCCGCCGGTGCGACCAGCACGACTACCGCGCCAGCGGCGAAGGCCCCGAGCGCCCAGACCAGCTGCCGAAACCGGAATTCATCACTGGTGAGGGTCAGGCCGGCCTGCCGCAGCCGACGTTCGATGGCATCCGCGCCGCCCAGGATGCGGGCCAACAGTCGCGTGAGGGAGCCCAGCATCGGCGCTGCGAGGCTGCCGAGCACCGGAACCGGGTCGAGGGTTTTACGTCCGACGAACGCCCGGGCCGCGCTGGACACATCGAGGATGTACGGCGCCACGCGGTCGATGAGTCGGGGGCGGCTGAGCCGGGGCGTGAGGCTGACGAGCGACCACAGTCCGACGCCGAGGCCCGTACCGCAGAGCACCGCCCAGCCGAGGGCCGCCGTCACCGGAACCACCGCTGTTCCTCGGGCAGACGACCGAGGTGGATCATGACCCGGTAGGCCACGATCGAGACGACCAGTCCGCCGGCGATCACCACCGTTCCCGTGGGCGTGTTGTACGCGAACGCCGCTTCCGGGCGCGAGGCGAGCAGCACGAGGATCAGCCACGGCGCCGCGACGCCCAGTCTGGCCGCATTGACGATCCACGATTGCCGGCCTTCGACCTCAGAGCGGATGGCCGCGTCCTGGCGCAGCCAGGCGGCCAGGCTCCGCAGCACGACGGTCAGGTCGCTGCCGCCGACTTCCCGCGCCATTCGGAGCGTTTCACAGATGCGATCCGCGATCGGATCGGCGAGGGTCTCCTTCAGTTCCGTCACACCGTGCGCGAAATTTCCCGTCGCCCGGTACTCGCGCTCGAAGGCGGCGAAGGCCGCTCTGGTGGCGATCGGGCCGGCGTGCGACAGACTGCTCACGCTGTCAGGCAGGGCGAGACCCGATCGCAGTGCCGAGACGAGGTGGTCGACGACATCCGGCCACACCGTGCGGTTCGCCCGGCGCCGGGCACGAGCCCGCGAGGCCACGATCAGCCACGGCCCGGCGGCGCTGGCGGCGCCCCCGACCAGGGTGAGGGCGGCCACGCCCAACAGGCCCTGAACCAGTCCCGCGCCGGCGAGGCCGAGCACCATCGAGACGGCGAGGAAAGCCGGCACCGGTACGGTGCCGAGGCCGGCCTGGGCGAGCAGGGTGCGCATCCGCTGCCCGGAACCGCGTCGGCCCGGATCGGCGGTCATCGGGGCAGGCCACAGGAACGGTGCCAGCACCAGCACCAGGCCTGCTCCCAACACCCCACCGAGCCCGGCGCCGGCGAGCAGCACGCCCCCGACCATGCCGGCGATCATGCGGCTCCCGGACCGAGCACGATCGCCGGGTCGAGGCCTGCCGCTCGAAACTTGGCCAGTTTCGTCGGGTAGCCGCCGGTGGCTGTGAGGCGCCCGTCCGGTGAGAGGAAGATCGGGCTCGCCTCGATGAGGGCACCGCTGAGTCGGCCACTCGGCGCGATGATCTCCGATACCCGGCGAAAACCGTGACGGTCCAGCTCGCAGTGCACCACGATGTCGATGCACCCGGCAACGGTCGGCAGCACGAAGGCCGAGTCGATGTTGCGCCCAGCCAGCAGCGGCAGCGTCGACAGCTTGGCCAGGGCGTCCCGGGCGCTGTTGGCGTGGATCGAGCACATCCCGGGCAAGCCGCTGTTCAGAGCAATGAGCAGGTCGAGGCTTTCGGCCTCCCGCACCTCCCCCACGATCAGGCGGTCCGGGCGCATCCGCAAGGCCTCCTTGATCAGGCGTCGCAGGGTGATCTCGCCGGTGCCCTCGAGGCTGGGTTGGCGGCACTGCATCGCGACCACGTCGCGCGCCGTGAGGTTCAGCTCGAACGTCTCCTCGACCGTGACGATGCGGTCGCGGGCCCGGGTGGCCGACAGCAGCGCGTTCAGCAGGGTGGTCTTGCCGGTCTGGGTGGCGCCGGAGACGAGAATGTTCTGCCCGGCGAGCACGCACATCCGGAGGAATTCGGCCGCCTGCGGTGTCAGCGAGCCGAGCTCCACGAGCTGGTTCAGGTCCCGGATGCGCCGGGTGAACTTGCGTATGTTGACCGCCACAAAATGCTTCGTGATATCCGGGATGACCACGTGCAGCCGCGACCCGTCGGGAAGGGTGGCGTCCACGAACGGCGACGAGAGGTCGACGCGGCGGCCGGAGGCCTGCAGCATCCGCTCGACGAGGTCACGCATCTCCTGCTCGGTGAATGTCATCGCGGTGAGTTCGGCGATCCCGTCTCGGGCGACGAACACGCGATCGGGCCCGTTGATCCAGATTTCCTCGATGTCGGGGTCGTCGAGCAGCGGCTGCAGCGGCCCGAAGCCGGTCAGGGAGGCGACGATCTCGCGAGCGGCCTGATGCTCGTCGCGGATGAGGGCACCGTGGCCCCCCAGCGCGCGCTCGCTGTAGCGGCGCAGCTCATCGCGCACATACTGCTCGGCCAGCCCCCGATCGGCGGCCAGGTCCACTCCCTCACGGCGCACGCGCAGGCGAACTTGCTCGGTAATTTCGCGCACGGCCTCGGTCATGACTGCATGATGCAGCATTCCGACCGTCAGTGGGAAAGTTCTCCACAGGCAATATTTCGCGGGTCTCTTTATCGCGAACTCGTATAGCCACAGGGACAGTGCCCCTCAATGAGGACTTGTCAGCACTCGACCATGCTCACCGACCATCGAGCACGCCGAGCCGACTTCCCCCGTGCCGACCTCTCCCTGGCAGCCGACCTCGGCACCGGAGATCGGGCGCATCCTCTGCTGATCGGCGCCTGCACGAATACTCCGGCACCCCGCGAAGCGCGGGGGTGCCGGAGTATTTTTCGAGCGGATGCCGCGGATCAACACCTGCGCGGATCAGCGGGCGGACCAGCCGCCGTCCATCGTGTAGCTCGACCCGGTGACCATGGCGGCCTCGGTCGACGCCAGCCAGGCCACGAGCGAGCCCACCTCGGCGGGTTCCACGAGCCGTTTGATCGCACTCTCGGTCAGCATGATGCGGCTGAGCACCTCAGACTCGGGAATGCCGTGCGCCGCAGCCTGGTCGGCGATCTGCTTTTCCACCAGGGGTGTGCGCACATATCCGGGGCTCACGCAGTTGCTCGTCACTCCGTGGGGCCCGCCCTCGAGGGCGGTGACCTTGGAGAGTCCCTCGAGCCCGTGCTTGGCGGCGACGTAGGCGCTCTTGAAAGGCGAGGCCCGCAGCCCGTGCACCGAGGACACGTTGATGATGCGCCCGAAGCCGGCCGTGTACATCTGCGGCAGTACGGCCCGGATGAGCAGGAACGGCACCTCGAGCATCAGGTTGATGATGCGGTGGAAGTCCTCCGGCGCAAAATCCTCGATTGGATTGATGCGCTGGATTCCGGCGTTGTTCACCAGGATGTCGACGCCATCGAGCGCCTCGGCGAGCGCGCTGTCGGCCACCGCCTGCGGGTCGAGCAGATTCACCGGCCAGCTCGACCCGTCAATCTCCTCGGCGAGCGATTTCGCGCCGCGATCGTCCATGTCGGCGACGATGACGTGGGCTCCGCGTTCGGCGAGGGAGCGCACGATGGCCGCGCCGATGCCGCTTGCTCCCCCGGTCACGACGGCACGGCGGCCGGTGAGGGAACCGGTTGGCAGCGCGAGCAGCGCTCGAGTCTCAGTGTCCTGAGTGGCCTGAGTGGCCTGAGTGGCCTGAGCGAGATCACTCATGGACAGCAGCCGCCGGGGCGAGGCCGTGCTTGCGGGCATCGACCGCGTCGATCTCACGGAGGGAGGCCCCGCGGGTTTCTTTCAGGGTGACCACCGCGACGACCGTGATCGCGCAGGCGATCATGATGTAAATCGCGACCGGCACCCATGATTCGAAGCGCTGCAGCAGCGCAGACGCGATGATCGGGGCCAGGGACCCGGCGAGGATCGACGTGACCTGGTAGCCCAGGGAGACGCCCGAGTAGCGCATGCGGGTCGGGAACATCTCGGCCATGATGGCGGGCTGGCCAGCGTACATGAGGGCGTGGAAGCACAGCCCCACGGTGATCGCGAGCACGATGAGCACCGGGTTGAGGGTGTCGAACATCGGAAAGGCGAAGAAGGCCCAGGTGGAGCCGAGGATGGCGCCGGCCAGGTAGACCGGCTTGCGGCCCAGTGCGTCAGAGAGACGCCCGACCTGGGGAATGACGAGGAAGTGCACGACGTGCGCGATCAGCAGCGCGAGCAGCAACTGGCTGGTGTCGTACTGGTGCACGGTCACGAGGTACACGATCGAGAAGCTCACGATGATGTAGTAGAGGATGTTCTCGGCGAACCGCAGGCCCATGGCACCGAGGATGCCCTTCGGGTACTTGCGCACGACTTCGAGAACGCCGTAGCTGATGGCCTTCTCGGCCTCGACCTGCGCGCGGGCCTCGAGAAAGATCGGGGCTTCACTGACGTGGGTACGAATGTAGTAGCCGATCACGACGATGACCGCCGAGAGCCAGAAGGCAACGCGCCAGCCCCAGCTGAGGAACTGGTCGGCGGGGAGGATCCAGGTCATCGTGAGCAGAACGAGCGTGGCCAGCAGGTTACCGACCGGTACGGCCGCCTGCGGCCAACTCGACCAGAATCCGCGGGACTTGTTCGGGCTGTGCTCCGCGACGAGCAACACCGCGCCGCCCCACTCCCCGCCGACCGCGAAGCCCTGGATGAAGCGCAGTGCGACGAGCAGCGCCGGCGCCCAGTAGCCGATGGTGTCGAACCCCGGCAGGCAGCCCATCAGGAAGGTGGCGACACCGACCATGATGATGGTGACCTGCAGGGTGTGCTTGCGGCCGAGCTTGTCACCGATCTGACCGAAGACGATTCCGCCGAGCGGCCGGGCGATGAAGCCCACGGCATAGGTGAGGAACGCGGCGATGATGCCGTCGAGCTCACTGCCGGCGTTCGGGAAGAAGACCTTTCCGAAGACCAGGCTGGCCGCGGTAGCGTAGAGGAAGAACTCGTACCATTCAACGACGGTGCCGACCATCGAGGCCGCCACGATTTTCTTCAATCCGGACTTCTCAGATTCCGGGCCGCGCGCTGACGATTTATTCGCCCCGTCGGCTTCCAGACGCTCATTGACGCTCATGGCTGTCTCCTTCGCTGTCGTCACTGACAGGTTGTGGGGGTGAGGGTGGGCTGGCTGTTGCCTGTACTGAGTATTCCCGCAGGTCCCGCGTGCAACAAGAACCACTTCGACACAGGCCGTGTGCATAATTGCAGACATGACGTTTCCCCACACGCCCGCGACGCCACCGAACCCCGACGATCTGCTCGTGCTGCTCGCCGTGGCTCGCACCGGTCGTTTCACCACCGCGGCCGACAGCCTCGGGCTCAACCACACGACCATCTCGCGTCGAATCACAAGCCTGGAACGTGCTCTCGGCGGACGGGTACTGTCCCGAACGGCGGGTGGCTGGGAGGTCACCGACCTCGGCAGCCGAGCCGTCGAGGCCGCCGAACGCATCGAATCGGCCGTTGGTGTCTTACAGGCTCCCGCGGATGCCCCCGCTCGGCTCACCGGGGTCGTGCGCATGTCGGCCACGGACGGTTTCAGCGCCTACATCGCGGCGCCCGCCGTCGCCGACCTGCAGCGCGCGCACCCTCAGCTGCGGGTGGAAATCGTCACGGTGACCCGACGCGCGCTGCAGCACCGCTCCGGCCTGGACATAGAGGTCGTCGTCGGTGAACCGCAGGTTCACCGCGCCGAAGCCTTTCGGCTGGGCTATTACACGCTGGGCATGTACGCCTCGCGCAGTTACCTCACGGAGCGGGGAACGCCGAGCAGCGTCGACGAGCTGACGCGGCATCCGCTCGTCTATTTCGTGGACTCCATGCTGCAGGTTGATGACCTCGACGCACCGCGCCGGCTGGTCCCGACAATGATGGACTCGGTGAGTTCGACCAACGTGTTCGTGCACGTCGAAGCGACGCGGGCCGGAGCCGGGATTGGCTTTCTGCCCTGTTTCATGGCGGATCAGCACCCAGACCTGGTTCGGCTGTTGCCGGGGGACTTTCACGAACAGCTCCCCTACTGGATGGTGCTGCGCCCCGAGTCCCTGCGACAGCCTGCGGTCGCCGCCGTCGTCACGGCACTGCGCACGCGTACGTCCGAATTTCAGCAGGCCCTGCTCGGCGGTACTGCTCGGCGGGACGAGGGCGGACAAAGTAGACTGACCGAGTAGCTGCGGGAGTGGTGGAATTGGCAGACACGCAGGATTTAGGTTCCTGTGCTTTCGAGCGTGGGGGTTCAAGTCCCCTCTCCCGCACCAGCTGCAACGCCGTCAGAAGGGGGTTCTGTGCTGGTATCCGCCGTGCTTCCAACCGCCGTGCTACCAACCGCCGTGCTGCCAACCGCCGCGCTGGATCAACAGCTCGGTGACCTGCTCGGCACAACCGGCATCGTGCTCTTCTACCTGATCGTGTGGGGCTTGGTCTTCGCGGGCACTGCCCTTTTTCTCGGAGTTTTCATTCCCTTTGTGACCGGGGATTCACTGCTGTTCGGGTCGGGTCTCGTCGCCGCCGCGAGCGGTGATCTGAACATCGTCCTCCTCGTCATGGGTACCGGCGTCGCCGCGTTCCTCGGCGATCAGGTCGGCTTTTTGCTGGGCCGGCGGTACGGGCGGGGCTACCTCGAGCGTCGCGGCGGACGGCGTACCCTCGCCGCCATCGCCCGCACCGAGACGTTTTATCGCAAGTTCGGCTGGTGGGCGGTGGTGATAGCCCGCTTCATGCCCTGGGCTCGGGTCTTCGTCCCGGTGATCGCCGGCGTCGGCCGAATGAACTACGTCAAATTCCTGACCAGCAACCTGCTCGGCGCGGTCGCATGGGG
This sequence comes from Cryobacterium melibiosiphilum, assembly GCF_003602235.1. Taxonomy (GTDB): domain Bacteria; phylum Actinomycetota; class Actinomycetes; order Actinomycetales; family Microbacteriaceae; genus Cryobacterium; species Cryobacterium melibiosiphilum. Next base: position 21,981 of record NZ_QZVS01000083.1, read on the forward strand.
CGTCGGGCTGACGCTCACCGGCTACTACGCAGCCTCGATCCCCGGCGTCAAGAGCGCCGCCTACGTCATCGCCGGCGTGTTCATAGCCGCGTCCATCGTGTTCGGCTACCGCACCTGGCGCGCGGACCGACGTGATGCCCGCACCGAGGCGCGGCTGCAGGCCAGCAACGAGGCAGTCGCCCCGTCCGACGCCGCGCCGAACGGCTGAGCAAGCCCCCACTTTCACGGCTCATATTGGCCTTAACGGGGTAGCCTGTCGTCAGTATCCGCGCTCACCACCCCTTGCCCCCGTGGCCGCCCGCCGACTGGAGTTTTCTCTGTGAATCACACCGCCCTGATCCCGTGGCTTGACCCGGAAGTCCTCATCGCCGGGTTCGGCCCGTGGGCACTTCTCGGCGTCTGCGCAATCGTGTTCGCGGAGACCGGCTTGCTGATCGGATTCTTGCTGCCCGGCGACACTCTCCTCGTGATCACCGGGTTGCTCACCTTTGCCGGGGTCATCACCATCGACATCTGGTGGGTGGCCCTCGCCATCGGGTTTGCGGCGTTCCTCGGCGGGGAGGTGGGCTACCTGATCGGGCACCGATTTGGCCCGCGCATCTTTGAGCGCAAGGAATCGGGCATCTTCAGCATCAAGAATGTCGAACGCACGAATGCCTTCTTCGTGCGCTTCGGCGGGCTGGCCGTCATCGTCGCCCGCTTCGTTCCGATCGTACGTACCTTCGCCCCGGTCGCTGCCGGTGTCGGGCACATGGACTACCGCAAGTACACCTTCTACAACCTGATCGGCGCGTTGATCTGGGGCGCAGGACTCACCTTCGGTGGCTACCTGCTGGGTTTCATCCCGCCCGTCGCCGAATTCGTGCAGAACTACATTGATGTGATCCTGATCGCGGCCGTGGTGCTCACGCTCGTGCCGACCGCATTCCACTACGCGCAGTCCGTGCGCAAAGCCAAGCGTCTGAGCAGCCGCCCCGTCACGACGGAGAACCTGATCCTCGACCCGAACACCTTCAAGACCGCCCACGACGGCCGTCACGAGGCCTGAGCGGTTCTATCCGGCTAACGGTGGTGCTGGTCCTCATGGGCGGCGTGCTCGGCGGGCTCCAGCTGAAACGTGGAGTGCTCCACGTCGAAATGGTGGGCTAGACACTCCGATAGCTCATCGAGCAGGGCGCCGGTACCGCCAGCGGCCAGCACGACGGGATCGACCACGATATGGGCGCTGAAGACATGGGCCCCGCTCGTGATCGCCCAGACATGTACGTCGTGCACCGCCAGCACCCCGGGAGTGGCGACGAGGTGACGACGGATCTCGTCGACGTCGGTGTCCGCGGGCGTGGATTCGCTGAACACCCGCACGACGTCGCGCAGCAGCACGAATGCGCGCGGCAGGATCATGGCCGCGATCAGCAGGGAGGCGATCGCATCCGCCTGATCGAAGCCCGTGAACAGAATAACCACCGCGGCCACGATCACGGCGACCGACCCGAGCGCGTCGGCGAGCACCTCGAGATAGGCACCGCGCATATTGATCGACGTGCCCTGCGCCGGGCGCAGCAACAGCACGCCGGCAATGTTGGCGAGCAGCCCGATGACCGCCACCAGGAGCATCGGTGCGCCGAGCACGTGGCCGGTCCCCGGATCGAGCAGGCGTCCGAGCGCACCGATCACGACGGCAACGGCCACCCCGACCAGGATGATCCCGTTCAGCAATGCCCCGAAGACTTCGGCGCGCTGATAACCGAAGGTCTGCCGGTCCGTCGGCGGCCGGGCGGCCACAAGGGTCGCCGCCAGGGCGATCGTGAGGCCGGCCAGGTCGGAAAACATGTGTCCGGCATCGGCGAGCAGGGCGAGCGACCCGGTGATCCAGGCCCCGATGACCTCGACGACGAGCACCGCCGCGACGATGACGATGGCAAGGGTCAGCCGGGCGCGGTTCGACGTGCCCGTGCCGTGAGAATGCCCGTGGGAGTGCGCCATAGTTCCAAACTAGAACCGCGACCGGCCAATTGCCAGCCAGCACCCCAGTTGGGTATGAGTGCCATTCTCAGGCGCCCGGGACGCGCCCGCGCACGGAGCCTTAGCCGAGCAGGGCGCGCAATTCCGGCACGATGGCCTCGAATGCGAGCGCCCGGTGGCTGATCTGATTCTTGACGGATGCCGTCAGTTCCGCCGCCGAGATCGCGTACCCGTCGGGCAGGAAGATCGGGTCGTAGCCGAACCCGTTTGCCCCGGCCGCCTCGGCGAGAATCTGGCCGGGCCACTCACCGATTCCCACCCGTTCGGTACCGTCCGGCAGGGCGAGCGCCACGACGCAGGTGAAGTGAGCTGTTCGGTGTTCGGCCGACATGTCCCCCAACTGCCAGAGCAGCAGGTCAAGGTTCGCGCCAGCATCCTTCGCGGGGCCCGCCCAGCGGGCGGAGAAAATGCCGGGTGAGCCGCCGAGCACGTCGACGCAGATGCCCGAGTCGTCGGCGATCGCAGGGAGTCCCGTGTGGGCGGCGGCCGCTCGGGCTTTGATGAGCGCGTTCGCGGTGAAACTTGCGCCGTCTTCGATGGGTTCGGGCCCGTCGTAGGCGAGAACCTCAACCCCGGGCAGTGCCGGCTCGAGGATGCGGCGGAGTTCTTCGACCTTGTGCGGGTTGTGGGTGGCGAGTACGACCTGCACGGTCGGCGCTGCGGCCACGGTCAGTTTCCCGTTGCCGTGCCGGCCGTCACGGCGTCGGTCAGCGCTGTCTTCTGGAACTCGGTGAGCGAGACCGCACCGGAGAGGGCCAGGTCGAGCAGGGAGTTCAGCTCTGTACGATCGAACGGTGCCGCCTCGGCGGTGCCCTGCACCTCGACGAAGAGACCGCGACCGGTGACGACGACGTTCATGTCGGTGTCGGCGCGCACGTCTTCCGTGTACGCGAGGTCGAGCATGGGCACTCCCCCGATGATGCCGACCGAGACGGCGGAGACGCTGTCGATGAGGGGCTGCGCCTTGGCCGAGATGAACTTCTTCGAGCGGCCCCACTCGATCGCGTCAACCATGGCGACATAAGCGCCGGTGATCGCGGCCGTGCGGGTGCCGCCATCCGCTTGCAGCACGTCACAATCAAGCACCACAGTGTTCTCGCCGAGGGCTTTCATGTCCACCACGGCGCGCAGGCTGCGACCGATCAGGCGGCTGATCTCGTGGGTGCGGCCGCCGATCTTGCCCTTGACCGATTCACGGTCCATCCGCGAGTTGGTCGAGCGGGGCAGCATCGAATATTCGGCGGTGACCCAGCCCTTGCCCTTGCCACTCATCCAGCGCGGAACCCCGTTGGTGAACGAGGCCGTGCAGAGCACGCGGGTGTTGCCGAATGAGATCAGGGCCGAGCCCTCGGCCTGCTTGCTCCAGCCGCGCTCGATCGTGATCGGGCGCAGCTGGTCGTTGGTGCGGCCGTCAATGCGCAGGGCGGCCGAGGTCGCGGGGGTGGGGATGGTCACGGGTTCTCCTTGGGGTGGCGGGTCTGGGCGGCGAAGGCCTCGAGAGACGCGAGGCTGAGCGCCCCGGTCTCGATCAGGTCGACACGCGAAATCTGAGGGCCCAGCAGTCGGTGGGCCAGGGCGAGAAAGTCTTCGGCGCTGTCGCCGGTCGCTTCGTAGCGGTAGCTCGGCGCCGTCGTTTCCTCTCGGACAAGGCCCTGGCTGATGAGGGTGCGGTAGACGTCGTTGGCCGTCTCGGTGTCGCTTGAGACAAGCGTCACGGCATCACCCATGACGTACGAGATCGCTCCGCGCAGGAACGGGTAGTGGGTGCAGCCGAGCACGAGCGTGTCCACGTTCTGCTCGCGCAGCGGGGCCAGGTATTCTTCCGCCACGTCGAACAGTTCCTGCCCCGTGGTGATACCGGCCTCGACGAATTCCACAAAACGCGGGCAGGCCTGGGTGAACAGCCGAATGTGCGTGGCGGCAGCGAAGGCGTCGTCGTAGGCGCGGGAATTGACGGTGCCGGCCGTTCCGATCACGCCGACACGCTGGTTGCGGGTCGTGATGACCGCGCGGCGCACGGCCGGCTGAATCACCTCGATCACGGGCACGCTGTACCGTTCACGGGCGTCACGCAGCATGGCAGCTGATGCCGTATTGCAGGCGATCACGAGCATCTTCACGTCCTGCGCCACGAGTTCATCGAGCACCTCGAGGGCATAACCGCGCACATCCGCGATCTTTTTGGGCCCGTACGGCGAGTGCGCGGTGTCGCCGATATAGAGGATGGACTCGTTGGGGAGTTGGTCCTTGATGGCCCGGGCGACGGTCAGGCCGCCCACTCCCGAGTCGAAGATTCCGATCGGTGCGTCTGTCACTGGATCAAGCTTAGTCGCGGCGGGTCAGCCGGGTGGGCGGGCGGATAAGCTGGCGAGGTGATCCCGTCCCCCGCATTCCGCACTGACCGCTATGAGCTCACCATGGTCGATGCCGCCATCCAGAGCGGCACCGCAGACCGAGAGTGCATGTTCGAGGCGTTCGCGCGCCGGCTGCCGCCGGGACGCCGCTACGGCATCCTCGCCGGGACCGGTCGCCTGCTCGAGCTCATTCGGGCGTTTCGCTTCACTGATGCGGACATCGGCTGGTTGGAAGAGAACGCGGTCGTGCGCCGCCCCACCCTCGATTGGCTGGCCGACTACTCCTTCAGCGGCAGCATCTGGGGCTATCAGGAGGGCGAGGCCTACTTCCCGGGTTCTCCGCTGCTCAACGTGCAGAGCACCTTCGCCGAGGGGGTTCTGCTCGAGACGCTGATTCTCAGCGTGCTCAACTACGACACCTCCGTCGCGAGTGCCGCCGCGCGCATGGTCTCGGTGAGTCTTGGCCGTCCGCTCGCCGAGATGGGGTCCCGCCGAACGGGCGAACACTCCGCCGTGGCCGCCGCCCGCGCCGCCTACATTGCCGGGTTCTCCTCCACCAGCAACCTCGAGGCCGGGCGCAGCTGGGGAATCCCGACCATGGGAACGGCCGCCCATTCATTCATGCTGCTGCACGACACCGAAGAGGATGCCTTCCGCGCCCAGGTAGCCGCCTTCGGGCCCGGCACGACCCTGCTCGTGGACACCTATGACGTGCCCACCGGAATCGACCTCGCCGTAGCCGTCGCCGGACCGGCGCTGGGGTCGATCCGCATCGACTCCGGTGACCTGCCGACCGTCGTCGCGGCGGCGCGTGCACAGCTCGACGCGCTCGGCGCGGTGCAGACTCGCATCACGGTGACGAGCGACCTGGACGAACATGCCATCGCCGCGCTGTCGGCATCGCCGGTGGACGCGTTCGGCGTGGGGACATCCGTCGTCACCGGCTCGGGCGAGCCCGCCGCGGGAATGGTCTACAAGCTGGTCGCCCACAAGAACGATGCCGGTCAGTGGACCAGCGTGGCGAAGACATCGACCGCCAAGCTCTCCGTGGGCGGCCGGAAGACCGCGCTGCGGCGACTCGATTCAGCGGGCATCGCCCGAGAAGAGATCGTGCAACTCGGAGATGGCCCGGAGGGCACAATTCCCGCCCCGCACGGCGGCCTGGAGCGCGAACTGCTGGTGCCGCTGATCGAGGGCGGCACCGTCGATGAACGCTTCGTGGGAGTGGCCGGCACGCAGCGCGCCCGCCAGCACCACGCGGCCGTCATGCAGGAACTACCGATCGAGGCCTTCCGCCTCGGTCGCGGCGATGCGGTCATTCCCACGTCGTATCGCTAGGAGCAGAGGCTTCGGTGCTGAAACCAGGCTGCTCGGTTTAGCTGGCCTTCATCTTCTCGTAGATGGCCTTGCAGGTCGGGCAGACCGGGAATTTCTCGGGATCGCGGCCCGGAAGCCACTTTTTGCCACACAACGCCTTGACCGGCTTGCCTGAGAGCGCCGACTCCAGAATTTTGTCTTTGGGTACGTAGTGGGAGAAACGCTCGTGATCGCCGGGCTCGATCTGCTCCTGCTCGATGAGTTCTTCGAGTTCCCGGTCGAGGGTCGATGTGCCGCCGCCCGGCTGGCCTGGATCTGCGATGCTGGCGCGAATGTCCTGAGTCATGCACTCAGTCTAAGCCTCCGCTCCCGGGTGCGTCCGACGGGTTAGGTCCAGTAATACAACTCGCGCAGCTCGTATTTTTGCGTAGATAAATACGTTTACATTATGCATTGTGTATTTATAGTCTTGAATTTCAGTTCTAGATTGCTAAACTGAGAATAGGTCATTGACACTCCCGTCGGACACAGATTCCGGCCACGAAGCGGTTGAGGCGCTCACTGAAGTTCAGGAGCGTCTCGCCGAAGTTCTTGCTGGGCTCAGCGTCTCACGACCATCTGACATGGCGGCGGTCGGGGTGATGGGCGGGCTGGAGAATCTGGGCCGGCTGGTTGACGCCGCCCGGGTCTCGGCGGCCCATGACGTCGCGCAGCGGGCGGCGATCGATGTCGGCTCCGGCAGCCTGATCAAGAAGCTCGGCTGCCGCAACACGATCGACGTGATCACCACGGTGACGCGGGTGTCGGTGCGGGAGGTGAAACGGCGCCTGGCGCTGGGCAACTTCACCGCGGTGCGCGCCGGGGTGGGCGCGCCGCTGCCGGTGCTGTATCCGGCCGTCGGCGCGGCCCTGTCCGCCGGAACGATCGGGGTCGATGCGGCCGAAATCATCGTCACAGGCCTCGATAAAGTGGCTCGGCGGGCCGATCAGGGCCAGCTGGATGCTGCCGAGCAGCACCTGGTCGACGTGGCGACCGGCGCTCCCACTGTCGACGCCACCGGCGACCCGTGCCCAGGGTTCGCGTTTCCCGCCGATGGCGTGCGCGGGCTGTTGGCGGTCTATCAGGCCCACCTTGACCCGAACGGTATCGCCCCACAGGACCGCGCCCGCGAGGCCAAAAGCAGCATTGGCTTCGGCCAGTTGCGTGACGGCCTCTACCCCTTGACCGGCGGCATGACCCCGCTCGATCGCGGCATCATGGAGAAGCTCTGGGCCGCGCACTTCGCCACCAGCACCCCCACCTTCGTCACCACGGACAGCACGGACAGCACGGACAGCACGGACAGCAGCGAAGACTCGGACAGCACGGAGGGTCTGGGTGATGCTGGAGACGGTACGGAGGCCCGCCCGGTCGTCTCCGTCGATACCCGGCCAGCGGGCGAGAAACGGGTCGACGTGTTGCGGGCCCTGTTCGTCGCCGGCGCCCGCGACCCCGAGGCACCCACCATCGGCGCCGCCGCCCCCACCGTCATGGTGCACGTGAACGCCGCCGACCTCGAAGCCGGCCGCGGGGTCGGCTGGATCGACGGCCTCGACGCCCCGATCTCCCTCACCACCGTCACCGACCTGATGAAAATCAGCAACGTTGAACCCGTCGTCTTCGACCATAAGGGCAAAATCGTGCAGGTCGGCAGCGTGCAAAACCGCCGCAAACGCCTCTTCGACCACCTGCAACGCCGAGCCATCACCGCCCGCGACGGCGGCTGCGTCATTCCCGGCTGCACCGTGCCCGCCTACTTCTGCGAAGTCAACCACGTCATCCCCTACAGCCAAGGCGGAGACACCGTGATATCAAATGGGTCGTTGATCTGCTGGTGGCATCACCAAGGCCTCGACAACATCGGCGGCTGGCGCATTCGCATGGTCAACGGACTACCCCAGGTCAAAGCACCGCACTGGCTCGACCCCACCGACACCTGGCGACCACCCCAAAAACACCGCGCCAGCAGTCCCAGTAGCTAGAACCAGCTCCGGCCGAGAACATGGCCGCCGCGCCACCGCACCCATGGGCATCTGCGAGCGTGGCAAGCCAGGAGTTCGCCCTAGGCGCGCAGGGCAGAGGCCAGAATTTCAGGCCCGCGCCGCTCGAAGGCCCGCGCGCCGCGCCACACCCCGATCACCAGCGCGAGCAGGCCCATCCCGACCCCATAGTAGAGGGACTGCATGAACCAGTAAGGGTCGACAAAGATGCCGAGCAGCAGCCCGAGGATTGCGGGGCTGGACAACACGATCGCACCGGTGAACGTAAGCGACTGCACGATCGCCGAGCCCGTATCGGAGGCCTGTGGTTGTGCAAACGGACTGTCTCCGGGCTTGGTGGCCGGGTAGGGGAAGCGCGCCGAGGTGTAACTGGAGAAGCCCAAGCCCGTCAGGAAGATGCACGTGCTCACTCCCAGCATCGCCGGGAGGGGGCCCCAATCGCCATAGAAGAACACGCTGAGCGCCGAACCGAGACCGATCAGTGGAATACCGACCACGAGGGTCGGTATCAAGCGACCGACGCGGTCGGCGACGCCCCGGGTTCCCGAGGCGACGTGCAACCAGATCGCAGTGCTGTCATAGGCGACGTCATTGTGGATCGTCCAGCCGAGGAACAGGCACATCAGAGGCACGGGCAGCAGCGTGAGGTAGTGCTCCGGGACTCCGGCGATCGTCAGGGGGAGGTACACGAGGATCGGGACAACCGGGATCATGATGAGCGACACCCAGTACCGTGAGTCCCTGCCCCAGGACGTGATGCTGCGGGCGGCGATCGCTCCTGCGGGAGTGTGCGGCAGCCGGCCGAACCAGCTGAGCCCCGCGTAGTGCTTCGCGGCAGCTTCCCGACCCGGAGTCACCAGCATCCGGGCCACGAGTGCGACCCAGGCCAACCAGAGCAGCCCCACCGTAACGCCCGCCAGGAGAAGCCGCAGAAGGGCAGACCCCCACGCGCCCGCAACGGCATCACCGGGAACCGCCCAGGCAGCGCCCAGCGGAGTCCAACCGAGGATCGCGCTGAGACCACCCAACAAGTCCAGGCCGTATCGGCTCCATTCCACGTTCAGCAGCAGAAAAGCGACCGGAGCCCCGATGAGCAGAACAAGCACTCCCGTTGCTCCGGAGAATTCCCGTGAACGCCGCGTCGACAGCAGAAAGGCGGCCAGCGATGTACTCACGCGCGTCGCCAGCATGCACGTGACGAACAACAGCGCGGCGGCGACCAGGGCGAACAGTGTGACGAGGACTCCCCTCGACCACGTCACGACCGAGGCGAGCAGCGCGAGTCCAAGCACGAGGGCCGGAACGCCCACGAAGGAGGAGACCAGAAGTCCCCCGGCAATCGTGCGCGTCGGCATGCCCAGAAGGGCAAAGTTTCGCGGATCCATGGTGTCGTCGATACCCACCAGGAGAGGGACCAGAAAGAACCCCAGCAGGACGACCGCGCCGGCAACCGTGCAGACGTCGCGAATCAGGGTGACGTCCTCGACGAATCGGGCGCTGACCAGAACGGCGACGAGGCCGCCGGCGATACCCAGACCGTAGGCGAGGCCAACCAGAATTCCCACGACCTGCCAGGGGCTCCGCCGAAATGCGTTCCCGAGCAGACGGATCTTCAGTCCGAGAAGCTGTGCAACCATTCCATGCCCTCCGCGACCGTGCGCCCGCCGGCCAGCTCGATAAAGCGTTCCTCGAGCGTGGACGTGCCGCGTACGTCGGCGATCGTCCCGGAGGCCAGCACAGTGCCCTGAACGATTATGGCAACGTGATCGCAGACCCGTTGGATGAGATCCATCCCGTGGCTGCTGAGCAGTACCGTGCCACCACTGGCCACGTATTTCTGCAGAATCTCCGTCACGTTGACGGCAGAAACCGGGTCGACCGACTCGAACGGCTCGTCGAGCACGAGAACGCGTGGTGAGTGGATCATGGCGCAGGCGAGCGCGATCTTTTTCGTCATTCCGGCCGAATAATCGGCGACGAGCCGGTTGAGGGCGTCCTCGAGACCGAACGCGGCAGCCAGGTCGGCGCTGCGCTCGCGCACCGCACGGTTGTCGAGTCCGCGGAGGGTGCCCGAGTAATAGAGCAGTTGGGCACCTGTCAGCCGATCGAACAGGCGCAGGCGATCCGGCAGTACGCCAATGAGTCGTTTGGCCTGCACGGGCTTGGCCCAGACATCGATACCGTGGACGTGGATCGACCCGGCGTTGGGTCGGAGCAGCCCGGTGATCATCGACAGCGTCGTGGTCTTTCCCGCTCCGTTGGGACCGACGATGCCGTAGAAGGATCCGGCTCGCACCTGCAGGTCGATGCCGGCGACGGCCGTGTTGGGCCCGAATTTTTTCATCAGGCCTGAGGCTCGCACGACGACCGGCGCGAGGGGGTCGGCAAGCTCAACGGTCGGGCGCTCGACGACCGCAACCGGCTTGCGTTTCTTCTGCCGCGGGACCGCCGTGCTCGGGACCGTCAGGGTTTGCGGGTCAGCCTGAGAATGCGGGTCCGCTGGAGAAAGCGGAGCAGCTACAGAACGCGGAGCAGGCGGAGAATGCGGGGCCTCGATAGTGTCCAGTGGCGACGTGGTCTGGACCGTGGTGACCAGAGTCTCGGCGGCAAATTCCGCGGCGGCGGACACTTCTGCGGCACGTTCCGCCTCGGCGGCGGCAAGCGTTCGAGCTTCGACCTCGAGCGCGGCTGCTCGTGCCGCCGCTGCGGCCTTGGCTTCGCGGGCGGCGGTCGCACGGAGGGCCGCAGCAGCACTGGCGGCCGTTTTCGCAGCACTCGACCGAGCAGCGCCAAGCCGGGCCGAAGGTGCCGACGCGGCCGCACGGGCACGGGCCTGGCTGCGAACCGCCGCAGCAGCCTGTGCGGTGTTGGTCGCTGTCGTGCGCGGGACAGCCGACTTCGGCGCGACGGGAGGCACGGCCACGGACTTCTCCGCCGCGGCGGACTTCACGCCTACGGCAGGCTTTCCTGGCGTCGCGGACTTTCCCGCCCGGGCGGGGGCCGTTCGCGGTCGCGCCGAACCGGACGGTTTGGGGCGTCCGGATGCCGTGCGAGCACGACTGGCGATCTCGGCCGGGACCGGCACCTCTGCTGAAGAGATCGAGACCTCGGCTGTCGGGGAATCGGCTCTCGGGGCTACGGGGGTCACCCCGCTAACCTACCAATTCGACCCTGACACCCGCATGTGGGTCAGTGCTGTGGGTCAGTGCTGCGGGTGAGTGCTGCGGGGACTGACCGGGTCACGAGTTGAACACAAAATTCGATCATCCTTGGCCCAATTCTCGTCAAAGTGTATGGTGATAGTGGCATAACGATGTGTCTTTGTGTGAACCAGAGGGTAAACCTTGGGCAAACTCTGACTCGGCATGACCTGAGACGAGGAGTTGGCCGGGGCGGGCCCACACCATTCTTGAGGAGATAATCGTGACCACCCAGGTAGTCATTCTCGCGGCCGGCATGGGCAGCCGTCTCGGCCGCTCGCTTCCGAAGCCGCTGACCGAGCTCAGCGACGGCCGCACCATCATGCAGCAGCAGTTCGACAACATTGCGCACGCCTTCGGCACGGTCGCCAAGGTCACCATCGTTGTCGGCTACAAGCTTGAGCACATCATCGAAGCCTTCCCCCAGGCTTCCTTCGTATACAACGAGCAGTACGACCAGACGAACACCTCGAAGAGCCTGTTGCGCGCGCTGCAGGCATCCGCACCCGGCGGTGTGCTGTGGATGAATGGTGATGTGGTCTTCGACCCGGCCATTCTCGACCGTGCCGCGGCCATGATGGTGCGCAACCAGTCCTTCGTCATGGTCAACACCGACAAGGTATCCGACGAAGAGGTCAAATACACGATGAGTCCCGAGGGCTACATCAAGGAGCTCTCCAAGACCGTCAAGGGCGGACTCGGCGAAGCCGTCGGCATCAACTACGTGTCGGCGACCGACAAGGCCCTGCTGATCCGGCACCTCGCCAAGGTAGACGCCCAGGACTACTTCGAGCGCGGTATCGAGCTCGCGATCGAGAAGAACCGCATGCTCGTCGAGCCGATCAACATCTCGGACTTCTACGCGGTCGAGGTCGACTTCGCCGAAGACCTCGAGCGCGCGAACCTCTTCGTCTGACCGACGTGGCTGCGCCCCTGAGGCCAGCAGTGTGAATTGGCAGGGTCGGCGCTCCTCTACGATAGATCGCGTGAATAGCTCCGCCCCCGCCGTGCACCCGCGCACGCCCGCTGCCCGGTACCGGCATTCCCTCTGGCTCCTGACGCAGCGTGACCTGCGCGTACGGTATTCGACGTCGGTCCTCGGTTACTTCTGGTCGATCCTCGACCCGCTCGTCATGGCCGGGATCTATTGGTTCGTCTTCACCCAGGTCTTCCAGCGTGACGTCGGTAATGAGCCGTACATCGTGTTCCTGTTGAGCGCGCTGCTGCCGTGGATGTGGTTCAACGGCACGGTGTCCGATTCGACCCGGGCGTTTTTGCGCGAGGCGAAACTGATTCGGTCGACGCGTATCCCGCGCACCATCTGGGTGAATCGGCTGGTCCTGTCCAAAGGCATCGAATTCGTGGCAGCGATACCCGTGCTCGTGCTGTTCGCCATCCTGTTCGGGGCGGAACTGAACGCCGAAGCGGTGTTCTTTCCCCTCGCCATCCTGATTCAGACCGTTCTGACCGCCGGGGTCGGGCTGCTCGTCGCGCCGCTCGTGGTCTTCTTCCGCGACCTCGAGCGCGCCGTCAAGCTCGTCCTGCGCTTTCTCTTCTACGCCTCTCCGGTCATCTACGGCACCGCCGATCTCCCCTCGAACCTGCAGTTTTGGGCGGCCTTCAATCCGCTCAGCGGGATATTCAGCCTGTACCGCGCGGCTTTCTTTCCGGAACAGCTCGACTGGTTCGTCGTGGGTGTGAGCGCGGCCATGTCACTGGCCTTCCTGGGCCTGGGGCTGTTGGTCTTCACCCGCACCGAGCGCGCCGTCCTGAAGGAGATCTGATGGTCACATCGGCAACGAACCAGGCTCGATCGACGCCGGCAGCGCCGGTCATTGACCTGACGGATGTCGGCATCCGCTTTCGCCGCAATCGTCGCGGCCGCCGATCCTTCAAGGACCTGTTCGGCCCACGCCAGCGACGCAGTCGTCCGGGCGAATTCTGGGCCTTGCAGCACGTGACGTTCTCGGTGCAGCCGGGAGAGGCGATCGGCGTGGTCGGCCGTAATGGTCAGGGAAAGTCCACCCTGCTCAAGCTCGTCACCGGGGTCGTGCTCCCCGACGAGGGCCGCGTGCATGTCACGGAGGGCGTCGCCCCCCTGATCGAAATCACCGGCGGATTTGTGGACGACCTCAGCGTGCGCGACAACGTCTATCTCACGGCCGGGCTGCACGGTATGAGCCGGGCGGAGATCGGCGAGCGCTTCGATGAGATCATCGACTTCGCCGAGATTGCCGATTTCGTTGATACGCCGTACAAGCACCTCTCCAGCGGCATGAAAGTACGGATCGCCTTCGCGGTGATCTCCCGTTTGGAGGAGCCGATCCTCCTCGTCGATGAGGTCCTCGCCGTCGGCGACAAGGCGTTCCGGGAAAAATGTTACCGCCGCATCGAGGAAATGCTGGCTGGTGGGCGAACCTTGTTCATCGTCTCGCACAACGAGCGCGACCTTCGCCGCTTCTGCCAGCGTGGCCTGTACCTCGACAAGGGCGATTTGGTGCTGGACGCACCGCTCGCCGAGGTACTGGCCCGGTATAACGCCGACTACGGCATCACACCAAAATAAGTGTCAGCGACCGTGAACGATCGATCGAAATAATCGGTCGGAAGGAACGATCGGCAGGAACGATCGGTAGGAACGATCGGTGGGAACGATCGGAATAAGCCTCAGCGATGCTGTCCGGCGTGGGCCTCCTGTTCGCGGCGAAAGTCCAGCGCGGTGTAGCTGTCTCGGGTCGGCGGCAGGTCTGCCGTCGTGAATCCGACCAGTAGTTCACTCGGTTCCATCCCGAGCACCGTCGCAAGACGGATCAGGGTGTGAAATGTGGGATTGCCGTGACCGCGATCGATTCGGGCATAATTCGACACGTTGAGTCCGGCTAGGTGGGCGACGGTCTCTTGATTCAGGGAGAGCGCCAGACGGCGTTCGCGCAGGCGACCGCCCAAAATTCGGGACGCTTCAGATTTAGGCTCAGGCATGACTCAGTTCTACTCTTGCAGGGGATATGGCACCAGTGGTTTTGAGGCTCGCGGTACCCCCACTTTCGGCATCAGACCAGCACTGGGGTCATCCCGTCAACTCGCGTAAACTGACCACGGCACCCGAACTCGACCACCTCGACCACCGAAGGGCAACCATGATGGCCAAGCAGCCCACACCGATCCTGTCGTCGACCGGCGGCACTCCCGAAGGCGGGCAACTGCCGACCGGCGTCGTCAAGGGTTTCGACCGCATCATGTCGATTCACCGGCCGGCGGTTCTCGCGCATATCCGCAGCATCCGTCTCCGCCACCCGGAGGCGACCCCGCCCGAATTGGTGCGCATCCTGGAACGCCGCTACCTCGCCGCAGTGACTACCGGGGGGGCTGCGGTCGGCGCCACCGCAGTGATCCCCGGCATCGGCACCGGCGTGACCCTGGCCATCTCCGGCGTCGAGACGGCCGGTTTTCTTGAAGCGACCGCCCTGTTCGCGCAATCGGTGAGTGAAGTGCACGGCATCGCCGTCGACGACCCCGAACGTGCCCGAGCACTCGTGATGACGATGATGCTCGGACACGAGGGCACTGATCTGGTCCGCCAGCTTGCCGGCCAGTTCACGGGCAGCGGGGCCGCTCGAGGCGCCTACTGGGGGGAGCTCGTGACGAACAGCATCCCCCGGGCTATCCTCGGCCCGCTCACCGATCGTCTGAGGACCGCCTTCATCCGCCAGTTCGCGGCACGCGGCGGTGCCAGTCTGGTCGGAAAGGCGCTGCCCTTCGGAATCGGCGCGGTGATCGGCGGCGCCGGCAATCACATTCTGGGCAAGCGGGTGCTACAGACCTCGCGTCTCGCCTTCGGACCGGCTCCCGCCGATTTCCGCGCGGAGCTTGATCCTCGCCTGCGTGAAATCACGCTGCGTCCGACGGGGAGACGCCGTCCGTGGAGCGTTCGGAGTAAGGGCTGATCGCGTCGTCGCCGGCGTGCAGGGCGGCGAACCGATCCCACTCGCCGAGAAGCCGCGCTATCGCCGCGTGGAAGCGCTCGGTGGCCCTGCCGGGTGTGGTGTCTCCGAAATAGCGCGTGACCCAGGAAGCCAGGCGCGCCCGTGCCGGGCCGTCTACGGCCAGCGCATCGAGCGCGGTCGTGATGTCGCCGGTTTGTTCGGCGTAGAGCCACTCACAGTCGGAGAGGTATCCACTCGTGTCGATCTCGGCGGCGGGGTCCACCGGGCGGGTCACAAAGAGAGGTTTGCCGGTCGCCAGTCGGTCGTAGACCATCGCTGAGATGTCGACGATCGCGACATCCGCCGCGACCAGCTGCCAGCCGAGGTCGGGGCCGTCGTCGTAGACATGCTGGGCGGTGGCATCCCGTGCATTGGCAGCGGCGATCGCGGCGATGATACGCCGGTTGGCCGCTGCGTAGTCGGGGTTCGCGACACCGCTACGCGGGTGGGGCCGATAGATCACCCGGTGACGACCCGTCGCCAGCAACGCCGTCACGAGGGCCACGCCGTGGGTCACGACGGAACCGTAGGCGGCTGAGGGGCGGTCCCCTTCCCAGGTGGGCGCGTAGAGCACCACGGAGCGGTCGTCGGGGGTATACGGCACGTCCCGGGAGAAATGATCGGCCTGCGGGCGCCCGATGGCGAGAGCGCGCTTGTCGAAGTCGTAGTCCCACAGGACCCGATTCAGGCGCGCGAGGGCTGCGTCCCCCGCCACGAAGGCGTAATCGTAGGCCTTGAACTGGTTGGTGAGCATGTACATCTTGTCGCTCTCACCGTGGTTGATGAACACGTGCCACCGGCGCCCGTAGCGCATCATCTGGAAATTGCGCGGGTTCTGGTTGACGTACAGAACTATCCGGATGTCCTGTTCCTCGATGATCTGTTCCAGATCAGAAACCTTGCGCACATACGCAACCGGAACCGGAGATTCCTCCATGAGCATGATCGTGCCGCCCGCGGTGCGGCTGAGCACCACGACCGGCCAGACCTCGGCGAGTGCGGCGAGCGGTTGGTACCACTGGCGCATTTGGTACATGTTGACGGGGCCGTCGGCGAAGTAGACGGCGATCGTGAAGTGCTTCGGTGCGAAGGGTGTTCGCGCGTTCATGCGCCCCGACAGGCGACGATCCGCGATGCGCGAGTGCACGGCATCGCGCACGAGTTTGACCGCGAGGCGGGCGTCCTTCTGAATATCCACCAATTGAGTTTACCGGCCCGCCCGCCTGCCCGGCACGCTCAGGAAACGGCCCGACTAGACGATCGGCGGCCGGCCGGCGCGGGTCATGCGCCAGACGGTGCGCATCGAGAGCACGCGGCGCGGTCCCGGGTCACCGGTCCAGCCTTCGCGCCAGCCGCCGAACCAGGCGCTCAGGGCGGGGCGGTTTCGTGCCCAACGCAGAGTCTGGATCCCCGTCCAGGCCGCCACGTAGAGCACAACGAACACACCGGGCAGGTTTCGACGCGCCAGCCATACCCGGTTGCGGGCATTGAGCCGGTAATAGTCGGCGTGCCGGGTCTGCTGGATCACCGGGTGGTTGGCGACCAGATCGCCCGCGTACCACGTGCGCAGCCCCTGGTCCCAGACCCGCCAGGCCAGCTCGATTCCCTCGTGGGCATAGAAGAACGGCTCGGCCCAGCCATCCGTTTTCAGAAAGACGGCTCGAGGCAGCAGCACGGCGCCCTCCCACACGGAGAACACCGGCCCGGACTCGGTGGCGAGCCCCTTGCGAATGCGCGGGATCCAGCGCCGCGGTGACTCGATCCCGCGAGGGTCGACCACCCGGGGTTGCAGCAGGCCGATACTCGGATCGGCCCGCACCCGCTCGATGGCAGCGAGGAGAAAACCGGGGTCGGGGATGCTCGCGTCGTCGTCGAGAAAGAAGAGGTAGTCGCCGGACACGAGCGGCACGCCGCGGTTACGCCCGGCCGGGATTCCCAGGTTCTCCGACAGGCCGAGCGCCTTCACCCCCTGGGGCAGGCCAGTGGGCTGCCATCCGTTTCCCACGCACACCACGTCGAGCTGCACGCCCTGCTGGGCCAGAATGCTGCGGATGCCGCGGTCCAGGTCAGCGGGACGGGTGCCCTGGGTCAGCACCACGACCCCGATCGTCGGGGCTTCTGTCAGAGCTGGCACGATCTCAGGAACGCACGCGTTTCGAGGCCATAATGGCCACGAAATGCCCGATCAGAGACAAGAAAGCAAGGGGAACGAGAGCACACAGCACAACCCGGTCGACGACCGGCTGGCCGAAAACCAGCCCGATGACCGCGGCCGCGAAGATCACCATGGTCAGCTCCACCGAGTGATACAGGCGGTGGAACGGCAGGAACCGCGCGAATTTGCGAGCCCGGGCGAGCAGGCTCGACGTCGGCGTTTTCTCGCCGTGGGTATCGGCGAGTTTGGTCAGGCCGGCGTTGGCGCGTGCCACGTGCACCATGTCGTTCAGGGCCTTGTTCAACACGATGATCAGGGCGAGCATCAGGCCGAGACTCGTGAAGAGAAAGTCCGCCGGGGCCTCAAAGGGGTAGGCCGCCGCCCGAATGCCGAGGGCGATCGGAATCAGGGCCTCGGTCGAGTAGTGGCCGACCTTGTCGAGGAACACCCCCGCCGGCGAGGACGTGCGGCGCCACCGGGCGACTTCGCCGTCGCAGCAGTCCACGAGCATCTGCAACTGCCCGAGCGCGAGAGCGAGCAGGGCACCCCAGATTCCGGGAATCAACAGCGCGGCGGCGGTCGACCAGCCAACCAGGATCATCAGCGCCGTCACCCCGTTTGCCGAGATCCGGGTCTTGAGCAGCAGCCAGGTCACGTAGGGCGAGAGGTCCCGAAGGTAGAGCGAGGCCGTCCAGTGCTCGGCGTTGGCGCGGAGGCGAACCTCGGGCGGCTGCGCCACGCGGCGCAACTCGGCGATCGAGGACGGCCGTTCGGACTGCGGGCGAGCGGATGCGGGTGAACCGGGTGTCATGGTCACCTTCCGGTGTGAGCGGTGATGTTGCGGGTGAAGGTCAGGTAGCCGAGCACAAAACCGATCCCCCAGCAGAAGTGGATGCAGGGCAAGACTACGAGAAAGCGCAGGGCGGTACGAAATTCGTCGCGCCGGGCCAGCGTCGCCGCGAGCACGATGGCGAAATACCCGAGGGGTGCGAGCCAGCCGAGCAGCAGCCACGGGGCCGCGCCGACAGCGACCTGCACCAGCCCGCCGAGTCCGCCCAGCGTGCCGAGGAATACGGCAAGCACCATCGCGGGTGGAATGAAGTAGCGGATGCCGTTCGCCTCAGGAAACCGTCGGGCCAGTTCGCCGCGCCACAGGCCCGTCGACAACATTTGACGTGCCAAACGCGAGACGTTCGGCCGGGGCCGGTAGAGCACCTTCAACCGCGGGGTGAACCAGACGGAACCGCCAGTCTCACGGAGCCGGCGGTTGAGCTCCCAGTCCTGGCCGCGCTTGATGTTCTCGTCGAAGAGCCCGACCCGAAACAGGCTCTGGATACGGAAGCAGCCGAGGTACACCGTCTCGGCTTCCCCCTCCGGCCCGCCCACGTGCAGTGGCGTGCCACCGAGGCCGATGCGCGTGCCATAGGCACGGGCGACGGCCTTCTCGAAGGGGCTCACGCCCTGCGCGTCCATGATGCCGCCGACGTTGTCGGCGCCGGTGCGTTCGAGCGTCTCGACCGCGATGCGGGCGTAGTCCGTCGGCAGCACGGAGTGGGCGTCAACCCGAATGACGATGGGGTATCGGGAGGCTCGGATGGCGGTGTTCAACCCGGCCGGGGTCGATCCGACCTCGTTGTCCACCACGCGGATTCGAGAATCGACGGCGGCCATTTCTTCGACTAGTTCGGTGGTGCCGTCGATGCTTGGGCCCAGGGCAAGGGTGACTTCGAAGGGGCCGGCATAGTCCTGGGTGAGCAGGCTGGCCACGGCATCCCGCACGTGGGTCGCCTCGTTCAACACCGGCATGACGTAGGAAACGCCCGGAAGTGCGGATGCGCTCCCCCGAGCGTCACTCTCTGGTGCGTCACTCCCCTGTCGGTCATGCACCTGGCTGGCCAGCTTTCCGATTGAGGGGTAGGACGATCGAGCCTATCAGTCGGGCTTCCCCGGATCGGCCCAGGCTTCCCGGATCGCCCCAGGCTTCCCGGATCGGCCCAGGCTTCCCGGATCGGCCCAGGCTTCCCGGATCGGCCCAGACATATCGGCACACGCACAACTGCGCCGCCGGGCGACCGGCGGCGCAGTTGTGGAGCTTGGAAGGAGCGGGCCCGAGGGCCGGGCTGCCTAGCTGGACAGCTCCCCGACGGTCACGGACACGGTCGCGGACTCGCCGTCGCGAACGTAGGTGAGGTCGGCGGTTCCACCGGCGGGGAGAACGCGAACCTGAGCGGTGAGGTCGATGGAATCGGTGATCGGTACGCCGTTGAAGTTGGTCACGATGTCACCCTTCTGGAGCCCGGCCGCTTCGGCAGCCCCGCCCGAGCTGACCTCACTGATCAGCGCGCCGACGGTCGTGCTGCTTGCATCGCTCGATGCGGTCGTCACGCTCGCTCCCAGCAGCCCGTGCGTCGCGGCGCCGTCAGCGATGAGCTCCTCGGAGATGCGCTTGGCGAAGTTGGACGGAATGGAGAATCCCACTCCAATGCTGCCGGCCGCGGTAGAGGAACTACCGCCGGCGTTGGCGATGGCGACGTTGATGCCGATCAGTTCGCCCTCGCCGTTGAGCAGGGCACCGCCGGAGTTGCCGGGGTTGATGGCGGCATCCGTCTGGATCACCGGCAGCGAGATGCTGCTGTTGGCAGTGGGCGCCTGGGACGGGGAACCGTCTTCGTTCGGAATGTCGAAGTTCCAGAAGTCGAACGGACTTTGGCCGCTGTCATCGGGAACGGTCTCGTCGGGTGTCGACGGGGCCGCGGACGATGCGACCGTGATGCTGCGGTTCAGGGCACTGACGATACCGTTGGTCACCGTGCCCGAGAGTCCGAGCGGAGCGCCGATGGCGATGGCCGTGTCCCCGACATTGAGCTTGCTCGAATCGGCAAAGTCGATGGCGGTCAATCCGCTGGCGTTGTCGAGTTTGATGACGGCGAGATCGGAGATCGGGTCGGTTCCGACGACGGTCGCGCTATACAGCCTGCCGTCGTCGGCCTTGACCTGGATGGAGACGTCGGAGACGGCACCGTCGAGGGTGACGACGTGGGTGTTGGTGAGCACGTAGCCGTCGGAACTGAGGATCACGCCGGAACCGGTGCCACCGTCCTGGCCGCTCGCGACCTCGATCGTGACGACGCTCGGGGATGCCTTGGCGGCGACGGCGGTGATCTGGTTGACGCTGTCGGTGTTGTTGACCACGACGTTGCTCGGACCCTGGGAGTCGCTCACGGCGGTCCCGTTGCCACGGCCGGAATCGGCGAGGGCGTAGATGCCGGCACCCGAGACACCGCCGACGAGGGCGCCGATGGCCAGCGCGGCAATCAGGGCGACGCTGCTCTTGCGCCGGGCCGGGTCCTTCGACCCGGGTCCGCTCGGCTGGCCGGGCTGGCCGGACTCGGTGGCATATCCCTGCTGCGCCTGGTAGGCCGGATAGGCGAGGGTTTCGGCGCCCGCGGGGGCGACGTCAATCGGTCGGCCGAAGGCGTCTCGCGGATACTCTGCAGTGGCACCGGCGGCAGTGGCACCGGCGGCAGTGGCACCGGCTGCAGGGGCGCCGACTGCGGGGGCGCCGACTGCGGCGGGGTAGGCCAGAGTGTTTGAGGTGCGGTCGACGGAGGTGTCGGGGTCGGCCGCTCGGGTCGGCTCGGGGTGAACCGGCTGGAACGGCTGAACGGGTTCGGCGGGCGGAGTGCCGGTGATGGCCTCGCCCGGGGTGGGTTCAGGAATGTTGCCGGGTTCCTTGGTGCTGTCGGTCATGGGATGCTCCTTCCAAGCTGTGCCAGCTTTGCGCCTCAACCTGAGCGTTCGATATGTGCAAACTGGGAGCATTCAATGATGACACTGTGACCTTAAACGACACTGTGACCGTGGAAGACACCGTGACCGTGCTCGTGCACTCTCACGGGGGCGGTGTCCTAGGTTGGAACGATGCAGGTTCATCAGACCCCGGGGCGGCGCGGCGCATGACGATTTCGGGAGCATGGCGCCGAACGGCCCGGGGCGCCGGTCTGCTCGCTGACGACGGCAGCGTCGCCGCCAGCATCTTCGCCGAGATGAGCGCCCTCGCCGCGCGCACCGGCGCCCTCAATCTCGGCCAGGGTTTTCCCGACGAGGACGGCCCGCCCGAGGTGCTGGAAGCCGCGCAGCGCGCCATCCGGGATGGCGTGAACCAGTACCCGCCCGGCCGCGGAATGCCTGTTTTGCGTGCGGCGATCGCGGGCCACCAAAAGCGCTTCTACGGACTTGACCTGGACGCCGACAGTGAGATCCTGGTGACCGCCGGCGCGACGGAGGCCCTTGCCGCGACACTCCTGGCGCTGCTGGAACCCGGCGATGAGGTCGTCACCTTCGAGCCGTTCTACGATGCCTACGGCGGCCTGATCGCCCTGGCCGGGGGCATCCATCGCACCGTTCCGCTGCGAGCGCCCGGGTCTGTGACCGAGACCTTTCAACCCGATCTGGACGTGCTTCGGGCGGCCGTCACCGACAAGACTCGGCTGATCCTGGTCAACGACCCGCACAACCCGACGGGCGCGGTTTTCACCGCCGAGACACTCACGCTGATCGTGGAGTTGGCGCACCGGCACGACGCCCTGATCGTCACCGATGAGGTCTACGAGCACCTGACCTTTGGTGCACGGCATATTCCGATCAGCACGCTCCCCGGCGCGTGGGAGCGCACCGTGACGATTTCCTCGGGCGGGAAAACGTTCAGCACGACCGGGTGGAAGGTGGGCTGGCTGAGTGGGCCGGCGGCTCTGGTCACAGCGATTTTGGCCGTGAAGCAATTTCTGACGTATGTCAACGGGGCTCCATTCCAGCCGGCAATGGCCGTGGGGCTCGACCTTCCGGACAGCTATTTTTCCGGGATCGCAGCCGTGCTGAAGGCTAAACGGGACACCCTCGCAACCGGGCTGACCCGCGCCGGATTCACGATCGCCCTACCGCAGGGCTCGTATTTCATCGTGGCGGATGCCCGCCCTGTGGGATACACGGATGGCGCGCAATTCTGCCGCGCCCTCCCCGGGCTCGCGGGCGTGGTGGCGGTGCCGATCTCGGCGTTCTGCTCCCCGGACCACCGCGCCGAGTATGCGTCGCTCGTACGTTTTGCCTATTGCAAGACGACGGATGTGCTCACTCGCGCCGCCGCGAATCTCGCGACCCTCAGCCCCGCTTGATTCAGCCCCCGCCTGACTCCGTGTCGGCGACACGGAGTCAGGCGGGGGCCAGAAGGGCCTGGTTCGTTAGGAAGCCAGCGCCGGGTAGTCGGTGTAGCCGACGGCACCGTCACCGTAGAACGTCGCCGCGTTCGGAGCGTTGACCGGAAGGTCTTCGCGCCAGCGACGCACCAGGTCGGGGTTGGCGATCGCGGGGCGGCCCACGACGACGGCGTCGGCGTGGCCGTCGCGCACGATGGCGAGAGCCTCCTCGCGGGTCGTGATCTCGCCGAATCCGCTGTTCACGATGAACGTTCCCGCGAACCGGGTGCGCAGTTCCTGCACGAGCGCCCCGGTCGGGTCGGCGTGCAGCACGCTGAGGTAGGCGAGGTCGAGGGGAGCGAGGGCGTCCACGAGGGCGCCATAGGTGGCGAGCACGTCGGCAGCGTCGGTCTCGAGGGCATCCTGGATGTTGTGCTCCGGGGAGATGCGGATGCCGACCTTGCCGGCACCGATCGCCGCGGCGACCGCGATGGTGACCTCGGCCACGAAACGGGCCCTGTTGGCCGGGGTTCCGCCGTAGGTGTCATCACGCACGTTTGAGGCCGGCGAGAGGAACTCGTGCAGCAGGTAGCCATTGGCGCCGTGGATCTCGACACCGTCGAAGCCGGCGGCGATGGCATCCGTCGACGCCTGCACGAACTCGGCGAGCACGCCGGGCAGCTCGGCGGTGGTGATCGCGTGCGGCACCGGGTAGGGCTGCTTGCCCGTACTGGTACGGGTCTCGCCGACGATGGCGATGGCGCTCGGCGCGACGACCTCATAGCCGCCGTTGGTGTCGGAGTGGCTGACACGGCCGGCGTGCATGACCTGGGCGAAGATGCGGCCGCCGGCGGCATGCACGGAGTCGGTCACGGTCTTCCAACCGGCGAGCTGCTCGGGGGTGACGAGGCCGGGCTGGCCGCCGTAGCCCTGGCCGGCGTGGCTGGGGTAGGTGCCCTCGGAGACGATCAAACCGAGCGTGGCGCGCTGGGTGTAGTGCTCCACAACGAGTGGGCCGGGAATGCCGAGCGCGCCCGAGCGGGTGCGGGTCAGCGGGGCCATGATCACACGGTTGGGCAGTTCGATGTCGCCAAGGTTCAGGGGGGAGAAAAGTTTCACGAGCCACTCATTCTGTTGATCTGTTGATCTGTTGATCGTGCCGTCTGGAATATGCCCGTCTGGAACATGCGCCCGGGCAGCGCCGAAAACCGGCGCACTGGTCGACAACGGCGGTGTGAGCGGCGATATTCCATGCGCACGGAGTCATCAGGTCATTCCCGGCTGAGCTACAGACGGTTCCAATCCGTCCGGGCGTCCGCGACGAACCCCCCGCATGAGCACGACAATGACGAGGGTGCAGCGCCCGACACCGCAGCACGGCCTGCACCGCCTGCACCGCCTGCACCGCCAGACCGAACTCGACCGCCAGACCGAACTCGACCGCCAGACCGAACTCGACGTCCAGAGCAGCCTGCGCCGGCCCAATCCGGCAGTCGAGTCACGAGCGCGGTACAGTCCATTCCCGCTCGGCCACGATCCCCGCACCTTCGGCCTCACCACGAGCGCCATGCGCCTCGCCCACGGCGTCGTCGTCGTGCGGCACGGCCGCCGAACCGCGGGAGACACGGCCACCATCCTGCTGCACGGCGCCGCCGGATCGTGGACGACGTGGACGCCGCTCCTCACCGCGGCCGAGGCCACCATGACCTCGTCTGGTCTGCGGGAGGCCGATGCCTCCGGCCTGCCGCTGACCGACCTCATCATCCCCGACCTTCCCGGCTGGGGCGACAGCGCACTGCCCGGCGATCCGGCCGACCGCACCGTGGAAGTCCTCGCCGCCACCGTCGCCGAGATCGCCCGGGCGTTGGGCTACCGCCGGTGGATTGTCGTCGGACATTCCATGGGCGGTTTTGTTGCCCTGGAACTCGCCGCCGCCGCCCCCGAGGCGACAGCGCGGGTCGAGTTGATCTCTCCCACCACATTCGCGGTCATCGACAGCGTGCGGCATCCGCTGACCAGATTTACCACGCTGCCCGCCTACACGGCGCTCTTGCTGGTGATGCGTCTGCTTGCGCGGCTCGGCCGGCTTGGCCGAGCGCTCATCTCCGGTGTCTCGCGGCTGCCCCTGCTCCGTGTGGCCGTGTCCCCACTGTTCGCGCGCCCCGACGACATCGAGGCCGGAATCATCAGGGCCCTCGCCGGTGAGGTCCGTCCACTCGGCTTCGCCGTCGCATCCGCCCGAGCCGGTGCCTATCCCGCCGGCGAGCGGTGGTCCCGAATTCTCTGCCCGGTGCGGACTCTAACCGGCGAATCTGACGTCTTCGTGGCAGCGACGGATGCCGACCGGCTGCGCGGGGTTATCCGACGCTTCGAGGCCGTCACCGTCGGCGGAGTCGGCCACTTTGCGCACATCGAGCGACCGTTCACAGTGCTCGATACACTGCGATCTCCGTGCTCGACGCAGTGAAGGCAGCGCACCACGGCATTGGGATTTCACCCCCAATGCTTGGCACGTCTCTTGTGGCGGGCGTATAAAAGGAGCAGAGTGAGTAAAGCTCCGGTTCATTTCCCCAGTGATTCATGTCCCCGCGACATGTTCACGGTGACGCGTTCACGGTGACGTGTTCACGGTGACTATGTCCACAGTGACATCGTCACCGTGAACAGCCTCGCTTTCGCCGGCTCCTGCACTCGCGCGACCGATCGAAAGTGACACACCATGGGTTCTCTCACCTACGACCGAGTGGTGGTCGAATTCGATGACCGGATTCTGGCCCACCTTCAGGTCGTCATCATCCAGAAGCTGCGCAGGGGCGAGAGCTTCCTGCTGTCCTGGCGGGACGCCGCCGTCGTCGGGGACGGTCGCAGTTCTGCGTGGTTGCACCCGGCGATTCCGTTGTACTTCAAGTTCGCCGGCGGACGGGCGCCGATCATCAACCCGCAATGGCTGGCCCAGCTCACGCGCTCAGCGAACAGCTCGCAGGGCCTCGTGGTGACGGGCGAGGAAAGCTCTATGGTCGAGCGCGACCCGGCTGCGCGTTCCGAGGTCGCCTTCAGTATCCGTCCGGCCGCGACCACGCGCGCCACGAAGGCCTCCGAAAACTAGCGCCGCTCGAAACACACGGAACCCACCAGACGGACAGCGTGCCTAACGTTCCACAACGCGAAATCGACGCAGCTGCAGGGCAGGATTCTGAGCTCTGACGGTCCGCAGCCGATCGCCGGACAGCCACGCGACGGCGACGTCGGTGGTCTCCCCGATCGTGACGAGTTCGACCCCCATCGGGTCGAGGATCATGCTGTTGCCGACCCCGACCGGCGGGGCCTGGTCGGCTGCGGCGAGGTAGACCGTGTTTTCCACTGCACGCGCGGTCAGGAGCGTGCGCCAGTGCTGTTCCTTCAGCGGGCCCCGCACCCATTCAGCCGGCACGAGTACAAGATCGACGCCCGCATCCACGAGCCGGCGGGTCACCTCGGGAAACCGGATGTCGTAACAGGTTTGCATGCCCACCGTCAGGTCGCCGACCCGGAAGGTGTGCGGGGCCTCGATGGGGCCGGGCAGCACCCAGTCCGATTCGCGCTGACCGAAGGCGTCGTAGAGGTGCTGCTTGCGATAGGTCGCCACGAGCCCGTGGCGCGGGTCGACGGCGACGAGGGTGTTACTGAACCGGCCAGCCACGGCCGTGCTTTCCAGCATGCCCGCGACGATGGCGATGTCGAGCTCGGCGGCCAGGCCCGCGATCGCCGTGACGAAGGTCCCGTCGAGCGGCTGCGCGGCAGCGACACACCCCGGCCCGAGGACCGGTTCGAAAAATGCGGAGTATTCCGGGAAGACGACCAGGCGTGCTCCGCGCTCGGCCGCCGTCGTGGCGAGGATGGTCATCGCCCGGAGGTTGCACTGCTCGTTGGTCCCGGGGCAAAACTGAGCGACGGCGACGGCGATCGGGGACTCGGCGGTGCCCGCGGTGCTCGTCAACTCCGGTGTGCTCGACAACTCCGGTGTGCTCGACAACTCCGGTGTGCTCGACAACTCGCTCATCACGCCAGCCTAGCCGTGAGCCCGCCGGGAACGTCCATGCCATCGGTGCCCCCTGTGCCAACTGGGAGCAGACTCGCACGGTGGAGCAGACGCGCATTATGGAGCAGACTCAGAGGTCTTTTCCAGGCCGTCAACCCCCACCCGTGCACAACGTTCATGTGGGTGGCCTAGCGTCATCCTGTAGCCCTTCCGCCAAAAACCTGAGGTAGCCGAATGCCCAACACCCTGGTCATCATCCCGACGTACAACGAGCGCGACAATATCGGCCCGATCGTGGCGCGAGTGCGTGCGAGCGTACCGGCGGCCGACGTGCTCATCGTGGATGACGCCAGCCCGGACGGCACCGGGGTGCTCGCCGATGCGCTCGTTGCCGGAGACGCGCACGTCCACGTGCTGCATCGCCGTTCCAAGGCCGGACTCGGCGCGGCCTACCTGGAGGCCTTCGGCTGGGGCCTGAGCCGCGGCTACGATCGCCTCGTGCAGCTCGACGCCGACGGCTCGCACCTGCCCGAACAACTCCCAGCACTGCTGCGTGCGTCCGAAACGGCGGACGTCGTCATGGGGTCCCGCTGGGTGCCGGGCGGCATGGTGGAGAACTGGCCCTGGCACCGGCGCGCCCTGTCACAGGGCGGTTCGATCTATTCACGGGTCATCCTGCGCCTGCGGCAACGTGACGTCACGGGCGGGTACCGCGTCTATTCACAATATGCCCTCGAGCGGATGCGCCTGTCCAACATCGACAGCCTCGGCTACTGCTTCCAGATCGACATGTTGCTGCATGCCGTCCAGGCGCACCTCCTGGTCGTCGAGGTGCCGATCACCTTCGTGGAACGTACCCTGGGTTCCTCGAAGATGAGCGGCCGTATCGTGGCGGAAGCGATGGGCCGTGTGACGCTCTGGGGACTGACCGGCAAGGGTGCCACCCGATCGGCGGTCAGCCAGCCGGCAGCGAATACCGGCGGCTAGCAGCCCGCTCGGCCCGGCCCGATCCCCTATATGATGGCTTCAGCAGTTAGAGTCTTACTGACCTTTACCTGATTGAAGCCACCTGATGGAACCCACGATGACGAGTCCCCGAGCGAACACACTGGCCGTGTCGACCGTGATCTTTGCGTTGCGCCCCCGAGGTGCCGGGCCCAGCGCCCACGTGCTCTGGGTGCCGCTCGTGCGTCGCACCCGCGACCCCTTCCTGAACCAATGGGCACTTCCCGGGGGCTGGCTCTCGGCCGAGGAAGAGCTCGAGCACGCAGCCTCCCGCACCCTCGAAGAGACCACCGGGCTTGCTCCGAAATTTCTCGAGCAGCTCTTCACCTTTGGCGACCTGGATCGCACACCCGGCGATCGGGTCGTGTCCATCGTCTACTGGGCGCTCGTTCAGCCCACCGAGGCCGACCGTGCGATCGTCGACGACAACGTGCGATGGTTTGCGGCCGACGCGCTGCCTCAGCTCGCCTTCGACCACAACCGAATAGTGGCCTACGCCCTGTGGAGACTGCGGACCAAGATGGAGTATTCCCGCATCGCCCAGGCCTTTCTGGGAACCTCGTTCACCCTCGCGCAGCTGAGGGAAGTGCACGAAGCGGTCTTGCTGCGTCCCCTCGACCCCGCCAACTTTCGGCGATCGATGGAATCCTCCGGCACACTGATCGACACCGGCGAACGGGTCGCAGGTGCACGGCATCGGCCGCCCCGCCTCTACCGCTACACCAGCACAGAACCCACCCCGCCGACCGACCCGACCAACCGCCACGAGGAGTTCGCCCATGACGACCGCATCCGTTGATCTCACCATCAGCTTGATCAGCACGGGCAAGACCACCGGAAGCACCTGCAGCCCCGATCTCGCCCGCAACCCGTGGGAATTCGATGCCGAGGCCCCCGGCTACGGCCCGGGTTCGTCGATGGGCGACGTGATTCCCACCGGCTCGCCCCGGCAGGGCGAACTGCCCGCCCGCTACCGCACGGCCACGGCCGACGAGCTGGATGCGCGCATCCGCTCGGCCAAGGCCACCCTCGGCGACCGGGTGGTGATTCTCGGGCACTTCTACCAGCGCGATGAAGTGCTGCGGCACGCCGACGTCATCGGCGACTCCTTTCAGCTGGCGCAGGCCACGACGAGCCGGCCGGACGCCGAGGCCATCATCTTCTGCGGTGTGCACTTCATGGCCGAGACCGCGGATCTGCTCTCCGGCCCCGACCAGTCCGTCATCCTGCCCAACCTCGCGGCCGGCTGCTCCATGGCCGACATGGCCGACCTCGACTCCGTAACCGAGTGCTGGGAACAATTGGAAGACCTGTACGGCACGGCACCGGATGCCTCCGGCCGGGTTCCGGTCATCCCCGTCACCTACATGAATTCCTCGGCCGCGCTCAAAGGATTCTGCGGCGAGCACGGCGGCATTGTCTGCACCTCTTCCAATGCGCAGACCGTTCTCGAGTGGGCATTCGAACGCGGACAGCGCGTGCTGTTCTTCCCCGACCAGCACCTGGGGCGCAACACCGCCAAGGCGATGGGCGTGCCGCTGACCCAGATGCCGATGTGGAACCCGCGCCGTGCGCTGGGCGGCAGCACCGAAGAGCAGCTGGGCGATGCGCGCGTCATCCTGTGGCACGGATTCTGCAGCGTGCACCGTCGATTCACGGTCGACCAGATCACCGCGGCCCGTGCCGAGCATCCGGGACTGCGCGTGATCGTGCACCCCGAGTGCCCGATGGAGGTCGTGGACGCCGCCGACGAGAACGGCTCGACGGACTACATCGGCAAGGCGATCAGCGCTGCGCCGGCGGGCACCACCTTCGCGATCGGCACGGAGATCAACCTCGTGCAGCGCCTGGCGGCCGCGCACCCCGAACACACGATATTCTGCCTGGACCCGGTGGTCTGCCCCTGCTCGACGATGTACCGCATCCACGCGGGTTACCTGGCCTGGGTACTGGAAGGCCTGGTCGGAGATGCCGAGACCGCACCCGTGGCGCTCAACCGCATCACGGTCGCCAGCGACGTCGCCGACCAGGCCCGCGTCGCCCTCGAACGCATGCTCGCGGCCCGTCCGCCGGTGCCGGTCGCATGAGCGCCCGACCCCTGTCCGTGCTCGTGATCGGCAGCGGCCTCGCGGGCCTGGTCGCCGCGGTGCGGGCGACGGATGCCGGTCACCACGTCGTCCTCGTCACCAAGGCCGCGCTGCCCGAAAGCAATACCCGCTACGCGCAGGGTGGGATCGCGGCCGCCCTGTTTCCCGACGATTCGGTGCACTCCCACATGCGGGACACCCTGCGTGCCGGGGCCGGCCTCTGTTCCACGCGGGCGGTGCGAATTCTGTGCTCAGAAGGCCCGGAACGGGTCCGTGACCTCATTCGCTTCGGGGTCGACTTCGACCGGGACGAGTCCGGGGTCGCCCGGGGCCTCGAAGCCGCGCACTCACGGTCGAGAGTTGTGCACGCCGGGGGCGACGCGACCGGGGCGATCGTCGAGAATGCCCTCGTCGCCACCGCGCGGCAGCGCGCCGCGCGAGCAAATTCGACGCTGCAGATTCTCGAGCACACCATGCTGACCGACCTCGTGGTCGACGCCGGTCGGGTCACCGGGGCTCGGACCGTGCACGACGGCAACCCCGGCACGCTGAGCGCGGATGTCGTCATCCTCGCCACCGGAGGCGCCGGGATGCTCTACCGCCACACCACCAACCCGGACGTCGCGACCGGTGACGGACTCGCCGCGGCCTGGAGGGCGGGGGCATCCGTCGCCGATCTTGAGTTCTACCAGTTTCACCCGACGGCCCTCGCCGTTCCCGGCACGCCCCTGGTCTCCGAGGCCGTGCGCGGGGAGGGCGCCGTGCTGCTCGGCCGCGCCGGCGATCGTTTCATGCTCGCCGAACACCCGGACGCCGAACTTGCCCCGCGCGATGTCGTTGCCCGCGGCATTGCCCGCCAGATGGCGGCCCAGAACGGTGAGCCGGTCGTGCTCGACGCGACCGGCCTCGGCCGCGGTGCGCTCGAGCGTCGCTTTCCCACCATCACCGCCGCCTGCCGCGCGGCGGGCCTCGACTGGGCCGAACAACCAATCCCGGTGGCCCCCGCCGCCCACTACTGGATGGGCGGCATCGTGACGGACACGTGGGGGCGCAGCTCGCTGCCGGGACTGTTCGCGGTCGGCGAGGTTGCCCGCACCGGCGCGCACGGTGCCAACCGGCTCGCCTCGAACTCCCTGCTCGAGGCCGCGGTCTTCGCGGACCGCGCGGTACGCGCCCTCGGCACCACCACCCCCACCGCCACCGACCCCGTACCCGCCACCCAGCCCACGGCCACGGCCACGCCCACGCCCACGCGCACAGGCACAGGCACAGGCACAGGCACAGCGAGCGCTGCCACACCTGGCCTGCGTCGCGCCCTGCAAGACCTGATGTGGGAGTCGGCCGGCGTGCACCGTTCCGGAGCCGGCCTTGCGGCGGCGGTGCAGACCCTCGCCCTCTGGACCGCCACCGAACACCCGCGCACAGTGGCCGAACACGAGGACCGCAACCTCCTCGACCTGGCACGTCTGACCGTCGCGGCAGCGCTCGGCCGTCAGGAATCCCGCGGCGCACACCATCGGGCCGATTTCCCCGAACCCCGCTCTGAGCTCGCCGTCTCGTCGGCGTGGACCCGCGCCGACGACGGGCCGCACCCGGTCCTGACCCTCCCGGGCGACACCGAGGCCGAGGAGGCCATTGCATGCTAACCGAACACCTGATCGACACCGTCGTCCGCGGGGCCCTCGACGAAGACGCTCCGTGGGGCGACCTCACCTCCGCGGTATTGATCCCCGAAAGCGCTGTCGCCACGGCCCGCCTCGTCGCGCGCGAACCGGGCGTGTTCAGCGGTGGCGCGGTCTTCAGCTCCGCATTTCGGCTCACCGATCCCCGCATCAGCGTGACAGTGCGGCTCAGCGACGGCGAGCGCTTCATTCCCGGCGATGTACTCGCCGACGTTGCGGGGCCCGCCCGCGGCGTGCTGCAGGCCGAACGCGTCGGGCTCAATTTCGTGCAGCGGATGAGCGGAATCGCCACGCTCACGGCCCGCTACGTTGCCGAGGTGGCCGGCTCCCGGGCCCGCATCGTCGACACCCGCAAGACCACCCCCGGGCTGCGCGCCTTCGAACGCCAGGCCGTGCGCGATGGCGGGGGCCACAACCACCGGTTCAGCCTGTCCGACACCGTGATGGCCAAGGACAACCACTTGGCCGTGCTCACGCAAAATGGGCTGGGCCTGACGCAGGCGCTGCTCGACGTGCGCGCCCGGCTCTCGCACACCACCCATCTGGAGGTGGAGGTGGACCACCTCGATCAAATCGACGAGGTGCTCGCGGCAGGGATCGACACGATCATGCTCGATAATTTTTCCACCGCCGATCTGCTGACCGGGGTTAGCCGGGTTGCCGGCCGTGCGCTCGTCGAAGCCAGCGGCGGAGTCTCCCTCGACACGGTGGCCGCGATCGCGGCGTGCGGCGTGGACATCATCTCGGTCGGCGCCCTCACCCACAGCGTGCACGCGCTCGACCTCGGGCTCGATGTGGACGTGCACGTGTGAGCGAACCCCGACGCTCCCCCGCCGCCATCTACCTCGACAATGCGGCCACCACGCCGGTCAGGTCCGAGGTGCTCACCGCGATGTGGCCGTTCCTCACGTCCGATTTCGGCAACCCCTCCAGCCATCATCGGGTCGGCGAAGCCGCCGCCGCCGCGCTGTTGGGTGCGCGTCAGAGCGTGGCCCACGTTCTCGGCTGCCGGCCCGGCGACGTCATCTTCACTAGCGGCGGAACCGAGGCCGACAACCTCGCGATCAAGGGCATCGCCCTCGGGTCTCCGCGCGGCCGCCACCTGATCACGTCGTCGATCGAACACGAGGCCGTGCTCCAATCCTGCGATTACCTGCACCGCCTGCACGGTTTCGAGATCACCCTGCTCGCGACGGATGCCGCGGGGCTCGTCGACCCGGACGAACTGCGCGCAACGTTGCGCCCCGACACCACCCTGGTTTCGGTACAGTACGCCAACAACGAGGTGGGCTCCGTGCAGGACCTCTCCGCCCTCGCGGCGCTGACCCGCGCGGCGCGGGTGCCGCTGCACAGCGATGCCGTGCAGGCGGCCGGCTGGTTGCCGGTCAACGTGGTTGATCTCGGCGTCGACGCCCTGAGCCTGTCCGGACACAAGATGGGAGCGCCCACGGGCACCGGAGTGCTCTTCGTGCGCGGCCGACTGCCGATCGAGCCGCTCCTTCACGGCGGCGGGCAGGAGCGCGGCAAGCGCAGTGGAACCGAGAATGTCGCCGGGGCGGTTGCTGTCGCCACTGCCCTTCGCCTGGCCGAGGGGGAACGTCTCCAGGCCGCAACTTCCGTCGCCCGATTGCGAGACACGTTCACCGAGCGGGTGCTCCGGGACACCCCCGGTGCCCGGCTCACGGGTCACCGCACGCGCCGGCTGCCCGGTTCCGCATCGTTCGTGTTTCCCGGGACGAGCGGGGAAGCCGTGCTGCTCGAGCTGGAAGCCCGCGGCGTGGTCTGTTCGAGTGGATCCGCGTGCGCGGCCGGCAGCTCTGAACCCTCCCACGTGCTGACCTCGATGGGGTTCAGCGCCGACGACGCCCAGACAGCCGTGCGCTTCACCCTGTCGGCACGGACCTCCGAGCAGGAGCTGGAGACGGCGGCCGCGTCTGTGCACGAGTCCGTCGCCCGGATTCGCCGGATCGCACGCTGAGAAGGCCACCACACTTGAGGAATACTCCTGTTCGGGGGGCGTTTTCGGCTGTTTGGGGGGTTCTCTGGCCCGACGAGACGTGTGTTTCGTGCGAGATACTGGGATGTTAACAATCGCTTAACGCGGGGTCAACCCGTTGCCGGGCCGGGTTCGGCCTGTGTACTTTGAGTGCTGCCGAGACTTCACGACGAAGTTTTCCCGCGGACTCGTTTGCCAGGCAGCTCGCCCGCCCACCCGTCACGTCCGTGTTGAGGACCGCGACGTGATGTTTCGGCTGTTTCGTCCACCAGTTCGTCCCCCAGTTCGTCCACCAGCCGATTTCGTCCACCAGCCGAGACAGCAGCCCGCAGCGCTACCCCCGCTGCGACTATGCCCTGCTGTGAATATGCCCCCTCGAACATGCCCACCGTAAAAAAATGCCCACCGTAAAAATGCCTACTGAGCAAAAGGAACCCGATCCCAATGCCCGAACCGACTTTTTTTGGCGACCTCAGTTTCAACTGGACTCTGGTCGGCGACTTCCTGAGCGATGCCCGCCCCTACTTCCCCGTCGCCATCGCCGGAGCGATTGTCTGGGGACTGTGGATCTATCGCTTTGTCCTCTCTCGCCGGGCGCGGCCGATCGTCAGCGACTTTCGAGCCACCACATCGGTCGTCGTCCCCTCGTTCCATGAAGACCCCGACATTCTGATGAGCTGCCTGGATTCCTGGCGCCACCAGGACCCGGGCGAGATCATCATCGTTCTGGATGTCGAGGATCTTGACGCCTATGAACGGATCGAAGCGCTCGGAGACGCGAGGGTACGCCCGATCCTCTTCCACCACGTCGGCAAGCGCTCCGCGCTCGGAGCGGGGATTCGCCAAGCCCGCAATGACCTCTTGATCCTGACGGATTCCGATACCTGGTGGCGCCGTGATCTGCTGCGCACCGTGCAGATGCCCTTTGAAGACGAGCTCGTCGGCGCGGTCAGCACCCACCAAAACGTCTACCAGCGCGACTCCAGCATCTGGCGCCGCGTCGCTGACTGGCTCGTCGACCTGCGTTACCTCGACTATGTGCCGGCTATGGGCCGGGCCGGCGCCGTACCCTGCGTTTCCGGGCGAACGGCGGTGTATCGCCGCTCGGCCGTCATCCCTGTGCTCGAGCACCTCGAAAACGAATTCTTCTTGGGCCGCCGGTGCATCTCCGGCGATGATGGCCGCCTCACCTGGCTGGTACTGGCCTCGGGCTACAAGACCGTGCACCAGTCATCCGCGCGAGCCCTGTCGATGTTCCCCTCCAGCTTTCGTACCTTCGTGAAGCAGCGGGTGCGGTGGAGTCGTAACTCCTACCGGTGTTACCTGACGGCAATCGCCAAAGGCTGGCTGTGGCGCGTCCCCTTCATCACCAAGGTGACCGTGCTGCAAATTCTGCTGACCCCGCTCACCATGGGCATGACCATCTTCTATCTGCTCTTCAGTCGGCTGGATTTCACGACGGTGGGTATCCTCGCCGCCGTCGGGTGGCTGTTGCTGGGGCGGGGCATCCGGGGCATCTCCCACCTTCGCCGGTACCCGAAAGACCTGTTGATCCTGCCGATCGTCGCCTTCGCGGTGATCGTCATCGCGCTGCCGATCAAGGTCTATGCCTTCGCCACGATGAACAAGCAAGGCTGGCTCACCCGCCACGCCGACCAGGTCGGCGGAGACAGCCAGGACTCGCACTCCCTCGCGCAGCCCGCCCCGTCACGCCCCACTCAGCCGACAACCCAGACTCAGGCGACACCCCAGATTCAGCCGACGACGCAGCCCGTTCCGGTTCTGGCGACGGCCGTATTGGGTGACCGGAACGCCCCGAACGGCTCCGGCTTCGGGACCAGCGCCGATCGAGTCGGCGCATGACCGCCGGTAAGGCGATCCTGCTCGGACTGTTCGCGGGATTCGTCATCGTCGTCTTCGCTGCCCTCGCGATCATTGCCTCGCCGCTGTGGATGCCCCCGACCTACGAGTCCACCGAGACCGCCCCCGTCGTTTCGGGACGCGCGTATCCGGGCAATCCCGACCAGGAGGCGCGACTCGTGCGTGCTGAGGACGAACGACTCGTCTACGTGCGCACCGTCTCCTCCGCTGCGCGTTGGCGTGTGGATGACCTCGACGGCCCGTACCGGCTGCACACGTCCCCGACCCTCACCCTGGTGCTCCCGGCACGGGCCCAGCCGTACACCATGGTCGATCTGCTGTCCCTGGCACCGGACACCCTCGTTCGTCAGCCGGACGGTTCTTACCTGCTGTCCGAGAACATCGTCGTGTTGGGTGGCGCCACCCTGAACCTGGAGTCGGCGGACGGTCTCACCCTGCGCATGCAGAGCCAGGCCGACGCCTTCGTCTCGATCGTGACCTTCGGTGGGTCCCTGAAAATAGCCGGCACCCCGGAGCATCCGTTTGCCATCCAAAGCTGGGACGCGGGCGCGGGCACGGTCGACACCTCCACAAACGATGGTCGGGCCTACCTGCGGGTCATCGGCGGCAATGCCTCGGTTCAGAACGCCAGCCTGTCGTCTCTCGGGTTCTGGAGTGGTGACACCGGCGGTCTGGCGTTGACCGGCACCCACCCCGTCACCGGATTCGATGCAGCGACCGACGCCGCCGAAGCCCCCGCGGTCGCCGGCGCGCGCCTGCTCCCGTCCGGTGCGCTTGCCAACGGCGCGGATCCCGTCGCGCCCGACTACGGGTACGTGTCCGCGGCCATCGATAACGTGACGGTCACCGGCAATACTTTCGGAATCTTCGTCTCGGACGCGAAGGGTGTCACCGTTCGAGACACCCGCATCAGCGGCAGTCTCGTGAACGGGCTCGTCTTCCACCGTTTCGTGACGGATTCGGTCGTGTCGGGCACGGTGTCCTCAGACAACGCCATCGATGGGTTCGCGGTGGATCGATCAAGCCAGAACGTGGTGTTCGACGGGATCACGTCCGAGCGGAACGGCCGCGACGGCGTCTCGCTCGACGGGCAGCCGCTGGCCCTCGGGCCGAACGCACGCGGAACGGCCGTCGACCTGTACGGCGACAACCGCATCACCAACAGCACCCTGCGGGACAACGCGCGCTACGGGGTGGAGATCAGCGGCGGGCGCAACGTGGAAGTCTCCAAGAGCCGCATCGCCGGGAACGAAGCCGGAATCGTGGTCAACCACGGCACAGCGGGCGTATCGATTTCGGACAACGTGTTGACCAATCAGGTGAAGCAGGCGATTTCCATTCGAGACACGGTGTCCAATGCTGAAATCAGATGGAACGCGATCACGGGCGGCGACACGGGCATCAACGTGCGCAACGCCGGCGCGGTGGTGCAATCCAACCGCATCACCGAGGTGTCCAACCACGGGGTGTCGCTGGTCGGAAAGGTGCCCGAAGTGAAAGTATCCGGCAACGCCATTGGCGGTTTCGGGGCCATCGCCGTGTGGAATGAAGAGGCGACGGGCGGTGTCGTCGCCCTGAACGACTTCAGCGACTGGCGTCCCGCGGCAACGTTCGAGGGTGTGGTGCGCACCATTTTCCAGCCCCTGACCGTCGTCTGGCTGCTGCTCGGACTCCTGCTGATCGGCACCGCCCTGACCCGACACGGGCCGCAGTTCGGTGCCTTCCGCAACCCCTACGCGGAGCATGTGCCACTCACCTCGCTAACGCGGGGTGTGGTCTCCCGCGACTCGCTGTCCCGTGACGTGGTGGGGGGTGGCAGTTGATGATGGCCGGTTCAACCCCCGGTTCCCCACCCACCGGGCCGGGCACGCCTCCCGGCCCGGGCAAGAAGAAGCTGGGCAAGAAGAACCTGTCTCCTGCCCTCCTCGGGGTTCTGGCACTGCTGACCGGAGTGGCCGTGATCGTGGCCTTCGTCCTCGTTCTGGTGCTCGCACCGGGGGGAGATGAGACTCCCGACGCGACGCGCCCGACCGGCGACGCCGAGCCTCCCCCATCGAGCGTGCCCACGGAACCGCCCGCAGACTGCCCGCCATCGACCACGGTGACGACGGCCGCAGAGTTACAGGACGCCCTGACCGCGGCGACGCCGGGAGACGTCATCTTTCTTGCCCCCGGCACCTACCAGGGCACGTTCACGGCCACGGCCCAGGGCACGAAAAGCGAGCCGATCATGCTCTGCGGCACGGCCGACAGTGTGCTCGACGGCGGGGCCATCGACGGTGGCTACGTGTTCCACCTCGACGGCGCCTCTTACTGGACGCTGCAGGGGTTCTCCGTGCGCAATGGGCAAAAGGGCGTGATGGCCGATGAGACTGTTGGATCGGTCATCCGCGGACTGACGGTGTCGGAAATCGGGGACGAGGGCATCCACCTGCGCCGATTCAGCACGGACAATCTCGTTGCTGACAATCACATTCGTGACACCGGACTGCGCAAACCCAAGTTCGGCGAGGGGATCTACATCGGCACCGCCGAGAGCAACTGGTGCGATGTGAGCGACTGCCAGCCCGACCGCAGCGACCGCAATCAGATCTCCGGAAACGACATCGCAGATACCACGTCAGAAAACGTCGACATCAAGGAGGGGACCACCGGCGGGGTGCTGAGCAACAACACCCTGGACGGTGCCGCCATCACGGCCGCAGACTCCTGGGTTGACGTCAAGGGCAACAACTGGATCATCGACGGCAACACCGGCACGAACGCGCCGCAGGACGGCTTCCAGACCCACGAGATCCTCGACGGCTGGGGAACCTGGAACGTATTCCGCAACAACACCGCCGACGTCAACGGCCCCGGTTACGGCTATGCCCTCGCGCCCGAACGGGACAACATCGTCGAGTGCAACAACTCGGCCTCCGACGCCGAAGAAGGCCGCTCCAACGTGGAGTGCACCGGCAGCTGAGCACGCCACTGTCGGCCGGTGACACCGACCGAGCTTCGATCCTGCACCCCCATCCCCATCCCCCATCCCCACCCTGCAAGGAGATAACTATGTCCACGAACAACCCGCGCATCACCGTTATCGGCACCGGCTATCTGGGTGCCACACACGCCGTATGTATGGCCCTTCTGGGTTTTGACGTGCTCGGAGTGGACGTCGATTCGAGCAAGATCGACCTGCTGCAATCCGGTCGGGTTCCGTTTTTCGAGCCCGGACTACCGGAGAAACTTGCTGAAGCGCTCGATTCGGGCCGGCTGCGTTTCAGCACCGACCTCGATGAGGCCGCGGCATTCGGCGACGTCCACTTCATCTGCGTCGGCACACCCCAGGCGCGGGACTCGGCGGCGGCCGACCTGCGCTACGTCGACGCTGCCTTCGCCGGTCTCGCCGAACGCATCACCCGCAAGGCGCTGCTCGTGGGCAAGTCCACGGTTCCGATCGGCACCGCAGCCCGGCTGACGAGCCTCGTGCAGACGATTTCCCCCCTCGGCCCGGAGTTGGAGCTGGCGTGGAACCCCGAGTTCCTGCGCGAGGGCTTCGCGGTGGCCGATACGTTGCACCCGGATCGGCTGGTCTTTGGAGTTTCCTCCGAGTGGGCGCGCGAACAGCTCGCGCGCGTGTTCCAACCGATCGTCGACGAGGGCACCCCGGTCATCGTTGCGGACCTCGCGACCGCCGAGCTGGTGAAGGTCGCCGCGAACTCATTCCTGGCCACCAAGATCTCCTACATCAATGCCATGGCCGAGGTGTGTGAGGCCACGGGAGCCGACGTCAGCCTGCTCGCCACCGCGCTGAGCCTGGACGACCGCATCGGCGGGCGGTTCCTGAAGCCCGGACTGGGGTTCGGCGGCGGATGCCTGCCCAAGGACATCCGCGCCTTCCGCCACCGCGCCGAAGAACTCGGGATCGGACAGGCCGTGAGCTTTCTCGGCGAGGTCGACTCGATCAACATCCGTCGCCGGGTGCGCACCGTGGACCTGGTGCGCGAACTCGCCGGGGGTGACCTCAGCGGAGTCAGGGTCGCGGCCCTGGGGGCCGCCTTCAAGCCCAACTCCGACGATGTGAGGGATGCGCCGGCACTGGACGTTGCGCGGATGCTGTATCTCGAGGGGGCGTCGGTGTCGGTGTACGACCCCCAGGCGAACGCCAATGCACACCGGGTGTTCCCCGATCTGAACTACGCCGATTCCCTGTCAGAGTCCGTGAGGGATGCCGACGTCGTCGTGCTCCTCACGGAGTGGCAGGAGTTTCGGGATGCAGATCCCGATGAGCTCGGGGCCCTCGTTCGGTACCGACGCATCGTCGACGGCCGTCACGCCCTCGACGCCGACGACTACCGGTTGAAAGGCTGGGAGTACCGCGCCCTGGGGCGGCCCGCCCAGTCCGGCACCGTCGCACTGCGGCTCGACCGCCGCGATGAGGTGGCCGCAACGTAGCGTTTGACGGCCCGCACCGAGCCCCCGTGGCCCGACACCCCCGTGGTGCCGGGCCACAGCCGTGTCGAAAGGTTGCGAGCAATCCGTCGAGCCTGCCAATCGCGCTTCAAAGGCGTGCGATCCGATGAAAGCTCATCTCTCTGCGCGTAGCGTCGCTGTCTCCACAACAAGGCGATTTTTTGCCGCAACTGTAGAAGGCAGTGAGTTACATGTTCGAACGAAGCAACGTAGTTGGCATTTGGATCGGAACGCTCGGGGCGGCAGCACTGGTCGCGGGCTCCGTCGCTTTCCCCGCTGCCGTGCCGTCGGCCCAGGCCGCCACGACAGTGAGCGTAACCTCCTCCTCCCAGCTCAAGACGGCACTCGCCGGAGCCAAGGCGGGGCAGGTCATCTCCCTCGCCGATGGCACCTACTCGGGCAAGTGGGTCGCCACGGCCGCCGGCACCTCGTCGGCGCCCATCACCCTCGTCGGCTCCCGCAAGGCGATCCTCACGACCGGGTCCATTGATTCGGGCTACGCGCTCAACGTCAAGGGAAGCTATTGGAACCTCAAGGGTTTCAGCGTGACCAAGTCGGCGAAGGGAATCGTGCTGGACAACTCTGACTATTCCGTCATCGACGGTGTCGACGTGGGGAACATCGGCCAGGAGGCGGTGCACATGCGCACCAGCAGCACCAATGTCACCATCCGCAACTCGCTCATCCACGACACCGGGGTGAAGACCGCGGCGTACGGTGAGGGCATCTATGTCGGCAGCGCCAATAGCAACTGGAGCTCGGTGATGGGATCGTCGTCGAAGCCTGACCAGTCGAACAACGTTCTGATCGAGAAGAACACCATCACCAACACCACCGCCGAGGGGATCGACATCAAGGAGGGCACCACCGGTGGACGCATCATCGGCAACATCTTCAAGAACTCGGGATACTCCGGCGCGAACTCGGCCGACTCATGGGTCGATGTCAAGGGGAACGGCTACGTCGTCACGGGCAACTCCGGCAGCGGAACCCGGCTCGACGCCTTCCAGGTGCACTCGGTGCTGTCGGGCTGGGGCGGGTCGAACACCTTCAGCGGCAACAGCGCGACCAACGTTCCGGGGTACGAGGTCAACATCGCCTCGAAGACATCCGGCAACGTCGTGACCTGTAAGTCTTCGACTGCGGGCATGGGCCTGACGAACGTCGCCTGCAAGTAGGGTTTGGATAGATAACGGGTACGAATACAGAAAAGGCCCGGAACCTCACGGTTCCGGGCCATTTCTGTATTTATCGTTGCGGGGACAGGATTTGAACCTGCGACCTCTGGGTTATGAGCCCAGCGAGCTACCGAACTGCTCCACCCCGCGCTACTGGATCAACTATACCCCCTGATTCGAGGGCCGCTGACCACTCCAATTTCGGGCCCTGAAAAGTCCACACCGAAAGTCCACACCGAAAGACCACACCGAGAAATCCACACCGAGAAATCCCGACA
Source organism: Cryobacterium melibiosiphilum (assembly GCF_003602235.1). Classification (GTDB taxonomy): domain Bacteria; phylum Actinomycetota; class Actinomycetes; order Actinomycetales; family Microbacteriaceae; genus Cryobacterium; species Cryobacterium melibiosiphilum. The sequence continues at coordinate 62,826 of NZ_QZVS01000083.1, forward strand.
AAAAAATCCCGGTCTCTGTCGAGACCGAGACTTTCTTTTTTATATCTTCGTTGCGTTTATATCTTGGTTGCGGGGGCAGGATTTGAACCTACGACCTCTGGGTTATGAGCCCAGCGAGCTACCGAACTGCTCCACCCCGCGCTACAAGATCTAATTTAGCACACCCGGGTGACCGGGACCGACCACCGCCGCGAACGGCGAGGCAGGACCCGGTCGACGCTCGTGCTACTCGCCGAGCAGCGCGAGCATGCTCGCGATGGTTTCGGTCAGTTTGGCGTCAGCCTCGCCGAAGGCGGCGAAGTCACCCGAGGCCAACGCAGCCTGCTTCTCAGCGAGCGCCGTGTTGGCGACCTCCAGCAGGGCCTTGAGTTCGGCATCCGTCGCCGGATCACCCGTCGAGGTAGCACCGTCGGTGGACCCGTCGGTTGCGGTCTCATCTGTCGGGCTCGTGGTGGAGGTGTCATCCTCGGTCACCGGTACCTCGGTGTCGCCAGCATTGGCACCGGAGTCACCGCCGAACAGCACATCGAGGGCCTGGTCGAGGGTGTCCTCGAAGGCGATCTGGTCGCCGAAGGCCACCAGCACCTTCTGCAGCAGCGGGTAGCTGGTTTCACCCGTGGACTGCACGTAGACCGGCTGCACGTAGAGCAGGCCGCCACCGACCGGCAGGGTCAGCAGGTTGCCGTTCAGCACACTCGAGGAACCCTGACGCAGCAGGTTGAGCTCGGTCGAGACCGTGGGGTCGGCGTTGAAGACGTTCTGCACCTGACCCGGTCCGGGAACCGTGCCGTCCTTGGGCAGGTTCAGCAGTCTCAGCTGACCGTACCCTTCAGCGCGCACCCCGTCTTCGGATCCGGCATCGGCATCGACGGCGAGGTAACCGTAGAGCACGTTGCGGCTCGATTCACCCTGTGCGTCGGGCTGGAAGGTCGAGTACAGCGAGAACGACGGAGCGTCTGCGCCGGGCACCTTCATGGTGAGGTAGTACGGCGGCTGCAGGGTCGGATTCGCGGCGGGCGAATCCGGGTCGTTCGGGGAGATCCACGCGTCGTCCTTGGAATAGAAGGAACCCGGGTCGGTCACGTGGTACTGCCCGAGGATGGCCCGCTGCACCTTGAAGAGGTCGGCGGGGTAACGCACGTGGCTCATCAGGTCACCGCTCATCTCGGAGATGGGCTTGAGCGTGGACGGGAAAATCTTCTGCCACGTCTGCAGCAGGGGTTCCTCCTCGTCCCACGCGTAGAGCACCACTTCACCGCTGTAGGCGTCGACGGTGGCCTTCACCGAGTTGCGCATGTAGTTGACGCTGTCGAGCGCGAACGGCTGGGGCGGCGTCTCGGTGTCGGCGATGGCGTCACTCAAGCTCACCGGCGTGGAATAGGGGTAACTGGCGGAGGTGGTGTACCCGTCGACAATCCATTGCACGCGGCCGTCGACGACGGACGGGTAGGCCTCGGAATCGAGTGTGAGGTAAGGGGCGACCTTCTGCACGCGGGTGACCGGGTCGCGGTCGTAGAGAATCTGGGACTCGTCGTTCACGGAGTCGGCGAGGAAAATCTGCTCGGACTGGAACTTCAGTGCGTACAGCAGTCGCTTGAAGACGTTGTCGAGCGTGGGCCCACCATCTTCGCTGAACGTCGTATAAGTCTGGCCGGCACCCTCTTCGCCGGACGGGTAGTCCAGTTCGATGGGGTCGGTACCCTCGGGAGCTCCGACGACGGAGTATTCCGGCGACGTGGTTCCGAAGTAGATACGCGGTTCAAACTCGCCCAGGGCGCCGGTGGTGGGGATGCCGGATTCCAGGAATACCGGCTGACCGTCGGCGGAACGCTGGTTGCCGTAGGCCGCAACGACGCCGTAACCGTGCGTGTAGATGGTGCGTGAGTTCACCCAGGTGTTGCCGGCGTTGAGACCCTCGAGGTTCAGGTCGCGAACGGCGACAACGGTGTCCTGAGACACCCCATCGATCATGTAGCGGTCAACGCTGAGGTTCTCGGGGAACTGGTAGTACTGGCGGAACTGCTCGAGCTGACCGAATGAATCGCTGACCAGTGCGGGGTCGAGAATGCGAATGTTGGCGGTCGTCTCCGCGTCGGCGCGCAGGGCGCCCGGCTCGGCCTCGGTGGTCGCGTTGTACGCAATCTCTTCGATGTCGGAGAGGCCGTAGGCATCCCGAGTGAGGTCGATATTTCGTTCAATGTATGGCGCCTCGAGAGCCCGGGCGCTCGGGTCCACCTGGAACCGCTGCACCACCCACGGGTACAGGGACCCGATCAGCAGACTGCTGATGATCAGCAGCGCCGTGCCGATCACCGGCAGGCGCCAACGACCGATGATGGCCGTGACGATGAAGAGAATCGCCACGAGGGCGGCGATGCCGGCGAGGATTGCACGGCCAGGAATGGTCGCGTTGACTTCGGTGTACGCGGCGCCGGTGATGATGTCGCCCTGCGCGGTCAGGGTGGAGTACTGGTCGAACCAGATGCTCACGGCCTGCAGCATGAGGTAGAGGCTCGCGGTGACGGCGATTTGCACCCGAGCAGCCTTGCTGATGAGCACCTCTCGCCCGCTCAGGCGAATGGACCCGTACAGGTAGCTCGTGGCTGCGGCGACCAGGGCCGAGATCAGCACGACGGCGGATGCGAAGCCGAGCACGGCCTGGTAGAACGGCAGGTCGAAGAGGTAGAAGGAAATGTCAAAACCGAACTGCGGGTCGGTCTGGCCGACGGGCGTGCGGTTGAGCCACATCAGGATCGGCTGCCAGCGGGTGGCGGCCGCGACGCCGGCAAAGAGGCCGAGCAGCGCAGGGATACCGTACATGGCGAGGCGGCGCAGCGGCTCGATGACCTGCTGGTAGCGGTCCAGCTGCGAATTGAGCTTCGCGTAGACGGGGCGCATCCGGTAGGCGAGCTGAATGCTCACCCAGACCGGCACGGACATCGCGATGAAGCCGATCACGAACAGCACCGCGCTGGCGATCCACTGCGTGGTCAGAACGTTGACGAACCCGAGTTGATCGAACCACAGCACATCGGTATACAGTCCGGCGAAGATAAAGAATAAGATCACCAGCCCGGCGATGATCGCTGCCGTGATGGCGAGCGGGGCTCGGCTCCGGGGAGGAGCGCTGGACGAAGATGAAGTCACGAATTGGCCTCTAGCTCTCAGTGGTCGGGTCCACCCATTCTAGACAACAGGTCAGTCAACCCGAACGTCAGCGCAGAGATACAGAACTCCCGGTTCGCTGAGAATTCGATCTCGTTTCGGTCACCTCCGCGACCGCCGGGAGTCGCTCACGCAACGGGGCAGGTGGGCAGGGTGCTCGTATCCGAGCCGCTGGCCAACGCGTCGAGGGCCGTGACAGCCTCATCGAGGGTCTCGACGGCGAAAACCGTCAGTCCGTCGGGAATATGGCCGGTCACCTCGTCGCAGTTGGCGAGGGGGGCCAGGAACCAGTCGGCACCGGCATCCTCGGCTCCGTAAAGCTTCTGCTGGATGCCCCCGATCGGCCCGACCTCGCCGGCCTGGTTGATGGTGCCGGTCCCGGCGACATTCTCGCCGCCCTGCAGCGCACCGGGGGTGAGCTTGTCGATAATTCCGAGGGCGAACATCATGCCGGCGCTCGGACCACCCACGCGGTCCAGCTGGATTTTGACCTCGAAGGGAAAATCGTATTCCGTCGTGACGTTGATTCCCACGATGGCTGCCCCCTCGAAGTCGACCGGCGTCACCTGCACGTTCTCGCCCTGGCCGTCGCGGACGATCGCGACCGTCGCAGCATCCGTCGTGCCGTTGTCCTGCAGGGCCAGCCGGAGCTCGGTGATGTCACGCACGGAGACACCGTTCACGGACACAACCTCGTCGCCGGGGTCGATGATGCCGTCAGCCGGTGATCCCTCTGCGAGGGAGACGACGGACACGGTGGTCGGGTAGTCGTAGCCCAGGTGGGTGAGGGCTGCGGCGACCGAGTCGGTTTGGGAGTTGACCATGGCCGTGGCGTTCTGTTCTTCCCGCTGTTCGGTCGTGACGTCGGCCGGGTAGACATCGTCGAGCGGCAAGACCGCCTCGCTCGGGTCGAGCCAGGCGCGCGCGACCGCGAGCCAGCTCGGCCGGTTCTCCCGGTTGCCAACCACGGACACTGTCAGCAGGTCGAGGCTCCCCTCCGTGGGATACACCGTTTCCCCCGGGATCGTGATGAGTTCGAGCTCGTCCGCCGCGTCATCCTCGGTGTCGGGATTCGGAACGGTTCCGAGAGTGTTGAAAACCGGACCCGGTCGTTCGATGACGTAGGGAGAGGGCGTGAGGCCGAGAATCACTCCGGCAACCAGGGCGACCCCGAGGATGACCCAACCGGTGGTGCCGGAACGCCGTGCGCGCCGGGGGCTGGCAGTCGGGTAATCGCTGAAGAGAGCCACGGCTCTCCTTTCACATGTGTTCGAGTCGGGTATGAGTCCGTGGAAGCGTGTTCGCGACAGGCGGACACCGAAGCTCTTCAGCCTAGGACATTTCCCAGTCACGCCGGATTTCTCCGACTAGCGTAGAAGTACGCAACTGAGAGGTGCCTGAAGTGGCCGACGACTCCCGACCCCACGATGACCAGAACGACGATGGTCTCAACAACGATGGTCTCAACGACGATGGCCGGAGCAACGATGGCCCGAGCAACGATGGCCAGAACCCAGGCAGGCAGAACCCCGAGGACGAATTCCGGGACATGCTCCAGAACATCCTGTCGGGCAAATCCACGATTGATCCCAGCCAGCTGGCCGGCGCTGCCGGGCTGCCAAGCGACCCCGCCAGTATCGCGGCACTCATGAGCCAGCTGCAGGGCGCCCTGCAGGGAGCCCAGGCCGGCACCGGCGCCATCAACTGGGATATTGCGCTGAAAGCCGGCCAGGAACGGGCCGCCACCGGGCAATTGACCCCCACAACCGTGGAACGCACCCAGCTCGACCAGGCCTTCCACATCGCCGCGCTCTGGCTCGACGACATCATCTCGGTCGCCGAACTGACGGCCGTGCCGCGCCTCATGACCCGCAAGGAATGGGTCACCGCGACCCTGCCGCTCTGGAGCCAGTTGGCCGAACCGGTGGCGACGAGCATCTCGGAGTCGCTGACCCGGGTGCTCACCGACCAGGCTCCGGAAGAGCTGCAGGGCATGATCGCCAATGCGAGCCAGATCGTGCGCAGCATCGGCGGAACCCTGTTCGCGATGCAGCTCGGCCAGGTCGTCGGACAGCTCGCAAGCGAGGTCGTCTCCGGCGGCGACGTCGGCATTCCGTTGCTCGACGACGGCCAGGCCGCCCTGCTCCCGCAGAACGTCGCCGAGTTCGGCGAGGGCCTCGATGTGCCCACCGACCAGGTGCAGATCTACCTCGCTGTGCGGGAACTCGCCCACGCGCGGCTCTTCCGTCATTCGCGCTGGTTGCGCCTGCACCTGATCAGCTCCATCACCGACTTCGCCCAGGGCATCACGATCGACTCGAGCCGCCTCGAAGAACTGGCGTCCGGCTTCGACCCGTCGAACCCCGAAGAGCTGCGCGAGGCCATGCAGAACGGTTCGCTCATTCCACCGAAGTCCGAGGCGCAGCTGGCAGCCCTCGCCCGGCTTGAAACGATGCTGGCGCTCGTCGAAGGCTGGGTCGACGTCGTGACGGTCGAGGCGACGAGCCGGCTGCCCAAGGCCGATGCGATCAATGAGACCGTCAAACGCCGCCGGGCGTCCGGCGGTCCGGCGGAATCGGCCTTCGCAACCCTCGTGGGCCTTGAACTGCGGCCGCGACGGCTGCGCGAGGCCGCAGCGATGTGGCAGGCGGTGACGGATGCCGTGGGCAACGAAGCCCGGGACGCCCTCTGGGCACACCCTGACATTCTGCCCACGATGGCGGACCTCGATGACCCGCAGGCCCTCGTCGCGCGGCTGACGAATGCCGCCAAGGGCGACGGCGCCGAACTCGACGACGTCGACCAGGCCCTCGAAGACCTGCTGCGCGACGACGGCGCCGAACGGCCCAAGGAAGACTGACCCCGCTGCGTGTGCCGGGGCGGCGAGCGCGGGATTGCAGCCGCCCCAGCACGGGGGTGAACTGAGTGCAACCCGGCGCAACCCGGCGCAACCTTGACCGACCTAGCCTCTTCATTACGGACAGAGAATCCCTAACGAAGGAGTTAGAACATGACTGTTTACGCCACCGAGACCACGGCCTCCGCCGGGTCGACCGGAGACGCCCGCGCCACCCGAATGCAGGCGGCGGTGGTAACCGAATTCGGCACCGACCTCTCCGTCGAAGAAATCACCGTTCCCCAGCCGGCCACCGGCCAGATCCTCGTCAAGCTCATCAGCAGCGGTGTCTGCCACACCGACCTGCACGCGGCCGAGGGTGACTGGCCCGTCAAGCCGACCCTGCCGCTCGTCCCGGGACACGAAGGCGTCGGAACCGTCGTCGCCCTCGGCAACGGGGTCACCAACCACCACGTCGGTGACATCGTCGGCAACGCCTGGCTCTGGTCGGCGTGCGGCAACTGCCAGTACTGCCGTACCGGCTGGGAGACGCTCTGCGAGTCCCAGAAGAACGGCGGCTACGGCGTCGACGGGTCCTTCGGTGAGTACATGCTCGTCGATGCGCGCTTCGCGGTGAAAATCCCCGAAGGCAGCGACCTGATCGAGATCGCCCCGGTGCTCTGTGCCGGCGTCACCGTCTACAAGGGCCTGAAGATGACCGAAGCCCGACCCGGTCAGTGGGTCGTCATCTCGGGAATCGGCGGACTCGGCCACATCGCCGTGCAGTATGCCAAGGCCATGGGCCTGCGTGTGGTCGCGGTCGATGTCGCCGACGACAAGCTCGCCCTGGCCACCAAGCACGGCGCCGAAATCGTGATCAACGCCTTGACCGAGGACCCGGTCGAAGCCGTGCAGCGCCAGACCGGCGGCGCCCACGGCGTGCTCGTCACCGCCGTGCACCCGGCCGCCTTCGGCCAGGCGATCGGCATGACCCGGCGCGGCGGCACGATCGTCTTCAACGGCCTGCCGCCGGGCGACTTTCCCGCGCCGATCTTCGACATCGTGCTCAAGGGCCTGACGATCCGCGGCTCGATCGTGGGCACCCGCCAGGACATGGAGGAAGCCCTCGCGTTCTACGCCCGCGGAGAGATCCACCCCACAGTATCGACCCGTTCACTCGGCGAGATCAACGACATCTTCGACGAGATGAAGCACGGCAAAATCGACGGTCGCGTGGTCATCACGTACTAGATCTCACGGAATGCACTCCCGGTCGTCACGCCTGCGTGCCGATCGGGAGTGCATTCTTGTTGGCTGCTCCGCCCGGAAAGCCTGAACCAGCCACAAAGTCTGATCTCGCCACAAAGCCTGTGGACAACCCCGCGGCACCCCCGATGCCTGTCTAGGGTGTCGGCATGGTCATCCGTATCGATCCCCACATCCCCCTCGTCTGGCGCACCCCCGACACCCTGCAGCTCGGCGTCGACGACCCCGTGGTGGTGCCGGGAGTTACCACCGCCATCGAAGCGGTCGTCGCGGCACTGTGCAGCGGAATTCCCCTGGCCGCGGCGGAACTGCTCGGCGTGCATGCCGGGGCGACCCCCGACGAGGTCCAGGAGCTCCTCACCCGACTCGGGCCGACCCTGATCGACACCCAGGCCCGCGAGCCTTCCCCTGTCGGCTTGGCCACTCCGGTCTGTGTTGATGGCGACGGGCCCACCGCCCGCCGCGTGCGCGCCCTGCTCGCCGATTATGGCGTTCCGGTGTGTTCCCGCGTCGAGTCAGCGGATGTCCCCGAGCGCTTTTCCCTCGCCGTGATCGTCGGTCATTACGCACTGCTCCCCGGCCGGCACGCGTTCTGGCTGCGCCGCGATATCCCGCACCTGCCCGTGGTCTTCAGCGACACGGAGGTGCGGATCGGCCCGCTCGTCATCCCGGGATGCGGCCCGTGCCTGTACTGCCTCGAGCTCGACCGCACCGATGCCGATGCGGCCTGGCCGCGCATCGCCAGCCAACTGCAGGCTCAGACCGCCCCCACCGAGACCACCCGCCGCAGCATCGACGTTGCCGGCCGCACGGCCGTGCACGTGCACGATTTTCTGAGCGGCATCCCCTCACCGCTCCTGGCGCATTCGGTCGTGGTCGAGGGACGCTCCGGAGCCGCTACGCTCCGCGTGCACCGGCCGCACGCGTTGTGCGGATGCCGAGCTCTTCCAGAAAGCGGGACCGTTCCCGCGGAGCACGCTGCTGCGGCCCCGTCGCCGCCCAGCTCAGAGCCAGCCGCGTGCGGGCTCGCGTGATCCCGACGTACAGCAGGCGGCGTTCCTCATCCACCTGCAGCGGCCCGGCGGCGTAGGTGATCGGAACGAGCCCTTCGCTCAGCCCGATCACGAAGACGGCTTCCCACTCCAGGCCCTTCGCGGAGTGCATGGTCGACAGGGTCACGGCCGACACCGTCGGCTCGTGCTGGCCGGCCTGGCGTTCCATGAGCTCATCCGTGAACTGCCGGAAGGTTGTCCCGGGGGCCGCCTGGTCGACGAGCCCCATCAGGGCGTTCAGCGATTCCCAGCGATTGCGCACCGCACCCGGGGCATCCGGCGCCGTCTGGCTCCAGCCGAGCGAGCGCAACACGTCGCTGACCGATTTGAAGAGCGGCTCGCCGACGATCGACACGGATGCCGCCCGCAGGCTCATCACGGCCTGCTTCACCTCGGGCAGGTCGAAGAATCGTTTGGAACCGCGGATCTGAAAGCTGACCCCGAGGTCGCCGAGGGCGGCTTCGAGCACCGCGGCCTGCACATTGATGCGGAACAGGATGGCGATGTCCTCGGGCCGGGTCCCGCCGGCGATCAGGTCGGCCACCGCCTGCGCGATGCCGCGCGCCTCGGCGATATCGCTGGCGAAGTCACGCACGACGGGTGCCGTGCCGGCTCCGGCGCCGGACGCTGTGGCGGCCTGGAGGGTCAGCGCACCCGGCCGGCCGCGCATGAGCTGGTTGGCCGTTGCCACGATGGCCGCGGTGGATCGGTAGTTCTGCTCCAGGCGCACCACGGTCGCGTCCTCGTAACGTCCGGGAAATTCGAGCAGGTACTCGCTGCGCGCTCCCGCGAAGGAATAGATGGTCTGGCTCGCGTCGCCGACGACGCACAGGTCGCGGCGTTCACCGAGCCAGAGCAGCAGCAGGGAGTATTGCAGCGGGGAGACGTCCTGGAACTCATCGACGACGAAGAACCGATACTGTTCCCGCACCTGCAGTGCGACAGAGGGCTCGGCCTCGATCATCCCCGCCATGGCCAGCAACACGTCTTCAAAGTCGATCTGCTTGCGCTCGTCTTTCAGACGCTCGTAGCGTTCCTGCATCGCGACGACCTGGTCGAGGTCCAGTCTCCCGGGCAGGGCGCGGCCGCCGATCCCGGCGCCGTACTGGTCGAGGCTGAGCCCGCTGGTCTTGCGCCATTCGATCTCGGCGGCCAGGTCGCGCAGGGTCGCGGTGTCGATCTTCAGGTGCAGCGTCTCGGCGACATGTCCGAGCAGTCGAGCTTTGCCGTCGAGGATGCGGGGCGCCTGGCCCCCGACCACGTGCGGCCAGAAGTAATTGAGCTGCGACAGTGCCGCGGCGTGAAAAGTGCGTGCGGCCACCCCGCCGGCGCCGAGGTGGCGCAGTCGGCCCCGCAGTTCGGCCGCGGACCGGGACGTGAAGGTGAGCGCCATGACCCGGTTCGGTGCATAGGCACCGGTCGCGACCCCGTAGGCGATGCGGTGCGTGATGGCGCGGGTCTTGCCGGTGCCGGCTCCGGCGAGCATGCAGACCGGGCCGATGAGCGCTTCGGCCGCCACCCGCTGTTGGTCATCGAGGCCGGCCAGGAGTCCCTCCGCCGTGATCGTGCGTGGGCTCACCCGGCGGCCAGCCACTGTTCGATCATCGCGTGCGCGATCGACGAGGGACCCGGCAGCATCAGCCAGCTGGCGTCGGCGGCGCGCAGTTCCTGCCGGGTGAACCAGCGCAGGTCGAGGATTTCCGCGCCATCGGGCGCGAGCGCTGCGGGATCCTGCTCGGAGGCGACGCGCGCGGTGAAGCCGCACATGATCGAGGCCGGGAAAGGCCAGGGCTGGGAGCCGAGGTAGGTCGCATCCGTGACGCGCAGCCCGGACTCTTCGAAGGATTCCCGCAGCACGGCGGCCTCGAGGGACTCCCCCGGTTCCACGAATCCGGCCAGCAGCGAGTACCGGTTGTTCTCCCAGAGGGCGTTGGAACCGAGCAGCAGGCGATCGGCGGCATCCGTGATCAGCATGATCACCGCCGGATCGGTGCGCGGAAAGATCTGGCTGCCGCACGCCGTGCAGCGCCGCACCCAGCCGGCCGCTTCGCTGGCCGCCGCGGCTCCGCACCGAGGACAGAACCGGTGCGAATGGTGCCAGTTGCGCAGGCCGAGGGCCTCGGCGAAGACTCCGGTGTCCCGGTCGCCGAGCGTCGCTGCCAGGTCGCGCAGGCTCCGCCAGCGAGCGGAATCAGACTCGAGGGAGGCGGCTTGGTCATCGTCGAGTTCGATGGCGAGCAGCGGGGTGCCGACCGGTTCAGGGGCACCGGGATCGAGGGAGCGGCCGAGGTAGACGATGATGGCGGTGGGATCGAGCGGGGGGAGAATCGCGGGCGGCAGGAACGCCAGGTGCGGCTCACGGGCGTCGCCGGGGAGCACCAGGGCTGTGCCGTTCCACAATGGAACGACCCGAGTGGCGGCATCCGCCCAGAGGGTGGCGACCAGGTCGGGCAGCGCCCGCGCCTCGTGGTCGCGGTCGACGAGGTAACGGGACAGCGGCAGCCGGGCGGTGAAAGCGAACGATGCGGAGTCGGACAGGGTGAAATCTGACGATCTGACTTCGGACGACATCGGGAACTCCGCAGGCTGCTTGGGGGGCACGGACACGGTGCCGAAGTGGTGTGGGGGCGTGGCGAACGACCACCAGGGGGGAAAGTCGACCTAACCTAGTAGGCATGGCCAGATCTCATCTCACTCTAGCCGCGTTGGCTACTTCTGCTCTCTCGGGCCTCGACGTGGCCCGCACCCGCAAGTACAGCCACGGCGGCACCGGCATGTTCGATTCCGCCCTGCTGGTCGACCGCGACGGGCGCGAACTCATCATTCGGGTGCCGATGACCCAGTCGGCCGAAACCGAACAGTCCGCGGACCTCGTGGCGCTGCGCGCGCTCACCGTCGGCAACCGCAGCCGGTTGCCGTTCGACGTGCCGCAGTTCGTCGGCCAGACTCCCGCGTCGGGTACCCGCGCGATCGTCTATGAGCTGCTGCCCGGCGACAGCTTCGATGCGGATGCCCTCACCTCCCACGCGGGCGTCGCCGGCTCCCTGGGCCGGGCCATCGCGGCCGTGCACGCCCTGCCGACCGCGTTCATCCAGGATGCCGGATTGCCGCAGCAGAGTGCCCAGGATTGCCGCACCGGCGTGATCGACCTGATCGATCGCGCTGCGGCGACCGGCTTTCTGCCGGCCGCGCTGCTGCGGCGCTGGGAGCAGGCGACCGACGACGACGCCCTGTGGCAGTTCGCCCCCTGCGTGGTGCACGGCTCGCTCTCGGCCGATTCGATCCTGATCACCGACGATGCCGTCTCGGGGGTGCTCGGCTGGGCCGGCCTCAGCGTCAATGATCCCGCCCGCGACCTGCACTGGCTCCTGGCCGCCCGCGGCCAGTTTGCCGAGACGGCCATGGAGACCTACATCACGGCACGCCAGGGCGGTGACGCCCACATCGTGCAGCGCGCCATGCTCTACGCCGAACTCGAACTGGCTCGCTGGCTGCTTCACGGCGTCGACAGTCACGACCAGGCCGTGATCGACGACGCGATCGGCATGCTCGACGGGCTCGTGGGAACCGTGCACGACCGCTCGTCGCATCCGCTCTCCCCCGAGACCGGTCCGATCATGACCGTGCGGGACGTGGAGAGCATGCTCGACGAGATTCCCGTCGCGGCGCGCGGAAACGGCCAGCACACCGCGATGCACACCGACACCTACGATGCCGCCGAATTCGCCGAGAGCGACTTCGCCGACTCAGAATCGGGTTCGGAGGCGTTCAGAGACGCAACGGGGTTCACCGAGACCGAGACCCATTTCGACACCGAGACCGAGACCCCGGCCGCGACCGCTCAGCGGACCGATGGCGCCGGAGTCGCCACGGGCGCCGATGCTGACGCCCACGCGGCCCGCAGGTCCTCTTCGGAGTAGAGCCGGTCGGGGGCGATGATGGTGTCGTCGGCGACGAAGTAGAAGACGGCGTCGACGATGCCGGGGTCGATTCCCTTCCAACGTGCGTAGGCCAGCCGGTAGAGCGCGAGCTGGGTTTGCTTGAGTTCGAGGTCGGCGGCGTTTTTCGGGGCTCGTCCGGTTTTCCAGTCGACGACCTGGTAGCCGGTGGGGGTTTCGTAGACGGCGTCGAGTTTGCAGATGAACACCTGTCCGGCGAGGGCAAGGTGGATCTCGATCTCGACGTCGACGGGCCGACGCGAGGCCCACGGCGACTGCTCGAACGTGCGCTGGAGCACGGCGAGGCGTTCGCGTTCACCCGGCTGATTGTCGCCCAAGCCGGCATCGTGGAGCGGGCCGGCATCGAGCGGGCCGGCATCGAGCGGATCGGCGTCATCCAACTCGAACAGGCCGGCATCAATCTGGTCACCGGATGCGACCCCGCCGGACCGTTGCTCAACCCAGGAGTGGAAGAGGGTGCCGAGGCGGGTTGCCCGGTAGGGGCGTTCCGGCATCGGGCGGGCCAGGCCGCGGGTCACGGCTGCGGCGTCGTCGACGTAGTCTTTGAACCGGGAGGCCGGGATGCGTACCGGCAGCTCCACGGCGACGCCGCCGGCCAGTCGCAGGGCACGCTCTTCGAGCAGCAGCGTCACCTCCCGGGCCCACTCGGAGCCTGCGGACGTCGACGCTGCGGCGTCGCTCGGCGTCGCGGCTTGCCGGGCGGCCTGCGCGGTCACGACGAGGGCCGCGGCGGCTTCGACGACCGGGCGGCGGATACCGAGCGGGTCGAACGGCCAGATCTCACGGCCGGTGTCGGTCGAAGCGGGCTTGTCGGTGTCGACGCTGCCGTCCGGCAGGGCGGGGATGAGTCCGGCCTCGGCGAGTTCGACGAGGTACGGGCTGGGCCCACGCACGGTGCTGCCCGAGGCCCAGTAGGAGCCGGTGAGCAGCAGGGAGTGCTGTGACCGGGTCGTCGCGACATAGATGAGGCGGCGTTCCTCGGCATCGTGCCGGGCGGCGAGCTCGTCTTTGAAGGCGAGGAATTCGGCGTCGTAGGACAGCTGGGTGTCGTGCTGCCCCCAGCGCAGCTGGGGCAGTTCGGCCCGGTCGCCGCGGAACGGGTAGGGCAGTTCGCCGAAGCGCAGCCAGCCGCTGACCTCGCGCGCCGGCGCCGGCAGGCTCTTCGCGGTGAGGTTGGGGATGGCCACGAAGTCCCACTCCAGTCCCTTGGCACCGTGGATGGTCAGCAGTTGCACGGCGCCCGCTTCACCGGGTTCGGGGCGGGGTCCGAGATCATCGTTGCGCTCGGCGCGGGTGAGCCAGCGCAGAAAACTGCCCAGTGTGCCCTGTTCGTCGCTGTCGAGGAACGCCCCGACCGTGTCGTGGAAGGCATACAGGTTTTCGAGGCCCCGCGTCTCGTTGGCGACGAGTTCGATGTCGAGGCGCAGTTCCTGTTCGATCAAGCGCACGAAGTCGAGCAGCGGAAGCCCGGCCCGTGACCGGAAGAAGGCCAGTTGACGGCCGGCATCGCGCAGCCGTTCCCGGCCGGTCTCGCTGAACGCGACGAGCTGGCCATGCGCCGGGGCGGCCGTGGCCACAAAATCGAGGGCGTCGACGAGGGACCGGCCGTCGTCGGCGACGACGGAGTCCCGCAGGCGGGCCCGTACCTCGTCGCTGACCTTCTTCTGCGCCCAGTCGTGGGTGGCCAGCCAGCCGGCGACCCCGGCGAGCGCTTGCAGGTCACGCACGCCCAGGCGCCAGCGGCCGCCGCTGAGCAGGCGCACGAGCTCGCTGCCGGCCGAGGGGTCATGTACGGCACGCAGCACGCTGATGACGTCGGCGACTTCGGGGGTCGAGAGTAGTCCGCCGAGGCCGAGTACGTGGGCGCGCACCCCGTGTTCGCGCAGCACCTCGGCGAAGAGGTCCATCTCCCGGCGGGCCCGAAAGAGCATTGCCCCGGTCTTGTCGCTGCCAATCGTGCTGCCGGTGCTCGGCAGCCGCGCGGCGAACCAGGAGGCGACCGCCTGCGCCTCGTCGGCGATGGTCTCCACCATCGCGGCCTCGACCGTGCCCTCGGTCTTGCCGGGCGGCGTTTTCAGGGTTTCGACCTGGATGCCACCCGGCTGGGCGCGCAGTTGCTCGCTCAGGGGGGCGACGAGCGCGTTGGCGACGCCGAGCACCGTGACGGGGTTGCGCCAGGTGCAGGAGAGGGACATGGCCGGCGCTTCGGCGTTGGAGAGCCCGGCGAAACTGCGCGAGAAGCCGAGCAGGTTTGCGGATGACGCGCCGCGCCATCCGTAGATCGACTGGTGCGGGTCCCCCACGGCCATCACCGGGTGGTGGGCGAACAGGGTGTGCAGCAGCTCGGTCTGCAGCACGGAGGTGTCTTGGTATTCGTCGAGCAGGACAATGCGGTACTGGTCGCGGTAGCGGTCGACCACGGTGTGTACCTTCTGGCAGACCTGTAGGGCGAGGGCGACCTGGTCGGAAAATTCGATGAGGCCGAGGCGGTGTTTTTCGGCCTGATAGCTCGCGGCGAGCCGGGCCAGAACCGGCAGCGGGGCCACGGCGGCGATCGACTCGGTGACCGACGCATAGGGGATCTTCTTGCGCGGGGAGCCGTACGGCAACTCGGCGAGGTAGTCGAAGCCCGCGGCGAGGCCGGCCAGGTCGTGGCCGGGAACGTCGAGCCGGTCGGCAACGGGGATGAAGGGTGGGGGGTTCTCGGCGAGGGCGCGGCTCAGGGCGAGCACGGCATCCGTCACGGCGTCGACCTTCTTGCCGAACGGCACGAGCTGGCCGTCTCCCTGGCTGATCACGACCTGGCGGGCCAGGAGCCAGGCCGAGTTCTCGTCGAGCAGCACGGATTCGGGCTCGCGCCCGAGAAGCAGGGCGTTGTCGGTGAACAACCGACTCGCGAAGGAGTTGTAGGTGGAGACGGCGGGGGTGTTGAAGAGGTCGGAGGTGTCGCGGGTGAAGCTGTCCTCGGTTGCCTCGGGCATGGCGGGGACCGGCATCAGGCCGGCGGCCGCAAGCTCACCGATGCGTCTGTTGATGCGCTCGGCGAGCTCTCCCGCGGCCTTGCGGGTGAACGTGAGGCCGAGGATCTGGTCGGCGCGGGCGTGCCCGTTGGCCAGCAGCCACAGCACCCGGTTGGCCATGGTCTCGGTCTTGCCGCTGCCGGCGCCCGCCACCACCAGGGTCGGGGTGAGCGGAGCCTCGATGACCCGCTGCTGCTCCGCGGTCGGGGGCGGCATCTGCAGGGTCGCGGCGATCGTGAGCGCGGAGATCGGCACCGGCACGGCACGGGACGGCTGGGCGGGAAGGGTCATGAGCTCACCTGTTTGATGATGTGGATGCGGCAGGCGCCGAAGGAGCGCGGGTCGAGGCAGTGGCTGGCGATTTCGGCCTGGAAAACGGCGCCGCCCATGGCGGTCGCGTCATCGCCGACGCGGGTGCGGAAGGTTTCGAGTTCGTCGGGGGTGAAGACCTGTTGGGTGGGATTGCGGTAGTTCTGTTTCTGGGTGCCCGAGGAGACGATCACCAGGCGCGCGCCGGCCAGATCGGTCGTCTCGGGGTCGATGCCGGTGATCGCGCCGTCGGCGAAGGCCAGCTGGTAGGCACCCAGCTGCGGGTGGTCCACCACCCCCTTGTCGCCGGTGGGGTCACCCTTGCCCGTCTTGAGGTCGACGATCACCGCACGGCCGTCGGCGAGGCGTTCCACCCGGTCGATGGTTCCCGAGAGCACCGCGCCACCCACCGCGAGTTCGAAACGGCCCTCGGCGCTGACCAACTCTGCGCCGGACCGGTCGAAGTCCCCGAGGTAGGACGCCAGCCGGTCGGTCAGCTGCCGCGCCTCGACCTTCTGCACCTGCGACTGCCAGTCCGAGTCGAAGACGAGCTCGCCCCAGCGGGCCTCGACGGCGGCCCAGAGCGCCTCGGGGGTTCGGGCATCCGGCTGGTTGGGCGGGGTGTCTTCCATCGCCTTGTGGATGATCGTTCCGAGGTTCGCGGCGGTGTTGGTGGTGCCGCCGCCGATCTGGCCGATCAGCCAGTGCAACGGGCAGGCTTCGAAGGAGGCCATCTTCGAGGGCGACACCCGCATCTTCTCGTCGCCGGCGTCGGGGTCATTGAGGCGCTGCACGGTGCTGGGTTCGGTCAGGCCGTACCATTCGGCCGGGTCGGCACCGGCGACGTCCTCGGCGGCCAGTCGCGCGAGCGTCGCTGCCTCTTCGGCGGCTCGCAGCGAGACGGATGCGCCCGTACCGGCGGCGCGGACGGCATCCGTCACCTCGCGGCGCAGGCGGCCGACCATGCCGCGCAAGGACAACGGGAACCGGCCGAGCGGGGCCGGGTCGGGCGCTGGGAGCATGCGCAGGAAGACCGAGGGCTGGTTGTCGTCGTTGCTGATGGCGGTGATGAGCAGCTCGTGGCGGGCGCGGGAGGCGGCCTGGGCGAACATGCGCAACTCGTCGTGCAGCACGGCGAGCCGGGCCGCACCGCCGTCGGCAGCGCCTCCGGCGGCGGCGTCACCGACCGCGGCGAGGGCGAGATCCCCCGCGCCGAGCAGGGACCCACGAATACGCAGGTCGGGCCACACGTTCTCCTGCACGCCGGCGAGCACGACGATGTCGAACTCCTGGCCGATCGTGCCGCTGCCGGTCGAGACGGTGACGGCATCGCCGAGCGACCGGGGGGCGAGGGTGTCCTCGGGAACGTCGGTGTCGACGAGGTGCTCCAGGAAGAGCAGGGGCGGGGCCGCCGGGGTGCGCTCCACGTAACGCTGGGCCGCGGAGAACAGCGCGACGACGGCGTCGAGGTTGTGGTTGGCCTCGTCGGCGCCGATGCCGGTGCCCTGAGCCTGGTCGAACCACGTCGTGGCGAGACCGCTGCGGGTCCAGAGCCCCCAGAGCAGCTCTTCGATCGTGGCGCCGGCGTCGTATTCAGCGGATGCCGCCGCCAGGCTCGCCCCGCAGGCCGCCGCCCGGCGGGCGGTGCGGTTATCGATGCGGTCGAGGGTGCCGGGCACGGTGAGCGCGGCGACGAGCAGCTCATCGGGTGTCCGGGCCGGTGCGGGCGGTGTGGCTTCGGCGGCGGCTTCGTTTTCGGTGTCGGCTTCGGCGGTGTCCGCGTCGGCGAGGTCGAGCAGGCGCAGGGCGGCGCGCAGGCGGCGCAGGGTGATCGGGTCGAGGCCGCCGAGCGGGCCGCGCAGCAGTTCGACCGCCGCCTGCGCGTCGAGCGGACGCCTCCCGAGGGTCACGTCGAGCGCGAGGATGAACGCCCGCACGGCGAACTCGTCGCGCAGGGCGGTCTGCGCGGTGGACACCTGGGTCGGCACTTCGAGGGCGGCGAGTCCCTTCGACAGGGCGGGCACGAGCGAGCCGGCGCGCACGATCACGGCCATGTGCGACCACGGTACCGCGCCGAGCACATGGCGTTCGCGCAGGCGCCGGGCGATCACCGAGAGTTGGTCGGCCGGGCTGGCGACCACGACGGTCTGCACGGCGTCGAGCGGGACGGCATCCGTCGGGGCCGCATTGGTTGGGGCCGCATTGGTTGGGGCAGTCGCCGGGGGCAACGCCTCGATCGCCCGTGCGGCACGCTGCGGACCGGCGGCGGCAGCGCCGATGCGGCTCGTGATCTCGCTCACGATGGCGCGCACCGCGGGCCCGTGGCGATAGACGGTATCGAGGTAGAGCGTGGGCACCAGGCGGATCTGCGTGGGTTGCGCACCGCCGCGCGCCGCGGATGCGGTGAGGTAACTCCCCAGGCGACCGAGGGCATCCGGATGCGCGCCATGGAAGGACCCGGTGCTGATGTCGGGGTCACCGAAGAAGACGATCGCGACCCCGCGGGCGGCGAACTCGGCGAGCAGCGTGAGGGTGGCCTGAGTGACTTCCTGGGCGTCGTCGAGGATCAGCAGTCGCACTCCGGCCAGGGTTCCGAGGGTCGCGGCACCTGCGGGCCCGGGAGCGGCCACCCGCACCACCGCAGCGGCGAACTGGGCGAGTTCGGTGGAGTCGTACTGGCCGGGACGGGTCTGGTCTTTGACCTCTTCGTATCCGCTCACGAACTCGGCGGCCGCCGCCCATTCCGGCCGGCCAGCGGATGTTGCGAGCGCCGCGAGTCGTGCCGGCGTCACGCCGTACTCCACGGAGCGCATCATCAGGTCGCGCAGTTCGGTGCGGAATCCGCGCAGGCGGCGCACCTCGGGGCCGAGGCTCGCCGGCCAGGCGGGACCGGTGCCCTCGTCCAGATGGCCTTGCAGCAGCTCGGCGATGATCTGGTCCTGCTCGCCGCCGGTCAGCAGGGTCGGGCTCGGCCGCCCCGCCTGGGTCTCGGCGCCCTGCACGAGCTGGAAGGCGATCGAGTTGGCGCTGCGGGCGAGCGGCCCGTTGGTGGGGATGCCCAGGCGCAGGGCGAGGCGGTCGCGCAGCGCGGTGGCGCCGGTGCGGGTGGGTGCGAGCACGAGCACCTCGCTCGGTGAGTAACCACGATTGAGCACCCGATCGGCCACGAGCTCGACGAGGGTGGTCGTTTTGCCCGAGCCGGGAGCCCCGACGACGGCGGCGCTGTCGCCATCGGCCAGATCGAGTACGGCGAGCTGCGCGGGATCGAGTCGGGCTTGTTCGACGAGGGCCTGCTCGCGCAGCTCAGAATCGAGCAGCGCAGAATCGAGCAGCTCAGAATCGGGCAGGGCCGGGTCATTCAGGGTGGTGTCGGGTCGGGGGCTGGTCACGTCTGCAACGGTACAAGGTTCCGCCGACAGTGAACTCGGTCGGGTCGGCGTGCCGTTCTGCCGTAATCTGATCGGAGTCGACGAAAGGCATACCTGGTGGATATCCGCATTGGCATCTTCAATTCCCCCCGTGAGATCGGTTTCGAGACCTCACAGCCCGCAAAGGTGATCGAGGAAGCGGTTGCCGCTGCCCTCGCCGACCCGAGCGGGTACCTCAAGCTCGCAGACGACAAGGGCCGCGTCTACGTCGTTCCGACGGTCGGCCTCGCCTACGTGGAGATCGGCTCGGAAGAGTCCCGCCGCGTCGGCTTCGTCGCGTAACTCGTCCCGTGGAACTGCTGTTCGTCGCCCTGGGCGGAACCGTTCTGGGCCTGGCCGCACGCTATCTGCTGCCCGGCCGGTCCACGCAGGGCTCCGTGCTCATTCCGGCGATCGGCACCGCCGTCGCCGCGCTGGTCTGGGTCGCTTTGACCTGGCTCGGTTGGGCCTACGACGGCGGCTGGATCTGGGCGGTGTCGCTCGTGGTGGCGGGTCTCGTATCCGTTGTCAGTGATGTCGTGCTCACCCGCACCCGGTCGCTCTCTGACCAGCGGATGCTGCACTCCCTGATCCAGGGCGGCTCACCCGTCTCGCACTGACACGTCCCGTGCTGAGATACGCAAAAAGCACCTTCGTTGTCGAAACGACGGTGCTTTTTCCGTACCTCAAGCGCCGGTGTGTCTCAGGTGCCTGTGTGTCTCAGGTGCCTGTGCGTCTCAGGTGCCTGTGTGTCTCAGGTGCCTGTGGCTCGCGGCACCTAGGCGGTGAGGCCGAGACCGTCCATGCGGCGGGTGTGGGCGGCGATCAGGTCGGTGAACACCGGTTCGATGCGCAGCTCGGTGAAGGCTTCCGCTTCGGAAGCCGGCATCGCCGACCGGGCCACGAGCAGGGTGTCGCCGACGAGGCGCCGGCCCCACATGGCCAGGCGCGACCCGAGCGCGGGCTGGGCCTGGATCGCGGTCTGCAGTTCACGCACGAGGACATCCGTGCCCGTATCGTCGCCGAGCAACTGGGCGATGCGGGGGCCCACGTCGCGCGGCAGCCCGTCGGAGAGCCGAATGAAGAAGTCGTCGAGCAGTCCGCCGGTTAGATAACAGCTGAGCAGCAGCTCATGCCAGTCGGCACCGTGCGTCTTCGCCCTGAATGCGTCCAGGGCGGGAGCGAATGGCGCCATCTCGGTGGCCGGGTCGGCCTCGCGGCGACGAATTTCGGCGACGAGGCCGTGATGCTTGGACAGCGCACGACCGGCAGCTGCGCTGAGGCCCTCTTTTGAGGCAAGGTCCGGGGCGGTGAAGACCGCCCGGGACAGGCTCTCGAAGGCGCCGAGCTCGCAGTAGGCCGACTGGCCCAGAAAATGGTTCAGGGTGGGGGTGAGCGAACTGATGTCCATCTTGGTCGTGGGTTTCGCACTGCCGCGGGTGCTCACTCGGGGAATCTCCGTGCGCGGCGGGCGTCGACCAAAGCTGGGGTTCACCTGCCCAGCATAGGACAGCGCGCCTCCCGGGGTGCTCAGGCGACACCGGTAAGATGGCGGCACGTCACCGACACGGTTCGGTGGCCCTGCGCCTACGACAAAAGATGGCGCATACCGCTTCCAGCTACTGACAGGCATACATTCGTGACTTTCTCCGAACTCAAAATTGACCAGGACATGGTCGACTCCCTTGCCGCCAAGGGCATCCTCGAACCGTTCCCGATTCAGACCCAGACCATTCCCCTCGCCCTCGCCGGCCAGGACATCATCGGCCAGGCCAAGACCGGCACCGGCAAGACCTTCGGCTTCGGCCTCCCGGTCATCCAGCGCCTCGGCCTGAACCCGGAGCCCGGCGTTCAGGCCCTGATCGTGGTTCCTACCCGTGAGCTGTGCGTACAGGTCTCCGAAGACCTCGAGCTTGCCGCCCGGGGCCGCGACACCAAGATCGTGTCGATCTATGGTGGCAAGGCCTACGAAGGCCAGATCGAGCAGCTCAAGGCCGGCGCGCAGATCGTGGTCGGTACCCCCGGCCGCCTGCTCGACTTGGCCAGCCAGCGCCTGCTCAGCCTCGCCAACGTGCGCGAAATGGTGCTCGACGAGGCCGACAAGATGCTCGACCTCGGCTTTCTCTCCGACATCGAGAAGCTCTTCGCGCAGACCCCGAGCAACCGCCACACCATGCTCTTCTCGGCGACGATGCCCGGCCCGATCGTGGCGCTCGCCCGCCGCTTCATGAACCGTCCGATCCACATTCGCGCGACCGACCCCGATGAAGGCCTCATGCAGGCCAACATCGAGCACCTCGTCTACCGCGCCCACAACATGGACAAAGACGAGGTCATCGGCCGCATCCTGATGGCCGAGGGCCGTGGCAAGACCGTGATCTTCACCCGCACCAAGCGCGCCGCCGCGAAGCTCGTCGAAGAGCTCGGCGACCGCGGCTTCAACGCGACCGCGGTTCATGGCGACCTCAACCAGGAGCAGCGCGAGCGCGCCATGGCTTCCTTCAAGGCCGGCAAGAAAGACATTCTCATCGCCACGGATGTCGCAGCACGCGGAATCGACGTCGAAGACGTCACCCACGTGATCAACCACACCATCCCCGAAGACGACAAGGCGTACCTGCACCGCGTCGGCCGCACCGGCCGCGCCGGCAAGACCGGCATCGCCGTCACCTTCGTCGACTGGGACGACCTGCACAAGTGGACGCTCATCAACAAGGCGCTCGACTTCGGCGTGCCGGAGCCGCTCGAGACCTACTCCTCGTCGCCGCACCTCTACGCCGACCTGAACATCCCGGTCGGCTCGAAGGGCCGCCTGCGCGCAACCCCGATCAAGGACGTCGTCGCCGGCGCTCCCGCCGGCCGCTCCGACGCGGGCCGCTCGGGCTCGGGCTCACGCTCCGGCGGTCGCGGCGGCTCCACCGGTTCCGGTCGCAGCGATGGCCGCCGTGACTCGGGGCGCACCGAGCCGGGGCGCACCGAGCCTGCCCGGGCGGATGCCGCGCGTGGCGCATCCACTCGTCCCGACGCTGCGCGCGCCGGCGACCAGAACGCGGATCGACCCACCCGCACCCGGGTACGTGTCGGATCGACCACCAACCCCGACGCCCCGGCCGCCACGCCGGCCGCCGGAACCCACGACGGCGGCGGCGCCGAGCACCACGACGGCAACAGCGCGCCGCGTCGCCGCAGCCGCAGCCGCGGTCGCCGCTCCCCCCAGGAGTAGCCCCGACCCGCACGTCCCGTCGCGAGAGCGGCTAACGGCCGAGTTGCGGGCCCCGAGGCACAATCGCTTCAGAGCACGTCCCCTGGCGCACGTACCGCGCAGCGGCGCACGTACCGCGCAGCACCGGGCGATTTAGCTTGGTGCCGCGGCGCGCGACAGTTCCGCCGCTGCGCTGTAGGCGCGCCTACAGCGCAGCGGCGCAAGTACCGCGCAGCTCACAAACGGCCAACCCCACCGGGGCGCAGCACCCGCGCAGCGGCGCAAGTACCCGCGCAGCGGCGCAGCACCCGCGCACGTCGCGCGCGGGCGGCGGGCGGCAGGAGCGTCAGGGCGTGACGGGGGCCGACCCGGTGGCCTCGGCGACAATGCGCTCGAGTACCTCGGACGGTGTGGTGTTCTCGCCCAGACGGTTCGGCTTACCCTCTCCGTGGTAATCGCTCGAGCCCGTCACGGCCAGTCCGTATTTCTCGGCCAGGTGATAGAGCCGTGCCTTGGCCTCCGGCCGGTTCTCCCGGTGCTCAAGCTCCAGCCCGAACAGTCCGGCATCGACGAGTTCGACCAGGCGGGCCTCCGCCATCACGTCATCAACTCCGCGCGTCGCCGGATGCGCGATGACCGGCACTCCCCCGGCCGCCCGCACCAGGCGCACCGCCTTCAGCGGGTCGGGCGCGTAGTGCGGCTGGTAGTAGCCCGCCTTCCAGTGCAGGATTCCGGCGAAAGCGTCACTGCGGGTGAGGGCGTGCCCGCGGGCGACCAGGGCATCCGCGATGTGGGGGCGCCCGACGGTGGCGTGGGGCGTGGTCTGGGCGAGAACATCCGCCCAGGTCAGGGCGTAGTCGAGCCCGATGCGCGCGACCATCTGTTCGGCCCGGGTGACTCTGGCGGCACGGATGCGGGTGGTTTCGGCGACGATCGCGGCATCCGTCGGGTCGAAGAGGTAGGCCAGCAGGTGCACGCTGGCGTAGCCCACACGGGTGCTGAACTCCATACCGGGGATGAGCGTGATTCCGGTGCTCCGCGCGGTGGCACTGGCCGCGGCCCAGCCGGCGGTGGAATCGTGGTCTGTGAGCGCCATGGTACCCAGGCCCGCGGCGACGCCGGCACGCACGAGTTCCGTGGGGGTTTCCGTGCCGTCGGACACACTGGAGTGGGTGTGCAGGTCGATCGGCCCCGGGAAGCCCACATGTGCTGACATTCCCCCATGTTAGTTGGGTGCCCGCACCGCGCGAACCGTGCTGTCCCGACCGGCATGCGCCCAGACTCCTCGCCTAGTGTGATCGGTCTATGTTCACCCGAATCCTGCGCGCACTCACCGCGACCCTGCTCGCGGCCGGCCTCGTCGTGCTCACCTGGCCGCAAGCCGTCGGGCTGCAGAACACATGGATTGTCGCGCACGCGGTCTCGTTCCGGGGGGCCTTTGTCGTGGCCGCCACTGCCGGGGCCCTGCTGATGCTGGCCCTGTTGGTGATTCGTCGCAGTCGCACGGTCGCCATTCTGCTGGTGTTGACGGTGCTGTTCGGTGCGGTCAACGCGACCATTCTCGCCGAACGCGGCCTCGGCAACACCGACGCGCTCGTCGCGGGTGCCGAAGCGTCGGGCCCGTCAGACGCTACGACGCCCGTGACCCGCGGCACAGCGAATGCCGTCACGGTGCTCAGCTGGAACACCCTCGGCGACGCTCCGGGCGCGTCGGTCATCGCCGAACTGGCCCTCGCCGAAGGCGCCGACGTCGTCACGCTGCCCGAGACCACCGAAGAGACCGGCGTCGCCATCGCCGAGCTGATGCGAGCCGCCGGCCGGCCGATGTGGGTGCACACGGTTGCCTTCGACCTCGTCTCTAAAGCCCGCTCGACCACCGTACTCATCAGCCCGGACCTCGGCGACTACACCGTCACGTCGGCGGCCGGCTCCGGACCGCCCGGCAACACCAACGTACTCCCCACCGTCGTCGCCACCCCCACGGCCGCCACCGGCCCGACAATCGTGGCCGTGCACGCGGTTGCGCCCATCCGCTATGAGATGTCGAACTGGCGCTCCGACCTCGATTGGCTGGCCGAGCAGTGCAGCGGGAACGGTTCGACACCGGCCAACGTGATCATGGCCGGGGACTTCAACGCGACGCTCGACCACATGGCCGGGCGGGCGGCATCCACTGCGGAATCTCCCGCGGCGGTGCTGGGCGAATGCATCGATGCGGCGAGCGCGGTCGGCTCCGGCGCGGTCGGTACCTGGCCAACACGTATGCCGGCCCTGCTCGGCAGCCCGATCGACCACGTCATGGCGACGCCGAACTGGCAGGTCGACGATGTGCGTGTCATCGATTCTCTCGACGGCGCCGGCAGCGACCACCGCCCGGTCGTCGCGACGCTCTCGCCCGCCTGATCTCCACGCCCGCAGCTGCACCCCGCCGTGGGGCCCGGCGGCTGCACCCGGCAGTCAGCACAACGGATGCCGGGCCAAACTCAGGCGGCAATGCCAGAATGGATAAATGGCTACTACCCGCACCACCACCGTGACCGCTCCGGCACGCACCAATGAAAACCGATCAACCACCCCGGGCTCGGCGGGCTTCAAGTCCTACATCTCCAGCCAGTGGGCCGAACGAGATGACGTGCTCCCCGCCTCCCGTGAGCAGGCCCCCTATGCGGCCGCCCGCCGCGCCCGGATCAGCGCCCAGTACCCCGGCCAGCGCCTCATCGTGCCCGCCGGCAGCCTGAAGCAGCGCTCCAACGACACCGACTACGCGTTCCGCGCCCACTCGGCCTTCGCGCACCTGACCGGCTGGGGCAGCGACAGCGAGCCCGGCGCCGTGCTCGTTCTGGAACCCACCGGCAACGGCCACGACGCGACCCTCTACTTTCGGGAGCGCGCCGGACGCGACTCCGACGAGTTCTACGCCAACCCGGAGATCGGCGAATTCTGGATCGGCCCGCGTCCCTCGATCGCCCAGGTCGCCAGCGACCTCGGCCTCACCGTGTGCGGTATCGCCGACCTCGCCGGCGTGCTCGACGTCACCGACTCCGAAACCCTCGTGGTGCGCGAGGCCGACACGGCCTTCACCGACCGCGTCGACGAGGCCCGCCTGCGCTTCGCCGCCGAGCGGGTGCTCGGCTCGAACGCGGCCGACTCCCCCTTCAGCGTGGAGATCAACGGCGCCCACGACCCCGACGTGCACTTCGCCCGCGACCTGTCCGAACTGCGCCTCGTCAAAGACGAATACGAGATCGCCCAGATGCGCCTCGCCGTCGCCGCCACCGCCCGCGGCTTCGACGACGTCATCCGCGACCTGCCGCGCTCCAGCAGCCACGCACGCGGCGAACGCCTCGTCGAGGGAGTCTTCAATACCCGCGCCCGCAGCGACGGCAACGCGGTCGGCTACGACACCATCGCCGCCTCCGGCCCGCACGCCTGCATCCTGCACTGGACCCGCAATGACGGCCCCCTCGTTCCCGGCGACGTGATCCTGCTCGACGCCGGCGTCGAACTCGACAGCTACTACACCGCCGACATCACCCGCACCCTGCCGGTGAACGGCACGTTCAGCCCCGTGCAGCGCCAGGTTTACGAGGCGGTGCGCGAGGCAGCGGATGCCGCCCTCGCCGTGGTTCGCCCGGGCGCCATTTTTCGAGACGTGCACGCCGCCGCCATGGCCGTGATCGCGAAGCACACGGCCGCCTGGGGAATGCTTCCGGTCACCGCCGAGGAGGCCGTGCTGCCCGACAACGGCCACCACCGCCGCTACATGGTGCACGGCACCAGCCACCACCTCGGCCTCGACGTGCACGACTGCGCCCAGGCCCGCCGGGACATGTACATGGACGGTGTGCTGGAACCGGGCATGGTCTTCACGATCGAGCCGGGCCTGTACTTCCAGCCGGACGACCTCACCGTGCCGGCGGAGTTCCGCGGCATCGGCGTGCGTATCGAAGACGACATCCTCGTCACGGAGACCCGCGGCGAGAACCTGTCCGCGGCGATCCCCCGCACTGCCAGCGATGTGGAAGCCTGGATCGCGACGCTGACCGCCTGAGTGGGCCGCGGCATCCGCCGGCCCCCACGCGGGGTCAGGCGGTGTCGCGCGGGCCTTCAGGAACCTCGGGTGAAGGCACGGGGGCCGGGGCGGCTTCGACGAGCGGCTCGCCCTGGCCGGTCAACAGGTTGCGGGCCCGGTTCACGAGGGTTCCGTCGACGATCACCTGGTAGTTGCTGGCGATCACCTGCATCGTCGACGTGAAGTCCCGGCGACGACGGTTGATCGCGTAGCTCACGAGGCCGAACATCATGCCGAAACCGGCACCGATCAGCACCGCCGCGAACACGAACGGCAGGCTCGATCCGTCGGGGGAGAACAGGAAGAACAGCAGGCCGAAGAAGATTCCGAGCCAGGCACCGGATGCCGCCCCCGCCAGTGCAACGCGGCCCCAGGTCAGTTTTCCGGTCACCCGCTCGACACTCTTGAGGTCGTTGCCCACGATCGAAAGCTGTTTCACGGGAAAATCGGCTTTGGCCAGCCGATCCACCGCAGCCTGGGCCTCGGCATAGGTGTTGTAGGTCGCCATGACCTCGCCCTTGGGCAGAGTCGGCGTCAGCTGGGCGCCGCGTCGGGGGAAGGGGCTGGGTGAACTCATGGTGTCATTCTTCCACGCCCCCCATGACGCCGGACGGCAGAACGCCTCACGTGGCCTAGATTTGTACTGTGAGTGCCACCAGAGTATTTGTCGCCCGTTTGGCCGGGTGCACCGTCTTCGACCCCGCGGGAGACCGCGTCGGCAAGGTGCGCGATGTCCTGGTCGTCTATCGAAAAAGCGACCCGCCCCGCGTGGTGGGACTGATCGTCGAAATCCCCGGCAAACGCCGGGTCTTCGTGTCGATCGGCCGGGTGACGAGCATCGGCAGCGGCCAGATCATCACGACCGGCCTCATCAACGTGCGCCGCTTCGAACAGCGTGGCGGCGAGGTGCGCGTGATCGCGGAACTGCTCGGCCGCACGGTCGCCTTTAACAACGGCACCGGCGACGCGACCATCGAAGACGTCGCGATGAAAGAGACCGACGAGGCCGAGTGGGAGATCAGCCAGCTCTTCGTGCGCCGCCCGAAGGCCACGGCCTCTCCGTTCAACAAGGGCGTCACCGACTTCGTGACCTGGGGCGAGGTGCACGAGAAGTCAACCGAGGGCCAGGCCCAGTCGGCGGAGCAGCTCATCGCCACCTACTCCGACCTCAAGCCCGCCGACCTCGCCAACACGCTGCTCGACCTGCCGCGGGAGCGCATGTTCGAGGTCGCCAGCGAACTGCCCGACGACCGCCTCGCCGACGTGCTCGAGGAGATGGCGGAGAGCGACCAGGTCGGCATCCTGACAATCCTCGGTGACGCCCGCGCCGCCGACGTGCTCGACCAGATGCAGCCCGACGACGCTGCCGACCTCATCGCCCAGCTGCCCGAGGAGCGCGGCGAGCAGTTGCTCGACCTGATGGAGCCCGAAGAGGCCGAGGACGTGCGCTTTCTGCTGTCCTACGCCCCCGACACCGCCGGCGGGCTGATGACCACCGAGCCGGTCATCGTCTCGGCCGACGCCACCGTGGCGGAGGGGCTCGCGCGCATCCGTCGCCATGATCTGGCCCCGGCTCTCGGCGCGGCGATCTGCGTGACGCTGCCACCCTACGAGGCCCCCACCGGCCGGTTCCTCGGCATGGTGCATTTTCAGCGGATGCTGCGCTACCCGCCCCACGAACGCCTCGGCACGCTGCTCGACCAGGGCCTGGATCCCGTCACCGCGGATACCTCGGCGGCCGAAGTGTCCCGCATCCTCGCCAGCTACGACCTCGTGTCGGTGCCCGTCGTCGACGACAACCACCGCCTGGTCGGGGTCGTCACGATCGACGACGTGCTCGACTACCTGCTGCCCGATGACTGGCGCAGCCAGGACGGCAACGACGACGTGCACCACCGGGCGGTCGCGCGCACGCACCTGAAGACCGGCAGTATCCCCCTGCCGGGCGCTCGGAGGCTGGGTCATGGCCAGGGCTAGCAAGGCCGGCCTGCGCCTCGACGCGCCGAAAGGCCTGCGCTCGGGCACCCTCGGCGGCCGGCGCGGCGCCGGAAACGACCGCTTCGGCCGGTTCACCGAAGCCATCGCCCGCGGCATGGGCACCCCGTGGTTTCTGCTCGGGCTGACCGTCTTCGCGATCTCCTGGATCCTCTGGAACACCCTCGCCCCGCCGTCCTGGCGGTTCGACTCGGTGTCGCTCGGTTTCATCGCGCTGACCCTGGTGCTGTCGATGCAGGCCTCCTATGCGGCGCCGATGATCCTGCTCGCCCAGAACCGTCAAGACGACCGGGACCGGGTGCAGTTCGAACAGGACCGGCAACGATCCGAACGCACCCTCGCCGACACCGAGTACCTCGCCCGCGAGGTCGTCGCCCTGCGCATCGCCATGAAAGATCTCGCCTCGAAGGACTTCATCCGCAGCGAACTGCGGGCACTGCTGGAGATCCTCGACGCGGCCGACGAGGCCGAAGCCGCTGACGCCGCCGAAGCCGCCGGGCTCACCCGCCCGGCACCAACCGACCGACCTGACCGCACCGAGCGCAACCGTTCTGCGCGGGAGCGCACCGAACGCGAACGCACAGGAAGATCTGCCCTTGACTGACACCCCCCAGACCACCGCTCCCACTCCGACCGAGTCGGCGGTGCTCGCGGCCCTGGGCCTCGTCATCGACCCCGAGATTCGTCGGCCGATCACCGAGCTGGACATGGTGGCCGGGGTCGACGTGGACGACGACGGAGCGGCGACCGTGGGCATCCGCCTCACCATCGCCGGGTGCCCCGCCGCCACCCGCATCGAGGCCGATGTGCTTGCCGCGACCGAGTCGGTCGTCGGCGCCGGCAACGCCACGGTGGTCGTCACGGTCATGACCCGCGAGCAGCGCACCATTCTGACCGAGCGGCTGCGCGGCGGTGCGGCCACCCGCGTCACCCAGTTCGGCCCGGACTCCCTCACCCGCATCTACGCGATCACGAGCGGCAAGGGCGGCGTGGGCAAGTCCACCATCACCGCGAACCTCGCCGTGGCCCTCGCCGGCCGCGGGCTCCGCGTGGGCATCATCGACGCCGACGTCTACGGCTTCTCGATTCCGGGCCTGCTCGGTCTCGTGCACGACGGCCTCGCCGTGAAACCGACCCAGGTCGGGGAGATGATCCTGCCGCCGGTCGCCCACGATGTGAAGGTCATCTCGATCGGCATGTTCGTCGACGACCCCTCGGTCGCCGTCGCCTGGCGCGGCCCGATGCTGCACCGCACCATCTCCCAATTTTTGACGGATGTCTACTTCGGGGATCTCGACGTGCTGCTGCTCGATCTGCCGCCCGGAACCGGCGATGTGGCGATCACCGTCGGGCAGCTGCTGCCGCACTCCGAGGTCATCGTCGTGACGACCCCGCAGCCCGCCGCGGCCGACGTCGCGGTGCGCAGCGGTATCGTCGCCCGGCAGACCGGGCAGACACTCTACGGCGTGATCGAGAACATGTCGGGAATGGCGCAGCCCGACGGCAGTGTGCTCGAGATCTTCGGCTCGGGCGGCGGCCTCGAGGTGGCCCGGCGGCTGAGTGAGAGCGAGCCGCTGGCAGCCGTGCCGTTGCTGGCGCAGGTGCCGCTCAGCGTGCCGCTGCGAAGCGGCGGCGACACCGGCACCCCGATCGTGCTGTCGAACCCGGATGACCCGGCCGCGGTCATGATCCAGACCGTGGCTGCGCGCCTGGCGACGCGGGCGCGGGGACTGTCCGGCCGCAGTCTCGGCATCAGTCCCCGCTGACGCCCGGCGCCAGGCCCGGCGCTACGACTTCTTCTTTTTCTTCTTCTTCTGCGTGAGCGTGGCCGCGTGGTCGGGCACCGAGTGGTTGAGCTCCCTCGGCGGACGCTCGTAGTCGGAGTCCGGCGGACGCGGCGGGATGTGCACCTTCGGCGGGTCGGTGTGCTCATAGGGTACGAGCGAGAGCAGGTGGTTGATCATGTTCAGCCGGGACGCGCGTTTGTCCTCGCTCTCGACGACCCACCAGGGTGCCTCGGCGATGTCGGTGTGCACGAACATCTCGTCTTTCGCCTTGGAATAGTCCGCCCACTTGGTGATCGACAGCACGTCGGTCTCCGAGAGCTTCCACCGGCGCATCGGGTCGTTCAGGCGTGAGCGGAACCGTTTCTCCTGCTCGTGGTCGCTGACGGAGAACCAGTACTTGACCACGAGGATTCCGTCTTCGACCAGCATCCGCTCGAATAAGGGAGCCTGGTGCAGAAACCGCCGATACTCATCGGCGGTGCAGTAGCCCATCACCCGCTCGACGCCGGCCCGGTTGTACCAGGACCGGTCCATCAGCACGATCTCGCCCGAGGTCGGCAGGTGCTCGATGTAGCGTTGAAAATACCACTGCCCGCGCTGGCGTTCGGTGGGCATCGGCAGGGCCACGATGCGGGCCATGCGCGGATTGAGGTACTCGGTGACGCGTTTGATCGCGGACCCCTTGCCGGCCGCGTCCCGGCCCTCGAAGATCACCACGACGCGGGCACCGGATGCCTTCACCCACTGCTGCATGGTGACGAGCTCGGCCTGCAGGCGGCGAAGTTCCGCCTCATAGAGGACCTTGTTGACGCGCTGCACCGGGGCGGGCTGTTCGGTCTCCGACACGATTTCTCCTGACTAGTGGGACTAGCTGTGGGCCTCAACGGCCTGAAGGGTCTGAATGGGCTGAAGTGGCAACGGGTCGCTCAGGTGGCTTCTGAATCGAAGGGAGCCGGCAGGGCGGCGGCGAGGCTGCGGTCGGCGGCGCGTTGGCGCTGGGCCGCGGCCCAATCGGGGGCGGATGCCCCGCGCGAGATGGTCGCCGGACCAGACGCCGATTGGCCCTTCGCCGTCGGATCGGCGGGATCTTCCTGCAGGGCTTCGCGAATGATGCGGCGCGGGTCATACTGGCGCGGGTCGAGCTTTTTCCAGTCCAGGTCGTCGAATTCCGGGCCCATCTCGTCCCGCATGCGATCCTTGGCACCGTTGGCCATGTCGCGCAGTCGGCGCACCAGACGGGCCAGCTGCGCGGCGTAGTGGGGAAGACGTTCCGGGCCGAGCAGGAAGACGGCGATAATCCCGATCAGCAGGAGCTTTTCGAACGTCAACCCAAACATATCCCCAGAATAACCCCCGGCGAGGCCTCCCCTGACCACGGGTGTGGCGGCCCTAGTCTTGACCTAATCATCAACTGGATTGGCATCGTGTCTGACATTGAACTGAACTGGAAATTCTCCGACGACTCCGTCGTGGAATCCGACGCGGTCGCGCGTGCGCGGCAGCAATCCCTCGAACTCGGCATCGACGCGATCGCCCCGTCTGTCGGGGCGCAGACCGCCGTCATTGCCGCGGCGACGGGGGCACGCAGCATCCTCGAGGTCGGCACCGGCGCGGGTGTCTCGGGAATCTGGCTGCTCACGGGGTCGCCGAGCGCGACCCTGACCTCGATCGACACCGAGATCGATCACCAACAGCACGCCCGGGCGAACTACCTCGAGGCGAAGATCCCGGCCAACCGGGTGCGGCTGATCACCGGGCGCGCGGCCGAGGTACTGCCGCGCATGAATGAGAACTCCTACGACATCGTCTTCATCGACGCCGACCCGCAGTCGGTCATCGAATACGTCGAGCACGGCCTGCGCCTGGCCCGGCCGGGCGGCACCGTGCTCGTCGCCCACGCCCTCTGGCGCGGCCGGGTCGCGAACCCCGCCCAGCGCGACGACGTCGCCACCGGCTTTCGAACCCTGCTCACCGAGATCGCCTCGAGCAACGCCGTGATCAGCGCCCTCTCCCCCGTCGGCGACGGCCTGCTGCAGATCACCAAACTGCGCGCCTGAGGCAGGGAAGTCTTCCACAACACTTCTTCGACAACACTAAAGAAGGCCGCCCAGATTCTGGGCGGCCTTCTTAAGATTGTCTAACGTATTTACTACTTGACGGGGTTGACGACCCCGGCGAGAGCATCGTGGAGTTCCTTGGCCTCTGCATCGTTCACGGAGACGACAAGTCGGCCTCCACCTTCGAGCGGAACACGCACAATAATGAGGCGCCCCTCTTTTACAGCCTCCATTGGACCGTCTCCGGTCCGTGGCTTCATGGCCGCCATGAACTCCCCTTCCATCAGTGATTACTACCATTATCGACCATTATCGGCGCGGAGGAAAATTGCCCCGCCGCGCGCAGTCATTTCTACGGGGGCGTCCAGTCCGCGCCGTCTACCCCCCAACAGAGCAGCAGCCACCCCCATTGGCCCAGAATGCACAGCACGACCACGCCGACCCGGTACCAGAGGCTGCGCGGCAGGGCGACAGCACCGAGCAGCGGGAACATCGGCATCAGCAGCCGGAAGGTGCTCGACTGGGGAAAGAACACCGCCAGTAGGTAGAGTCCGTAACTGGCCACCCACAGGCGCAGGTCAACTCCCAGCCGTCGCACGGCAGGAGTGAACATCAGCATGGTGAAGCCGAGGATCAGCGCCACCACGGCGAGTATCCCGAGCGGCATGCCCAGCCACCACAGGCCACCCTGAAACCATGCCGTGAAGGGAATGAGTTCCACATAGCCGATATACGGCGCCCGCCAGGCCAGTTCGGTATCGGTGTACGCGGTCATGCTGCCGGTCACGATCCAGGCGGCTGCCGGCCAGGCGAGCCCCATCACCCCGCTGAAGACGGCGACGGATGCGGCGAGCACCCGTTCCCGAAGCGGGAAGGCATCCGCTGCCCGGGTGAACCAGCGGTAGATCACGTGCAGGGCCAGCGCGAGGGCGAAGGCCAGCCCGCTCGGCCGGGTCAGGGCCATCACCGCGATGACCGGAAAGAGCAGTGCGTAGCGACGCTCGAGCAACAGCAACAGCGCGAGGGTGAGAAAAAACAGGTACATCGACTCGGCGTAGCCGAACTGCAGCATCGGTGAGAGCGGGGCGACGCAGAACAGCACCACCGCGAACCGGGAGGCGGAGTCGTCGAGTACCCGGCTCATCAGCCGAAAGAGGAGCAGCGCTGTGCCGAGGCTGAAGACCACGGAGACTAAGACCGCCACGGGTTCCCAGGGCTGGCCGCTGAGCTCCATCAGCAGTCGGGCGAGGGAGGGATAGCCGGGCATGAACGCCCACGCACTCTCGCCGATCTCCCCGAGGTCGGTGATCGGGAGCGCCGACGGGTAACCGACGACCGCGACGATGTTGTACCAGTGGGCGTCCCACATGGTGGCAAAATCGGCGTAGCCCGGGCTGGCACCGGTCCAGGCGTTGGGGCCCTGCACACTCGCGAGAATCGACACCAGGGTCGTCGTGATCACGCGGGAGGCGGCCCAGATCAGCATCACCTGCGCCCACCACGGGCGCAGCCAGCGCGGCCCGGCCGGTGCCGACGAGGGTATCGACGAGGATCTCGGGGCCGCCGACGCCGCGTGCATTCGCGGCGACGCGCGCGCGGGCGGGGCCGTGCCGGTCACGCCGGACGCCGGGCCGGCTACTGCGCGGGGGCGGTGAGCCACGATCGCAGACCGGTTTCGCAGTCAGTGATCTGGGTCAGGGCAACACGTTCGTCGTCGGCGTGCGCCTTGAGCGGGTCGCCGGGCCCGTAGTTGACGGCGGGCATGCCGAGCGCCGAGAACCGGGCCACATCAGTCCAGCCGTACTTAGGCATCGCGTCGCCGCCACCGACCGCGGCGAGGAACTGCTGCGCGAGGGGGGCGTCGAGGCCCGGGCGAGCGCCCCCGGCCAGGTCGACCACGGTCAGGTCGTAGCCGGGGAACAGCTCGGTCACGTGGGCCAGGGCCTCGGCGCCGCTGCGGCTCGGCGCGAAACGGTAGTTCACGTGCACCATGCACTCGTCGGGGATGACGTTGCCGGCGATACCGCCGGTGATGCCGACGGCATTGAGGCCCTCGCGGTAGACGAGGCCTTCCACCTCGACCGATCGCGGTTCGTAGGCGGCGAGGATGTTCAGGATCGGTGCGGCCTTGTGGATGGCGTTCTCGCCGACCCAGGCCCGGGCGGAGTGCGCCCGCAGCCCGAAAGAGCGAATCTCGACCCGGAGGTTGCCGTTGCAGCCACCCTCGATGCGGCCGTTCGTCGGCTCGCCGAGAATCGCGAAATCGCCCGCGAAGAGGTCGGGGCGGTTGCGGGCGAGGCGGCCGAGGCCGTTGAGGTCGTCGGAGACCTCCTCGTGGTCGTACCACATCCAGGTCACGTCGACCTCGGGGGCCACGAGCTCGGCGGCGAGCTTCAGCTGCACGGCAACGCCGGCCTTCATGTCCACCGTGCCGCGGCCCCAGAGGTAGTCGACGCCTTTGAGGGTTTCGAAGCGGGTCGGCAGGTTGTTGTTGAGCGGGACGGTGTCGATGTGGCCGGCAATGACGACCCGCTGCGTGCGGCCGAGGTCGGTGCGGGCGACGATGGTGTCGCCGTCGCGGATGATCTCCAGGTGATCGCAGCCGGCGAGCGCCGCCACGATCGCATCGGCGAGCGGGGTCTCGTTGCCCGATACCGATTCCAGATCACAGAGCTGCCGGGTGATGTCGATGACGGACGCGGACAGGTTCAGAATCATGGTCTCAGGCACTCTACTAATCTAGATGCATGTCTGCCGTCGTGCCCCCAGAGTCCCCTGTCCCCGATCTGTCCCCCACCCCGACCCACGCCTGGGGCTACGGCCTCGCGACCGTCGCCGACGAGGGCACGGTGCTCGACACCTGGTTTCCGCAGCCTCAGCTGGGCCCCTTGCCGGCCAAACGGGACCGCTGGATCGTGCCCGCGGAGCTGGATGCGGCATCCGGTGACGACCCACGCCGGGCCGTGCACGTCGGAGCGGTCACGATCGAAATCGAGCTGCAGGCTCCGCCGGCGAGCACCTCGGATGCCTACCTGCGCCTTCACCTGCTGTCGCACCTGCTCGTCAAGCCGAACAGCATCAACCTTGACGGTATTTTCGCGCACCTGCCGAACGTGGTCTGGACCAACGCCGGCCCGGTGCTGCCCGCCGATTTCGCCCGCCTGCGGCCGGCGCTGCAACGGCACGGTATCTCGGCGACGGGCCTGGACAAGTTCCCGCCGCTGCTCAGCTACGTGATTCCCGACCGGGTGCGCATCGCGGATGCCTCGCGCGTGCGGCTCGGAGCCCACCTGTCCCCCGGCACCACCGTGATGCACGAGGGTTTTGTGAACTTCAACGCCGGCACGCTTGGGTCATCCATGGTCGAGGGCCGCATTTCGCAGGGCGTTGTGGTCGGTGACGGAGCGGATATCGGCGGCGGAGCATCCATCATGGGCACCCTGTCGGGCGGCGGTACCGAACGGGTGTCGATCGGCGCCCGCGCGCTGCTCGGCGCGAACTCGGGGGTCGGCATCGCGATCGGCGACGACACCGTCGTCGAAGCCGGACTCTACGTAACGGCCGGCACCAAGGTCGTGCTCGTCGGCTCGCCCCGAACGGCCGACGGGGCACCGCAGACGGTCAAGGCCGTCGAACTTTCGGGCGTGCCGAACCTGCTGTTCCGCCGTAATTCGCTCAGCGGCGCGGTCGAGGTGCTCGCCCGCAGCGGCTCGGGCATCGTGCTGAACGAGGCCCTGCACGCCTAAGCGCGCCATTCTCTCCCGCGAGTGAGCAATAAGTGCACTTCCCGCTCGCGGGTAGTGCACTTATTGCTTACTCGCGAAACCTGACGGGGTCAGCCCTCGAGGTAGGCGACGGCGTCGGCGGCGGACCAGCCGGCGGGGTGCGCGGCCAGTAAAGCGGTGACACCCGCGAGGTCGGTGCCGAGGGTGACCAGCGGAACCTCGGCATAGCCGTCGCGGCGGGTCTGGCCGAGGCCAACGTTCGCGGTGAGGGCATTGCAGAGGCACTTGCGGCCAGCCGCCTCCTCGGCCGAGCCGCCCTTGCGCACGAAAGTCGCGACCGGCTCGGCCGGGCAGCGGTAGCCGAGCACTCCGGGAGTGCGCTCGTAAGGAACCCGCAGGTAGCCGAGGTCGCACAGGCGGGGGCGTTGCTCGTAGAGGTCGCCATCGGAGAGGGTGCCGGGCAGCGTCGCGACCTTGAACGGGAATCCCGTCGATGACGCGAGCGGGTCGGTGCGAATCTGCAGGCCGGAGCCTTCGAGTTCGCCGAGGA
Source organism: Cryobacterium melibiosiphilum (assembly GCF_003602235.1). Lineage (GTDB taxonomy): Bacteria > Actinomycetota > Actinomycetes > Actinomycetales > Microbacteriaceae > Cryobacterium > Cryobacterium melibiosiphilum. Next base: position 99,228 of record NZ_QZVS01000083.1, read on the forward strand.
CTTGCGCCCAGAGGGAGTCGTCGAGGCCGGACTCGCGCGCGAGGGCAAACAGGGTGCCGACCTGAACGCCGGCCGCTCCGAGCGCGAGGGCGTCGGCGACCCTGTCGGGGGTGCCGTAACCGCCGGCGACCCAGAACGGCAGGCCGACCGCGGCGACCTTGGCCAGGTCGGCGTCGTCCCGGGGGCCGTAAACCGGCTGGCCATCCTCGTCGAGGGCGCCACGGCCGCGCGGCGGGGCGTTGTGCCCGCCGGCTCGCGGGCCCTCGATGACGAAACCGTCGGGCCGGGTCGACTCTTCCCGGGTCAGGTAGACGGCGAGCACGTGGGCGGCGACGATCGCCAGGAACCGGGGGCGGTGCAGCGGTGGCAGTCCCCCGCCGGTCAGGGAGTCGGGGTCGAACTCGACGGAGTAGCGAGTGCTGGAGCCCTCGACATGCAGGTCGAGCGCGCAGGCCTCGTGCCGGGCGAGCGCGTTCAGCAGGGCAGGAATCTCGGCGGGGATTCCCGCGCCCATCAGCACATAGTCCACGCCGGCGAGCATCGCCCCGTAGGCGGCGCTCGGTGTGGCGAGCTGCACCTTCTCGAGAAAGTTGATGCCGACGAGGCCATCGTGGCCCTCCTTAGCAAGCCACACCTCGGCGAAGTTCGCCACGACGGACAGCTCGAGCGATTTCACGAGCGGATGCTGGCTCAGCTTCGCGATCGGAAGGTACGGAATACCCGGGGCGCGGCCACCCTCCCGGAAGTATTTCTGCAGAATCCGGTCGGCGAGGGCCGGCACCGGGAAGTGTTCGAGCGCGCGGCGGATATCGCCACCCTCGTCGCCGTCCTGCAGGCGGCGGGCGATCACCGCGTCGAGGGCCGTGCCGCTGACCACGCCGAGCTGCCCGGTCTGGGCGACGGCACGGGCCAGCTGCCACGAGGACACGGCCACGCCCATGCCGCCCTGGATGATCGTGGGCAGCGCCCGTGACAGCGGCTGCATGAGCGGCTGCATCGGGCTGGCGGTCACCGGTGACGTGGTCATCTCGAGCAGGGTCATCAGGCGAACCTTTCAGCTACGAATCCCACTGCTGTGGGCCTACCCAAAGCGTATTCCCGTACATATTCCGCCTCCGTCATACGTCGCAGACCGCGCCCGCGAGCCGCGGTCATCTCGCGAGTGAGCAATATATGCACTTCCCGGGCCCGGGAAGTGCAAAAACTGCTCACTCGCGTGACGGGGTCGGGCTGAGCCGGGCCGCGCGCTGCTACGGTGTTGCCACACGGCCGTGATCTCGAGAACACGGCCAGCACGAGCACGGCAGGTCACAAGGGAGTGGCATGGGCACCGATCTACCCCGCAGCAAGCGGCACCGACGCGTGCACGCCGGGATCCTTCTGCTCGCCTCCCTCGTGGTGCTCGTGCTCATCGCGACCGGGGTCGGCGTCTTCACCGTCACCCGCTCGTTCCCGCAGCTGGCCGGAACCCTCGAACTGGCCGGCCTCGACGCCGAGACGACCGTCTACCGCGACGAGGCCGGGGTGCCGCAGATCGTCGCCGACACCGCGGGCGACCTGTTTCGCGCCCAGGGCTTCGTGCACGCCCAGGACCGGTTCTGGGAGATGGACTTTCGCCGACACGTGACGAGCGGACGGCTCGCCGAACTGTTCGGCGAGAGCCAGCTACCCACCGACACCTTCATCCGCACCCTCGGCTGGCGGGTCGTCGCCGAGGCCGAGGTCGCCCAGCTCGACCCGACCACCCTCGGCTACTACGAGGCCTACGCCGAGGGAGTGAACGCCTATCTCGACACCCACCGCGGCGCCGAACTCTCGCTCGAATACGCGGTGCTCGGGCTGCAGAACCCCGAGTACGAGCCCGAGCTCTGGACCCCGGCGGATTCCGTCGCCTGGCTCAAGGCGATGGCCTGGGACCTGCGCTCCAACCTCGACGACGAGATCGACCGTGCCCTGCTCGGCGCGGACCTCACCCCCGAGCAGGTCGCTGGCCTGCACCCCACGTATCCCTACGACTCCCACCCGACAATCGTCGACGGTACGGCCCTCGAGACAGCCCCGGTCGCCACCGCCGCGACCACGGCGACGGATGCCCCGGGTCCCCCCGCCGAGGCATCCGTCGCCACGGGCGACACCCGAGCGGTGCTGAGCAACCTGCGCGCGCGTCTCGCCACCCTGCCCGAGCTACTCGGCCCGGCCGGCGGGGAGATCGGCTCGAACTCCTGGGTCGTCTCCGGCGCCCACACCGCGACCGGCGCGCCGCTGCTCGCCAACGACCCGCATCTGGGGCCCGCGCTGCCGTCGGTCTGGTACCAGGTCGGGCTGCGCTGCCGAAGCGTCACCGCCGACTGCCCCTTCGACGTCGCCGGCTACAGCTTCGCGGGGCTGCCCGGAGTCGTGATCGGCCACAACCAGCGCATCGCCTGGGGCTTCACCAACCTCGGCCCCGACGTCGCCGACCTGTACCTGGAGCGGGTCACCGGTGACAGCTACGAATACGACGGGCAGCAGAAGCCCCTCACCGTGCGGCAGGAGACGATCCTTGTCGCCGGCGGCGGCCCGGTGACGATCGACGTGCGCGCGACCGAGCACGGGCCGCTGGTGAGCGGGCTGGCCGGTACGGACTTCGAACGCATCTCGGGCGCGACGAAAACCGAGCTGTCGCTGCAGTGGACGGCCCTGACGCCGGGGCGCACGGCATCCGCTATCTTCGCGTTGAACAGTGCGACGAACTTCACGAGCTTTCGCGCCGCCGCGAGCCTCTTCGACGTGCCGGCGCAGAACCTGATGTACGCCGACGTCGACGGCAACATCGGCTACCAGGCACCCGGGGCGATCCCGGTACGGCGCACGGGCGACGGCACGGTGCCGGTTCCGGGCTGGACCAGTGAGTACGGCTGGACCGGCACGATCCCGTTCGATGCCCTGCCCCAGGTCTACAACCCGGCCAGCGGATACATCGTCTCGGCCAACAACGCTGCCGTCGGCCCCGACTACCCCTACCTGCTGACCGCGGACTGGGACCAGGGCTACCGGGCCGAGCAGATCACCGGGCGGCTGCAGCAGCTCGTCGACGCCGGCACGCCGATGACCGCGGCGATGATGAGCGACATCCAGGGCGACAACCACAGTGCCATCGCCGCGGCCCTGGTGCCGGTGCTGCAGGCCCTTCCGGTCAGCGGTGACACCGCGGCCGCCCGCGAGCTGTTCGATGGCTGGGACTTCGAGCTCGAGGCGGGCAGCGGCGCGGCGGCATACTTCAGCGTGTTCTGGCGGGTTTTGCTCGAGCAGCTGTTCGCCGACCTGCCGGAGGGAACCGCGATGGTTGGCGGGCAACGGTCGTTCGCGGTCGTGGAAACGCTGCTCGGGCAGCCCGACTCGGAACGGTGGGTGAACGCGGCGGCGGCAGCCACGACCGCTGTCGATCAGCGAGGGGATGCCTACGCCGACCTTCCCGAAGCGGCCTCCGGCCCACGCGACCTGGCTTTGGCCCGGGCCCTCGTCGACGCCGCTGCCGAAGCGCGCGACCTGCTCGGATCCAACCCAGAGCGCTGGGAGTGGGGGCAGATCCACGAGCTCGAACTCACCCACGCAAGCTTCGGCACGAGCGGCATCGCGCCGCTGGAGTGGCTCTTCAACCGGGGGCCGTATGCGGTGGCGGGTGGGTCATCCGTTGTGAATGCCGTCGGCTGGGACGCCAACGGAGGCTATGGAGAAGGGTTTGACGCGAACTGGGTGCCGTCGATGCGGCTCGTGGTAGACCTCGCCGACTTCGACGCGTCGACCTGGGTGAATCTGACCGGCGCGTCGGGGCACGCCTTCCACCCGAATTACGTCGACCAGGCGCCGCTGTGGCAGAACCAGCAGACGCGGCCGTGGCGGTTCACGCGGGCAGCCGTGGAGGATGGGATGCGCAACCGGCTGACGCTGACTCCGGTGGCGGATGCCGGTGGCTGAGAGGCCGGAGGCAGAACGCAAGGACACAAGGACACAAGGACACAAGGACACAAGGACACAAGGACACAAGGACACAAGGACACAAGGATCTGGTGCGAGTGGGCGCAAACCGCCCCATGAACTCGCCCACCGCCGCGCGAGTGGTCGCATATCGCCCCTTGGAGCGAATTCAAGGGGCGATATGCGCCCACTCGTGAAACCCATGGGGCGATATGCGCCCACTCGCGCGCGAGAAGCCAGAGAACGCCTCATGAGACGCCCGGTGACCACACGAGAGGCCAAGAAATGCCCCTTGAATCGAGTCATGGGGCATTTCTTGGCAAGTCGCGTGCTGCAGGTCGGGCTCACGGGCCCAGTGCTGGCACCTCGGGAACGAGAAGCCAGAAAGTGCCCACTGAGCGACCGGGCCAGCTAGCACCGGGCCAGCTAGCACCGGGCCAGCTAGCACCGGCGTTAGCGAACGGGGTAGTCCCGGGCCGGCGAGCCGACATAGAGCTGCTGCGGGCGACCGATCTTGGTGGCCGGATCCTCGTTCATCTCACGCCAGTGCGCGACCCAGCCGGGCAGGCGGCCGATCGCGAAGAGCACGGTGAACATGCGGGTCGGGAACCCCATCGCCTTGTAGATGACTCCGGTGTAGAAGTCGACGTTGGGGTAGAGCTTGCGTTCCTTGAAGTAGTCGTCGCTGAGGGCGAGGTGTTCGAGTTCCTGCGCGATGTCGAGCAGGTCGTCCTTCACGCCGAGGGCGGCGAGCACCTCGTGGGCGCTCTCCTTGACCAGGGTCGCGCGCGGGTCGTAGTTCTTGTAGACCCGGTGGCCGAAGCCCATGAGCTTGACGCCCTGCTCCTTGTTCTTGACCCGTTCGACATAGCGCTCGACGCCTTCACCGGATGCCTTGATCTCACCGAGCATCGACAGCACGGCTTCGTTGGCGCCACCGTGAAGCGGGCCGAAGAGGGCGTTGATGCCGGAGGACACCGACGCGAAGAGGTTCGCCTCGGTCGAACCGACCAGGCGCACGGTCGAGGTCGACGCGTTCTGCTCGTGGTCTTCGTGCAGCATGAGCAAGCGTTCGAGGGCCTTGCTGACGACGGGGTTGACCACGTAGGGCTCGGCACGGTTGCCGAAGTTCAGCTTGAGGAAGTTGTCGACGAAGCTGAGCGAGTTGTCGGGGTACAGGAAGGCCTGGCCAACGCTCTTCTTGTGCGCGTAAGCGGCCATGACCGGCAGCTTGGCCAGCAGTCGGATCGTGGAAATCTCGACCTGCGCGGGGTCCTTCGGGTCGAGCGAGTCCTGGTAGAACGTGGACAGTGCCGAGACGCCGGAGGCGAGCACGCTCATCGGGTGGGCCTTGTGCGGCAGCGACGCGAAGAAGCTGCGCATGTCTTCATGCAACAGCGTGTGGTGACGAATCTTGTCGTCGAAGTTCTCGAGCTCGAGCTTGGACGGCAGCTCGCCGTAGATGAGTAGCCAAGCAGTCTCGAGAAAGCTCGAGTTCTTGGCGATCTGCTCGATCGGATACCCGCGATAACGCAGGATGCCGGCCTCGCCGTCGATATAGGTGATCGCGGACCGGGTGGCCGCGGTGTTGACGAAGCCGTAGTCGAGCGTCGTGAGCCCGGTCTTCTTGGTCAGCGTCGAAATGTCGATGCTGGACACGCCGTCCACGCTGGTCAGAATCGGAAACTCTGCGGACCCTCCCGGGAACGTGAGAGTGACCATGTTCGGGTCGATGGTCTTCTGATCACCGGATGCTAATTGCTGCGCGACGTCGGTCACGGAGCCTCCCTGGATATCACTGACGAATGGGTGTGTCGATACGTCGCAGAAAGAAAAGCCTGGGCAACGCTGTCGCGACTACAGCCTAAACCGCCCGGCCGCCTACTGTCGCATCCGCTAACAGATCGCCGGATTCATTGGCGTTATCCGACAGCCCAGTGCAGGGGGCCCCCACCGCCGCCCCCCACCGGGCCGCGAAGCCCGGCTCAGGCCCGCAGTCGAGCGGCCGCCGCGGCGATGCGCTCATCGGTTGCCGTCAGGGAGAAGCGCACGTGTTCGGCGAAGTGGTCGCCGTAAAACGGGCCGGGACCAGCCAGTATGCCCCGCGAGGCGAGCCAGTCGATCGAGTCCCAGGCCGGTCGACCCTCGGTTGCCCAGAGGTAGAGTCCGGCTTCGCTGTGGTCGATGCGGAAGCCCGCATCGAGCAGCGCCGGTAGGAGCACCGAGCGACGCGCCCGGTACTTCTCGCGCTGCACGTCGACATGGTCGGGGTCGCCGAGGGCGGCGATCATCGCCGCCTGCAGGGGCGCCGGCAGCATGAGCCCGGCGTGCTTGCGCACGGTCAAGAGGCGGGCGAGCACGGCGGCATCGCCCGCGGCGAACGCGGCCCGGTAGCCGGCCATGTTGGACTGTTTGCTGAGCGAGTAGATCGCGATGACATTGCGGGTGTCGCCGTCGGTGACGCGCGGGTCGAGGATGCTCGGGATCGCGGTGCTGGCCGACGACGGCGAGTTCCACGGCGCCTCCCAGCCGAGTTCGGCATAGCACTCGTCGCTCACGATCAGCGCGCCGAGCTCACGGGCCCGGGCGACGGATGCGCGCAGCTCCGCCACCGACAGCACCCGGCCGTCGGGATTGCCCGGGCTGTTCAGCCAGATCAGCTTCGTCGTGGCCGGCCACAGCGCGGGGTCGTCGCAGGCGAGGGCATCCGCCCCGGCCATCGCCGCGCCGATCGCGTAGGTCGGGTAGGCGGCGAGCGGATGCACGATCGTGTCGCCTTCGCCGAGGCCCAGCATGAAGGGCATCAGCGCGACGAGTTCTTTCGACCCGATCGTGGGCAGCACCTGCGCGCTCGTGAGGCCGGGCACTCCCCTGCGGCGCGCGTACCAGTCGGTGATCGCGGCCGCGAGCTCGGGCGTGCCGGCCGTCTGCGGGTAGGCGTGGGCATCCGTAGCCGCCGCGAGAGCCGCGCGGATGACATCGGGGGTGGGGTCGGCCGGCGAGCCGATCGACAGATCGACAATGCCGCCGACGTGCGCGCGGGCGCGCGTCGCAAAGGGGACCATCTGGTCCCACGGGTAGTCGGGAAGGGGCTTCAGCACGACGGTGACCGTGGGTGGTTAGTGTTCGACCTGCGGCGGCAGTACGGAGATGACCGGGTGGTCCTTGGCGATCACGCCGACCTTGGCCGCGCCTCCCGGGGAGCCGATGTCGTCGAAGAACTCGACGTTGGCCTTGTAGTAGTCGGCCCACTGCTCGGGCAGGTCGTCTTCGTAGTAGATGGCCTCGACCGGGCAGACCGGTTCGCAGGCGCCGCAGTCGACGCACTCGTCGGGGTGGATGTAGAGCGAGCGTTCACCCTCGTAGATGCAGTCCACGGGGCACTCGTCGATGCAGGCCCGGTCCTTCACGTCCACACAGGGCAGAGCGATCACATACGTCACTAAATCCACGGTCCTTTCACGGGCAAACACGGCCCGTCACGAGCAGAACAACCCCTTAAGGAGCAGAAACAGCAGTCTACCGCGTGCGGCGGGTCACCGAAATTGTCGGCCAGGCCAGCACGAGGGCAGCCACGAAGGCCGGAACGATCGTCCAGAGCGTGCCCGCGAGGCCTTCGGGCACGAGCACCGACCCGCCGACTCCGCGCAACGACAGCGTGAACGAGGTGAGCAGCAGCCCGGCGGCGGTGAGCCCGACCACGAGCCGGTCGCGCAGCACCAGTCGCAGCCCCACCAGCAGGGCGCACGCGGCGGTGAGCGCGATCACGAGGCCGATCGGCAGCGACAGGGCACCGATCTCGATCGTGGCCTGGTGTGCGATCGTGCCGAGCACCGCGAACACCGCGCCCACGACGAGGCCGAGGGCGCCTGCCCCGAGCCGGGTCATGAGCGTCGGCGGCGCCGGCGGCGGCGGTGGATGCGGCGCGTCGAGCCGGCTGTACGTCTCGGCGCCGCTGACGGTCTGTCGCGTGCCGTCTGCCAGCAGGAGGGTGCGGCCGTCAATCGTCCAACGGGAGGGATAGGCCGCCAGCGCGGCGAGTTTCTCGTCGACCTGGTCGCTCACGTCGATCGCGGTCAGGCGTTCCCCGGTGGCCTCGGCTACCCCGCGGGTGAGGAAGGCCGGGATGCCGGCGACGTGCGCCGCGTGCACGGCGGCCGCGCGCATCCGCTCTGAGGCTGCGCCGATGACCACGGCGGTCGCCCAGGTTTCACCCAGCACCTCGGCGAAATAGGCATCAAGCCCGGCATCCAGACCGACGGCCTCGACGGATGTTTCGGTGCCGGCGCTCGGAACCAGTCGGCAGTCGAGCGCGCCCAGAGCCGACGCGGCGGCGTCGAGTTCTGGGGCCGTGTCGGCGGCGGGTGCATCGTGTTCGAAGAGGAGCAGCACGGGGGCGCCGGCCGAGCGCAGCCGCGCGATGGTGCCGCCGGTGAGCCGGGACTCGTCGCCGGGGCGGGCGTGCACGAAGACGACCGATTCGCCGTTTCCGGACATGACCATGGAGAACTCCCTGATGGAGGGGTGGGAAAGCGCATCACGGGCGCCCTCGACGAATTCTAACTAGACAGCCACCGGCCCCGGCACTAGAGTCTCAGTTGGTAAGGATAGCCTTGCCTAGCTTTTTCCACGTTTCTCGGAACATTCTACCTGCTCTGGAAACCCTGACCGGAAGACCGCGTGCTCGCAAACTACCTCATCGGCCTGCGTGAAGGCCTCGAAGCCGCGCTGATCGTCACCATCCTCATCGCGTACCTCGTCAAGCTCGACCGCCGCGACCTCATCCCGCGCATCTGGCTCGGGGTCGGCCTGGCCGTGCTGCTCGCGCTCGGCATCGGCGCAGTGCTGACCTTCGGCACGTACGGCCTGTCTTTCACGGCACAGGAGACCATCGGCGGACTGCTGTCGATCGTGGCGACCGGGCTCGTGACCTGGATGGTGTTTTGGATGCTGCGCACCGCCCGCAACCTCTCGGGCCACCTGCGCAGCAACATCGACCACCACCTGGTCGGCTCCGGGCTCGGCCTCGTCGTCGTGGCTTTTCTCGCCGTGGGCCGCGAGGGCATCGAGACCGCACTGTTTCTCTGGGCCGCGGTGCAGGCGACGGGCCAGACGGCGCTGCCGCTGACCGGAGCCGCGCTCGGTATCGTCACGGCGATTGCCCTCGGCTGGCTGATCTACGCGGGGATGCTGAAGATCAACCTGGCCCGATTCTTCACCTGGAGCGGCGCAATTCTCATCGTCGTCGCCGCCGGCGTGCTCTCCTATGGCGTGCACGACCTGCAGGAAGCCGGCCTGCTGCCGGGCCTGAATGCCCTCGCCTTCAACGTGAGCGCCGCGATCCCGCCGGACAGCTGGTACGGCACGCTGCTGAAGGGCACCCTGAACTTCTCCCCCGCCACCACCTGGCTCGAGCTGGGCGTCTGGGTCGCCTACGTCGTGCCGACGCTTGGGCTGTTCATCAGGCTCAGCCGCCAGGGCACGCGCCCGGCGCAGGCCACGGCACCGAGCACGGCGCCGGTTGCGGCCAGCCGGCCGCGCGCATCCGTCGACGCGCCCTGATTTCTGCACGCGTTACTCACCCCACAACTGTCCCGCCGCCTCGCCCCACTCGAAGGATTGCCCATGCGCGCCCGTTTCTCCCTCCTCGCTCTCGGATCAGCCGCTCTGCTGGCCCTCACCGGCTGTGTCGCGAACAACCCGGGAGGTGCCGGCCCGGCACTGACGGTCGACAGCAGCGCAGACGGATGCTCCGTCTCGGCCAGTGAGGTCGCCGCCGGCACCACGAGCTTCAGCGTCACCAACAGCGGCGACCAGGTCACCGAGTTCTACCTGCTCGGGGACGACGGCCTGCGCATCGTCGGCGAGGCCGAGAACATCGGCCCCGGCCTCACCCGCGACCTCGTCGTGCAACTCGCCGAGGGCAGCTATTTCACCGCCTGCAAGCCCGGCATGGTCGGCGACGGCATCGGCAAGGCCGCCTTCACGGTGACGCCGAGCGAGTCGGGCACCGTCGTCAACGCCAACCTCGACCAGCAGGTCGAAACCGCGAACACGAACTATTCCTCGTACGTGAAAGACCAGATCGCCCAGCTCGTCACCGGCACCGACGCCTTCGCGGCCGCCTACGTCGCGGGTGACTTCGACTCCGCCCGCACGCTCTATGCCGCAACGCGCATGCACTGGGAGCGCGTCGAGACGGTCGCCGAATCGTTCGGCGACCTCGACCCCAAGCTCGACCTGCGGGAGGCCGACCTCGAAGAGGGCCAGGACTGGACCGGTTGGCACGCCATCGAGAAGGACCTCTGGCCGGCCGAGGCCGAAGCGGGCTTCGCCGCGTACACGCCGGAAAAGCGCTCGAGCCTGGCCGAGCAGCTCGTCGCCGACACCGCAACGCTGAACGACAACGTGCAAGACCTCACGTTCAGCCTGTCGCAGCAGACCAACGGCGCGATCGGCCTGCTCGACGAGGTCGCCAGCGGTAAGGTCACCGGCGAAGAGGAGTTCTGGTCGCACACCGACCTCTGGGACTTCCAGGCCAACATCGACGGCGCCACGGTGCTCTACGCGGGCGTGCGGGACATCCTCGTCGAAGAAGACGCCGATCTGGCCGAGAGCCTCGACAGCGAGTTCGCGTCGCTGCAGGAGCTGCTCGACGCCCAGCGGGTCGGCGACGACTTCACCCTGTACACCGACCTGACACCGGCCGAGATCCGCGCCTTCGCCGATCAGGTCAACGCCCTCGCCGAGCCGCTCAACCAGCTCACCGCCACTCTCGTCTTGTGAGCCGTGCCGTGACCGACAAGACCGTGGACCCCGACGGCCCTCCGCAGACTGCGGCCGTACCCGCGCGCGGCTTCTCCCGGCGAGCCCTGTTCGGACTCGCCGGGGCGGGTGCCGTGGGCCTCGGACTCGGCGTCGCCGGTGACCGGGCTGCGATCGCGGTGGCCGCAGCGGCGTCGCCCACCGGGGCATCCGTCACCTACCCCTTCTTCGGCGCGCACCAGGCGGGGATCGTCACCCCCGCGCAGGACCGCCTGCACTTCGCCGCTTTCGACGTGGCCGCCGACCTCACCCGTGCCGACCTGATCGAACTGCTGCAGGACTGGAGCACGGCTGCCGCCCTGATGACCGCCGGCCGCGACGTGGGCGAGTTCGGCGCCGTCAACGGCCCGTACGACGCCCCGCCCGAAGACACCGGCGAGGCGCAGGGCCTGCCGCCCGCGGGCCTGACCATTACCTTCGGCTTCGGGCCGACGCTGTTCCAGACCGCGGATGGCGCCGATCGCTTCGGCCTCGCGGCCCGCCGCCCCGAGGCGCTCACCGCCCTCCCCCACTTTCCCGGGGACATGCTCGAAGAGGGCCGCAGTGACGGCGACCTCTGCATCCAGGCCTGCGCCGACGACCCGCAGGTTGCCGTGCACGCCATCCGCAACCTGTCGCGCATCGCCTTCGGTCGGGCGGCCATCCGCTGGTCGCAGCTCGGCTTCGGGCGCACGTCATCCACCTCGACGAGCCAGGCCACCCCGAGAAATCTCTTCGGCTTCAAGGACGGCACCGCGAACATCAAGGCCGAGGAGCCCGACGCGGTCACGGATCAGGTCTGGGTTGGCAGTGATGACGGCCCCGCCTGGCTGGCTGGCGGGTCGTATTTGGTGGCCCGGCGCATCCGCATGACGATTGAAACCTGGGATCGCACCCTGCTGCGCGAGCAGGAGACCGTGATCGGCCGCAACAAGGGAGCGGGGGCGCCGCTCTCGGGCGGCACCGAGTTCACCGAACCCGACTTCACGATCGTGGGGCGTGCCGATGCTCCGCTGATCGACCAGGCCGCGCACGTGCGCCTCGCGCATCCCACCCAGAACGCGGGCACGCGGATGCTGCGGCGCGGCTACAACTTCGTCGACGGCAACGACGAACTCGGCCGCCTCAACGCGGGCCTGTTCTTCATCAGTTTTCAACGATCGCCCGAGCAGTTCAGCCGGGTGCAGCTGAGCCTCGCCAAGAACGATGCCCTCAATGAGTACATCCGCCACGTGGGCAGCGCCCTGTTCGCGGTGCCTCCGGGTGCGGCGGCCGGCAGCTACGTGGGCGCCGCACTCTTCGCCTAACCTCGCGGGGTAGAACGGCGGCTCAGAACGCGGGGGTGCCGTCGCCGTTGGGATCGTCCCATTTCGAATAGGCCACCTGGATCGGGGTGGCGGGGTCGGTGTAATACACGTGTCCGGTGGGGGCGGTCCAGGCCAGCACGCCGTCGGTCACCTGCACGAGTTGCCATCCGGTTTGGTGTTTGAGCAGGTGGTGCATTTTGCAGAGGTGGGAGAGGTTGTCGTGGCTCATTTGCCCGCCGAATTGGCGGTCGAGGGTGTGGTCGATCTCGGAGAGTCGGGCGGGTCGGCTGCAGCCGGCGAACCGGCAGGTGCCGTCGCGCACCTGCAAGAACCGTTTCAGGTCTGCCGGCACCTGGTCGGGGTTCTTGCTCACCGAGAGCACGACACCGGTTTCGGGATGGGTGAGGATACGAATCCAGCTGGTCGCGGTGCCGGCCAGCCGACGGGCCGTCTGGGCGTCGATCGGGCCGTAGCCTTCGAGGGTGGCGGGATCGTCGTTCGTGCCCATCAGCGTCAGGACCGGCACGGTCACGTGCACCGTGGCGACGATGCCGGCCCCCAGGCCGTCTTCGGTCACGCCGCGCAACAGCAGATCGCTGGCGACGTCGGAGCGCAACTGGCTCAGGGTGCGTTTTTCATCCTTGCCCTGCAGGCTGCGGGCGATATCGGTGATGCGGGCGTGCGCGGCTTCGGCCCAGTCG
>NZ_QZVS01000089.1 GCF_003602235.1 Cryobacterium melibiosiphilum
ATAATCAGGAAAGCCACCCCTCACGGGGTGGCTTTCCTGCGTTAAGGCCACCCGCACGGGTGGCCTTTTCTGGTTTAACTAGCTGTTGGACCGGGTGGTGACTCGCCGTGTGGTCACTCACCGTGTGGTGACTCACCGTGTGGGAGCGTGCGGCTCGCTCCTCAGCTCAAACAATGGGTGGTCTGGGGGATGCCCCGCATGTGTCTGCGTGGTCACCAAACGAGGCGCGGGGCATCCCCCAGACCACCCATAACTCGACACCCCGCGAACCGCACGCACCCACACTCCACCCGCGGGGGCGGCGCTGCGCGCGCCCGTTAGGCAGGGCTGCTGGGCAGGGTGCGGGTGGCGCGAGAGGGGAACGGGTGAGGGGCGGCTAGCGGGTGGGGAAGCCGTGGGGGAGGCCCATGAGCACGGGGTCGAGGCGGGCCAGGCGCTCACGCTCGAGGAGCAGGGCGGCGTACTCGCGGTCACGGCGCACGGCGGTGACGGCCAGCAGAAATGCGATGGCCGGTGCGTGGGGCAGGGGGGAGACGAAGTGGGAGACCTCGGCGACGAGGCCGTCGGCGATGCGGGTGCGGGACTCCGGGGACAGCTTGGCTGCCTGGCCGAGGAACTGGGAAACACGGCGGGAAAGAGCATCCGGCAGACGCACGATGTCGACCGTCTCGGCCCACTGGGTCAGCTCGACCGGAACGCTGTGCACGGCCGGTGAGTGCTTGGAGACGCGCTCGTTCTGGCTGTACGTGCCGGCCAGGAGGTCGCCGAGGCGTTTGGAGCGGTTGTTGAGGAGGCCGACGGTCACGGCGATGCCGCCGAAGGTCATGTAGATCTCGAGGAGTCCGACGAGCGAGCGGATGAAGGCGTGGCGCAATTGGATGGCGCCGCCGTCGTCGCGCACGATTCGCGCGCCGATCGCGAGGCGCCCCAGGGAACGTCCGCCGGTGGCGACCTCGACGATCATCGGCACGATCAACACGGAGAGCACGAGGCCGACGATCATCAAGGCCTGCGCGAGTGCCGCGTCAAGGTACGGCCCGGCGACGACACCGACCGCGAGTGCCAGCAGCAGATAGAGAAGGAGGTAGGCGATCCAATCGATGATCGTGCCCGCCGCGCGCAAAATGACGCCGGCCGGGCGCACGTCGAGCGCGACCGCCTCTCCGGTGACGAGTTCGTCGTCGGCCTGATAGGTGGAGAATTCGTCGCGGTGATCGGTACGAGGCTCCGTCATGTCTTCCATTGAACCAGATACGATGGGGCCTGATGGATCTCGACGCATACAGTGCGGCGCATCGCGCCGAATGGGAACGCCTGGCCGACCTCGGCGCACGGCGTCGTCTGACGGGCGCAGAAGCGGATGAGCTCATCGCGCTGTACCAGTCCGGCGCGACCGAGTTGTCGGCCATCAAATCAACGTCGGGCTCGACGATCCCGGGCGATCGGCTCTCGGTACGGCTGTCGCGGGCACGGCTGCGTTTCACCGGGGCGAGCGCCAACGTGCTCTCGCAGGTGCCGCGGTTCTTCGGCGCCCAGCTGCCCGCGGCGCTCTACCGTCTGCGGTGGCTGACCCTCGCCGTGGCGCTGGTGACCGTGGTGGTTGCGGGCCTCTACGCCCTGTGGGCTCTGGGCAACCCGCAGGTGCTCGCCAACTTCGGGTCTGACGCCGACCTGACCCAGCTCGCCAACGAAGACTTCGTCGACTATTACTCGTCCAACCCGGCAGCGTCGTTCACGGGCCTGGTGTGGACCAACAACGCCTTCATCGCCGCACAGTGCATCGCCTTCGGCATCGTGGGTGTCTATGTGCCGTACATCATCCTGATGAACGCGCAGAACCTCGGGGTCACGGCCGCGGTCATGTTCTCCTACGACCAGGGCGACGTGTTCTTCCTTTACATCCTGCCCCACGGCTTGCTCGAGCTCACGGCAATCTTCGTGGCGGCGGCGGGCGGCCTGCGCATCTTCTGGTCCTGGATCGCACCGGGCACACGAACGCGCGGTCAGGCCCTTGCCGAAGACGCGCGCGCACTGTTCACGGTGGCGATTGGGCTCGTCTTTGTGCTTTTCGTGTCGGGCATCATCGAGGGTTTCGTGACCCCGCAGCCGTGGCCGTGGCCGGTTAAGATCGGCATCGGCGCGGTGGCCCTGCTCGCGTTCCTGGTGTACATGATCGTCGTCGGGGGCCGCGCCACCCGCGCCGGCGAGACGGGCGACCTTGCAGAGTTCGACGCCGGCAGCACCCGGATCTTCGCGTCCTGACCCATCGCATCCGCCGCCGCCGGCGTGAGCGCGCCTCATACGGGTGGGCGCTACGGCCGTTACCGTAGCAGGCACCCGTGTCGGGCGTGCCCACGGGCGCGACCACGGTTCAGAGGCGGCCGGCGGCCTTCAGCGCGATGTAGCGGTCGGCGAGGGCCGGCGGCAGGTCTGCGGGTGGTGCGGTGACGACATCCGCCCCCAGCTGACGGATGGCGGCCGACACGCGGGCCACGTCGAGCAGCGCCCGTTCGGCCGCCGCGGCCCGGTAGACCTCGTCGAGGGTGGCGGTCTCGCGAGCCGCGCGGGTGAAGACCGGGTCGGTGACGGATGCAACGACCACGGTGTGCCGCTGCGTCAGCTGTGGCAGCACCGACAGCAGCCCGGTGGAGGCGCCGGCCGCGTCGATCGACGTGAGCAGCACCACGAGAGCGCGCTGGCTCGTGATCGCACGCACCTGGGCGGGCACGGCCGCCCAGTCCATCTCGATGAGCTCGGGTTCGATCAGCGCCATCGTGTCGACCATCCGGCTGAGCAGCTCGGCGCCCTGGGCGCCCTGCACCCGGCCGCGCACGCGACGGTCGAAAGCGAGCATGTCGACCCGGTCCCCGGCCGGACCGGCGAGGGCGGCCAGCAGCAGGCTCGCCTCAAATGCGGTATCGAGACGGGGTTCGTCGTCGATCCGGGCCGCAGAGGTGCGCCCGGTGTCGATGAGGATCACGACCCGGCGATCGCGCTCGGGCCGCCAGGTGCGCACCATGACGTCGTTGCGTCGCGCGGTGGCCCGCCAGTCGATCGAGCGGACGTCGTCGCCGCGCACATATTCACGCAGCGAATCGAATTCGGTGCCCGGCCCACGCACCATCACGCTCGTGCGGCCATCGAGCTCTTTGAGCCGGGTGATGCGCGAGGGCAGGTGTTTGCGCGAATTGAAGGGCGGCAGCACGCGGATGTTGCCGGGCGCGGACAGCGTCGCCTGCCGGCACCAGAGACCCAGCGGCCCCGTCGAGCGCACGGTGACCCGGTCCACGCGGCGTTCCCCGCGGCGAAAGGGCGTGAGGGTCAGGGTCACCCGGCGGCGTTCCCGCGGGGGGATCGTCACGGTGCTGCGATTATTGCCGGCCCCGGCGGAGGGCTGCCACGCGTCACGTACGACGCCCCGCAGTGTGCGCTGCCCGGTGTTGGTCAGGAAGAGTTCGCTCGTCACCGATTCACCGAGGCGCACCCGGCGCGGCAGCATCCGTTGCACGGCAAGCTGTCGCGGTGAGGCGGCCAAAACCAGGTCGAGCGACCCGAGTGCCAGCGCCAGCAGCAGCCAGCCCAGCAACACCAGCACGGCGACGCCGGGTTCGTTGCCGAACAACACGATCGGCACGACGCCGAGGGCGACGAGTAAGACGAAACGTCCGGTGACGGTCACGGCGGCCTAGATCGGAACCTGGACCTGCTGCAGCACGCTCCGCAGAATCACATCGACCGAGACGCCTTCGAGCTCCGCCTCGGGGCGCAGCTGAACGCGGTGCCGCCATACCGGCAGCAGCATCGCCTGCACGTGATCGGGCGTGATGGCGTCATAGCCGCTCAGCCAGGCCCACGCCTTGGTCGCGGCGAGCAGCGCGGTCGTGCCGCGGGGGCTGACGCCGAGCTTGACCGAGGGGCTGCTGCGCGTCGCACGGGCAAGGTCGACGATATAGCCGAGCACATCGGCGCTGGCTCCGACGGCGTCGACGGATGCCTGCGCTCGGGCCAGGTCCGCCGCTCCCAGCACCGGGGTGACCCCGGCCCCGGCGAGGTCGCGGGGGTTGAACCCGGCGGCGTGCCGCCTCAGCACCTCGATCTCGTGCGGGCGGTCGGGCACGTCCAGCACGAGCTTGAGCAGGAACCGGTCCAGCTGGGCCTCGGGCAGGGAGTAGGTGCCCTCATATTCGATCGGGTTCATGGTCGCGGCGACGATGAACGGCGCCGGCAGCTCCAGGGAGACACCGTCGACGCTGACCTGGCGTTCTTCCATTGCTTCGAGCAGGGCCGACTGGGTTTTCGGGGGTGTGCGGTTGATCTCATCGGCGAGCATGATGTTGGTGAACACGGGGCCCTGGCGAAAGTCGAACTCTCCCGACTTGGCGTCGTAGACGAGGGACCCGGTCACGTCTCCCGGCATCAGGTCGGGCGTGAACTGGATCCGCTTGGTGTCCAGGCTCAGAGCATGGCTCAGGGTGCGCACGAGCAGCGTCTTGGCAACCCCGGGCACGCCCTCGAGCAGCACGTGGCCGCGGGCCAGCAGGGCGATGATGAGTCCGGTGACGGCCCCGTCCTGGCCGACGACGGCTTTGCCAACCTCGGCCCGCACCCGCGACAAGGCCGCCCGCGGGTCGGAGACGCCGGCGGCGGCATCCGCTGCCGGAGGGAGGTCGGTGGGAGCGTCAACGGATGCCCCGAGCGGGTGAGCGGGAGTGGTCATGGTTCCATTCTTCCTGTTGACGCCGGTTTTGGTGGTATCGAGGCGGGGGTGCTGGCGGTCGTCCCCGGGGCCGTCGCGTGGACGGTGGCGCGTTCGAGTTCGCGCAGCCGGTCGGTCAGGGCGATGAGGTCCCGGTCGGTCGTCGGGTCGGCACCGACGAGCACCGATCTCACTTGGTCGAGGGGGCGCCCGGTCGACGCGGCGACGGCGACCAGAACCTCATCGAGCGTCGCGCTGCGTGCCAGGCCGACCTGGCGGGCCAACCGTGCCACGGTCGCGATGCGCAGGGTGTCGAGGGCACGAAGTCGAGCGTTGCTGCGCGAGTAGAGGCGGGCCCGGCCCTCCATGGTCTCGCTGCCCTTGACCGTCACCGGCAGGTTTTCGGGCACGAGCGCGCCGAAGCGCCGCCCCCGCCAGAGCGCCGCAGTGAGGGTGGTCAGCACGAGCAGCACCAGCACCGGGGTCACCCAGCCCGGAGTGAGCTCGCCGAGCGACGGCGGCCCGGTCACGGCCACGTCCCCGAGCGTCGGCAGGTACCAGATTACGTCGTCGGTCGCTCCGAGCAGGCCCAGCGCGAGTGCGGCGTTGCCGTAGGTCGCGATTTTCTCGTTGCTGAACAGGGTTGCGTCGGCGACCAGGGTCAGCGCCGCCGAATCGTCTGCGTCGCCTTCGGCGGAACCGCTCGTGAGCTGAACGACCGAGAACCGGTCGTCTCCGCTCGGGAAACAGGCCGTGACGCCCGCCGCGCCGGGAAGTGAGCCCAGGTCGTCACCGATCTCGAGGCCGCCGGTGCCGAGGGTGCGCCCGCCGGGTGAGAGCGTCTGCGCGGCCCGGGCCGCGGGCAGCGCGCAGGTGGCGGTGAGTTCATCAGAGGACGACTCGCCCCCGAACCCCACGCCCGGCGCCAGCGCCTGCAGGGCCAGAAAATCGGGGTCGACGAGCACGGTGTTCGGCACGATGTCGGCGAGGTCGCCGTACCGCTCGGCGGTCAGAAGACCGTCGGGGTCGGTCGTGAACAGCGTCGCATCCGGGGCCGCGGATGCCGCCGCCCGAGTCTCCTCCAGGGTGTCGGTGACCGTCACGGTCACCCCCTGCTGCCGCAGCACTTCGGCGAGGGCACGCCCGCCGGCCGGGGCCGCGTTATCGGCGGCGAGTGGGCGGCCGCCGGCGCCGGTTCCGGCGGCAAAAACGGTGGCCAGCACGGCGACGAGCAGGCCGCCGACGACCGCCAGGATCCAGAACAACGAGCGCTTGCCGGCCGCGCGCAGGGTGGGGGTGGTGGCGGGCGCGTTCGCGGGGGGTGGCGCCGATGCGGGCGTGCTGAGGCGGACCGGCGAACCCGACGTCACGGTCGGGGCCGTCACGAAAGCACGCTCGCCGTGGGGGCCTCGAGGCGTGCCGGCGTGGCCACGCTCAGTTCACGTTCCAGGGCGAGCATCTGCCGGTAGCCGGCCTCGGTGCCGGGCCGATCGAGGTAGCGCACCTCGTCAAAGATGCGGGCGGCGGCGTCGAGCCGGTCGTGCGCGGATGGAAAGGCCTGCCCGGCGCGCTGGCCGAAGTCGTGCGCCGTCGTGCCGGGGGAGACGGTGAGTACCGTGCGTTCGGCGAGTCCCCGGGCCAGGGCCCGGAATATCTCGGTGCTGGCGACGCCCCAGTCGGCGCGCGCGGCGGCATCCGCTGCCGCGCGGCGCATGTCCTCGGCGCTGCGCCGGTCGTCGTCGCCGAAGAGCTCCTCGACCAGGCGGCTGCGGCGGTTGAGGCGAGGTGGTCCGAAAATCAGCCAGGCCGCGACAAGCACGGCGATCACGACGACGACCACGATCACGGGCAGCCACGCCCCGAAGGCATCGCCGCCCGGCACGGTCAGCGAGGTGAACCAGTCGATGACGGACTGCGAGAGGCGGTCGAACCACGTCGGCTGGGCGGCCTGGTAGGGCGCTTTGGCGAGCTCGTCGCGCAGCCACCGTTGGGCTTCCGCGGCGTCGGGGTCGAGGGCGCTCCGAAATGCACGCGAGACGACAGCGCCCGCGATCATGCCGTGGGACGGCTGGTCGGCGGCACGAGGTACGGGTCGGCTACCGATCCGCCGGCCTGGGCCGACTCGACGAACCGCTGCAACTCGAGGTCGAGACCCTCGGTGCGCATCCGCAGGTCGAGGTAGATGAGCACGGTCGTGGCCGACTGAACGACGGCGGCGACCGCGCCGAAGATCAGGGCGATGAACAGCGTGAGGATGTAGAGGATGACCGACGGAATATAGGCTTCCATCGCCGCGTTCGGGTCGACCAGGCCGATGGCGTACGTGAAGATGAGGCTGAGCGGCGTGGTCACGATCTGGGCGACGATGCTCACGATCAGGGCGACAAGCAGCTGGATGCCGAGGGTGCGCCAAAAGTAGCCGCGCGTGAGCCGCCACGACCGCAGCACGGCCGACCGAATGCTGAGATGTTCGAGCACGATCAGGCTCGGTACGAGGCTGGTCTTCGTCGACAGCCACAGGCCCAGGGCGAGCAGCCCCAGGCCGCCGAAGATGCCGACGATCACGCCCAGGGCCACGAAACCGTCGCCGAGAAGCACGAGCACGGTCACGAGGCCGGCCAGAACGGCCACCGCGATGAGCAACACGCCCACCAGAATCACCGTCCACAGCACGAGCACCCAGAGCCGCCTGCCGGCGATGCGCCAGAGCGCGCGCAGGGTCAGCTTCTGGCCGAGCGTCGCGCGGGCGACCTCAACGACGATGACACCCTGCAGCAGGGCAGACCCGATCAGCTGCAGGGCCAGCGGAACCAGGACGGACAGGATGATCGTCAGGGTCGCACCGGCGGTGACGGCCTCGACATCGCCGGCCGGGGCGCTGTCGATGCGGCCGAGGGACCACGCCGTCACCAGCCCGACCACGATGACGGTCACGAACGTCAGCACGGACTGGATCAGCAGGGCGCTGCCGAACGTCGCGCGGGGATTGCGGCGCAGCACCTGGAACGGGGCCCAGAGCAGGGTGCCGAAGTTGAGCGGCCGCAGCGGGATCAGTCCCGGTTTGGGCGGGGGTGCCCACGCGGGCGGCGGTCCGCCGGGGCCAGGGTAGTATCCGGCGGGCGCGTAACCGGGCGGCGGACCGTAGCCGGTAGCGGGAGCGTATGCGGGGGGCGGGCCGTAGGCATCCGGTGTCACCGGCGGTGGCGGATTCGCGCCGGGCGCGTTTTCGCCATACTTCGGCGGTGGTGTTTGGCCGGATGCCGGGGGCTGCCAGGGGTCGCTCACGGTTCAATGTTGGCATACCTTGCGCGTCGCTGTTCCGCCGGCAGGCGGATGCCCATCCTTCTCGCGGCGCTCAGCCCCTCGTGGCAGTACCCTCGGCTACGCTGGAGCGAGGGATTACAGCACTCACCGGGAGATCCGGATGATACGCCTGACCTGGAGAGAGACGTATGACTGCACGTATTTTGGTCGTCGACGATGACAACGCCCTGTCCGAAATGATCGGGATCGTCTTGAACAGCGAGGGGTTTGACCCGAGCTTCTGCGCCGACGGATCCCTCGCCCTCGATGCCTTTCGCACCGTGAAGCCCGACCTGGTGCTGCTCGATTTGATGCTGCCCGGGCTGGACGGAATCGAGGTCTGCAGCCTGATTCGCGCCGAATCCGGCACGCCCATCATCATGCTGACCGCGCGCACCGACACCACTGACGTGGTCAAGGGGCTCGAGTCCGGCGCCGATGACTACATGGTCAAGCCGTTCAACCCGAAAGAGCTCGTCGCGCGCATCCGCACCCGACTTCGCCCCACCGTCGCCGGCGGCGGCACCGACCTGCAGATCGGTGACCTCGTCGTCGACGAGGCCGGCCACGAGGTGCGCCGCGGCACGGCCCAGATCAACCTCACGCCGCTGGAATTCGACCTGCTGCTCGCGCTCGCGTCCAAGCCCCAGCAGGTGTTCACCCGAGAGATGCTCCTGGAACAGGTGTGGGGCTACCACTACAAGGCGGATACCCGCCTCGTGAACGTGCACGTTCAGCGGCTGCGTGCCAAGGTCGAGCACGATCCGGACAACCCGCGCATCGTGATGACGGTGCGCGGCGTGGGTTACCGCGCCGGCGCCGTGACTGCGCGCCCGGTCGACTAGCCCTCCGGAGACCACGATGACCCCTGGCCCCGACGGGGTGACCACCGTCCCCGACCGGGTACGCCCGGGCCCCGTTCGAGCGAACACGCACTGGCGCTTGTGGCCCGTGCTGCTCGGAAGCACCTGGCGACGGTCCCTGCAGTTTCGCACCGTGACGATCTCCGTCGTGCTGTCGGGGGTCGCGATCCTGCTGGTTGGGGTCTACATGTCCGTCAGCGTCGGCAACGACCTGTTCCAGTCCCGCCTCAGCCAGGTACTGCTCGATTCCAACCGGGCCACGAGCGCGGCCCAGGGAATCCTCGACTCCTCCGACGCCGTCGACCGGGTGCAGGTGCAGACCCTGCTCGGCGCCGCCCGCACGTCGATCACGACGACCTCATCGAGCCAGATGATCGCCGTGCTGCGGGTTCCCGGCCAGGAGTCGTCGACGGTCGCCCCCCAGGACTCCACGTTCGGGCTCTCCACCAATGTGATCTCCGACGACCTGCGCGCGTCGGTGCAGCAGAACGCCGGCGAACAGTACTGGCAGTCGGTCACCCTGCTCACCGACGACGCCGAGCAGATCCCCGGCGTCGTCGTGGGGTCCCAGATTTCCGTTCCGGTCGCCGGCCGGTACGAGCTGTACATCGGCTACAGCCTCGAAGACTCCGCGGCGACCCTGCTGTTCGTGCAGCAGACCCTGGGCTTTGCCGGGCTGGCCCTGATCGTGTTGATCGGCGCTGTCACCTGGATCGTGGTGCGGTTCGTCGTCACCCCACTCCGGGTCGCCGCGGAGACCAGCGAGAAGCTCGCCTCCGGTGACCTTGAAGTGCGCATTCCCGAAAAGGGCGAAGACGTGATCGCGACGCTGGCCCGGTCGTTCAACGGCATGGCCGACAGCCTGCAGACCCAGATTCGGGAGCTGGCTGAACTGTCGGTGGTGCAGCAGCGCTTCGTTTCGGATGTCTCCCACGAGTTGCGCACGCCCCTCACCACCATCCGCCTCGCCGGTGACGTGCTCTACGACCAGCGCGCGAGCTTCCCGCCCGCGACCGGACGCACCGCGGAACTGCTGCACACGCAGGTCGAGCGCTTCGAACTTCTGCTGAGCGACCTGCTCGAAATCAGCCGCTACGACGCCGGCTCGGTCGAGCTGGAAACCGAGCCGACCAACCTCGTGCACCTGGCCGAGGACGCCATTGACGGCTTGCGCTCGCTCGCCGAGGCCAAGGGCACGCAGTTGCAGCTGGTGGCGCCGGGCGGGTACCTGAACGCGGAGGTCGACCCCCGACGCATCCGTCGTATCGTGCACAACCTGATCGGCAACGCGATCGAGCACGGTGAAGGCAAAACCGTCGTCGTCTCCGTGGACAGCAACGCAACGGCCGTGGCGCTCGCCGTGCGCGACTACGGCATGGGAATGAGCCAGGCCACGGTCGCGCACGTCTTCGACCGGTTCTGGCGGGCCGACCCGTCGCGCCAGCGAACCCTCGGCGGCACCGGCCTGGGGCTCGCCATCGCGCGCGAAGACGCCGCCGCCCACGGTGGCTGGCTGCAGGTCTGGTCGAGCCCCGGCAACGGCTCGTGCTTTCGCCTGACGCTGCCGCGCATCGAGCTGGGCACCCTGACGGCCTCGCCGCTCCCGCTGCCCCCCGACGACGCTCCACCGGCCACGGAACAGTTCGTGGCCATCGTCGACCAGGCGCCTCGGCGGCGCTGGGGAGGACGCAATGCCTAGCCCGTCAGCACGACCTTCTCGAGGGCGCGGCCGTGGACTTCTCGCGCTGGCCGGCGTCCTGGCCCTGCTGCTCAGCGCCTGCACCGGAATTCCGCGGGGCGGCGGCGTGCACGCCGGCCAAGCCGATATCCCCGGTGACGACCCGGCTCCGGTCTTTCTGCCGTCCGGTCCGCAAAACGATGCCGGAATGGAGGACATCCTGCGCGGCTTCATCGACGCGGCGTCGAGCCCCGACGGCAACTACGACATCGCGCGGGACTACCTCACGCCCGCGTACAGCGACGACTGGAACCCGGACACCGGTGTGACCGTCGACGACGGCACCGGTCGGTCGTTCACGGTGCTCGACGAACAGACCATCCAGTTCTCCGTGCGGCCGGTGGCGGAGGTCGACGCGAGCGGCCAGTACCGCGAGATCGATTCGAGCGAGCCGGTTCCGCTGCCCTACAGCTTCGTGCGCGTCGGCGGCCAGTGGCGCATCAGCTCAGCCCCGAACGGCACAGTCATCGACGCGACAACCTTCAGCGACGTCTTCAGCGAGCAGGCGCTGTACTACTTCGATCCGAGCTTCACCTGGCTCGTGCCCGACCTGCGCTGGTTTCCGCGGGGAGCGTCGGCGCCGACGAAGATCGTGCGGGCCGTGCTCGCCGGTCCCAGTTCCTGGCTGGGCACCGCCGTGACGACGGCCTTCCCCCAGGGCACGGCGCTGACAGCGGATGCCGTGCGCGTGGTCGGTCGCGACGCCCAGGTCGACCTCAACAGCCAGGCGCTCGGCGCAGACCGCGTGGACCTGCAACGGATGCAGGCCCAACTGGCCGCGAGCCTGCCGGCCGGAACGAGCGTCACGATCACGATCGACCAGAACTCCCAGGAGATCGGCGATCTCGGGCAGAACGCCCCGATCACGAATCCCCGGGTCGATGCCCGAGCCCTGATCCTGCACGACGGGGAGTTCGGCCTCCTCGCCGCGAGCGGTGACGCCATCACCCCGCTGGCCGACCTGTCGGAGGCCGTGGTCGCCCTGGACCCGACGGCGGTCACGGTTGCCGCCGGGCACCGCCGGGCCGCGGTCCTGACCGCTGCCGGGGTGTACGCCGTGGCGGCCGGGCAGGACCCGGTGCTGCTCGACTCCCGTCCGGGCCTCATCGCGCCGTCGATCGACAGCGAAGATTTCGTCTGGACTGTGCCGGCCGCCCAACCCAACGACATCGTCGTCTACGACAGCGCCGGTGCGGCATCGTCGATCGAGTCTCCCTGGCCGGAAGCTACGGCGATCACTTCCCTCACCGTCTCCCGTGACGGCACCCGGCTCGTGGCCTTGCTGAGCACCGCGACGGAAACCCGATTCGTGGTCGCCGCCATCGAACGCAGCGCAGCGGCCCCCGTCGGCCTGGGCGCCCCGTTGCTGCTGGCCACGAATGACGGGGTACCCCTCGACGCGACCTGGATCGACGAGCTGACCGTGGCCTCGCTCACCCGGCTGCCGAGCGGCGAAGAGCGCATCATGGCCCAGCGCATCGGCGGCGAGAGCATCGATCTCGATGCTCCCGACGACACCCTGACCATCGTGGGCAGCAATTCCGTGCGGGATCTGCGTGCGCTGACCGCCGACGGCAGCCTCACGGTACAGCGCGGGGTCGGATGGCAGGAGCGCCTCGGCGCGGTCGGCCTGCTCGCCACGCAGCAGGGAATCGGCGGCTAGCAGCTCCCGCGAGCCAGTCCATCCCTCCACAGGCTGCGCCTGCGGCAACCTGTGCCCGAGCGGGACGTGGGCCGCGCCGCGACGCGGGCGCCGGGGCACACTGGCCGCATGATCCCCGATGCGGTACCCGCCGGCACCCGCCGCGCCCTGCGGGACGCCTGGGCCGTGCTGGCCCCCACCCAGTGCAGCGGTTGCGGCGCCCCCGACCGGGCGCTGTGTGCTGTCTGCCTCGAGAGCCTCACGGCCCAGCTGCACGCCTGCACCCGCGCTGATCAGACCATCTGGGCCGCCCTGGACTACTCCGGAGTCGTACGCCGGGTGCTGGCAAATTTCAAGGATGGCGGGCGCACGGATGCCGCGGCCGCGCTCGCCGTGCCGTTTCGGCAGGCCATCGTGGCGGCGCTCTCCCACCTCGGTGCGAGCGTGGGTGCGCCGACCGACGGCGGAGTACACCTCGTCACGATTCCCTCGACGGCGGTCGCTTTTCGCACTCGGGGCTACCACCCGGTTGAACTCCTGCTGCGCCGTGCCGGGCTGGTATCCACTCCTGCCCTCGGGCTGGTGACCGACACGACCGACCAGGTTGGCCTCGGCCGCGAAGACCGGGCGCGCAACAAGACCGGATCGCTGCGGGCACGTCAGGACCTGGCGTCTTTCCGGTGCCTGATCGTCGACGACATCCTCACGACCGGCGCGACCGTGCTCGAAGCGCGACGCGCCGTGCGCGCGGCCGGCGGCGAAGTTCTCGGCTTCGCCACACTGGCGGAAACACGGCTCCGGCATCCGACGCGAGACGTTCACACGAAACAGGTTGACAAAATGCGGTGACTTATTCGTGGCGCCCGGCTACGGTTGTCTTATCGGCGCGCAATGATCGCCCAGTCTCGGGCGTTCCGCCAGATCTGGAGGTCGTCATGGAAACTAACATTGTCGGACGAAACCTAGGGATCACTGATCGTTTCCGCGAGTACGCGACGGAGAAGGCCGAGAAAATCGCCGGACTCGCCGACAAGGCACTCGCTCTGGAAATCAAGGTCAGCCGGCACCACGAAAAGAATGGTGCCGCCTCCGGTAACGACCGGGTGGAACTCACACTCATCGGCAAGGGCCCGCTCGTGCGGGCCGAAGCCGACGGCTCAGACAAGTACGCCGCCTTCGATATAGCGCTCGGTCGGCTGCTCGAGCGGGTTCGTCGGGCCAAGGACCGCAAGAAGGTGCACCGCGGCGGTGCCCACCGGCCCACATCGCTGCACGACGCATCTTCCGTCGGTTTCACCGTCGTGGACATCACCCCGGCAACAACCGAGACGATGGAACGTGTGCGTACCGGCACGATTCCGATCGTGGCCACGGCGGCCCCTGAGGAGGCGACCGTGACCGATCTCGATGAGGAGTACTGCCCGGTCGTGATCCGCCGCAAGGTCTTCGCGTCGGCACCGATGACGGTGGATGACGCGCTGTACTTCATGGAACTGGTCGGTCACGACTTCTACCTGTTCCAGGACTCGGAGACCAAGCGTCCCAGCGTGGTCTATCGCCGCAAGGGTTGGGACTACGGCGTGATCGAGCTCGACGACAACGCGGAAGAGCTGCAGGAGGCGGCCACCGTCGCCCGCGAGCGCACCCACGTCGGCCAGGCACACTGACCGGCTGACCCGCTGATGGTCGGCACGGTGATCATCAGGGTGTGACCAAGTAGAATCGTTATAGTTGCTGGCTACGTCGGCGCGCGGGTCTCAACGGCCCGCGCGTCCGGCCGGACGACAGGCGCAGACAA
The DNA here is from genome assembly GCF_003602235.1 of Cryobacterium melibiosiphilum. GTDB lineage: Bacteria > Actinomycetota > Actinomycetes > Actinomycetales > Microbacteriaceae > Cryobacterium > Cryobacterium melibiosiphilum. The sequence goes on from NZ_QZVS01000089.1 coordinate 14,041, forward strand.
GCGCCGTGACGACTAGTGGAGAACATCCGTGGCCTCAATTCTGGAAAAGGTTCTTCGTGTGGGCGAGGGGCGCGTACTGCGTCGCCTCGAGAACTACGCGAAGGCCATCAACGCGCTGGAGGAAGACTTCAGCCAACTCACCGACGACGAGCTGAAGAACGAAACCGTTCAGCTGCGCGAGCGCTACTCGGCCGGAGAATCGCTCGACGATCTGCTGCCCGAGGCATTCGCCGCCGTGCGTGAAGCGTCCAAGCGCACCCTGGGCCTGCGTCACTTCGACGTGCAGCTCATGGGCGGGGCCGCCCTGCACCTCGGAAACATCGCCGAGATGAAGACCGGTGAGGGCAAGACCCTCGTCGCGACGACGGCCGCGTACCTGAACGCGATCACCAGCCGTGGTGTGCACGTGATCACGGTCAACGACTATCTGGCGAGCTACCAGAGTGAGCTCATGGGCCGTGTCTTCCGAGCGCTCGGCATGACCACCGGCTGCATCGTCAGCGGTCAGACCCCGGCGCAGCGTAAGGAACAGTACGCCTGCGACATCACCTACGGCACCAACAACGAGTTCGGCTTCGACTACCTGCGCGACAACATGGCCTGGCAGACCACCGATATGGTGCAGCGCGGCCACTACTTCGCGATCGTCGACGAGGTCGACTCGATCCTCATCGACGAGGCCCGCACCCCGCTCATCATCTCCGGTCCCGCCTCGGGCGAGGCCAACCGCTGGTTCAACGAGTTTGCGAGCCTCGCCAAGCGCCTCGTACCCGACGAAGACTTCGAAGTCGACGAGAAGAAGCGCACCATCGGCGTGCTCGAGCCCGGTATCGAAAAGGTCGAGGACTACCTCGGCATCGACAACCTCTACGAGTCGGCCAACACGCCGCTGATCTCCTTCCTGAACAACGCCATCAAGGCGAACGCGCTGTTCAAGAAGGACAAGGACTACGTCGTCATGAACGGCGAGGTGCTGATCGTCGACGAACACACCGGCCGCATCCTGATGGGACGCCGGTACAACGAGGGCATCCACCAGGCCATCGAAGCCAAGGAGGGTGTCGCGGTCAAGGCCGAGAACCAGACCCTCGCCACCGTGACGCTGCAGAACTACTTCCGCCTGTACAAGAAGATCTCCGGCATGACCGGTACGGCCGAGACCGAAGCCGCCGAATTCATGAGCACCTACAAGCTCGGTGTGGTGTCCATCCCGACCAACAAGCCGATGAAGCGCATCGACCAGTCCGACCTCATCTACAAGAACGAAGAGGCCAAGTTCAACCAGGTCGTCGAAGACATCGTCGAGCGTCACGAAAACGGCCAGCCCGTGCTCGTGGGCACGACGAGCGTCGAGAAGAGCGAATATCTCTCACGCCTGCTCGCCAAGAAGGGCGTGCGCCATGAGGTCCTGAACGCCAAGAACCATGCCCGGGAGGCCGCGATCGTGGCCCAGGCCGGGCGCCTCGGCTCCGTCACCGTCGCCACCAACATGGCCGGTCGTGGCACCGACGTGATGCTCGGCGGCAACGCCGAGTTCCTCGCCGTCGCCGAGATGAACGCCAAGGGTCTCAGCCCGGTGGAAACCCCCGACGAGTACGAGTCCGCCTGGGACGATGTCTTCGCCGACGTGAAGTCGAAGGTCAACGAGGAAGCCGCCAAGGTCATCGACGCCGGCGGCCTGTATGTGCTCGGGACCGAACGCCACGAGTCCCGCCGCATCGACAACCAGCTGCGCGGCCGCAGTGGCCGTCAGGGAGACCCGGGCGAGAGCCGCTTCTACCTGTCGCTGACCGACGACCTGATGCGCCTCTTCAACGCCGGTGCCGCCGAGAGCCTCATGGGTCGTCAGGGCGTACCCGACGACATGGCGATCGAATCGAAGGTCGTGAGCCGCGCCATCCGCAGCGCCCAGGCCCAGGTCGAGGGCCGTAACGCGGAGATCCGCAAGAACGTGCTCAAGTACGACGATGTTCTCAACCGTCAGCGTGAGGCCATCTACGGTGACCGCCGTCACATTCTCGAGGGCGATGACCTGCACGAACGCACCCAGAAGTTCCTCGAGGACGTCATCGACGAGGTGCTCGACGTGCACACCGGCGAGGGCAACGGCGACGACTGGGACTTCGACGCACTGTGGACCGAGCTGCGCACCCTGTATCCGGTCGGGATCACCATCGACGAGGTCGTCTCCGAAGCGGGGGAGCGCGGGCGCATCAACCGCGACTTCATGCGCCGTGAGATCCTCTCCGACGCCAAGGTGGCCTACCAGCACCGCGAAGAGTCCCTCGGATCCCCGGCCATGCGCGAACTCGAGCGCCGCGTCGTCCTGTCGGTCATCGATCGCCGCTGGCGTGACCACCTCTATGAGATGGACTACCTGAAAGACGGCATCGGCCTGCGCGCGATGGCCCAGCGCGATCCGCTCGTGGAGTACCAGCGTGAGGGCTTCGCGATGTTCCAGCAGATGATGGGGCAGATTCGCGAGGAGACCGTCGGGTTCCTCTTCAACCTCGACGTCGAGGTCACCCAGGGCGCGGGAGCCGTGGCCGGCCCCGTCGTCGCCGCCAAGGGCCTCGCCCCGGCGGCGAGCGGCGCGGAAAAGCTGAGCTACACGGCTCCGAGCGATTCCGGCGGAGTCGAGGTGCGTAACCAGCGCGGCCAGATCCAGCAGGCAGCGACGGATCGGGCCCGCCGCACCGCTACGACGGCCGCCGCCCCCGCGCAGCCCGCAGCGGCGGAAGCGGATGCCGCGGCCCCCGGCCGCGGTGCCTTCGGGCAGAAGAGCCCCGCGTCTGCCCCCGCGGCTCCGGTCAACCGAGCCGAGCGTCGCGCCAAGAAGTAGAAACGCAGCGCCAGCTCACTCGATGCCCAACGGCTCCGTAGACCGGGGTCGCTGGGCATTGTTGTGGGCAGACGCCGGCCTGGATGACGCCGGGCTACATGACATCGATCGAGCTGGCGCGCCAGCGATTTCCCATGCCCTCGAGGCGGCACGGCCACGGCGCGGGTACGCACCCGGCTCTGCACGATCAGGACCGCCTCGATGACTCCCGCGTTGGGTTCGGTGACGATAATCCGCGCGATCGTGGTCGTGGGGATGATCGCTGCACGCTTGGTCACCGCCCGCGCGCGGTTTGCCATCACCACCCGCTTGAGGAGATTCCTGAACGCTGCATCACTGAGCCACCGAGCGAGCTGTTCGGGTTCCCTGACTCCGGCCATAGCCTCCATCACGCCGCGAGTGAGGCTCAGCAGCAGGAGTTCCGGATCAGGTAACGGGTCGTACGGGGATGGCAGACCACCGGCAGTCTTCTGCGATCCGCTCCCGTCAAGCGGAGCCACCAGAGTGAGCGGGTCAGGCGGAGCAACCGGCGGGAGGTCGGGCATAGACGGGGTGGCAGGAGTGGACGAAGATCCTGGATATCCTCGAGGCCCTGAGTAGCCCCGGGCTTTCCCGGTGCCTGATGAATCCGACGGGGGCATGACTTCTCCGATGTCCGTGACGAATGCGGTGTTGTCTGGCGGGGCGGATCGGCCACGCGGGCGGAACAAACAGGGTGATGTCGGAACATGCCGCGTGGCTGCCCCTCTCTTCGGGGGTGTGCCGACACTCAACCATCGGCAGCGCGGCATGTCGAGGGCTTTTACAACATGTGGAAAACGCAGGACCTGTGGAAAACTCGCGCGCAACTCGCCCGCGTCGAGTAGTTTCGGCGTGTGCGCTGGGACAATCTGTTCGATGATCTGGAAGGGCAGCTCGAGTACGAGCGTGATGCCGAGGACTCCAACCTGCGCGCCGAGGAAGAGCGGCTGAGGCTGGGGCGTCTTGCCCTGCGGGGACGACTGGTGAGCATTGTCGCCGATGATGCAGTCGGGGTCGTGCGGCTCGTGCTGGTTTCGGGCGACCGGCTCACGCTGCGTCCCGACGCCTTCGGGCGCGACTGGCTCGCCGCCGACCTTTTGGCGGGCGCGGCTCCCGGAGCCCAGTGTGTGGTGCCGCTGGGCGCGATTGCCGGGGTGCTGCTCCAGCCCGGGCAGGTCGAGGGGTCCCTGGCGCTCGAGGCGGAGTCATCCGCTCGACTATCGGACCGCATCGGGCTGCCGTTCGTGCTGCGCGATCTCTGTCGGCGTCGCACCAGCGTTGAGGTGCAGACCCCCACGGAGCGTCTCTACGGCACGATCGACCGCGTCGGGCGTGATCACCTCGACCTTGCGGTGCACGAGCCCGGTTCGGTGAGGCGAGCCGCAGAGGTCCACGAGGTGCGGATCGTGCCGCTGGCCCACATCGTGCTCGTGCGGCTCGGCCGCCAGGTCTGACCGGGCAGCTTGGGTGACTCCGGTGGTGTGGGCGGTGACTCAGTCGGTCTGGTCTGTGTCGCGCCCGTCGCGCATGTCAACGGGACGCAGGATGCGGCCCCCGGACAGTTCGACGATATTACTGAAATCTGACTGCTCCCACATGGCCAGCCGGCGTGCTTCTTCGTACTTGGCCTCGATATAGGACTCCAGCACGATCCGTTCCACCCGCCAGGTACCGGGGCTGCCGATGCGAATCGCGGGAAGCTCATTGGATCGCACCAGGTCGAGCGCTTCGACCGGGGAAATGGACAGGATCTCGGAGACATCGCCGAGGGTCAGGAATCTGCCCACAGCTGCGGAGTGCCCGAAATCGGTCATGGTCCGATTATGCGTCGATCGGTCTGTTTCGGCCAGTCTCAAAGATTGCCTGTGGATAACTTCCCCATGGCGCCCCGTTCACCGCCATTATGTACCGACGACATCCGCCGTGCCTTCGCGGACGAACCAACACGGACGAACCAGCACGGACGAACCAATACAAACGAAACGATACGGGTTGCACGACTACACGGGCGAGGTGGCGGCATGACGAGACCGGGCAACAGCACACGCAAGCGATTCTGGGTCGACCCGCGCTTCGCCGTCGGGCTGGTTCTTGTCGTCGCCTCCGTGGCCGGGGTATCCGCAGTGGTCGTGCGTGCTGAACGCACCACGACGGTCTACGCGGCCGGAAGCGCCCTGATCGTGGGCGATCGCCTCCACGCCGCCGACCTCGTGCTCCTCGACGTTCGGCTCGACAGCGCGGCCGACCTCTATCTGACTCCCGACCAGCTGCCGGCGGAGGGCGTGCTCGTGACCCGCACGGTAGTCGAAGGCGAGCTCGTGCCAGCATCCGCCGTCGGCGCCGTCGAGGGGGAACTCCTCACCAGCCTCGTGGTCACCCTGCGCGGCCTGCTCTCGGAGTCGGTCACCGCGGGATCCGTCGTCGACGTCTGGGCGGCCCCGCAGGAGGACAACGCGCGATTCGCACCGCCCGGTATCCTCGTGCCCGGTGCCACCGTGGTGCGCCTCGTCGAAAATACCGGCATGCTGACGTCGACGCAGACCCCGATGGTCGAAATCCTGGTGCCCAAGAGCGCGGTGTCGACCGTGCTGGAAGCGATCGCGAACGATGACGCAGTGTCGATCGTGGCCGTCAATACCGACGTCGACGCCACGATCCCCGGGGGCGAGTGACCGTGGCGACCCTCGCCCTGGCCCTCGACCGCCGCACCGAAGACCGACTGCTGGCCGACATCGTCGAGTATGGCCACACGGTGCTCGCCCGGGCGGATACCGCGCAGGCTTTGCTCGACGCGTTCCACCGGGCCGATGACCCGATCAGGCCGCAAATCGTGATCGTGCGGGCACGCCGCATGCTGCTCACCGCCGAGCTGATCGCCGCCTGTGACGAGCGAGGCATCCGTGTGCTCGCCCTGGCTTCGGGCGCCCAGGACCGTCGTCACGCGGCGGCCCTCGGCCTCTACGAGGTGCTCGACGAGAGCACGGCCTGGCCGCAGATCGAGGCCGTCTTGCGGGCGGGAGTGGTTGTGCCGCCGCGGGTGGGCGGGCCCCAGCGCTCGATCGCCGCACCCGGAAGAGTGATCGCCGTTTGGGGGCCGACCGGTGCCCCCGGACGCACGACGCTCGCGATCAACATCGCCGCCGAGATCGCCGCGGCCGGGCACACCGTGGTGCTCGCCGACGCGGACACCTACAGCGGCTCGGTCGCGCCGAGCCTCGGCATGCTCGACGAAGCCCCCGGCTTCGCCGCCGCGTGCCGGCTGGCGGGCTCGGACAGCCTGACCCCCGCGGAACTGGAACGCATCGCCCAGCGGTACAACTCTCCGCGCGGCGCGTTCTGGGTACTGACCGGCATCGGGCGGCCGTCGCGGTGGCCCGAGCTGTCGGCTGAACGAGTGACGCGCACCATCGATTCCCTGCGCCACTTCGCCGATTACACCGTCATCGACGTCGGCTTCAACCTGGAAAGCGACGAAGAGATCTCCAGCGACCTGTTCGCTCCGCGGCGCAATGCGGCGACCCTCACCGCGTTGAAGGCGGCGGATCATGTTGTCGCGTGTGGGCTGGCCGACCCGGTCGGCCTGGCCCGGTTCCTGCGCGCCTGGGTGGATCTGGCCGAGGTCGTCGGTGACGGCCAGGTGAGCGTGATCATGAATCGGGTGCGGGCCAGCGCAATCGGGCTGAATCCGCACGGTCAGGTGTTGGCCGCCCTGCGGCGTTTCGGAGCCATCGACGATCCCGTGCTGGTACCGCACGACCAGGCGGGCACGGATGCCGCGGTACTCACGGGTCGCACCCTGCGCGATGCCGCGCCGAAGTCGCCGGCGCGGGCGAGCATCCGTCGTTTTGTGCAGGCCGAACTGTTGCGCGCGGTGAACCAGACGGCCCCGGTGGCCCGCACGCGTTCGCTGGGCTGGCGGCGTGTCCTCACGGCTCGCGCGAATGCCGCACGATCTTAACAAGCGGCGCCCTGGCGGCTCGCCCGCGGCGCAGGTGGACGCCAGCGGCCCGTTGTGACCTGATCGTGACCGCCCCGAAACATTCGGGCAACATGGGTGACATCGGGGCGAAACCCAATCGACATAATCGCTAACCCGGCTAACTACCGTTTTGACACGGCCCCGCGGGCTGCCCGATACTGCGGATATGAATCCGCTTCGTAGTCGCCTGCTGATCGCATCCTCCCTTGTCGCCCTCACGGTCGTAGCTCTGAGCGGATGCGCCGCCACGGCAACCGACACCGCCAACGAGAACACCACGGTCACCATCGGCACGCTGCGCGGCCAGCCGCACTTCTACCAGCCCTTCCTCTACGAGGACTTCGCGGCCGACGGCGTGACCTACGAGGTCGTCACGCTCGACACCACCCCCGCCCTGAACGACGCCCTGATCAGCGGTGCGGTCGACTTCGCCATCACCGGGGTGACCCCGACGATCTCGTCGATCGCCCAGGGTCGCGAGCTCACAATCGTGGCCGCGGCCGCCGACGGCGGCAGCGGCTTCATCGGCAACGACACCATCGAGACCCTCGACGACCTCGTCGGCAAGACCGTCGGCTACATCCAGGGCAGCGCGCAGGAGGTCGTGATGCGGCTGATCCTGGCCGACGCCGGCATCGACCCCGAGACTCTCGACCTCGTGGTCGTTCCGGTGCCGGACATGGCCAGCGCCTTCGCCACCGGTGATGTCGATGCCTTTTTCGGGGTTGAGATCGGGGCATCCATCGCCGTGCAGAACGGCGGCCACGAACTCGCCGACGTCTACGACACCCCGGTCGGCAAGGTCAACATCGGCCTCGTGACAACGCAGGACCTGATCGACTCCGATCCCGACCTCGTGCAGAGCGTCGTCGACACCCACAGCGAAACGATCGACTACATGGTCGCGAACCAGACCGAGTGGCTCACCGAGATGGTGAACACCTTCGGCGGCGACCAGGCCGTGCTCGAGTCGGCCCTCGACAACTTCTGGATGCGCGCGGACCTGCCGGTCGAGTACCAGGACCAGCTCGAGGTGCTCGCCACCGAAATGCTCGGCCTCGGCCTGATCGAATCAGCGCCGACCGTGGCCGACCTCGTCGACACCACCTTCATCGACGCCGTTCCGGCCGCGTAAGACTGCATGTCGACACGCACGCGCGCGCCGGGCCAGGGTCTGGCCCGCACGATCCTGCTCGGGATCCCGGTGCCGGTGCTCGTCGTCGTGCTCTGGCACTTCGGCGTCACCTACCAGTGGGAGCTGGTCTTCGGCATACGGATGGGGTTTCTGCCCTACCCGGCCGACGTTGCGGTGAGCCTCTGGGACTTCGCCTTTGGTGGCCTGCGCAACGACGCCTTCAGCGGGGAACTGTGGGTCAACCTCGCGGCGAGTGTCGGCCGGGTCGCGGCCGGCTTCGCGCTCGCCGCGGTGCTGGCGATCCCGCTGGGCATCTTCATGGGCCGGTTCTATGTCGTCAACTCGCTCTTCGACGCGCTGATCAACCTGCTGCGTCCGATCCCGGCAACGGCGTGGGTGCCGCTCGTCGCGCTGCTGATCGGCATCGGCGACCAGGCCACGATCTTCCTGATCACCCTCTCCGCCTTCTTCCCGATCGTGCTCGGCACAATCAGCGGTGCCCGCCAGGTGCCGCCACGCCTGATCGAGGGCGCCCAAATGCTGGGGAGTAGCCCGCTGCGGATCCTCTACCAGGTGGTGGTTCCCGCATCCGCTCCCGCGATCATCAACGGGCTGCGCATCGGACTCGGACTCGCCTGGGTTGTGCTCGTGCTCGGGGAGACGGTCGGCGTGCGGGTCGGACTCGGCGCCACGATCAGCCTCGCCCGCGACATCGTGCGCACCGACCTCATCGTGGTCGGCATGATCTGCATCGGCCTGGCCGGATATCTGTCCGATCGCCTGCTCGTCTGGCTGTTCCAGATCGTGTTCCGTGGCCGCCCCCTGATGAAGTGACCCCGGTGTTGACGGGACCCCGGCGTGAGCCGGACCGCATTCATGACGAACCGAAAGGAGCCTGACGTGAGCATCCCCACCGCCGCGACCCTGACCCGCACCGAACGGCAGGCCGACATCCGCATCAACGGCCTGGCCAAGAGCTACGGCCTGCCGGGGCACGAGGTGCTGGCGATGAGCGACGTCACACTCGACGTGGCCTCGGGTGAATTCGTGGCGGTCGTGGGGGCGAGCGGATGCGGCAAGAGCACGCTCCTGCGCATCCTCGCGGGCTTCGAGAAACCCAGCACCGGCTCTGTACTCGTGGGCGGCACCCCGGTCACTGGCCCCGGCTCTGACCGAGGCGTGGTCTTTCAGGACTACGGCCTCTTTCCCTGGCTGACCGTGCGGGAAAATGTCGCCTACGGCCCCCGGCAGCACGGCGTCTCTCGCCGGGCAGCACGCGAGACGGCCGACGAGTTTCTGGCCCTCGTCGGGCTGACGCGCTCGGCCGGGAAGTTCCCCGGCCAGCTCTCGGGCGGGATGCAGCAGCGGGTCGCGATCGCCCGGGTGCTCGCCAACAACCCCGCCGTGCTGCTCATGGACGAACCTTTCGGCGCGCTCGATGCGCTCACCCGCACCGATTTGCAGGCCGAACTGCGTCGCATCCATCGGGCCAATGCCGCGACCGTGCTCTTCGTGACGCACAGCATCGAGGAGGCCGTTTACCTGGCCGACCGGGTCGTGGTGATGACCGGGGGAGCCGCGCACGGCGTTCCCGGCCACATCCGTCAGATCGTGCCGGTGAACCTCGGGGACAATCGCGACCCGTCGTCGTCGGAGTTCAACGCGGTGAAGCGGATGATCGCCGACCTCGTGCACGAGGGCAGCGACCACGTCTGACGAGCCCGATCCGCGTGCCCCGCGGTCGCCACCCGCCCCGCGCGCCCGTAGGCTACTGAGTGTGTCGACTCTCAGTGATCTCGTACTAGCCCAGGGCCGCAGCACCGCCGAAGACGTCGACTGGCTGCACATGCTCGTCGCCGACGGCCAGCTGCTCGCCGACCTCGCCTTCGCCGACATCGTCGTGTGGGTGCCGAACGAAAGCGGCAGCTTCGTCGCCGTGGCGCACGCGCGCCCGTCGAGTGCCGCCACGCTGTTCTACCGCGACTTCGTCGGCCAGAACATCAAGGTCGAGTGGCGCCAACAGGTCACCGAAGCCTTCGAGACGGCCAAGATCGTCGACACCACTGCACCCGACTGGTACGAGGAGACCCCGACCCGGGTGCGTGCGATTCCCGTGCTGCGCCGCCTGAGCTCGGCCGGAGCGCAGGTCGCCGAGGTTCCCGTTGCCGTGCTGACCCGGCACACGAACCTGAGTGAGGCGCGCACCCCCAGTCGTCAGGAAATCACCTTCAACGACTGCGCGAACGACCTGTTCGACATGATCGCGTCGGGGGACTTTCCCGACCTCGGCGCCCCGACCGGCCCGCGCCGCGGCGCGCCCCGTGCCTCCGACGGGCTCATCCGTCTCGACGCCGACGGCATCACGACCTTCGCGAGCCCCAACGCCCTGTCCGCGTTCAACCGCATGGGCTTCGCCGATGAGCTCGAGGGTGAGTCCCTCGCCGAGGTGACGACCGGCCTGCTGACCGGAATGGCCGTTGTCGACGAGTCGCTGCCGCTCGTCGTCACCGGCCGGGCGCCCTGGCGCACGGACATCGAAGCTCGCGGGGTGACCGTGTCGCTGCGCGCGATTCCGATCCGCAACCGCGGGCAGCGCACCGGAGCGATCGTGCTCTCCCGCGACGTGACCGAACTGCGGCACCAGGAACGCGAACTCATCACCAAGGACGCGACCATCCGCGAGATCCACCACCGGGTCAAGAACAACCTGCAGACGGTCGCCTCGCTGCTGCGCATCCAGGCTCGCCGCACCCACTCCGACACCGCCCGCGAGGCCCTCACCCAGGCCATGCGGCGGGTGGCGGCCATTGCCGTGGTGCACGACACCCTGTCTGAGGGCCTCAGCCAGATCGTCGACTTCGACGCCGTCTTCGAACGGGTGCTGTTGCTCACGGTCGAGGTTGCCTCCGCCCACAACACGACCGTGCACCCGAAGTCCTCGGGCAGCTTCGGAACCCTGCCGAGCGCCTATGCGACCCCGCTCGCGCTCGTGCTCACCGAACTCGTCACGAATGCCGTCGAGCACGGCCTCGCCGGCCGTGAGGGCGAGGTGTCCATCGAGGCACACCGCAGCAGCGAGACCCTGACCGTGCTGGTGCGGGATACCGGCGCCGGCCTGCCCGAGGGAAAGGTCGGTTCGGGCCTCGGCACCCAGATCGTGCGCACCCTGATCCAGGGCGAACTCGGCGGCACCATCGACTGGCACACCATGATGGGCAGCGGCACCGAGGTCACGATCGAGATTCCGCTGCGCTTCATGCAGGAAGGGTAACCGCGCGACGAGCGGGCTTGGGGTGGTTCCTGCCCATCCCGAGGTCACCCGGAAACCCGGGCGCGCCGCATCCGCTGCCTCGAGGGTCGGCTGGGTGCTGCGCGGGTGCTGCGCCGTTGCGCGGTAGGCGTGCGTGCCACCCGCGCAGCGGCGCACTACCCGCGCTCGATGTGGGGGGCGGTTTCGAGGCTTGTTCCGGGCCCGCTGCGCGGGTGCTGTGCCTTTGCGCGGGTGCTGCGCCGCTACGCGGTAGGTGCGCCAGTGGCCTCGGGGTCGGCTGGGCGCTGCATGGCAGGTGCCGGCGCGCATGCTCGGTCGGGGTAGTTGGTCGACGGATGCCGCGCCCGGGTACCAAAAAACCAGCCGGCACCGCCCCGTGGGGTGGTTTCGACTGGTTGAGTGGGCGCAGCGCGGGGCTGCGGGGCGGTGCTAGGAGGCGCGGCGGGCGCGGGCGGCGCGGCGCTTGAGGGCGCGGCGCTCGTCTTCGCTGAGGCCACCCCAGACTCCGGAGTCCTGACCGGTTTCGAGGGCGTACTGCAGGCACACCTCGGTGACGTTGCAGCGGGCGCAGACGGACTTTGCCTTTTCGATCTGGTCCACAGCGGGACCGGTGTTGCCGACCGGGAAGAAGAGCTCGGGGTCTGCGGTCAAGCAGGCTGCTTTGTCGCGCCAGTCCATTGAATTGCTCCTTTATTGCGGGGGGTGCACGGCCGAATGGCCAGAGTTGCGGGGTGAGCCCGGTCGGAGGAAAACCGTGAGGATCGGCGCACGAAGAAGCCACTGCAACGACACAGGGTCTGTGGGCCAGAGTTTGTCTCTGGATCAGAGTTTGTGTGGTGTAGTGGCTGTGCTGGTGATCTGCTTACGTCTCTGTGAGCGTCAACCGGGCTATGAATATAGTCCCATAATAGAAGAATCAAATCAATAGTTTTGTATGGGATTTCTCTGTGAACAGCCAGTCACCCCGGCCTCCGGAGGTCGGATCCGCGGCACCGGAACCGCGACGAGCGTTCGGCCTGCGCGTGCTCACCGTCATTCTGGCGCTCGAAGCGCTGCTGCTGTGGGGTGTGACGGCATGGCTCGTCGTGGAGCTGCTCACCGAAACCCCGACGTCCCTCGGCGGGGCCTTCGCCCTGCTCGGGCTCTCCGCGCTCGCGGCGGTGTGGGTCAGCCTCATCGCGGTCAACCTGCCGCGGCGCCGGTCCTGGACCCGCGGCGGTGCGCTCACCTGGCAGCTCGTGCAGATCATGGTCGCCATCGGTGCGTTCCAAGGTATCTACGCCCGTCCCGACGTCGGCTGGGGACTCCTCGCCCCGTCGCTCGTCGTGATCGTGCTGCTGTTCACCCGCGCCGTGGTCGCCGAGACAACCCCGGAGGCGCTGTACCCCGACGACGCTGACGACCGGGCCTGACGCCAGACCGGGCCTGCAGGCCCCCAGGGCCTCAACAGCGGCCGCGCGCCGCCGAATCGTGCCTCAGGCGTCGATGCCGAGCTTCTTGCGCAGGCTGGCCACGTGGCCGGTCGCCTTCACGTTGTACAGGGCGAGCTGCACGATGCCGGCCTCGTCGATGACGAAGGTCGAGCGCAGCACCCCGGTCACGATCTTGCCGTAGAGGTTCTTCTCGCCCCAGGTGCCGTAGGCGTGGTGCACGTCGAGAGCGGTATCACTGAGCAGCGGAAAGTTGACGGCGTCGTGCTCCTGGAATTGCTTGAGTTTGGCGGGGGTGTCCTTCGACAGCCCGAGGACCTGGTAGCCGGCCGAGGCGAGCGAACCGAGGTTGTCGCGAAAGTCGCAGGCCTGCGTCGTGCAGCCGGGGGTCATGGCGGCCGGGTAGAAGTACACCACGACCTTCTGGCCGGCAAAGTCGGCCAGCGAGACGGATGCCCCGTCCTGGTCGGTCAGCGTGAACTGGGGGGCCGTGTCGCCGGCCGAAAGGCGTGTTGAATCCGTCATGACTCCACGGTAGCCGCTCTCGAAGCGAGCGCTCAGCCCGGGCCGGAGTCGGTCAGCTCTACCCGGACTCAGCCATCGGAGGCGATGCACACCGATTCAGCGCCGAGGGAGAGGCCATCGGCGGTGCCGCGGAAGGTGAGCCAGCGCAGGGAATCCGATTCATCCTGCTGGGTATACCTGTCGGTACCCATCGCCCGGTCGGTCGCCACGAACCCCAGGTCGGTCCACGACCGGATGAGGGCGTCGGCGGGGGCCATCGGACTGTCGGTGATCTCGAAGATCGGCAGCACGACGGAACCGCGCACATGCTCGCCCGGCTCGGATTCGCAGGCCGTGATCGCCACCGTAGGCACGCCGCGGATGCCTGCCGTGTCGCCCGCGTCGGCGAGCAGCTCGGTCACCCGCACCACGTCTGCCTGCAGCTGCTGATCGGCCGCGTCGCGGGCGCGGGCGTCGGCTTCGGGGTCGTCGGGGGCAGCATCCGTCGCTTCAGGCTGTGGGGCGTCGACGTAGTCGTCAGGCGTCGGCGAGCCCAACGCCAACCCGATGAAGCCGTCTCGTTCGTAGTCGCTCCCGTTCGTCGGGGCCAGCACCGTGAACGATGCCCGCGGCACGCCCGACCCCGCCGGCTGCGCGGTCTCGAAGTCCGTGAGGAGCTCGGTGATCGCCTGTGCGCTCTGGGGCGTTTGTGCCAGGACCCGCAGCGAGGGCCGCCACGTCGACGCCGCGCCGGGCGCTTCGGGGGAACGTTGGCCGGAGTACGTCAGATCGTCGACGTCGGTCCGAGTGGCCAACTCGCTCAGCAGCGATGACAGTCCCGGTGACGGCGACGCGGCCGTCGTCGTCACGCTGCTCGTGGCGCCCGAGGGCGCCCTCGCCGTCACGGTCACGGCCGACAGCGCGCCGGTTGCGAACTGTGGGAGGGTTCGCAGCTCGGCGATCACGGAGCCCAGTGCGTCCGGCGACTCCACTGTGAGGGTCGTCGGTGTCGCGCCGTCCGCCACGGTGACCCGCGTGGCATGCTCAACCTGCCGCAGCGTGAGGGCGGCATCGGCCAGCTCCCCGGCCCTTGTCTGGGCCGTCGCGCGGGCCATCTCGCGGGTCGTCATCCCCACGGCCTCGCCCGCGTGGAGGGCGAGCACGATGTCGGCGCCAGTGCCGGCGGCCGGCAGGCGCACGATTGCCGTTGCGTCCACGCTTTCTCGAGCGGATGCGACGTGGCCCGCGACCGTCTCCGCCAGCGGAGCGAAGTCGGCGGCATCCGCTTCGATCTTCACCTCGATGGACGCGGTCCAGAAGTCGTTCAGGGCGGAAAACGCCGAGGCCTCGAGCGGTGTGATCTGCGCCGTCGCCGAGGTCACGCCGGCGGTCGCGCGGATCGCCTCGACGGCGTCGTCCACAGCCGTGGTCACGGAATCGGGCGAAGTCGGGGCCAGCAAACTGCAGCCGGAGAGCGCGACGGCCAGCGCGAGCAGGGCTGCGAGGCGTGCCAGAAGCCGCCCAGGCCAACGAAACACGTCGATCAGCGGGCCGGCGCGAACGTGGCGAGCAGACGCTGCAGGGAATCCAGTCGCACCTGACCGACCTCGCCGAGTTCTCCGGCCTCGACCGCCTCGATGATCGCGCAGTCCGGTGAATCCGGCAGGTGCGTGCAGCCGCGCGGGCAGCGCTCGGCGATCGTGGCGAGGTCGGTGAAAGCTTTGAGAATGTTGTCAGTGTTGATGTGCCCCAGACCGAAGGAGCGCACGCCGGGGGTATCGATGACCCAGCCGCGGCCGGCATCCGTTTCGAGGCGCAGCGACACCGTCGACGACGAGGTGTGGCGCCCGCGCCCGGTGACGGTGTTCACGACGCCGATGGCCCGGTTGGTGCCGGGAACGAGCGCGTTCACGAGGGTCGACTTGCCGACCCCCGAGTGGCCGACGAAGACGGTGTCGTGACCGACCAGGGCCGCACTGATCTCCTCGAGCGGGATATGGTCCTCACGGCTGCGGAACACCGGCAGGTCGAGGCCGGCGAAGTTGCTGAGAAACTCCGCCGGGTCGGCGAGGTCGGTCTTGGTGATGCAGAGGATGGGGGAGACCCCGGCGTCATAGGCGGCGACCAGGTAGCGGTCGACGAGGCGGATGCGAGGCTCCGGGTTGGCCGCGGCGACGACGATGAGCATCTGGTCGGCGTTGGCCACGATCACCCGCTCGACGGCGTCTGTGTCGTCGGCGCTGCGACGCAGCAGGGTGCGGCGCTCGACGATGCGTACGATGCGAGCGAGGGTGCCCTCGTCGCCGCTGGTGTTGCCCACGATGTCGACCTGGTCGCCGTTGACGACGGCCTTCTTGCGCAGCTCGCTCGCGCGTGCAACGGTCACCCGGTGCTCGGTCGGAAGGTTCTCGTCGAGCAGTACGGTGTAGCGGCCGCGGTCCACCGTGAGGATGCGCCCGGTCACGGCGTTCTCGTGCTGCGGCCGGGTCTTGGACCGAGGCTTCGTGCCCTTGCGCCCGGGGCGCACGCGCACGTCGGACTCGTCGTACTGCGGTTCGTCCTCGTCGGGCGTCGCCCACCAGGCTTCGGCCTGGTCGCCCGAGTCCCCGGCCGGAGTGTTTCGGCCCGGCATCTAGAGGGTGGCCTCCGGCAACAGGGCGTGCCACAGCTCCGGAAACTGGGGGAGCGTCTTGGCCGTGGTCGCAATGTTCTCCACGAGCACCCCGGGAACCGCGAGGCCGATGAGTGCGCCGGCCGTGGCCATCCGGTGGTCGTCGTAGCTCTTCCATTCGCCGCCGGTGAGCGGTTGCGGCACGATGTGCAGGCCGTCGGGCAGCTCCGTGACGTTGCCGCCGAGGCGGTTGATCTCGGTGGCGAGGGCTTCGAGGCGGTTCGATTCGTGGTGGCGCAGGTGGCCGATGCCGGTGATCGTGCTCGGCGAATCGGCGAGGGCGGCGAGGGCCACGAGCGTCGGTGCGAGCTCGCCGCCGGTCGACAGGTCGAGCTCAACACCATGGATGCCGTCGCCCCCGGTGACCGTGAGGCGATCGCCTTCAAGGGTCACGTGTGCGCCGAACAGGGGCAGCAGGGTGGCGAGGTCGGCGCCGACCTGGGTCGTGCTCGCCGGCCAACCGGCGATGGTGACGCTGCCGCCGGCCACGAGGGCTGCGGCGAGGAACGGGGCCGCGTTGGACAGGTCTGGTTCGATGTCGACGTCGGCGCCACGGATCGGGCCGGGCTGCACAACCCACTCTCCGACGGCGGGACTGGTGACCGTGACGCCGCGGGCGGCAAGGGTGGCGATGGTCATCTCGATGTGCGGCAGGCTCGGCAGACGCTCCCCGGAGTGGGTGAGGTGCAGCCCCTCGTCGAACCGCGCGGCGGCCAGCAGCAGCCCGGAGACGAACTGGCTCGAGGCGCCGGCGTCGATCGTGACGTCGCCGCCGGTGACGGCGCCGCGGCCGTGCACGGTGAAGGGCAGGGCGCGGCGGCCGTCGTCGTTGATGTCGGCACCGAGATCGCGCAGAGCGGTGATCATGGTCGCCATCGGGCGGCGGCGGGCGGCCGCATCGCCGTCGAAAGTCGTGGGGCCGAGGGCCAGGGCGGCGAGCGGGGGAAGAAAACGCATCACTGTGCCGGCAAGGCCGCAATCGACTGTCGTGGAGCCGAGGAGTTCCCCGGGGGTGACCTTCAGGTCGGCTCCGAAGGCTCCATCGCCTTCCACCTGCTCGATCGTGGTGCCCATCTGCCGCAGGGCGTCGACCATCAGGTCGCTATCCCGCGAGTGCAGCGGTGCGCGCAACAGCGACGGTTCGGCGGCGAGGGCGGAGAGCACGAGCTCACGGTTCGTCAGCGATTTCGAGCCCGGGAGGGAAACCGTGCACGCCACGGGACCGGAGGCCGTGGGAGCCGGCCACCAGGCATCCGCTTCGAGCGGCACATTGTCGCCGTAAGGATCGAACTCCGGCTTGGAATATCTCGAGATCAACATCGGTTATCAGAATAGTCGGAAAGATTTGATCTGGAGGAGGTGTCGTCGTGGCAACTGCAGTCTTAGAACGACCCAGCTCGGCGGCGCCTCGCGGCATCCGTTCGCGCGATATCAGCATTCGCGGCTTAGAATTGCCGGTAATGACAACAGATACACCGGTTCCCGAGCAGTCGAGCGTGCCCCGGACAACACCCGAAGCCGCAGCGACGCTGACCCGCGACCTGTTCGAAGAGCAGGCGATGCCGTTCATCGACCAACTCTATGCCGCGGCAATGCGTATGACGCGCAACCCGTCCGACGCGCAGGACCTCGTGCAGGAGACCTTCGTCAAGGCGTTCGCCGCGTTCGCGCAGTTCGAACAGGGCACCAACCTCAAAGCGTGGCTGTACCGGATCCTCACGAATACCTTCATCAACCAGTACCGCAAGAAGCAGCGCGAGCCGTATCAGGGCACGATCGACGACCTTGAAGACTGGCAGATGGGCGGCGCCGAATCGACGACCGCAATGTCGGGCCGGTCCGCCGAGGCCGAAGCGATCGACCACCTGCCCGACAGCGCCGTGAAAGACGCCCTGCAGTCGATTCCCGAAGATTTCCGCCTCGCCGTGTATTTTGCCGACGTCGAGGGCTTCTCCTACCAGGAGATCGCTGAAATCATGAAAACACCCATTGGCACCGTGATGAGCCGCCTGCACCGAGGCCGTCGGCTCCTTCGCGACCTGCTGGCCGGATACGCGCAGGAGCGCGGACTCGGCCGGTCAGCGAGCCAGAACGACACTGTCCCGAGCGCCACTGGGGCTGTCCCGAACAATACTGGGAGCTCAAAACCATGACCGATTGCGGATGCACCAAAGCACAAGCCGAACTCGAAGAGTACCTGCACCACGAACTGTGCGGCGCGGATGCCGCCGACATCCAGGCGCACCTCGCGGGGTGTGAAGATTGCGCCTCGGAACACCTCGTTGGGCGCACGTTGACCGAAGCGGTGCAGCGTGCCTGCAAGGAGACCGCCCCCGAAGACCTGCGCGACCAGGTGCTCGCCCGCCTGCGCGCGCTGCAGTCTGCCCACTAGCGCCCAGACTCCCCGCACAGAGACTGCGCCGGTAGCGGATGCCGCGGGTCGCGCCCCCGGGCTGGCGCAACACCCGCGCAACTCTCGAATGGCTCGCTGGCCCGGTGGCGCAACCACCGCGTAGCGGCGCAACTCCCGCGTTCGGCACGCGGATGTTCCGGGCTGGCTTGTGCGCGGCGGCGAAACTACCGCGCAGTGGCGCAGCACCCGTGTGGCGCCGCGGGCATGGCGGGGCGGCTACTCCGTGTCTGAGCTCGCGGAGCCGGCCGCGGTCGGGTCCGACGCGGTCTCGGTGGCGACACCACCGAGCTGGAACATCGCACCGGTGGGGTCGGCGACCTGGGCGAAAACGCCGAACTCCGAGTCCCAGGGTTCGCGCAGGATGCGGCCGCCCAGCTCGACGACCCGTGCCGCCGCCGCCGGGACATCCGCTACCCCGAGGTAGAGCTGCCAGTGTGACGGAACGCCCTCGGGGAGGGTCGCGTGTGCGTCGTAGACACCGCCGACCATGGTGCCTTCCTCGCCGAAGGTGCTGTAGCGAAACTCCATCGTGTCGCTCAGGGGCGTGAGGTTCCACCCGAAGACGGTCCGGTAGAACGCGAGCGCCGCGTCGTAGTCGCGGGTGTTGAGCTCGTGCCAGACCGGCGAGCCATGCTCGTTGTTGACCTCGAAACCGGCGTGCTCGGCGGATTCCCAGAGGCCGATTGCGGCACCGGTCGGGTCGAGGATCATGGCCATGCGCCCCTGATCGCCTACGGTCATCGGCTCCATGAGGATCTGCGCGCCGGCGGCTCGGGCGGATGCCGCGGCGCCGTCGACGTCGTCGACGGCGAGGTAGGTGGTCCAGACGTCCGGAAAGGTCGAGTCCGGCAGCTGCCGGGCCAGGCCGGCGACCTGTGCGTCACCCTTCCAGAAGGTGATGTAGTTGCCGTATTCCTCACCGGACTCCGTGGCGGTCCAGCCGAAGAGAGCGCTGTAGAAGGCCTTCGAACGGTCGACGTCGGAACTCATGAGGTCGACCCAGCACGGTTCGCCGGGAGTGAATGCGTCGGGGGTGGGCATCGAGATCCTCCTCAGATGGTGCGTCGAAAGATGGCCTGTCGAATCAGATGGCCTCGAACCAGATGGGCGGTCGAATTCGTCGGACTGTCGGATTCGATCATCGTACAAAGAAACCCGTGGGCCGGGGGCGTCGACGTGTCGACAACCCCGGCCCACGGGTCGGATGGTGCGGGCGTGCTGTTACAGGGTCAGTGCGTTACGCATCAACTCGGCCTGCTCCGTTGCGTGACGCTTGGCCGACCCGGCGGCCGGGGAGGCCGACGCGGCACGGGAGAACAGGCGCACCGGGCGCGGGCCCAGCTTGTTGGTCTCCAGGTAGAAGAAGGGCCACGCGCCCTGGTTCTCCGGTTCGTCCTGCACCCACGCCAGTTCGGCGTTCGGGTACTGCTCGGCCACGGCCTTGAGCTCGGCGGCGGGAAGAGGGTAGAACTGCTCGACGCGCACGAGCGCGATCTCGGGGTTCGGGTTCTTCTCGAGATCGTTGAGCAGATCGTAGTAGAGCTTGCCCGAGTGGAACAGCACCCGCTTCACGGCGGCCTTGTCCTGGATGCGAGCATCGTCGATGACCGGCTCGAACTTGCCGCTGGTCAGGTCGGCGACGGAGCTCGTCGCTCCACGCAGGCGCAGCATCGACTTCGGGGTGAAGACGATGAGCGGACGGCGGGGGCGCATGTAGGCCTGGCGACGCAACAGGTGGAAGTACGACGCCGGGGTCGACGGCCGTGCCACGGTCATGTTTTCTTCGGCACAGAGCTGCAGGAACCGCTCGATTCGAGCGGACGAGTGGTCGGGTCCCTGACCCTCATACCCGTGCGGCAGCAGCAGGACGACGGATGACCGCTGCCCCCACTTCTGCTCGGCGCTCGACACGAACTGGTCGATGATCGTCTGGGCACCGTTGGCGAAGTCACCGAACTGGGCCTCCCAGAGCACGAGGGCGTCGGCACGTTCCACCGAGTAGCCGTACTCGAAGCCCATGGCCGCGTACTCGCTGAGCAGCGAGTCGTAGATCCAGAACCTGGCCTGGTTGTCTTTCAGGTTCGCGAGCGGCAGCCATTCCTGGCCGTTGACCCGGTCGTGCAGCACAGCGTGGCGCTGCACGAAGGTGCCGCGGCGGGCGTCCTGGCCGGCGAAGCGCACCGGGGTGCCCTCCACGAGCAGCGAGCCGAGGGCGAGCAGCTCACCGAAGCTCCAGTCGATGTTGCCGTTGCGGCTCATGTCGAGGCGCTTCTGCAACAGCTGCTGCAGCTTGTTGTGCACCGTGAAGCCGGCGGGCTTGTTGTTGAAGGCGTCACCGATGAGGTGGATCACCGACTCCGGCACTCCGGTGGATGCCGGTTCGCCGGCGGAATCCTCGCGGGCCTTCGCCTCGGCATCCGCCTTGGCCGCCGCGGCGACCTCGGCGGTGATGATTGGGATCGACGCGGTCTGCGCGGCGTGCGTCTCCATGAACGCGCGTTCCAGGCGGTCCTGGAAGTCGCGGTGGGCAGCCTCGTACTCTTCTTCCGTGATGTCGCCACGTCCGACGAGCGCTTCGGTGTACAACTTGCGAACGGAGCGTTTGGCTTCGATCAGGTTGTACATCAACGGCTGCGTCATCGAGGGGTCGTCGCCCTCGTTGTGGCCGCGGCGACGGTAGCAGATGAGGTCGACGACGACATCCTTCTTGAACTCCTGGCGATACTCGAACGCGAGCTCCGCGGCCCGAACCACGGCTTCGGGGTCATCCCCGTTGACGTGGAAGATCGGCGCCTGGATCGTCTTGGCCACGTCGGTCGAGTAGATCGAGGTGCGGGCGTCACCGGGCAGGGTCGTGAAACCGAGTTGGTTGTTCACCACAATGTGGATCGTGCCGCCGGTACGGTAGCCGCGCAGCTGGGACATTTGCAGGGTTTCGAGCACAACACCCTGGCCGGCCATGGCCGCGTCGCCGTGGATGAGGATCGGCAGCGTCGAGAAGGTGCCGATCGGCTTGCGGTCCTGCTTGGCGCGCACGATGCCCTCGAGCACGCCGTCGCCGGCCTCGAGGTGCGAGGGGTTCGCGGCCAGCGAGACCGGGATCTCCACGCCGCCCTCGCCACGGAAGGTGCCCATGGTACCGAGGTGGTACTTCACGTCGCCGGAGCCGTGCTGCGTGCGCGGGTCCTGCGTTCCTTCGAACTCGCGGAAGATCTGTCCGTAGGTCTTGCCGGCGATGTTGGTGAGCACGTTCAGGCGACCACGGTGGGCCATGCCGATGGCGACCTCGTCGAGGCCGGCATCCGCTGAACTCTGCAGGATGGAATCGAGCAGCGGAATCGTGGACTCACCGCCCTCGAGGCTGAAGCGCTTCTGGCCCACGTACTTGGTCTGCAGGAAGGTCTCGAAGGCCTCGGCCTCATTGAGCTTGCCGAGGATGCGCATCTGCTCGTGATGGGTCGGCTTGACGTACGCCTTCTCCATCTTCTCCTGCACCCACTTGCGCTGGGCCGGGTCCTGGATGTGCATGTACTCGATGCCCGTGGTGCGGCAATACGAGTCACGCAGCACGCCGAGGATGTCGCGGAGCAGCATCTGACGCTGGTTTCCGAAGCCGCCGGTCACGAACGAGCGATCGAGGTCCCAGAAGGTGAGGCCGTGGGTCGCGATGTCGAGGTCGGGGTGGCTGCGCTGCATGTATTCGAGCGGGTCGATGTCGGCCATCAGGTGGCCGCGCACGCGGAACGAGTTGATGAGTTCCTGCACGCGGGCGGTCTTGTCGACGGCGCTCGCGAGGTCGACGCTGATGTCCGGCGCCCAGTGGATCGGGTCGTACGGGATGCGCAGCGCGGAGAAGATCTCCTCGTAGAAGTTGTGCTGGCCGATCAGCAGCTCGTGCACGATCTTGAGGAACTCGCCCGAACCGGCGCCCTGGATGACGCGGTGGTCATAGGTGCTGGTGAGCGTGATGGTCTTCGAGATCGCCAGGCCGGTGAGGGTCTTGATGCTCGCACCCTGGAACTCCGCCGGATAGTCGAGGGCGCCGGCGCCGATGATGCAGCCCTGGCCCTTCATCAGGCGCGGCACGGAATGCACGGTGCCGATGCCGCCCGGGTTGGTCAGCGACAGGGTCGCACCGGCGAAGTCGTCGGCGGTGAGCTTGTTCTGGCGGGCCCGGGCGACGAGGTCTTCGTAGGCGGCGAGGAACTCGCCGAAGGTCATCGTGTCGGCACGCTTGATGGCCGGCACGAGCAGCGCACGGCTGCCGTCGGGCTTGGGCATGTCGATGGCCAGACCCATGCCGATGTGGGCGGGAGCGATCACGGACGGCTTGCCGTTGACCTCGTCGTAGTAGACGTTCTGGCTCGGGAACATCTTCAAGGCCCGAATCAACGCCCAACCGATGAGGTGTGTGAAGCTGACCTTGCCGCCGCGCGCACGCTTGAGGTGGTTGTTGATGACGATGCGGTTGTCGATCAGCAGCTTCGCCGGAATGGTGCGCACGCTCGTCGCGGTCGGCACGGTGAGGCTCGCGGCCATATTGGTGGCGAGCGACTTGGCCATGCCGCGCAGCGGCGAGACGACGTCTTCACGCACCGGAGCGGTCGCGTCGGCGACCACTGCCTGCGGCTTGGTGATCGGGGCATCGGCCGGAACGGGCTTGGGCTTGGCCGCGATCGACGTGGTGCGCGCCGTCGGCTGGCCGTCCGGGGCCGGGGCCGAGACAGGCGCTGCGGCGACGGGCGCTGCGGGAGCTGCTGCTGCGGGAGCCGGCGCGACGGGGGCCGCGGGGGCGGCTGCCGGAGCAGCTGGCGACGACGCGGTCTGGTGGTAGCTCTCGAGCACCGGCCACCACGATTCGTCAACCGAGTTCTTATCGACGAGGTACCTTTCGTACAACTCATCTACGAGCCACTCGTTTGCACCGAATTCACCCGACGTCGTTTCGTCGGAGGTTCCACCGGTTACCTGGCTTGACACCTACCGATCACCCACTCTCTGCGTTGATTTTGGATGCCCGAGCGTTCAGACGGCCGGGTCAGTTCTGCACGACCAGCCTAATCCCATCCGAAGCGGCTGCGGGCACCCGCGTGGGGCGCTAGCTTTATTTGTATGCGGTTCTATGGAACAATCCCCAGCCACGATCTGACGTACTCCGACGTTTTTCTGGTCCCCGGGCAATCCGACGTGCACAGTCGTCTCGACGTGTCGCTGGCTCCCCAGGACGGCAGCGGCGGCAGCATCCCCATCGTCTCCTCGAACATGAACTCGGTGACCGGCCCGCGCCTGGCCGCCAGTCTCGCCCGTCGCGGCGGACTCGGCGTGTTGCCGCAGGATATGCACCTGCAGGACCTGGATGCGGCCATCCGCTGGGTGAAAGCCCAGTCCGTGAGCTTCGACACCCCGTTCAGCTTCGGACCCGAGGACACCGTCGAGATGGCTCTGCGCCAGGTTCCGGCCGTCGACGGCCAGGGCATCGTCATTCACGATTCTCACGGTGACTACCTCGGCTGCATCGTCGCCTCGAGGCTTCGCAGCGCCCTGCCCGACGCCCTGCTCGGTGACCTGCTGCACGGCGCCCTGCCGTCCCTGGACGCCGACGACATCGACGGGCCGCGCCGGGCCTTCGACGTGATGACCGCCGCAGACCTGGATTTTGCGCCGGTGCTGCACCACGGCGCGGTCGTGGGCACCCTCAGCCGCAAGAGCGCCCTGCGCTCGACGCTCTACCAGAGCGCCGTCGACGCGCACGGTCGACTGCGCGTCGCCGCCGCGATCGGCATCAACGGGGATGTCGCGGCGAAGGCCCGGGCGTTCGCCGCGGCCGGCGTCGACGTGCTCGTCATCGATACCGCCCACGGCCACCAGAGCGGAATGCTGCGCGCGATCGGCATTGTCGCCGACCTGAACCTCGGCCTGCCGATCGTGGCCGGTAACGTCGTGACCGCCGATGCCGTGCGCGACCTCGTGGGTGCGGGCGCGACGATCGTGAAGGTCGGCGTCGGGCCCGGTGCCATGTGCACCACCCGCATGATGACGGCGGTCGGGCGCCCGCAGTTCTCGGCCGTGCTCGAGACCGCGACGACGGCTCACGAGCTCGGCGCCCATGTCTGGGCCGACGGCGGCGTGCGATATCCGCGCGACGTCGCCCTCGCCCTGGCCGCCGGTGCCAGCGCGGTGATGATCGGTTCCTGGTTTGCCGGCACCGTCGAAGCGCCGGGAACTCTGAATTCGGATGCCTCGGGCGCGCTGTACAAGGAAAGCTGGGGCATGGCATCGACCAAGGCCGTGCAGGAACGGTTCGAGCGCCTCGACCCCTATGAGCTCGCTCGCAAGACGCTGTTTGCCGAGGGGATTTCGAGCTCGAAGATCTATCTCGACCCGCTGCGGCCATCCGTCGAAGACCTGCTCGACATGATCACGTCGGGGGTGCGCAGCTCGTTCACCTATGCCGGGGCGAGCACCGTCGAGGAGTTCCATACCAAGGCACTCGTCGGCATCCAGTCGGCTGCCGGTTACGAGGAGGGCAAGGCGCTGCCGGTTTCCTGGTGACCACACCCTAATGGGGGTGCTGGTGAAGCGGTATAGTGGGAGGAATAATGGACGACCCCCCCACGGCCCCGGCCCTCCTCTTTTCCTGCCCCTCTCGCCGATTCGGACGCCGCGGTTTCGGACGACATGACTGAGTGGTTGATGCTCGGCTTCGGCCTGTTGCTCACCGTCGGCACCGGACTCTTCGTGGCGAGCGAATTCGCGCTCGTCAACCTCGATCGCTCCGACCTCGAAGCTCGCCGTGACCGGGGCGAAACGCGTCTGGGCATGACCATCGCTGCCCTCAAGATCACCTCGACCCATCTGTCGAGCGCGCAGCTGGGCATCACGCTCACGACTCTGCTCACGGGCTACGCGATGGAACCGGCGATCAGTACCCTGCTCTTCACTCCGCTGACGGCCGTGGGCTTGCCGGAGGGGACCGTGCCGGTGGTCGCCACGACGGTCGCGATCGTGGTCGCCACCCTGCTGTCGATGATCGTGGGGGAGCTCGTTCCGAAGAACTTCGCCCTCGCGCTGCCGATCCAGACCGCCCAGCTCGTCATCCCGTTCCAGACGGTTTTCACGACGGTGTTCAAGCCCGCCGTGCTGCTGCTCAACGGCAGCGCCAACGGGCTGCTCCGCGCCATCGGAATCGAGCCGAAAGAGGAACTCTCCGGCGCTCGCACGGCCGAGGAACTGTCGTCGCTCGTGCGACGTTCCGCCAGCGCCGGGCTGCTCGAGAAGGACACGGCGACGCTGCTGCACCGTACGCTGCTGTTCTCGGGCCACGACGCGTCCGACGTGATGACCCCGCGCCCACGCGTGGCGAGCGTGCAGCGAACCGACTCCGCCCAGGCGGTCATCGAGCTCACCCGGGCGACCGGCTATTCCCGGTTCCCCGTGATCGACGAGAGCATGGACGACGT
This sequence comes from Cryobacterium melibiosiphilum, assembly GCF_003602235.1. Lineage (GTDB taxonomy): Bacteria > Actinomycetota > Actinomycetes > Actinomycetales > Microbacteriaceae > Cryobacterium > Cryobacterium melibiosiphilum. Next base: position 39,767 of record NZ_QZVS01000089.1, read on the forward strand.
GGTCGGCGTCGTGCACGTCAAGCAGGCCGTCGCGGTGCCCCGGCATCGCCGCCTCGATGTACCGGTGTCGGCGCTTCAGACCGAGCCGCTGCGAGTGCCTGAAACCATGAAACTCGACGGGCTGCTCAGCGAGCTGCGCGGTCGCGGCTACCAGATGGCGATCGTCGTCGATGAATACGGGGGCACGGCGGGTGTCGCGACCCTCGAAGACCTCGTGGAAGAACTGGTCGGTGAGGTCGCCGACGAGCACGACCGGGCGCGCGCGGGCGTCGTGCGATCGACCGACTCGATCGCTTTTCCCGGCCTGCTGCGCCCCGACGAACTGCTCGAACGTACCGGGCTGGTGGTTCCCGAGGATGGCCCGTACGAGACCGTGGCCGGGTTCATGATGAGTCTGCTCGGGCGGCTTCCCGTCGTCGGTGACAGCGTGACCCTGACCGGTGGTGAGCTGACCGTCGAACGACTCGAAGGCCGGCGCGTCGACCGGCTGCGGTACACGCCGGCGCCCATCCCGGTTGTGGTTGCCGAACCGCCGAAGAAGAACCGCAGTATTAACAAGAATGAGGTGACAACCCGATGAGCGACTGGGCAGGATTGGCCTGGCTGGTCGTATTGCTCGCGGCGAACGCCTTTTTCGTCGGAGCGGAATTCGCGGTGATCTCCGCGCGGCGGTCGCAGATCGAGCCGCTCGCCGAAGCGGGCAAGCGGAGTGCCAAGACGGCGCTCTGGGCGATGGAACACGCCACCCAGATGCTCGCGACGACGCAGCTGGGCATCACCGTGTGTTCCCTGCTGATCCTGAACGTCTCCGAGCCGGCAATCCACCACCTGTTGGAGGGGCCGCTGGCCCTCACCGGGATTCCGGAAGAGTACATCGGCACCATCGCCTTCATCGTGGCGCTGCTCGTCGTGTCATACCTCCACGTCGTCTTCGGCGAGATGGTGCCGAAAAACCTGTCGTTCTCGATCCCCGACCGAGCCGTGCTGCTGCTCGCCCCACCGTTGGTCTTCGTCGGACAGGTCTTCCGGCCGGTCATCGTCGCCCTGAACGCGACCGCGAACGGCGTGCTGCGGTTGTTCGGGGTGCAGCCCAAAAATGAGGCGACGAGCGCCTACACTCTCGACGAGGTCGCCACCATCGTCACGCAGTCCACCCGGGAGGGCATCCTGGCCGACGGCACCGGTGCCCTCAACGCGACCTTCGAGTTCACCACCCGCAAGGTGCGCGACGTGGTCGTGGCCCGCGACAAACTGATCAGCCTGCCGGACAACGCGACCCCCGAAGACGTCGAGCGGGCCGTGACCCGCTACGGTTTCTCCCGTTACGTGGTCGTCGATCCGAGCGGCGACCCGACCGGTTTTGTGCACCTCAAGGACATCATCGACCTCGACACGGACTCCCCGTCCGCTCCGGGCACCAAGACCGGAGCATTCTGGCAGCCGATCCCGGCCAAACGCATCCGCCAGCTGGTGTCGATCTTCGAAGACACCGACCTGGAAGATGCCCTGGCCACGATGCGGCGCTCGGGGGCGCACCTGGCACGGTCCTTCACCGCGCAGGGCGAGACGACCGGGGTGCTCTTTCTCGAGGACATCATCGAGGAACTCGTCGGCGAAGTGCAGGACGCCACCCGCCGCGACTGACGTGGTCGGGCAGCCCGACGCGCACGATTCGCTCTATCGTAGATTTCATGGTGAATCCGTCGACGTGGCAGGAATGGTCGGCCGCGCAGGCGCGGGCGTGGATCGCCGTTCCCGGGCCCGCCGACGACAAGTACTCCCGCGGTGTGCTCGGAATCTGCACGGGGTCGCCCGAATACCCCGGGGCGGCCGTGCTCGGGGTACAGGCGGCCGCCCGCACGGGCGTGGGCATGATCCGCTACGTCGGCCCGGCCGCGGCCGCACAGCTCGTGCTGGCCCGCCGACCCGAAGTGGTCGTCGGCCCGGGCCGGGTGCAGGCGTGGCTGCTCGGCTCCGGCATGAACGGCGACGCGCTGGACGCTGAGGCCGCGGCCACCCTCCTGTCGGCCGCAGCCTCCGGGGTCCCCGTCGTGTGTGACGCGGGCGCCCTCGACTATGCCCGGCGGTCCACCGGGCCCACCGTCATCACGCCGCACTTTCGTGAGCTTGCCAGCCTGCTGGCGCGAGCGGGCACATCCGTCACCCCCGCCACGATCGCACGGGCCCCGGGGGAGTGGGCGGGCCGCGCCGCCGAACTGCTCGGCGTAACCGTGCTGCTGAAAGGGTCGGTGACCTATATCGCGCACCCGGCCGGCGCCCGGTTCACCGTCTCCGATTCACCGTCCTGGCTCGCCACGGCCGGCGCCGGCGATGTGCTCGGCGGCATCCTCGGCGCGCTCCTGGCCACCCACAGCGACCGGCTGCAGACGGATGCCGCGGCGCTGCACGCGGGGGACGCCCTGCCCGCACTCGCCGCTGTGGCTGCCACTGCCGCGTGGCTGCACGCCGAAGCCGCCCGGCGGGCATCCGCCGGCGGCCCGATCGTCGCCCTCGACGTGGCCGACGCGGTGCCGGCCACCATCGCCGCGCTGCTCTCGGGCGCCGGGGGCCCGTGCTGACCCTTCGGCGCGCGACCGTGCTCAGCAGCGCGTTCGTGCTCGTGCACGCCGTGTTGATCGTGCTCGCGCTGACCGGCCCGAACGGGCCGCTCGGCGACGTGCGAGCCGTCTACCTCGGCTGGGCGCAGGCCGCATCGTCCGGCGGCGGGCTGCCCGCGATCACGACTGATTTCGTCTACCCCGTGCTGGCGGCAGTGCCCATCCTCGGGGCCCTGGCATTCGGCGACAACGCGTACGTGGCGACCTGGCTCGGCCTCGTCACGCTCGGCAATGCCGGTGCGTTCGCGGTGCTGTTGCACCACGCACGGCGGGCGCCCGACCGTCGCGTCGAGGGAGCCGCCTGGTGGTGGCTCGGCTTTCTGCTGCTGCTCGGTCCGATCGCGGTAGGACGCATCGACGCCATCACGGTACCGCTGGCGATCGTGGGCTTGCTCTGGGTGAGCACCCGACCGGTGTGGGCGACGATCCTGCTGACCGTCGCGACCTGGGTCAAGGTCTGGCCGGCCGCGGTGATCGCCGCGCTGCTGGTCGCCAGCGCTCATCGAGCCTGCGTCTTTCGCGTCGCGCTCGTCACGAGCGCTGTCATCGCGGCAGTGGCCGTCGGGCTGAGCCTGGCACTCGGCAGCCCGCCGCACGTGCTGAGCTTCATCGGCGAGCAGACCGGGCGGGGCATCCAGATCGAGTCCCCGGTAGCCGGGCTGTGGATGTGGCAGGCCGCGGCGGGGATCCCGGGAATCACGATCTACTACGACTTCGACATTCTCACGTACCAGATCACGTGGCCGGGAACGACCGTGGCCGCAGCCCTGATGACCCCGCTGCTCGCGCTCGCGGCCTCGGGCGTACTGCTCATCGGGGTGCGCGCGCAGCGCCGTGGCGTGGACTGGACGCGATTGTTCCCGACCCTCGTGCTCGCCCTCGTGCTCGTGCTGGTGCTGGCCAACAAGGTGGGATCCCCCCAGTTCACCAGCTGGCTGGCCGCGCCCTTCATCCTCGGCCTCGTGCTCGAGACGCGGGCCTGGCGGCTGCCGGCCGCGCTGGGACTCGCTATCGCCGGCCTCACCCAGGTCGTCTATCCGTTCTTCTACGACACGCTGCTCGCGGCCGATCCACTGCTCGTGACGGTGCTCACCGTGCGCAACCTGCTCGAGGTCGTGCTGCTCGGCTGGGCCCTGCACCGGCTCTGGACGTACGCTGGCAGTGCCGCGCAGAACGGGCCGCCGGCGGCATCCGTCATCGGCGGGTCCACGAGAAATTGGAGAACATGATGCTTGTAGCTTTTTCCGTCGCTCCCAGCGGTACGGGCCGCGCCGACGGCTCGGTGCACGATGCGGTCGCGGCTGCCGTGCGCGTCGTGCGGGAATCCGGCCTGCCCAACCACACCGGCTCCATGTTCACCGAAATCGAGGGCGAATGGGACGAGGTCATGGCCGTCGTGAAGGCGGCGACGGATGCCGTGGCCCCGTTCGGTTCCCGCGTCTCCCTCGTGCTGAAGGCCGACATCCGCCCGGGTTTCACGGGGGAGATCACCGCCAAGGTCGAACGCCTCGAGGCCGAGCTCACCCGGCACTAGCCTGCTGAAACAGAGCTGGGCGTAAGGTTAATACATGCCCCTCACTGTTGACGGGTCGGCGCGCGTCTCGCCGACCCGTATTCGTCTTGCCCTGCTCGCCCTCGCGCTCGGTGGTTTCGCGATCGGATCCACCGAATTCGTCGCGATGGGCCTGCTGCCCAACCTGGCGGCTGACCTGTTGCCCGGGCTGTACGCGAGCTCACCGGATGCCGCCAACGCCCAGGCGGGCTGGTTGATCTCCGCCTACGCCCTCGGTGTGGTGGTCGGGGCGCCGACAATCGCAGCTGCGGCTGCTCGCTGGCCGCGAAAGCAGCTGTTGCTGGTGCTGCTGACGGCCTTCACCCTCGGCACGATCGCTTCGGCGCTGCTGCCGACCTTCGAACTCGTGCTCGGCGCGCGCTTTCTTGCCGCGCTCCCGCACGGCGCCTACTTCGGCATCGCCTCCCTCGTCGCGGCCGAACTGATGGGGCCGGGCAAACGTGCCCGAGGCATTGCCCTCGTGTTGTCGGGCCTCACGATCGCCAACGTGATTGGCGTTCCCGCCCTCACCTGGGTCGGTCAGACCTTCGGCTGGCGCTCGGCCTACCTGGTCGTGGCTGCGATCTTCGCCACGACATTCCTGGCGGTCTGGGCCGTCGTGCCGCGCCAGGCCGGCAACCCGCTCGTGACGATGCGCACTGAGCTGCAGGCGTTCCGCCACTCGCAGGTGTGGGTGACCCTGTCGATCGGTGCGATCGGCTTCGGCGGCCTCTTCGCCGTCTATTCCTACGTTGCCCCGCTCGTCATCGAGGTCACCGAACTCGGCGACGGCGCCGTACCGCTCGTGCTCGTCGTCGTCGGACTCGGCATGACCGTGGGTATCTTTGCCGGCGGGGCGATGGCGGACTGGAGCGTGCGCCGCAGCATGATCATCGCGTTCGGCGTCTTGATCGGTGCGCTCGTTCTGCTGGCCTTCTCGGCACAGTTTGTTGCCGGACTGCTCGTGGGCCTGTTCCTGATCGGTGCGTCCGCGCAGGCCCTGTCGCCGACCATTCAGGCCCGACTGATGGATGTCGCGCACGAGAGCCAGTCGTTGGCGGCGGCGCTCAACCACTCGTCCCTCAACATTGGAAACGCGGTGGGCGCGGCGCTCGGTGGCGCGGCGATCGCGAGTGGCTTCGGCTACATCGCACCGATCTGGATCGGCGTGGCCCTCAGCGTGATCGGGCTGGCCCTCACCCTCGTGACGTTCCGGATCGACCGGAACCGTCGTCGTCGGGGAGTGCACGTGCCCTACGGGACCCAGGCCATCGAGGTCGTCGGCCGGCGCAGGTAAGCGGCCAGAGCAAATAAGGCCAGAGGGGCGCAGTGCAGCCTCTGCCAGATGCGGCGCGCTCTCGGTTTCCCCCTCGAGCGCGCCCCCCTGCTGGTGGTGCTGATTGCTTGTACCTGGTTGTGCTTGGTGCTGGTTAGTCCGTCTGAAGCAGGATGCCGTCGTGGATGGCGCGCTTACGCAGGGCGACCTTGGTGCCCACGTCGTAGCCGGCCAGACGGTACTTCTCGCGAATCCGCTTGAGGTACGACTTCGCGGTCTCCTCGGAAATGCCGAGCTGGTAGGCGACGGCCTTGACCGGCTCGCCGGCACCGTAGAGTGCCATGACGCGACGCTCTTGGGCGCTCAGCCGCGGGGAACCGCCATCATCGTTCGCCGAGGAGTTGAGCGCGTAGTCCAACTCGGCCGAAATGTACGACTTGCCGTTGTACGCGGCGCGAATCGCGTCGACGATCATGCTGGCTTCTTCGCTCTTGACCAGGTATCCCAGGGCGCCCGCGGCCAGAGCTTCGCGCACCAGGGCCGGCTCGGAATAGGTGCTCATGAGCACGGTCTTCACGCCGGTGGTCTTCAGCGTGGAGATCTTGAGGGAGACCGGGATGTTGTCCTTGAGGTCGAGATCGAGCAAGACCACGTCGACGGGAAACTCGGGGTGCGTGAGCAGTTCCGGCCAGGTGGTGACGGCGGCGACCATTTCAATGTCGTCGGCCGCACCGCGAATCCATTCAGTGAGAGCCCCCAGCAGCATTCGATGATCATCAACGAGTGCCAGGCGGATGGGCCGGTGGTTGTTAGTCACTATCGGTGTGTTCGTCACTTATTGCCTCCTATATACTCTGCACCCTATCGCCATTTGGCCGCCTTTCAGGCATCTGCGGGGTTATCCACGCTGCATTCGATATCAACTCGTAAACTGCCCTCCCGGTTGGAGTCCACATGCGGGCCGACCATGCGGATCGCCTGCCATGTTTCCGGGTCGACTCGGCGTCTACGGACACCGGTCGTGGTCAGCTCGATGGGAAAACGAACCTTTTGGTAGGTTGTGACGCCGTGCAGCGGTGCGATCGGACCGAGGGTCAGTTTGACCGTCGTGGCCCCGACGGTGTCGCCCACCAGCAGCCAGATTGTCAGCAGCAGGGCGTCGCGCTGGCTGGGGGACAATAACCCGGCCAGCCCGGTCGGATCGATCAGTGTGACGGCCGGATCGAGAAACTCCGACTCGGTCACGGCATGGTGCAGCCACGTCTCGGTGCGTCCCTCGATGAGGTGCAGGCGCAGTTGCGTCGCGAGGCTGGCGGCCGTATTGGCGGTGTGCGGGGCCAGCGGCAGTGGGGTGCGGGCCTGGGCCACATCGTCGAGGAGCGTCTCCGCGTCGAGGTCGAGTCTGGCCAGCTGCTCCGACGCGAGCATGCCCACCGCAAAGCGCGGCTGGGAGACGGTGCTCTGAACCAGCACGAGGTCGAGTTCGCGCGTGACCATGCGGCGGAACGCCCGGGCGACGGCAACACCGACGAAGGGAGGGATGACGGCGAGGGCAATCGTGAGGATGCCGGGGGCGAGGGTGAGCGGATGCGCCGCGCGGTCCTCGGCGAGCACCGCGACCGTCAGCGCCGCGCCCAGGCCGACGGCGGCCAGGAGCACCTGACGAGCCGCGCGAAGCGTGACGAGGGACATGAGTAGTGCCCCGACGGCGGGGGCTGCGGTGGGAAAGATGCCCTGCCCGGCCAGCCCCCAGCATCCGGCCAGATCGAGGGCGACGATGAGGGCGCTGCCGGCGAGAACGGCGCTGAAGAGCCACGACGGCATCGCGGTGGCGAGGCGCCGGGCCGTCGTGTGGGTCAGCACGCCGAGGGCGATCAGCAGGAGCCAGGCGGCGATGCTCGCGGGCGGCACCGGCTGTTCCGACCATTCCTGGATGAAACGACCGAGCAGGAACAGTGCGACGCAGGCGCCGCTCAGGGTGAGGCCGAGGCCGAGGTGTCGACCGCCGAGGCCGTTCTGGTCGGCCAGGACCGTGTCAACCGTGTGGTCGGTGTGCGGTCGGAGCGGGGGACGGATACGTCGGCTCATTTCGGCACCTCCAGCACGACGGTCGTTCCCGATCCGGGTGACGAAAACAGCCGGGCATTTCCGCCGACGTCGCGCAGGCGGGCCACGACCGATTCCGCGAACCCGAGGCGCTCACTGCCGATTTTTCCGAGGTCGAAGCCAACTCCCGCGTCGGTGACCATCGCCCGCACCGTGGTCTCGTCGTCGGTGATGGTGACGTCGGCGCGCTTCACCCCGGAATGACGACGCACGTTTTCGAGGCACTCACCGAGGGCGAGCAGGAAGGAGTCGAGCACGTTGCTCGGCAGCAGCACCTGTCCGCTGCCGTGCCAGTCGACCTCGAGGCCCATGCGTCCGAAGCGCTGGCGCACCGACTCGAGGGTGTTGCCGAGGCTGGATTCGGTCGCCGGCTCGAGGGTGTACACCCCGGAACGGCGGGGTGTGGGCAGGCCGCCGAGGCGCAGCTGGCGCAGCAGCCGGGCGTCGTCGCCGGCCTGCTGGCGCAGGGCTTCCGGATTCACCCCGACGCCGGAGTGTGCCAGGAGGGTGAGGGTCGCCAGCACGGTGTCGTGCAGCAGCCGGGCGTCCTGGCGGCGCTGGGCTTCGAGTTCGCTGGCGTGCCGTTCCGCGCGGTGGGCGCGGCCGATCGCGGCAATGCGGTGCAGCACGCGCGGCACGCTCTGACTGACCCACCAGCCGAGCAGGGACGTCGCCAGCCAGCCGGTGGCGGCAAGGTAGAGCGGAAACAGCGAACTCGGGGCGGCAACCGCGACGGCCAGGACCACCCCAATCGTGGTGCTGAAGAGCGCGAGGAGCAGGATGATGCGCGCGCGGCTGACCACGAGCACGGCGGCGACGGAACCCATCGCGCCGGCGGCGATGATACTGATGGCCGATTCCTCCGCGACGTTCAGGGCCTGACCCGGATGGCTGCCGAACCCGAGCAGGAGGATCGTCGCCAGCCCCGTCAGCACGGTACAGATGACCCAGCGCAGCGCCCCGGTCTGGCCCAGCAGGTACTGGCCGCCGGCCATTGCGAGCACGAGCAGGATGCACGACACCAGGACATCGCCGCCCACCGCACTCGGCACCAGCAGGCAGAGCACGGCGGTGACCGACCCGGCGAGGCCGGCGGACTGCGTTATGCGGCGCAGCATCCGGTCGCGTTCCTTGAAAATGCGTTGCATCGTGCCACGTCCCGTGGTTCATGATCGAGGGGTCCCCAAGATAAGGGGCCCACCTGCACCATATCGGGAAGTCTGCGTTCTGGGGCGGGTTGCTTGCGCGTCGCTGGCCGGGGCGGGTCAGTGGAGCAGTCGGCGCAATTGGGCGCTGACGGCATCGTTCTCGATGAGAAATCCATCGTGTCCGTAGGGTGACGCGAGCACGACGGCTTCGTCTCCGTCGAGCGTGTTCGCCACGTGCTCGGCGATCACGTGTTGCCCCTCGATGGGAAACAGGCGGTCGCTGTCGATGCCCACGACCAGGGTCTCGGCCTGGATCATCGACAGGGCGGATGCGACCCCGCCGCGTCCGCGGCCGACGTCATGGGAGTTCATCGCCTCGACGAGCACGATGTAGCTGTTGGCGTCGAAGCGTCGGGTGAACTTGTTGCCGTGAAAGTCGAGGTAGGACTCGACGGCGAACCGGCCGCCCGAGCCGAGCGGGCTGATCGGGCTCTGCCAGTCGCGTTCGAACCGCGCGTTCAGCTCGGCGCGACTGCGGTAGTTGAGCAGCGCCATCCGTCGGGCGAGGGCAAGACCGCGCGTGGGGCCGTCGCCGTCGGCGGCGTCGTAATAGTCGCCGCCGCGAAAGAGCGGATCGGTGCGCACCGCCTCGATCTGCACCGAGTTGAGGGCGATCTGGTCGGCGGTCGTCTCGGGGGGCGCCGCCAGGATCGCGAGGCGGGTCACCCGCTCGGGCTGTCCGATGGCCCATTCGAGGGCGTGCATGCCGCCCATCGACCCGCCGACGACGGCCGCCCAGCGGTCGATGCCGAGGGTGTCGCTGAACGCGACCTGCGCGGCGACCTGGTCGCGGATGGTCAGGTACGGAAAGCGGTTCGCCCATTCGAAGCCGTCGGGGGCGAGTGACGAGGGCCCGGTGCTGCCCTGGCAGCCGCCGAGCATGTTGGGGGCCACGACGAACCACTGGTCGGTGTCGAGGGCGAGTCCGGGACCGACGATGCCGCCCCACCAGCCGTCCGTCGCGTGGCCGTTGCCGTCGGGGCCGACGAGGTGGCTGTCGCCGGTCAGGGCATGCAGCACGAGCACGGCGTTGTCGCGTTCGGGGGAGAGGGTGCCCCAGGTCTCGTAGGCGATTCGGGCGCGCGGCAGGCTGCCGCCGGCCTCGAAGTGCAGGGCGCCGAGGGTGCTGAAGTTGCGGTGCCCGACCCGGTCACCGTCGCGCCAGGCGCCGGTGGCCGGTGGCTTGCCAATGAGCGACCGCGCCTCAGCCTCGGTGACGAAGCTGGAGGGGACCGTGTCTTCCGAGATTTGCCATTCCATAGGGTTACATTCTGGCGGGGGATCGAATCCCCCGCCGAATGTTACGTCTTCTGGCGCTGTCGGGTTCTCTCTGGCGGATGCGGCGGTGCGGCTCAGTCGGTGATGTCGCTGCGCGCGGCGGCACGGGAGGCCGTCGTGACGGCGGCGGCCGCGGAGAGCCCGGCCTCGAGGTCGGCTATCAGGTCGGCGATATTTTCGATGCCGACCGACAGGCGCACGAGCCCGGGGGTGACGCCCGCGGTCAGCTGCTGCTCGGGGGTGAGCTGGGCGTGGGTCGTCGACGCGGGGTGGATCACGAGCGAGCGCACATCACCGATGTTGGCGAGGTGGCTGAACAGCGTGAGGTTGTCGACCAGGGCGCGGCCGGCATCCACTCCGCCGGTGAGCTCGAAGGACAGCACCGCGCCGACGCCGAGCGGCGCGTAGCGGTTCGCGGCGGCATACCACGGGCTCGACGGCAGCCCGGCATAGTTCACCGAGGCGATATCGGGGTGGGCTTCGAGCCATTCGGCGATGAGCTGGGCGTTCTGCACGTGTCGTTCGATGCGCAGGCTGAGTGTTTCGATGCCCTGAATGAGCTGCCAGGCGCTTGCCGGGGCGATGGCGGAGCCGAAGTCGCGCAGCAGCTGCACGCGGGCCTTGATGATGTACGCGAGGCCGTCACCGAGCACGGTCGTGTAGCTGGCGCCGTGGTACGACGGGTCGGGTTCGGTCAGCCCGGGAAACTTCTCGACGTTCTTGGACCACTCGAACGTGCCGCCGTCGACCAGCACGCCGCCGATGATGGTGCCGTGGCCGCCCAGGAACTTGGTCGCGGAGTGCACGATGATGTCGGCGCCGTGCTCGAACGGGCGGATCAGGTAGGGGGTCGCGATCGTGTTGTCGACGATCAGCGGAACGCCCGCGGCGTGGGCGACGTCGGCCACGAGGCGGATGTCGAGCACGTTGATCTGCGGGTTGCCGATCGTCTCGGCGAAGAACAGCTTCGTGTTCGGGCGCACCGCGCGGCGCCATTCCTCGGCGTCGTCCTGATTCTCGACGAAGGTGGTTTCGATGCCGAGCTTGGCGAGGCTGTACTTGAAGAGGTTGTAGGTGCCGCCGTAGATCGAGCTCGAGGACACGATGTGGTCGCCGGCCTGGGCGATGTTGAGCACGGCGAAGTTGGATGCCGACTGGCCGGATGCGAGCAAGAGCGCACCGGTGCCGCCTTCGAGGGCGGCGACGCGTTCCTCCACGACGGCCTGGGTCGGGTTCTGGATGCGGGTATAAATGTTGCCGAATTCGGCGAGGGCGAACAGGTTTTGGGCGTGCTCGGCGCTGTTGAACACGTAGGAGGTGGTCTGGTAGATCGGTGTGGCCCGGGCGTTGGTGACGGGATCGGGGCGGGCACCCGAATGAACCTGCTTGGTTTCGAATTTCCAGGCGGAAGTGTCGCTCATGTGTGGTCTCCCTGACAGTGAGCGTGGACCATCCATCGCTCCACGTGCGAGCATAAACACGGTGCCGCGGGGCCACAATGGTGCCCGCAACACGGCGTCATCTGGCCCGGCGGCGGCGCCGGAAACCTACTTGCGGTCGTGATGTGGCAGCACGATCGTGCCCGTCGGTGTCGCCGCGGTGGGCCGGAACAGCCATCGGGCGCGGGGCTCGACCAGCGGGCGAAAAACGCGCTTCACGATCCGTTGGGACAGCGCGAGGGAGATCAGCACGCTCAGCACGATCAGGGCCGGAAGCAGCCAGCCCGGCTGGGGTCCCTCGAGCAACCCGGTCTCCCGCAGCGGGTAGAGCACAAAACTGTGCAGGAGATAGATGTACATCGTTGCCGCGCCGAGCGGGGTGAACCACACCGTGCGGCGGGGGATCAGCATCAGGAAGGCCACGATAAGCGCGAAGGCCAGCAGCATCAGGCCGAGGCGGATGCCGCCGGCCCAGAGCTGGTCGTAGCCGAAGAGGGCGTACGCCTCGTCGTAGAGGAAGAAACTGCGCACCCGCAGGTCGCGGAGGCCCTCGATGAAGATCACACAGACGAGGAATAGAGCGGCAAAGAGAGCGATCGCCCCGGCTCGCCACTGCCAAACCGCCCGGGCGTGTAGCTCGAGCCAGTCGCCGGTCAGCTGCCACTGGCGCAGTTTCCAGCCGAACACGAAGAACGGGAGCAGGCCGATCGTGCGGGACAGCGCGAAGGTGCTGTCGATCTGCTCGACGTAGCCGGCGCCGATGGAGACGACGATGCTGATGAGCAGTGGGTAGCGCAGCAGCACCAGGTAGGGCAACAGGATGCGCCAGACGAGCAGGGCGAGCAGAAACCACAGCGTCCACGAGGCGCTCGAGTAGTCGAGTTGGAACGGTGCCCCGAGCAACCAGCGGATGGTCGTCCAGATCGTCTCGAAGACCACGAAGGGAAAGACCAGGTCGGTGAGCAGCCGGTGCAGCTGCCGCGTGCCGGGCGGACCGGACTTCGCGAAGTATCCGCTGACGGCGACGAACACCGGCACGTGGAACGCATAGATGAAGAGGTACGTCGCGTAGGCAGTGTCGGAGTCGCCGATGAGCTTCAGGATGGCGTGCCCGACGACCATCAGGGTGATGGCGATCCAGCGGGCGTTATCCCAGAGCGGGACGCGGCGGCCGTGGCTCGGCGGGGCGACCGGAGGCATGGACGGGTGCGGGATGCGGGGGACGGCGCTCATCCGTTCCATTGTGCCGCCAGAATGGGGGAATGGAAACTCGACGAGCAGTTGTGACCGGAGCAAGTTCGGGAATTGGAGCGGCCACCGTGCGCCTGTTCCGGCAGCACGGCTGGCAGGTGGTGGGGGTCGCTCGGCGCGCCGATCGACTGGCGGCGCTCGCCGCGGAGACCGGGTGCGACGTGTTCACGGCCGATCTGACGCGGCAGCAGGACGTGGATTCACTGCGGGACTACCTCGCGGCATCCGGTGCCGTGCACGTTCTGGTGAACAATGCCGGCGGTGCGAAGGGCCTCGACTCGGTCGAGGCGTCGAGCATCGACGACTGGGCCTGGATGTACGAGATCAACGTGCTCGCGGTCAAGCGCATGACGAGCGCGATGTTGCCGCTGCTGCGGGCGTCGATAGCCGCTGAAGGCGGTTCGGCCGACATCGTCACGGTCACCTCGATCGCCGGTCACGTCGCGTACCTCGGTGGGGGAGGGTACAACGCCGCGAAGTTCGCGGCGCACGCGATGACCGAGGTGTTGCGACTCGAGCTGAACGGCGAGCCGATCCGGGTGATCGAGATCGCGCCCGGCATGGTCAAGACCGACGAATTCGGGCTCGTGCGGTTCGACGGCGACGAGGAGAAGGCGGCGGCGGCGTATGTGGGCGTGGCGAACCCGCTGACGGCGGAGGACATCGCCGAGACCATCGTCTCGGCTGTGGAGCTCCCGGCGCACGTGAACCTCGACCTGATCACGATCAAGCCGGTCGCGCAGGCGGCGCCGACCCGCATCGCCCGTGGGCCGCTGATTCCCCGCGCGGACTAGTTCGCTGCGCGCGGGCCAGCACGGCACGGAGGGCGCCAGCGACGGATGTCGCGGCGCAAGTCCCGCGCAGCGGCGCAGTGTGCACGCGGGCAGGGGCAGAGCGGTCCGCATGCTGGAGTCGCCGCGATCTCTGTGAGCCCGCCGTTCGCCCCACTGTTAACGACCGCGAGAGCGGGCGAATCGTCGCTCAGACAGTGTCCAAGCGACGGTTCACCCGCTCTCGCGAGATCACACGTGGTGCGGTGTGCGGGTTGTGCGGGTAGTGCTGTGTGGCTAGTGCTCCACGGCCTTTTCGGCTCCGTGGCCGGTGAGTGAACGCACGGCCATTTCGGCGGCCAGGTGCGGGTCTTCACGACGGCTGCTGGTGACCGTGCCGAGCCAGCCGAGGAAGAAGCCGAGCGGGATCGAGATGATGCCCGGGTTCTTCAGCGGGAAGATGGCGAAGTCGACGCCCTCGCCGAACATGGAGGTCGGCTCGCTCGAGAACACCGGGGAGAAGATGATCAGCAGAACGGCCGAAGCCAGTCCGCCGTACATGCTCCACACGGCGCCGCGGGTGCTGAAGTTCTTCCAGAACAGCGAGTACAGGATGGTCGGCAGGTTGGCGCTCGCCGCGACGGCGAAGGCCAGGGCGACCAGGAAGGCGATGTTCTGCCCCTGCACGCCGATACCACCGGCGATAGCGAGAATTCCGATGACGATCACCGTGCGACGGGCAACCTTGACTTCGGCGTCGGGGGTGGCCTTGCCCTTCTTGATGACGCTCGCGTAGATGTCGTGAGCGAAGGACGTGGCCGCCGTGATCGTGATGCCGGCGACCACCGCGAGGATCGTCGCGAAGGCGATCGCCGAGATGAAGCCGAGCAGGATCGGTCCACCGAGTGCGAGCGAGAGCAGCGGGGCGGCCGAGTTCACGCCACCGGGAGCGGCGAGGATGGTTTCGCCACCGACGAGGGCCGCGGCACCGAAGCCGAGGACCAGGGTGAAGACGTAGAACCCGCCGATGAGCCAGATGGCCCAGACGACGCTCTTGCGGGCTTCCTTCGCGGTCGGAACCGTGTAGAAACGCATGAGCACGTGGGGGAGACCGGCGGTACCGAGCACGAGCGCGATGGCGAGGGAGATGAAGTCGAGCGGGTTGGCTCCGTATGCGAGCCCCGGCGCCAGGATGGCGGCGGCGGGTTCGTGGGTGGAGTTCTCCACGGCACTGGCCAGCACGGTGGAGAGATTGAACCCGTTGAGCACGAGCACCCAGATGGTCATACCGAAGGCGCCGATGATGAGCAGGAACGCCTTGATGATCTGCACCCAGGTGGTGCCCTTCATGCCACCGACCAGTACGTAGACGATCATCAGGATGCCGACGACCGAGACGACGATGGACTGGCCGAGCTTGTCGTTGATACCGAGCAGCAGCGACACGAGTCCGCCGGCGCCGGCCATCTGGGCCAGCAGGTAGAAGAAGCACACGGCGAGGGTGGTCGTGGCTGCGGCAACCCGCACGGGGCCCTGCTTCAGACGGAAGGAGAGCACATCGGCCATGGTGAACTTGCCGGTGTTGCGCATCAGCTCGGCAACGAGCAGAAGGGCGACGAGCCAGGCGACCAGGAAGCCGATGGAATACAGGAATCCGTCGTATCCGTTGACCGCGATCGCCCCGACAATGCCGAGGAACGATGCCGCCGACAGGTAGTCGCCGGCGATGGCGAACCCGTTCTGGGTTCCGGTGAAGGAGCGGCCACCGGTGTAGTAATCGGCCGCGCTCTTGTTATTGCGACCGGCACGGATGACCACGATCATGGTCACCGCGACGAACGCGAGGAAAATCGAGATGTTGAGAACGGGGTTGTTCTCGGTCGTGGCGTCTACGGCCATCTGGATCAGTGGGGCGCTCATGACTTGGCCAATCCTGCACGACGGTCGATCTCGGACTGTTCGGATGCGGTCGTCCCCGCGCGCTCCATGGCTTCAAGCTTGGTGCGCATGGCGAGGCTGAGCGGGTCGAGGCGGCGGTTCGCGAAGGACACGTACCACATGGTGATGATGAAAGTCGTGGCGACCTGGGCAAGCCCGAGTACCAGACCGAGGTTGATCAGCCCGAACACCGGGATCGCCATGACGGACGGCGCGTAGGCCGCCATCAGGACGAAACCGAAGTACCACACCAGGAAGAATGCGGTGAGGGGGAAGACAAATCGACGGTGTCGGCTCTGCAGTTCAAGGAACTGGGCCGATTCCTCAATTTCTAGGTAGTCGATCTTCGACTTTGAAGAGCTGACCGGTGTTGCGTCATTCATGGAATCTCCTGTCTTGCTTCGTTGCGTACAAAAGGGGGTAAATCCAGGGGGTGGAACTCAGGGTTGGTGCTGTGGTGCGGCGGCGTGAACCGCGAGTCGAAGGGCATCCAGGACGGTGGGGTCCTCGATGGTCGGGGGAACCGTGTACGGCTCCCCGTCAACGATCTGCCGAATGGTCTTGCGCAGAATCTTTCCCGAACGGGTCTTGGGGAGGCGGTCGAGAATGGTCACGTCGCGGAATGCGGCGACGGGGCCGACGTGCTCGCGCACGAGGCTGACGAGTTCTCGGGCCAGGGTGTCATGGTCAATGGTTTCGCCGGCCTTGAGGGTGACGAAGCCGGCAGCGCGCTGGCCTTTCAGGGCGTCGTGCACGCCGAGAACGGCGCACTCGGCAACGGACGGATGAAGGGTAAGCACCTCCTCGAGGGAACCGGTCGACAGGCGGTGCCCGGCGACGTTGATCACGTCGTCGGTGCGGCCCATCACGAACAGGTACCCGTCTTCATCGAAGTGTCCTGAGTCACCCGTAGCGTAGTAGCCGGGGAAGGCACTGAGATAGGCGCTGGCGAACCTTTCTTCGCTTCCCCATACCCCCAGAAGGGCCCCGGGCGGCAGCGGCAGGCGGATGGCGATATTGCCGTCCTTGCCGGCCTTCGTGATGCGCTTGCCCTTGGAGTCGAGGATGTCGATGGCATAGCCGGGTACCGGAACGGTGGCCGAGCCGGGCTTGGTGGGCAGGGCTTCGATCCCGAGCGGGTTGGCGGCGATGGCCCAGCCCGTTTCGGTCTGCCACCAGTGGTCGACGACGGGGCAGTGCAGCCCGTCGTTGGCCCAGTGGAAGGTTTCGGGGTCGAGGCGCTCACCGGCGAGGAACAGGGCGGTGAGGCTCGAGACGTCGTAGTTCTTCAGTTCGAGGAACTCGGGGTCGACCCGGCGAATGGCGCGGATGGCGGTCGGCGCGGTGAAGAGCACCTGCACCTTGTACTCGTTGACGACCCGCCAGAAGGCGCCGGCGTCGGGGGTGCCGATCGGTTTGCCCTCGTAGATGACGGTGGTCGCGCCGACGAGGAGCGGGGCGTAAACGATGTAGGAATGCCCCACGACCCAGCCGACGTCCGAGGCCGCCCAGTAGACATCGCCCGCGTGCACGTTGTAGATGTTGCTCATCGACCAGTTGAGGGCGACGGCGTGGCCGCCGTTGTCGCGCACGATTCCCTTGGGGTTTCCCGTGGTGCCCGAGGTGTACAGGATGTAAAGCGGGTCGTCGGAGCGCAGGCTGACCGGATCGGCGGGAGCAGCGGCATCCTCTTCGGTGGCCCAGTCGAGCCAGACGGTCTCGCCGGGGCCGGTGAAGTCGGCGGCACTGCCCGGAATGGATTCCCGGTCGCGCACGATGACGGTGCGCACCGATCCGGCGCTGAGGGTAAGGGCCTTCTGCACGAGGGGCAGGTATTCCACGACTCGTCCGGGCTCGAGGCCGCCGGAGGACGTGACGATGACGGAGGGGCGGGCGTCGTCGATGCGCACGGCCAGTTCGGTGGCCGCGAAGCCGCCGAAGACGACCGAGTGGATGGCGCCGATGCGCGCGCAGGCGAGCATGGCGACGATGGCCTCGGGGATCATCGGCAGGTAGATGATGACGCGGTCGCCCTTGCCGACGCCGTTGGCGCGCAGCGCCCCGGCGAACTTGGCAACGCGGCCGAGGAGTTCGTGGTAGGTCAGCGACAGTTTGGTGCCGGTCATTGCGGAGTCGTAGATGAGCGCGGTCTGGTTGCCGCGGCCCGCGATCACGTGACGGTCGAGGGCGTTGTAGCTGGTGTTGAGCTCGCCTTCCGGAAACCAGCGCGCGGAGCCGGCCGTCGACGAGGATGCGGCCAGCGCGGTGCGCGGCGGAACGAACCAGTCGATGCCCTGGGCCGCGTTCAGCCAGAAGGACTCGGGTTCGTCGATGCTCTGCTGCCAGGTCTCGCGGTAGCTGCGTGGTTCGTCGATCATGTTGAACCTCTCCATTGAAGTTTCTGTATACAAACAACGGTGAAAGTATTGCATACAACCGGGGTGAGGGGAATAGGATCAGTCTTGTGTATACAGAAACCGCAATGATGGGGTCTTCGACACCTCTACGAGCCAGCGAGCGAGCCTATCGGCAGCTGCGTGGCGAGATTCTCGACGGCGTGCTCGCGCCGGGCACCGGCCTGCTCGAAGTCGAGCAGGCCGAACGGATCGGAGTCTCGCGCACCCCGTTGCGTGAGGCCGTGGCGCGCCTGATCGCCGACGGACTGGTCACCGGCCGCACCGGTCGCGGCTTCGAGGTGACGGAGATCTCCGTCGACAGCATCGGCGAGCTCTACGAGCTGCGCCAGGCGCTGGAACTTCAGGCCGTGCGGCTGGCCGCCGAGAGGCGCGACCCACAGGCGTTCCTCGTGCTGCGCGAACAGTTCCTCACCGCGCCCGAACTGTTGCTGCACGGTGATTCCGGTGTGCACCGCTATTACACGCTCATCGAGGAATTCGAAGAGGCCATCGATGCGGCCGTCGTCAACCCGTTCCTGGTGGGAGCGCTGCGCAGCGTGCGCACGCACCTGGCCCGCATCCGTCGCCTGGCCCGCAAGAATTCGCTGCGGCTGCGCCAGGCCGCGGCCGAGCACCTGCTGATCATCGACGCGATCATCGCGGGCGACCCATCGCTCGCCGCGCACGCGGCTCACGTGCACCTGCACATGAGCCTGACGAGCGTGCTGCGGGCCATCGATGAAGAGGCCCTGGCCCGCGGCGGACAGCCCGTGCCCGCGGAGATCGGTGGCCCCTCGAGTGCCGCCGTCTACCCCACAATTTCACCGTCCTCGTGACCCCACAGCTCAAGACATCCGCATTGCCTACGAAGGGATCCACCGTGCAGCTCCACAACGTTCGTGTTCACCGCAGCGACGAAAATCTGGCCCGAAAAGACCAGCTGGCCTGGAAAATTGCCGAGGTCGCCGCCGACCCCATCCCCGTATCCGACGAGGTGACCGAAATGGTCATCAACCGGCTCATCGACAACGCCTCCGTCGCCGCCGCATCCCTCACCCGGGCGCCCGTCACCGCCGCCCGCGCGCAGGCGATGGCGCACCCGCGTTCCAACGGCGGCGAAGGATCCACCGTCTTCGGCCTCGGCTTCGGCCGCCGCGTCTCCCCGGAATGGGCCGCCTGGGCCAACGGCGTCGCCGTGCGCGAACTCGACTTCCACGACACCTTCCTCGCTGCCGAGTACTCCCACCCGGGCGACAACATCCCGCCGATCCTCGCCGTGGCCCAGCACCTTGCCACCGCGCGCGGCCTGTCCGGCAGCGACCTGGTTCGCGGCATCGCCACCGGCTACGAGATCCAGATCGACCTCGTGAAGTCGATCAGCCTGCACGAGCACAAGATCGACCACGTGGCCCACCTCGGCCCGTCGGCCGCCGCCGGCATCGGAACCCTGCTCGGCCTCGACGAAGAGACCATTTTTCAGGCCGTCGGCCAGGCCCTGCACACCACGACCGCGACGCGGCAGTCACGCAAGGGCGAAATCTCCAGCTGGAAGGCGCACGCCCCGGCCTTCGCCGGCAAGATGGCCGTCGAGGCCGTCGACCGCGCCATGCGCGGGCAGACCAGCCCGACCCCGATCTATGAGGGCGAAGACGGTGTCATCGCTTGGCTGCTCGACGGACCGGACGCGGCCTACGAAGTCTTCCTCCCCAAATCGGGCTCGGCCAAGCGCGCGATCCTCGACAGCTATACCAAGGAGCACTCGGCCGAATATCAGGCGCAGGCGCTGATCGACCTCGGCCGCAAGCTGCACCGCGAGCACCCGGAACTGGTCGATCCGGCCAACGTCGCCGGCATCGTCATCCACACCTCGCACCACACGCACTACGTGATCGGCTCCGGCGCGAACGACCCGCAGAAGTACGACCCCACGGCCAGCCGGGAGACCCTCGACCACTCGGTGCCGTACATCTTCACGGTCGCGCTGCAGGACGGCACCTGGGACCACGTCGATTCCTACAGCCCCGAGCGCGCCGGCCGTGCCGACACGATCGCGCTCTGGAACAAGGTCACCACGCAGGAAGACAAGGAGTGGACCCGTCGGTACCACTCCATCGACCCGGCCGAGAAGGCGTTCGGCGCCCGCGTCGAAATCGAACTGACCGACGGCAGTCGCATCGTGGAGGAGATCGCGGTCGCCGATGCGCATCCGCTCGGTGCCAAGCCGTTCGCCCGGGCCGAGTACGTGAACAAGTTCCGTACCCTCGCCGCCGATGTGCTCGACCAGAGCGAGATCGAGCGTTTTCTCGACGTCGCCCAGAACCTGCCGAATCTGAAGGCCGGCGACCTCGGCCGCCTCACCATCATCGCGCGCCCCGGACTGCTGTCCTCCCTCGTCACCCCGAACGGAATCTTCTAATGCTCTATGCCAGTGCCTCCCCGTACGACAAGCGCGCCGCCTTTCGCGCCGAGCTGGCGACCGGGCGGTTGCTGCGGTTCCCCGGGGCGTTCAACCCGCTCTCGGCGAAGCTGATCCAGAACAAGGGCTTCGAGGGCGTCTACGTCTCGGGTGCGGTGCTCTCGGCCGACCTCGGGCTGCCCGACATCGGCCTGACCACCCTCACCGAGGTGGCCGGCCGTAGTGCCCAAATTGCGCGGATGACCGAACTCCCCACGATCGTGGACGCCGACACCGGCTTCGGTGAGCCGATGAACGTGGCGCGCACCGTGCAGACGCTCGAAGACGCCGGGCTCGCCGGGCTGCACATCGAGGACCAGGTCAACCCGAAACGCTGCGGGCACCTCGACGGCAAGCAGGTCGTCGACGAGAACACCGCACTCAAGCGCATCAGAGCCGCTGTTGACGCCCGCCGGGACCCGAACTTCCTGATCATGGCGCGCACGGACATCCGTGCCGTCGACGGCCTCGACGCCGCGGTCGACCGGGCCAAGAAGCTCGCCGATGCCGGAGCGGATGCGATCTTCCCCGAGGCCATGGCGAGCCTGGCCGAGTTCGAGGCGATTCGCGCCGCCGTCGACGTGCCGCTGCTGGCGAACATGACCGAGTTCGGAAAAAGCGAACTGTTCACGGTCAGCCAGCTCGCCGATGTGGGCATGAACATCGTCATCTTCCCCGTATCGCTGCTGCGCCTGGCGATGGGCGCCGCCGAACGCGGCCTCGACACGATCATCACCGAAGGCTCGCTCACCTCGATCCTGCCCGAGATGCAGCACCGCCACGACCTGTACGAGCTGCTGGACTACAAGGCCTACAGCGAGTTCGACTCCGATATCTTCAACTTCACGATCGACCCGCACGTTGCCGTGCAGGCCTAGGAGAATTCCATGACTAACACCCTCATTCCGGAAGCGCCCGTCGCCCCGAAGATCTTCAAGGGCCTCGCCGGTGTCGTCGTCGACACCACCGCGGTCTCCAAGGTCAACCCCGAGACCAACTCGCTGCTCTACCGCGGCTACCCGGTGCAGGAACTCGCCGCGAAGTGCACCTTCGAAGAGGTCGCCTTTCTGCTCTGGAACGGCGAGCTGCCGACAGCAGAAGAGCTGGCCGCCTTCGAACAGCAGGAGCGCTCGCTGCGCCACCTCGACGCCGCCGTGCGCCGGGTCATCGACGAGCTGCCGTTCACCGCCCACCCGATGGACGTCGTGCGCACCGCCGTCAGCGTCATCGGGGCCCGCGACCCCGAAGCCGGCGACGATTCACCCGAAGCCGACCAGGCCAAGGCGATGCGGCTGATGGCCCAGCTGCCGGCCATCGTGGCGTACGACCAGCGTCGCCGCACCGGGCTGCCCCTGGTCGAGCCGCGGGGCGACCTCGGGTATTCGGCGAACTTCCTCTATATGACGTTCGGCGAGGTGCCGGAACTCGTCGTGGTCAACGCCTTCGACGTGTCGATGATCCTGTACGCGGAGCACTCCTTCAACGCGTCCACGTTCACCGCCCGGGTCATCACCTCGACCCTGTCCGACCTGTACTCGGCGGTGACCGGCGCGATCGGCGCGCTCAAGGGTGCCCTGCACGGCGGTGCCAACGAGGCCGTCATGCATACCTTCACCGAGATCGGCCTCGACGACGGGGCCGCCGACCGGGCTGCGCCGTGGCTCGAGCAAGCGCTGCTCGACAAGCGTAAGATCATGGGCTTCGGGCACCGCGTCTACAAGAGCGGCGACTCCCGGGTGCCCACCATGCGAGCCGCGCTCGTGACGCTCGTGGAGCACTACGAACGCCCCGAGATGCTCGACCTGTACAACGCCCTCGAAACGGCGATGACCACGCGGAAGGCGATCCTGCCGAACCTCGACTACCCGTCGGGGCCGGCGTACCACCTGATGGGCTTCGACACCCTCACGTTCACGCCGCTCTTCGTGGCTGCCCGGGTCACCGGGTGGACCGCGCACATCATTGAGCAGCGCGCCGCGAACGCGCTGATTCGCCCGCTCTCGGTGTACAACGGCCCCGAGGAACGCCACCTGCCCTAACGGCGGCACATGCTCGGCGGGGAAGGCCGTGGTGTGGCGTTTAGCATGGTGCCATGGCCTTTCCTGAGATTCTCGCAGCACCGACGACCCCCGTACCCTCGATCGACGCAGGGGCGGGGGTCTTCGCATGAGTATCCACCTGGTCGGCGGCGGGTCGGCCGCGGAGCAGTACGCGAGTGTGTACGGGCCGTTCCTGGCCGAAGCGGCGGCGCGCGCCGTGGCATCCGGTCGTGAAGAACCCCGCATCGCGATCGTGACCGTGGGCAGCGGGCCCGGCGACCTGCACGGCACCGAGCTCGCGGCCGCCCTCGCGGCCGCCGGCCCCGTCGAGCCGCGCCACACGGCGCTGGCCCGCGGCGATCTCGCGACCCTGCTGGCGGTCGCGGATGTCGACGGTATCCTCATCGGCGGCGGCGTCACCCCCGACTACCTCGCGGCCCTGCTGCCGATCGCCGGCGAGATCCGGCGCCAGGTCTCCGCGGGCGTGCCCTACCTCGGGTTCTCCGCCGGCGCGATGATCGCCGCGGAACGCGCCCTCGTCGGCGGCTGGCTGATCGGCGGTGTCGAGGTCAGCCCCGAGGACAGCTCGGACGGTCTCGATGAGGTCACCGTGCTGCCCGGAATCGGCCTGCTCGACGTGACCGTGGAGGTGCACGCCGCCCAGCGCGGCAACCTGTCGCGGCTGATCGCCGCAACCGAGGCCGGCCTCAGCGAAGGAGGGCTGGCGATCGACGAGAACTCGGCGCTCGTGATCGGCGAGGGCGCGCTCGCCGTCGTCGGCTCCGGCAGCGTCTGGCGGGTCAGCCAGGCCGAAGGCGGAGTGCTCGTGAGCACCTTTGGCGCCTAGCCCGGTGTCGGGCGCCGCACCGGCTCCGGCCGACTGGACGCTCGCCGGCCTCGTCGCGGCCGGCCTGATGGACCCCGGCTGGGCCGCGGCATTGGCGCCCGCCGAGGCGGGGCTGGCGGCAATCGGGGCATTCCTGGGCGCCGAGGCCGCCGCGGGGCGGGTCGTGCTGCCCGCCTCGGTGAACATCTTTCGGGCCTTCCAGGAGCCGTTCGCCGCGGTGCGGGTGCTCATCGTCGGGCAGGATCCGTATCCGACGCCGGGGCATCCGATCGGTCTGTCCTTCGCAACGGATGCCTCGGTGCGGCCCCTTCCGCGCAGCCTCGGCAACATCTACGCCGAGTTGCGTGCCGACCTCGGAGTCGCACCGCCCGCTCACGGCGACCTGAGTGCGTGGACCCGTCAGGGCGTGATGCTGCTCAACCGGGTACTCACGGTGCCGGCCGGGGACGCCGGCGCACACCGCAACCACGGCTGGGAGGCCGTGACCGCGCAGGCCGTGCGGGCGCTCGCCGCCCGGCCGACACCGCTCGTCACGATTCTCTGGGGCAAGCAGGCGGAAACCCTGACGCCGCTGCTCGGCGACACCGCCGTCATCGCCAGCGCGCACCCGAGCCCGCTGTCGGCGCGACGCGGGTTTATCGGTTCGCGGCCCTTCAGCCGGGCCAATGCGCTGCTCGCGGCGCAGGGGGCGGCAGCCGTCGACTGGACACTCGGCTAACCTTGATGGGAATGGAAAGGGAGTGCCCGGTGCTTGAGGAAGAATACGAGCCCCGTCGTCGGTTGCCTCGTCACCTGCGACCCGAAGCCGTACCGGAGAATCCCTTCGACTACACCCTGCGCGGGGTGCAGGCCCAGGATCTGCCGTACATCCGCGAGATCTACAACTACTACGTCGCCAACAGCACCGTCACCTTTGACGAGGATGCGATGACGCTCACCGAGTGGCGCGACAAGTTCTACTACCTGTCGCGGCTCGGCATGCCCTTCATCGTCGCCGAATCGCCGTCCGGGCAGATTCTCGGCTATGCCCTGGTCAGCCCGTGGAAGCAGAAGAAGGCCTACCGGTTCACGGTCGAGAACTCGATCTACCTCGGTGCGGCATCGACCGGCAAGGGCCTCGGCCGGGTGCTCATGCAGGAACTGATCGACCGCTCCAAGGCGGCTGGCCTGAAGGAGATCATCGCCGTGATCGCCGACCAGGGGGCGGATGCCTCGATCAAGCTGCACCGGGACTTCGGCTTCGAAGAGATCGGTCGCATGGGCAAGGTCGGCTTCAAATTCGAGCGGTGGCTCGGCACGGTGCTGCTGCAGAAGAGCCTGAAGTAACCCGAGCCCCGGCGAGCGGCGCCGTCAACGCCTGAGACAGTGCGCGGCGTGGCAACTCAGGAGTGTCGGCGCCTCCCGAGCACGGTCAGCACGGCCCGCCGCGGGGCGAGCGTCGAGACCTGGGCGAGCATGCGGTTGCGGGAGCCGTTCACGACGAGCGGCGGGGTGACCGCGCGGTCGAGGGCGGCGAAGCTGCTGCGCACCACGTCGTCGACCGTGAGGCTGCGGCGTGGGCGTTCGCCGGCGGGGGTGGTGCGCTGGGCGACGTCGGAGAATTCGGTGTCGACCAGTCCGGGGCAGACCGCGGTCACTTTGAGGCCGGTGCCGCGAGTCTCGTACCAGAGCGCCTCCGTGAAGCTGAGCACATAGGCCTTGCTGGCGGCGTAGACCGACATCCGCGGCACGGCCTGAAACGCCGCCGTGCTGGCGAAGTTCACGAGCGCGGCGGCGCCGGGTTCACGGGCGGCGGTGGCGACGAGGTCGGGCAACAGCGCCCGGGTCAGAATGGTGACTGCCTGCACGTTGAGAGCGATCTGCTCGGCCTCGCGGGCGGCATCCGCTTCGATGAAATTGCCGACCGTGCCGAAACCGGCGCTGTTGACGAGGGTGCCGATGGGGATTTTTCGGGTGCTGAGATCGGCGACGAGCTCGGCGACCGCGCCGGGGGCGGCCAGGTCGAGTGGGATGACCGTGGAGACGGTGCCGAATTTCTCGGCCAGGTCGACCGCGAGGGCTTCGAGGCGGTCCTGTCGGCGGGCAACGAGCACGAGGTCCGCGCAGCGCACGGCGAGTTCCCGGGCGAATCCTTCGCCGAGTCCGCTCGAGGCGCCGGTGACGAGGGCGACGGTGCCCATCGGGTTGAAGCCCGCAGCAGGGCGGGATCGGGACATCCACGGGAACACTGATCGCGCCATGGGCCTCACTTTAGCCGTGGGTGCGCCGCGTCACTAGGCTCGAACCATGTCCCAACCCCACGAACTGACCGCGCTCGAGCAGTGGCAGGCGCTGCAGCAGGACGAACTCAGCCCCGTCGAACTCACCGAGCACTACCTCGCCCGCATGGAGGCGATCAATCCGGCGGTCGGTGCTTTCGTCACCGTGACGGCCGCCGCGGCCCGCGCCCGCGCAGCTGACGTGCAGCGACGGGTCACCCGCACCGCGCCGATCTGGGGCCTGCCGTTCGGCGATAAGGATCTGCAGGAACGCGCCGGAGTTCCGGCTCGCGCCGGATCGCGCCTGATGAAGGACTATGTACCGACCCGATCCGACGACCTCGTGCAGGCGCTCGATACCGCCGGTGGCGTGAGCCTCGGCACGACGACCACGCCCGAGTTCGGGCTGACGTCGTACTCCGAAAACCTCGCGGGGGCCTCGGCCCGCAACCCGTGGAACCGCACCCTCGGCACCGGCGGTTCGAGCGGCGGAGCCGCCGCAGCGGTCGCCGCCCGCCTGCTTCCGTTCGCTCCCGGCAGCGACGGCGGCGGTTCGGTGCGCATCCCGGCCGCGGCGTGTGGACTCGTGGGGGTGAAGCCGTCCCGGGGGAGGGTGCCCGCGGCATCCGGTGTCGACAAGCTGGCCGGGCTGCCGGTCGCCGGCACCCTGGCCCGCACGGTAGCGGATGCCGCGCTGCTGCTCGACGCGATGATCGCGCCGCGAGATGGTCACCCCGACCATCACTTCGCCCTGCGTGCGCCGGGGGATGAGACCCCTCTGCTCGCCGCCGCCGTGCGCGGCGAGGGCCGCTTTCAACTGGGCGTGATGACGACGACCGCGTGGGATAACGACTACACGATCCAGATCGCTCCGGAGGCCCGGGCGGCCCTCGACGTGGCCGTGAATGCGTTCGCGGCCATGCACCATGGCCTTGAGCAGACCGCGCTCGAACCTGACGTGAGCTACGCCCCGGCGTTCCGCACGGTGTGGGAGGCGGGAGCGGCGAGCATCCCGGCCGAGACCGACGAGCAGCTGGCGCTGCTGGAGCCCCTGACCCGCTACCTGTTGCAACGCGGGCGGGCGCTCTCGGCGAGAAACCTCGGCGAGGCGCTCACGGCCCTGAGCGCGTACGAGCGCTCCTTCATTCGGCAGCTGTCCCGGTTCGACGCGGTGCTGACGCCGACGCTCGCGCTCACGCCGCGGCCGCTCGGCTGGTACGACCAGGGCGACCTCGAGCGCAACTTCGAGCAGCAGGTGCAGTACACGCCGTTCACGTCGATGGTGAACGTGGCCGGGCTGCCCGCGATCACCCTGCCGGTGTATCAGACGGATACCGGGCTGCCGATGGGTGTGCAGCTCATCGGGCGTCCTGGCGGGGAAGCGACCCTGTTCGCCCTCGGCGCCCAGCTGGAGCGGCGCATCCGCTGGCAGGATCGGGTCGCACCCGAGCCGCTGCACTCGCCCCGCGCCTGAGGCCGGGGCTGAGGCGGGCAGTGCGACGTCGCGAGAGTGCATCGCTCACGTTCAGGGCGCCAGGAGGGGCCATCTGGCACACGTGGCGCTGCCCGGCGTCCTTCCAAGGGGCGATCTCTGACACGTCGTGCGCGAGGTGTCACAGATGGCCCCATGGTTTTCGCGAGGTGTCAGAGATTGCCCCTTGAGTGGCTTCGAAGGGGCTTTCTCTGACACTTGACGGTGGCCCGTGACCCCCATGGGGCGTTCTGTGACACTTCGCTCGCGAGGCGTCACAGATGGCCCCATGGTTTTCGCGAGGTGTCACAGATGGCCCCATGGGTTTCGTGAGGTGTCAGAGATTGCCCCTTGATCGCCCCGCAAGGGGCAATCTTCGACACGTGACGGTGGCTCGTGACCCCCATGGGGCCATCTGTGACACTTCGGCGGATGCCTGCCGATGGGGCTTTTGTTGGCTTCTCGCTGACGAGATGCCAACAATGGCCCCTTGGCCTCCGGCTGCGGCGGCGCCGGGGTTTCAGGCGCGGTGCGCGGGAACCGGGGCGGCGTCGCTGTCGGAAGCGGCGGCATCCGTCGGCGAGACCGGGGAGGCCACCTTCACCGGGCGGCTCGGCCACCAGAACCGGTCGCCGACCAGGAACACGAGCGCCGGCACCAGCACCGTGCGCACGACGAGGGTGTCGAGCAGCACGCCGATGCAGACGATCACGCCGATCTGGGTGAGGGCCACGACCGGCAGCACGCCGAGCACCGCGAAGACGGCAGCGATCAGGATGCCGGCGCTCGTGATCACTGCGCCGGTGGATGACAGCGCGCGCACCATTCCTTCCTTCGTGCCGTAGTGCAGGTGTTCCTCGCGCGCCCGGGTGGTCAGGAAGATGTTGTAGTCCACGCCGAGGGCGACCAGGAAGAGGAACGCGAAGAGCACGACGTTGGTGTCGAAGGCCGGGAAGCCCAGCAGGTTCTGGAACAGAAAGTTCGACGCACCGAGGCTCGCAAAGAACGTGCCGAGCACCGTGATGATCAGCAGCACCGGCGCCACGAGGGAGCGCAGCAGCAGGGCCAGGATCACGAAGACGATGCCCAGGATCATCGGAATGATCAGGCCCTGGTCGGCCTCGGAGGCCGTACGGGTGTCGAGGGCCGTCGCATCCGTGCCGCCGACCAGGCTCTGCGACACCGCGCCGGAGGCATCCGCATAGCTCGCGCGCAGCGCCTCGATGGTGGCGAAGGTCGTGTCGCTGCCCGGTTCGCTGTCGAGGGACAGGTTGAGCCGGGTGAGCCCGCCGGCGGTCTCGCTGGTTTGCACGGCGGAGACGCCGGGGGTCGCGGAGGCGAGGTCGGCGGCGGCGCTCGCCGCGGCATCCGGTGCCAGGACCACGGTCTGGCTGGTGAGGCCGGCCGAGAACGAACTGTCGACAATGGCCTGCGCCTGCACCGATTCGGGATTTCCGAGCAGCTGGTCGGCCTGCGAGAGGCCGACCGCGGATCCGATCAGGCCGAGGCTCAGGCCGCCGATGAAGAGGGTCGACACGACCGTGACCACGACCGGGCGGCGGGCGACGCCGCGGCCGAGGCGGGTCCAGAAGCCGGCGCCACCTCCGGCCCGGTCGGCGTTCGCGCGAGCGGAGGCCGCATGTACCCGGGGGATGAACGGCCAGAACAGGCCGCGGCCACAGACCACGAGTGCCGCCGGCAGCACCACGAGTGCGAACAGGATCGCGATCAGCACGCCGATGGCACACGCGAAACCGAGGGCGCGGTTGCTGCCGAGGGAGGCGAAGAGCAACGTGAAGAGGCTCAGCGCGACCGTGCCGCCGCTCGCCGCAATCGCGGGGCCGGCGCTGCGCACCGCGGTCAGCATTGCGGCGTTGCGGCTCTCGGTGCGCAGCAGTTCTTCGCGGTACCGCGCCACGAGCAGCAGAGCGTAGTTGGTGCCGGCGCCGAAGACGAGCACCGAGAGGATGCCCGAGATCGACGCGTCAAGGGTGAATCCGAAGGGCCCGGCGAGGGCGCCGACGACGACGCCGGCGAGGCCGTCGGCCAGGCCCACCACGGTGAGGGGGACCAGCCAGAGCACCGGGCTGCGGTAGGTGACGATCAGCAGCACGGCGACGACGATCACGGTGACGAGCAGCAACCGAAAGTCGGCTCCGGCGAAGGCGTTGGTGATGTCGGCCTGAAATCCGACCGCTCCCGTGACATACGAGGTGAGGCCGGTCGGCAGATCGGCCGCCGCAGCCGAGCGGATGTCGCTGGCCGTCTTCGCGATATCGGCGTTGGCCTCGTCCGCATTCAGCGGAACGACGCTCAACGCGGCGGTGCCGTCGCTGCTGAACTGGGGAACGGTCGCCTGCGGGGCGATGGACGCAGATCCGAGCGCGGTCGCGTTGGTGGAGATCGCCGCACGGTCCGCGTCGGTCAAGGCCGTAGCGTTCGAGGCCGCGGACCCGGCGTCGTCGCGACTCCACACCACGATGGCCGACGTCGCGTCGGCCGAGGGGAACTCTTCCAGCAGGGACGCAACCTGGGCGGCCTGGCTCGAGGTCGGCAGCCCGGCGGTCGGGAATTCATCGGCTTCGCTGGCGGGCAGCAGGGTGAAAAGCAGGCCCACGGCGATCGCGGTCGCCGCGAGAACGAGCCACGACGTGCCGCGGCCGGTGATGAAACGGACGATCCCGATCACGAATTTTCCTCCAATGTGGTGTATTGCTTAGTTACTTAGCAACTACAAGGATTAGCATGATCCCTATGGAAGAAATGCGCAAGTCCGATTCAGGGCTGACGGAGGGTCGGCCGGAGCAGCTGCCGGAGTCGGGCGTGATCAGCGAACGCCTGCATGAGATCGTGACGCTGTCCCGGGATTTCGAGCGCCACGTCGGGCAGGCGCTGATGGTCAATGCCACCGACCTTGCGGCCATGGAACACCTGATGACGGCGGGGTCCCTGACCCCGAGCGAGCTCTCCCGGCGGCTCGACATTTCCACCGCGGCGACCACCCTCGTGGTCGACCGTCTGGTGGCGCTGAAGCACGTTCAGCGTCACCCGCACGCCCACGATCGCCGCAAGGTCGTCGTTGTGCCCGAGCCGGGCTCGGTCGCCCAGGCCTTCACTGAGTTGATGCCCGTCATCGGCGGCGTTGCCGCGCTCGAGGCCGCGATGCCGGAGGCCGACCGGGCGGTGGTCGAGGCCTTTCTGGCTCGGGTCGTCGCCATCTACGCCAACGCCCTCGAACCCGTTCGACCGCAGGTGGTCTAGCAGCTTCTTTTGGTTTCATCAAAACAACTGCTACGGTGGTCCTATGACTCACGTGGGAATGCTGAATGCCGGGGCGACCGACTCGCTCGCTGACAGCATCCGTGGCGCGGGCCTGAAGGTGACGGCGCCCCGGCTGGCCGTCATGCGGGCCCTCACGGATGCCCCGCACTCGAGTGCCGACGGCGTCTTCAACGCCGTGCGCATCGAGTTGCCGACCACCTCGCTGCAGGCCGTTTATGGTGTGCTGACCGCCTTCGTCACCTCCGGCCTCGTGCGCAAGCTCGAACCGGCAGGGTCGAGTGCTCTTTTCGAGCGCCGGGTCGGCGACAATCATCACCACCTCGTCTGTACTCGGTGCAGCACCGTGCACGACGTGGACTGCGCGATCGGTGCCGCTCCCTGCCTCCTGCCCTCCGACAATGCCGGTTTCACCGTGCACGCCGCCGAGGTCACCTACTGGGGCCTCTGCCCCGACTGCCAGCTGGCCCTCGCCGTCGAAGCGGCCGCAGAGGCCGTCGACGATTCCGCAGCCGTCGACGATTCCGCAGCCGTCGACGATTCCACTGAGCGGATGCTTCCCGCCTGAAGCGGGCCCCCACCTTTCCCCGTCTATCGCCACGCGCACCATGCTGAACCGAGCACTAAGGAGCACCATGCCTATCGAGCCCACTACCCCGGTGACAACCACGCAGACGGGAACGCCCGTCGCCAGCGACGCCCACTCCCTGACCGTCGGCACCGACGGCGTCACCGCGCTGCACGACCGTTACCTTGTCGAAAAGCTCGCTCAGTTCAACCGGGAGCGTATCCCGGAGCGCATCGTGCACGCCAAGGGCGGCGGAGCCCACGGCCAGTTCGTCGTGACCGGCGACGTCTCGAAGTACACCCGCGCGGCGCTCTTCCAGCCCGGAACCGTCACCGACACCCTCCAGCGTTTCTCCAGCGTCGCCGGCGAGCAGGGCAGTCCCGACACCTGGCGCGATGTGCGCGGCTTCTCGGTGAAGTTCTATACCACCGAGGGCAACTACGACATCGTCGGCAACAACACCCCCGTCTTCTTCATCCGCGACGGCATCAAGTTCCCCGACTTCATCCACTCGCAGAAGCGCCTGCCGGGATCTGGCCTCCGCGACGCGACCATGCAGTGGGACTTCTGGACCCTGTCCCCGGAGTCCGCGCACCAGGTCACCTACCTGATGGGCGACCGCGGCCTGCCCGTCTCCTGGCGCACGATGCCCGGCTTCGGCTCGCACACCTACCAGTGGATCAACGCCGAGGGCGAGCGTTTCTGGGTCAAGTACCACTTCGAGTCCAACCAGGGCAACATCGAAATGGACGGCACCGAGGCCGAGCTCATCGCCGGCGGCGACGCCGACCACTACCGTCGCGACCTCTACGAGGCCATCGACAAGGGAGACTTCCCCTCCTGGAACGTCTCGGTGCAGGTCATGAGCTACGAAGAGGGCAAGACCTACCGTTTCAACCCCTTCGACGTGACCAAGGTCTGGCCGCACGCGGACTTCCCGCTGATCCCCGTCGGAACCCACACCCTCAACCGCAACCCGGCCAACTTCTTCGCCGAGATCGAGCAGGCCGCGTTCTCGCCCGCCAACCTGGTTCCCGGCATCGCCGCGAGCCCCGACAAGATGCTCATGGCCCGCATCTTCTCCTACCCCGACGCGCAGCGTTACCGCGTGGGCACCAACTACAACCAGTTGCCGGTCAACGCGCCGCAGTCTGCCGTCAACAATTACTCGGCGGATGGCGCGGCGCGCTACCACTTCAACGCCGCGACCACCCCGAACTACGCCCCGAACTCGCTCGGCGGCCCCGTGGCCGACGCGGCGGTCGCCGGCGAGGGCTCGTGGGAGAACGACGGCAGCCTCCTGCAGTCCGCCGCCGCCCTGCGCAGCGAGGACAGTGACTTCGGCCAGGCCGGAACGCTCTACCGCGACGTCTATGACGACGCCGCCAAGGCTCGGTTCCTCGACACCATCACCGGTGCCATCAGCGGCGTGACCCGCCCCGAGGTCACCGAGCGTGCCATCTGGTACTGGACGAGCGTGGATGCCGAGCTCGGCGCGAAGCTGCGTGCGAACCTTGCACTGTTCGCGGCCGCCGACGCCATCGTCTAGTTTCGGTTCGTTTCACCCGCAGCCGGGTCGCCGCCTCACTTGAGCGGCGGCCCGGCCGTTTGTATCAAAACAGTGCTGGCGTTAATTAGGTAAGGCATGCCATACTTAGGTCATGCTAACTTCGACGATCGCGTCCGCTGTGCCCAGCCCGGTACCCGCCCTCGTCGGGGGTCAACCCTCGCCCAGTGTCCGGCCCAGTTTTCGGCCCTATGACGTGTCCGTTGCGGCCGTCACGCGCCTGTCCGACAACTTCACTCGCGTCACCTTTACCGGCGCCGAGTTGCACGAATTCGGCACCGCCGGGCTCGACCAGCGCATCAAGATCGTGCTGCCCCTGCCCGAGATCGGCCTCGCGCATTTTCCTCGTTGCACGGCCTGGTATGAGGCCTGGCGCAACCTGCCTGACGGCCTGCGCAACCCGATCCGCACCTACACCGTGCGTGCGGTGCGCCCGGAGCGCCACGAGATCGACATCGATTTCGTGATGCACGGCGACCGCGGGCCGGCCTCGTGCTGGGTGTCCACGGCATCCGTCGGCGACTGCCTGACCATCGTCGGCCCCGACGAGCGCGGTGAGAACCCCCGCATCGGCATCGAATGGCGACCGGGCGCCGCCCGCACCCTGCTGATCGCCGGCGACGAAACCGCCGCCCCCGCGGTCTGCTCCATCCTGGCGAGCCTGCCCCGTGACGCGGTCGGCTGCGCGTTCATCGAGGTTCCGCACGCGAGCGACGCGCAGCCGACGGATGCCCCCGCCGGCGTTCACGTGACCTGGCTGGCCCGATCCGCGGCCGGCCACGGCGCCGCCCTCGACGGCGCGGTCCGCACCTGGACCGCCGGTTTCCTCACCGACCACCACGCGAGCGCACGGGCGGCCCGCGCCGAACTGGCCGAGCTCGACCTGGACCGCGACATTCTCTGGGA
The DNA here is from genome assembly GCF_003602235.1 of Cryobacterium melibiosiphilum. GTDB lineage: Bacteria > Actinomycetota > Actinomycetes > Actinomycetales > Microbacteriaceae > Cryobacterium > Cryobacterium melibiosiphilum. The sequence continues at coordinate 72,989 of NZ_QZVS01000089.1, forward strand.
CATCCCCGCGGAACCGGTCGCCGTCGACGACGCCGGCCTCAGCGGGCACCTCTACGCCTGGCTCGCCGGTGAAGCCAGCGTGATCAAGGGCCTGCGCCGTTTTCTCGTGACCGACACCGGCGTCGACCGCCGCCAGGTGGCCTTCATGGGCTACTGGCGCGACGGTCGCGCCGAGCACGCCTGACTTTCTCCCGCACCAACAGATGCGCCGCCCACTGTGGGGCGACGCCACGCATAACGCGCATCCGCTTCGGCGGTGTCGCATCCCGAAAGGAAACCCGTGCGCACGCACTTGACCCGCCCCGCCCGCACCCGAGGCGTCGCCCTCGCCGTCGGCCTGACGACGAGCGCCCTGCTGCTGGCCGGCTGCTCGAGCAGCCCCGCCGCCGACAGCGACACCGCCGACGTCGCAGCCAGCGGTGCCTTCCCCGTCACCATTGAGAGCGCGCTCGGTGACGCCGTGATCGAGAGCGCCCCGCAGCGCATCGTCACGATCGGCTGGGCCTCGGCCGACACCGCGATCGCCCTCGGCACCACGCCCGTCGGCGTGGAGTCCGCCACCTGGGGCGGCAACGCCGACCTGCAGTTCCCCTGGGTCGCCGACGCTGTCGAAGCCGCCGGTGACGAACTGCCGGAGGTCTTCAACGTCTACCCTGAAGTCGACATCGAAGCCATCCTGGCCCTCGAACCCGATCTCGTGCTCGCCCCGCAGTCCGGCATCAGCGCCGAAGACTTCGCGACGCTGAGCGAGATCGCCCCCACCGTCGCGTACCCGGGTGACCCCTGGGCCACCGCCTGGGACGACCAGATCGACATCATCGGCAAGGCCCTCGGCAAGTCCGCGGAGGCCACCGAGCTGATCAATGACATCGACACCCAGCTGGCGGATGCCGCGGCCGCCAACCCGGAGTTCGCCGACCTCAGCTATGCCTACGTCTACGCCGCCGTGCCTGGCGAGCTTGCCTTCTACCAAGCCGGCGACGCGCGCGTCGACGTGATCTCGGGCCTCGGCCTGAAGCTCGACGACACCGTCGCCGCGACCCCCGTCACCGAGGGTACCTTCACCGCGATCGTGGGACTCGAGCAGGCCGACCTGCTCGACGACGTCGACGTGCTCTTCACCTGGTTCAACGACGAGGCCAACGAGACCGAGATCGAGTCGCAGCCCCTGTTCGCCCAGATTCCCGCCGTCGAGCGCGGCTCCTACCTGCCGAACGTCGACAACCAGCTCGCCATGGCCTCCGGCCTGGTCACGCCGCTGAGCGTGCCGTGGGCGCTCGACAAGTACGTGCCGATGATCAAGGAAGCGGCCGCGCTCGTCGAGTAGCCCCGAGCAGCCAGCGAACCACCAGATGACAGAGAACCACCAGATGACCCTCGCCCCGCGGCTCGCCGCGCGAACAGCCTCCGCTTCCCCGGGCACCGCCCCGGTGAAGCGCAGTCTGTCGCGCCGCGCCGCGGGGCTCCTGGTGATCGCCCTGCTGCTGGCCTTCACGGTGCTGCTCAGCCTCGCCGTGGGCAACAAGTACATCCCGCTCGGCGACGTCTGGACCGCGCTCGTGAATCCCGGCGACAGCTACGCGCAGACCGTCGTCGACAGCCGCATCCCGCGCACGGTGCTCGGCCTGCTCGTGGGCGCCAGCCTCGCCGTCGCCGGCGCCGTGATGCAGGGCCTGACCCGCAACCCGCTCGGCGACCCCGGCCTGTTCGGGGTCAACGCGGGGGCAGCGGCCGCCGTGGTGCTGGCCACGGCTTTTCTCGGTGTCGGCGCGGTCGGCTCCAACGTGTGGGTGGCCCTGCCGGGCGCGTTCATCGCCGTCGCCGTCGTCTACCTGATCGGCGGCGGTGGCGGCCGATCGTCACCGATTCGGCTGGTGCTGGCCGGGGTCGTCGTGACGGCCGTGCTCGCCGCCCTGGTCTCGGCAATCACCCTGAGCCTGCCCGGCGTTTTCGACAGCTACCGGTACTGGGCGGTCGGGTCGCTCGCCGGCCGCAACCCGCAGGTGATTCTCGACGTGCTGCCCTTCATCCTTGTCGGGCTCCTGATCGCCCTCGCCCTGTCCGGACCGCTGAACGCCCTCGCCCTCGGCGACGACCTGGCCCAGACCCTCGGTGTGAAAGTGGGCCGCACCCGGCTGCTGGGCGCACTGGCCACGACCCTCCTCTGCGCCGCCGCCACGGCCGCCGTCGGCCCGATCGGTTTCGTCGGACTGGCCGTGCCTCACGTCGTACGGTCGGTGACCGGCAGTGACCATCGCTGGCTGCTGCCCTACTGCCTGCTCGCCGGCCCGGTGCTGCTGCTCGGCGCCGACGTGCTCGGCCGCGTCATCGTGAGCCCGGCCGAACTGATGGTGGGCATCATCACCGCGTTCGTCGGCGCGCCCATCCTGCTGCTCGCCGTGCGCCGCATGAAGGTACCGGCATGACCGGCACGACCGCGACTCGCCGGTCCACGGCGCCGAACGGCGCCCTCGCCAGCGGAGCCACACCGGCAGCAACCCTGCGCCTCGGCCACTGGCTGAGCCTGCCGGTGCGCCGGCGCAGCCTCATCGTCGCCGCAAGCCTGGTGGCCGCCCTGCTCGTCGTGGCGCTGCTCACCATCAGCCTCGGCCGCCTCGGCGTCGCCCCGGCCGAGATCGTGGCGACGATCCTCGGCCAGGGCGCCGGCACCGACCGCATCGTCTGGGGCACCATCCGAGGACCGCGACTGATCGTCGCCGTCGCCGCGGGCGCCGCGCTCGGCATCGCCGGCACGCTGTTCCAGACCGTCACCCGCAACCCCCTCGGCAGCCCGGACGTGATCGGGCTCTCCGCCGGCGCGGCCGCCGGGGCCGCGGCCTTCGGCGTGCTCTGGACGGGTATCCTGCCCCAGCCCGTCGGCGCTCTGATCGGCGCCTCTGCCGCAATGCTGCTCGTCTACCTGGCGACCGGCCGCGGGTTCGCGTCGCCCGGCCGAATGCTGCTCGCCGGCATCGGGGTGTCTGCCGTAGCGCTGGCGTTCGTGGAATTCGTCATCGTGCGGGTCGGCCGCGAGGAGGCCATCACCCTCGCCGCCTATCTGAGCGGCACCCTCGCCTCCCGGTCGTGGCAGCACGCCGCCACCATCTGGCTGTGCCTGGTAGTGCTCGCCCCCTTCGCCCTCGCCCTCAGCCGTCGGCTGCAGCTCGTGGAAATGGGCGATGATCAGGCGGATGCCCTCGGTGCCGGCAGCTCCCGCACCCGGCTCTTCTCGGTGCTGGTCTCCATCGGCCTGGCGACCGCGGCCGTGAACGTGGTCGGCCCGATCGGGTTCATCGCCCTCACCGCCCCCCAGATTGCCCGGCGGCTCACCCGCGCTGCCGGGCCCAATGTCGTCATGTCCGCCCTGACCGGGGCACTGCTGTTGTGCCTGGCGGACCTGCTCACCCAACAGTCGCCGCTGCCGGTGCAACTGCCCGTCGGCGTGCTCACCGCGCTGATCGGCGGGCTCTACCTCGGCTACCTGTTGCTCGGCCAGTGGAAGAAAGGATCCCTCTGATGAACACGTATTCGCCGACGCCCGACTCGCCGCAGACTGACGGCGGCCGTTCCCGTTTGGCCGCGCAGAACCTGGTGCTGGCATACAACCACACCGTGATCGTCGACGACCTCACCCTCGACCTGCCCGACGGCGGCTTCACGGTGATCATCGGGCCAAACGCCTGCGGCAAGTCCACCCTGCTCAAGGCGCTCTCGCGCACCCTCACCCCGGCATCCGGCAGCGCGCTGCTCGACGGGGTGCCGATCACGGCGATCAAGAGCAAAAAGGTCGCCCGCCAGCTGGCGATGCTGCCGCAGAGCCCGATCGCGCCCGAGGCCATCACCGTGCGCGACCTCGTGGGCCGCGGCCGCTACCCGCACCAAACCCTGCTGCGGCAGTGGTCGAACGCCGACGCGGTGGCCGTCAACGAGGCCCTCGCGGCGACGAGCATTACCAACCTGGCCGACCGCTACGTGTCCGAACTGTCCGGCGGTCAGCGCCAGCGTGCCTGGATCGCCATGGTGCTCGCCCAGCAGACCGAACTGCTGCTGCTCGACGAGCCCACCACCTTCCTCGACATCGCGCACCAGTACGAGGTGCTCGAATTGTGCTCGCGGCTGCACGCCGCGGGCCGCACACTCGTGGTGGTGCTGCACGACCTCAACCAGGCCGCCCGGTACGCCAGCCACCTCGTGGTGATGAAGGACGGCGCGGTCGTGGCCCAGGGAAACCCCGGGGAGGTGCTCACGGCCGAACTGGTTGAGTCGGTGTTCGGATTGCCCTGTGTGGTGGTGGCCGACCCGGAAACCGGAACCCCGATGGTGGTTCCGAAGGCCGGAGCCTCCCGCCCGCTGGAGTCAGTGTTGGTCTGACCCCGTCAGTGCTGGTCTGACCCCTGGGAGGCGCGCAGATAGCCGCCCTTCTCCAGCCCGGCCTCAACCTCGAAGCGGTTGTGCAGCGGGTCGCGCCCGGCCACCAGGTAGAGCAGCGGAAAGACCATGCCGTAGCGCTGCCACTGCCGTTTGTGCACGGCCTCGTGTTCGAGCACAGCCGCGCTCACAGTGTGCCCGGTGAGGTAACAGCCGCCGACGCAGCTGCCGCCGCGACCGAAGGTCCAGGTCGGCATGCCGCGAAAGACCCAGAGGCCGTTTCGGCGCTGCACCCGGCCCGTGCTCCAGATCGAGCCCCAGACCAGCCCGACCAGGGTTGCGTAGAGGTAGCCGGCCCGGCTGATCGGGGAGTCGAACAGAATGCGTCTCATGGCTCTACGCTACGGCCCGATGCGGGGACTCAGCCAACGTGTCCAGGCCGGCCATACTGTTCCAGCAGGCGCAGCCACACCTCGCTGAGCGTCGGATAGCTCGGCACCGCGTGCCACAGCCGGTTGATCGGCACCTCGGCGACCACCGCGATCGTCGCCGAGTGCAGCAGCTCGGCGACGTCCTGGCCGACGAAGGTCACGCCGATCAGCACCTCCCGGTCGAGGTCGACGATGGCACGGGCACGGCCCACGTAACCGTCGGCCAAAACGGAGGCGCCGCCGAGGTTGCTCAGGTCGTAGTCCAGTATTTTCACCTGGTACCCCGCCTTGACAGCCCCGGCCGCGGTGAGGCCGATGGATGCGACCTCCGGATCGGTGAAGGTCACCTGCGGTACCGCGCTGTGGTCGGCCGTCGCAACGTGTGCGCCCCAGGGGCTGTCGTCTACCGGGGTGCCGGCGGCACGGGCCACGATCACGTCGCCTACGGCGCGCGCCTGGTATTTGCCCTGGTGGGTGAGCAGGGCCCGGTGGTTGACGTCACCGACGGCATAGAGCCATCCGCTGCCGTCTGTCGCAGTGCCGAGCGCGGCGACGGATGCGGGCGACTCGCCGACCACCCGCAGGGTGTCGTCGACGGTGAGCCAGTCTCCGTCGGCCAGCCCGACGACGGCCAGCCCGAGGTCCTGGGTCTGGGGAACCCGGCCGGTCGCCACGAGCACCTCGCTCGCCGTGACCGTGCCGCCGCTCGCGAGGGTCAGCTCCACGTCACCGGTGTCGGTGCGCCGGGCGGCGGTGGGGGAGTCGCCCAGCAGCAGGGTCGCGCCGCCCTCACGCAGGGCCGTGGCGACCAGCTCACCGGCGAAGGGTTCGCTGCCGCCGAGCAGCCCACTGCGGGCGATGAGGGTGACCTGCGCGCCGAGCGATGTGTAGGCGGTGGCCATTTCAGCGGCGACGACTCCGCCGCCGATGATCGCGAGACTCGCCGGCACGGTCTGCACCGAGGTCGCCTCCCGGCTGGTCCACGGCTGCACGTCGACGAGGCCGGGGACGTCGGGCAGCAGCGCAGCCGACCCGGTGCTCAGCACGACGGCATGGGTGGCCGTGAGGATGCGGGTGCTGCCGTCGGAACCGGTCACGGTGACCTCCCGGGTGCCGGTCAGTCGACCGTGGCCGCGTACGAGGGCGATGCCGGCCGATTCGAGCCACTTCTCCTGACCGGAGTCGGAGTAGTGGCTGGTCACAGCATCCCGGCTGCGCAGGGTGGCGAGCACGCCCAGGCTGCCGGTGACGGCCTCGGCCGATCCCGGGACACGCCGCGCGGCGGCCAGTGCAGCGCCGCTGCGCAGCAGCGCTTTCGAGGGCATGCACGCCCAGTAGGAGCATTCGCCGCCGACCAGGGCGCTCTCGACGATGACGGTGCGCAGGCCGCCCTGGGCGGTGCGGTCGGCCGCGTTCTCCCCGACAGCACCGCCGCCGAGCACGATGACGTCGTAGGTGTCGGCGGAGAGTGCGGGGGTGTGAGTCGTCATTGAATCTCCAGCCGGGTTGGGGGCGCAGCAAGCGGGTGGGGGCTTACCGAGGTTCGAGCAGCCTATCCCGAGCCGCCGACAGGAGCCAGACCGGGCTGAAGTGCCCTACTTGCCGATGAAGCTGGCCGGAGTGCGGGTGACAAACGCCTCCATGCCGATGCGGGCATCCGTGGTGCCGGCGAGCCGGGCGAGTTCGGGCTGCAGGCGTGCCTCGGCGGCCGCGTCCCCCTCGCGCACCGCGGTGCGGGCGTTCGCGAGCGTCGCCTGCACGGCGAGGGGTGCCTGCCCGGCGATGCGTTCGGCGAGGTCGAGAGCACGGCCGAGCTGGGTGCCGTCGGGCACGATCTGCTGCACGAGGCCGAGTCGGTAGGCTTCGGCGGCATCGAAACGATCCCCGGTGAGCATGTAGCGCATGGCGTTGCCCCAGCCGACGGCGCGGGGAAAGCGGATGGTGGCGCCGCCGAAGGGCAGGATGCCGCGGGCGACCTCAATCTGCCCGAAGGTCGTCGATGCCGCGGCGACGACCACATCGCTGGCCAGCATGAGCTCGATGCCGAGCGTGAGACAGATGCCCTGCACGGCGATCACGACCGGTTTGGACAGCCCGCGACCATCGACCTGCCAAGGGTTGAGTCCGCCGTCGGGAACCATGTCGAGCCCATTCGGGCCGAGCCGGGGGCCCACGTCGGCGAGGTCGAGCCCGCCGGTGAAATGATCCCCGATCGCGTGCACGAGGCCCACGCGCAGGTCGGGGTCGCGCTCCAGCTCGCCATAGGCGAGGGCGAGCTGCTGCAGCATCGCGAAGTCGGCGGCATTGCGCTTGTCGGGCCGGTTCAGTCCGATCAGGAAGACGTGGCCGCGGCGTTCGGTGATCACGCGGGGGGCGTCATCCGCTTGCGGGGCAGGGGTCGAGGGAATGGCCATCAGCGCGTCAGCGCCCCGATGATGCGCAGGATACTCGACATATCGTCGTTGCCCGCATCGATCGTGGCCGGGGCGAACCCGGCGATGGTCGCGCCGGCGAGGGTGAATTCGCCGCGCACGGCGGTGATCAGCCGGGTAAGGGCGTCGACCTCCAGGCCGAAGGGAACCAGGTCGGCCAGTCCGGTGAGCACCGCCGGGTCGAGAACGTCGAGGCCGACGTGCAGGTAGACCCGAGTCGCCCCGATCGTGCGCAGGGCCGCGAGCAGGGCCTCGGGGGTGTCGAGTTCAGTGGTCGACAGCGTCGGCACGTGGTGCTCAGCGATGAGGTCTGCTTCGGCGTCGTCCATATCGCGGGCACCGGCCAACACGATGCGGTCGAGCGGCACGCTGCTGGCCGGGTCGAGCAGCAGCTCGGGGCGGCCTTCCCCACTGATGGCCCGCAGGACCATGCCGCCGAAACCGCCCGACGGGGAGGACTCTGCGGTGTGCAGCCGCGGACGGGCGTCGAACCAGACCAGGGCCAGATCATTCGGATGCTGTCGGGAGGCGTATTCGACGGCGGCCAACGACACGCCACAGTCACCTCCGATCGTGAGGGCCCAGTCGCCGGTGCCGCGCGCACCGACCCCGCGCAGCACGGTGGCCTGCCGCTCACGCACGAGCAGGATCGTGGAGAGTCGGTGGATACCGGTTTCGATCGCGTCGCCGGCCTCGACCGGAACGTCGACAATCTCGGTGGCCGAGGAGGGCAGGTCGCCGCGAATCATCTCCGCCCCGTCGACCAGGCGCATCGCGCGCGGAGAAACCGAACCCTGCCACTGAGGCACAACAACGAAGGTGGGAGCCATACTTCAGTATGCTCCCCACCCGGGCAAAAGTGCCGGTCTGCGCAAAATTTTGACGCTTTCTCCGGCAATTCGTTGCGTTTGTGGCGCTCGGGTTGTGCGTTACTCCATATCGCGATAACGGATGGCGGTCGACACCGCTTCCCGCAGCTCGAACGCGTCCATGCGCGGGCCGTAACCGGGGGTGTCACGCTGGATGCGCCAGCCTTCGGCGAGCGGCCCGAGGTCGACGACGTCGAAGCCGAGGTCGTCGATCAAGCGGCAGACGGTTGCCCGCGCGGATGCCTCGTTGCCGGCCACGGCCAGGGCGCGCCGGTTGTCGGAACCGGCGGGAAGGGCATCCGTCGTCAGCGCCGCGGCGTAGATGTGGTTGAACGCCTTCACCACGTGGGCGTTGGGCAGGAACACCTGCAGGCGCTCGGACACCGTCGTCGTCTCGTCGTCGAGCTCGGGGATGTGACCGTCACGCTGCGGGTAGTAGTTGTCGGTGTCGATCACGACCTTGCCGGCCAGTTCCTCCGCGGGAAGGGTCTGCACGGCCGACAGCGGCGTGGTGACAACGACGAGGTCACCGGCGATCGCGGCGTCGTGCACTGTGCCCGCGCGGGCGAGGGGTCCGAGTTCGGCGACGAGCTCGATCAGGGTATCGGGGCCGCGGGAATTGCTGATGACGACGGGGTAGCCGTGGGCAACGAGCAGGCGGGCCAGCTGGCCGCCGATGTGACCGGCACCGATGATTCCCACGGTCGTCGTTCCTGGGGCGGGATGCGCGGAGGTCTGCGGGGCGGAACTGGGCATGGAATCCTCAACTTCGGTGTCGGAAAACGAAAAACAGCGGGCGGCCACGGAACACCGGGCGGGCCGACGTTCCGTGGCTGGGAATCAGCCGGGTTAGCGGTCGATGGCGGGAGCGCTGGTCGACCCGGCCTTGAGCGCGGCCAGGCGGGCATCGACCTCGCTGAGCTCGCCGAGGTCTTCGAGGCTCTCGAACTGGGCGTCAAGGCTCGACGCGGCGAGCTCGCTGGCGCCGCGCACACGGGCTTCTTCACGCCGGATCTTGTCTTCGAAACGGCTGACCTCGCTCGTGGGGTCCATCATGTCGATGCTCTTCACGGCATCCATGACCTGGGACTGGGCGGCCGCGGTCTTCGAGCGGGCAATGAGCTCGTCGCGCTTGCTGGCGAGCTGGCCGAGCTTCTCTTTCATCGCGTTGAGGCCGCTCTTGAGCTGCTCGACGACGGCCGTCTGGGCCACGATCTGCGGCTCGGCCGCGCGGGCCTCGTTTTCGGAGGACATCTGGCGGCCGAGGGCGACCTTGGCGAGGTTGTCGAATTTGTCGGCGTCGGCCGTGTTGCCGGCTCCGCGCAGTTCGTCGGCCTTGCGGCTCGCGGCCAGGGCCTTTCCGCCCCAGGATGCCGCCGCGGCGACGTCTTCACGGTGGTCGTCCTCGAGCAGACGCAGGTTGCCGATGGTCTCCGCGATGGCGCTTTCGGCGTCGTGGATGCTCGTGGTGAAGTCCCGCACCATCTGGTCGAGCATGAGCTTGGGGTCTTCAGCCGAGTCGAGGATGGCGTTGATGTTCGCCTTCGCGAGCTGCGAGATGCGACCGAAGATGGACTGTTTCGACATGTGGGGTCCTTTCGAGACTGTTCGGGTGGTAGGAGTGAAGTTGTGTGCAGGGAGGGGAGAGGAGGGGCGGGTTATTCGGTGCCGGTTAGAAGCGGCCGCCGCCGCCGCGCCGGGATCGGGTTCCGCCGCCGCCGAAGCTGCCGGGGCTGCCGAAGCCGCCGCCGCCGCCACGACGGCCGCCGCCTCCGCCACCGAACATGCCGCCGCCTCCGCCGAACATACCGCCGCCTCGGTTACCGCCTCCGCCGAGCAGCGAGCCGATCAGCAGGCCGCCGAGCACCGCGCCCATCGAGCCCGACCCGCCCTGCTGGCCGCCGTACTGCTGGCCGCCCTGGCCGCCGAACTGGCCACCGGGCCCGCCCTGGGAGAACGTATTCACGTCGGACTGGGCCAGGGCGAGCGACTCTGCCGCGAGGGCATGGGCGCGTTGGGCGTAGGCGAGCGCCTTCGGTGCGTCGGAGGGGGCGGTGGCTTCGGCGAGTGAGAGGTGTCGGCTCGCCTCGGCCAGGCGGGTGCGGGCGGTCGCGCCGACGCCGCCGCGCCGGGCGGTGATGAAATCGTGTGCGGCCGAGATCTGGCTGCGCGCCACGAGCAGGGTCTGGGCGAGGGCGGACTGCGCCCGCTGCGCGAGGGCCGCGGCGTCGCGCACGTCCTGCAGGGCGTCATCCATCTGGCTGTTCGCGGTTTCGAGGCGGGTGGCGAGGTCGATCGGATCCGTGCGACCGGCCTCGCCCAGGGCGGCGGTCACCCGGTTCACCGCCTGCTCGCTCGCGGCGATCGCACCGGGCAGGGCGGCGGATGCCGCGCCCGGGCCGCCGGTCGGCAGCCCGCGGGCGGTCACGAGGTCGGATTCGAGGTCACGCAGCGCCGGAATGACTGTCGCAGCGGCCGCCGCGAGCTCGGCGGCGCGCCGGTCGATGGCGCCCAGCAGCAGGGCGGCCTGGTCGACCGCTTCTTCGGCGGCGCGGATGCCGATGGCCGCCGCTCCGGGGTTGATTCCGGTCGGTGCGTCGGCGCCGGCCGTATCGGCGGCCTCTGTCGGAGCGGGGGCGGGCACCGGGTCGATCCCGAGTTCCACCCGGGCATCGGCAAGTTCGGCGGCGGCGAAGCTCATCCGGTCGCGGGCCTGCTCGATGTTGTCGGCGACCGGAGCCAGGGCGCTCGCACTGTACTGCTGGCCGAGCTTCGTGAGGGTGTTCGCGGCCGCGTCGACGCGGCCGGTGAGCGCCGCCAGTTCTGCGGCGACGGATGCCGCGGCCTCGGGCGCGCGCGCCTCCAGCTGGCGTAGCTCGTCGAAGTCCTCGGCTTCGGCGTCGAGTCCCGCGTTGGCTCGCGCGCACAGGTCGATGATCTCGGAGTACCAGGCCCGGCGCTGTTCGTCGGAGTCGGGTTCGACGTCGTCGAGTTTCTGCTGCAGGGTGAAGGCACGCAGCAGCTGGGACTCGGCGTCGTCGAGGGCCGCGCGGAATGCGACGGTGGCCTCGGTTCCGTAGGAGGCGACCGCGAAGCCGAGTTCTTCCTCGCTGGTCTTCACGGCGTCGTCGGTGTGCACGAGGGCGCTGCCGGCCTGCTGTTTGAGCTGGTCCAGCGGGATCAGCGCAACCGGCGGCGGTCCGGCGACACGGCCGCGCGCGCCGGCGCCAGGGCCGGCCTGGCTGCGGCGGCGTAGCAGCACGATCGTGAGCACGACCAGCGCGGCCAGCCCCAGGGCGATGACCCAGAACGCACCGGAGCCCGAACTTGCGGTCGACGTGCCCGAGCCGGAATCGTTCGGCGCAGAACCCGAACCCGAGCCGGAGGTGTCGCCGTTCATGCTCGCCGCGATGCCCTCGGCCGCTCCGATGGCGGCGCCGGCCCAGTCGTCTTCCCGCAGGTACGGCTCGATCGCGGACGATTCCAGGTCGGCGAGCTGGGCATCCGTCAGGGCGAAGCTGGATTCCACCGACACCTCGTATTGCCGGTCTTCGGTCGCAACCGCGAGCAGGATGTCATTGGTACCGAGCCCATTGTCGATCGCGGTCTGGTCAGACCACCGGGTCTGGCCGGAAACGCCGGTGAAGCTGTCGACAAAGACGACGTAGAGGTCGACCCGGGTGTCGTTGTAGAGGGTGTCGAGGGCGGCCGTGACCTCGGACTCGCGCTCGCCGAGGGCGCCGACCTCGTCGACGATATTGCTGGACCCGAAACGCACCGGTTCAGCGGCCTGGGCCGGCGTGGGCAGCAGCAGTGTCGGCACTGCCAGGGTCAGCGTCACTGTGAGGGCGGCCAGCATGAGGCCTGCACCGATCGATAACCGTGCCCGCATTGGTCTGCTTTCTCCCCGATGAAACCGTGTGTGTCCTGGTAGTTCGTGACGCTTCTTCGCTGATGCAGGACACCCCTGGTCGAGCATAGAGCGCTCGTCTGAACGAGTCTAGGAAGTCCCGCTGAACAGGGACTGTGCCGAGGTTGCGCCGAGGAGCCTCCGGGCAGCACCGCAAGATGACCGCCTGTTACGGGCGAAAGTCGCGCCCGTGGCATCCGCTGTCCAGACTGTAGGAACACCTCAAACCGGATGGAGTTGACATGACCACACTCACAGGAGCACGTGACATGGCGGCGTCCGCCGGTACCGCTTCCTCGGACAGCGCCGGGCAGCCCCGCCTGGCCGTCATCGAGGTCACCGGGCACCGACCCGACCGGCCCGAGTATCACGCCAAGGTGCAGGTGCTGAATGCCCGCGTCGCCAGCGACGCCGCGTCCGCCGGCTGGCAGGTCACGCGCATCGCCGCCGCCGACGTCACCCCGGCCGCACTGCTGGCCGCGACGACGGATGCCGACGCCATCGTGATCGTCGGAGGCGAAGACATCACGCCCCGCTTCTACGGCGGCAGCACCGGCTACGAAGCCGAAACCCACCACTTCGCCATCGCCGACGAGGGCCAGATCGCCCTCGTGCGCCGGGCCGCCCGACTCGGAACACCGCTGCTCGGCATCTGCCGCGGCCTGCAGATCATCAACGTCGCCCTCGGTGGCAGTATCGACCAGCACATCGACGACGGCATCCACCGCAATGTCGGCGTGCCGATCGACGAGATCCTGTCGACCCACGATGTGACGCTCGGCGTCGGGAGCGGCCTCGTCGCAAGCCTCGGCGGCACCCAGATCGTCGTGCAGAGCGCTCACCATCAGAGTGTGGCCCGGCTCGGTGCCGGCCTCGTCGCTGCCGCGTTCGCCCCCGACGGTCTGGTCGAGGCTGTGGAACACGTGACCGCGCCGATCACCGGTGTGCAGTGGCATCCCGAAGCTCCGGATGCCCCGGCACAGCAGCTTCCGCTGCTGCTCGCCGCGCTGCGTGCCGGCGTCACGGCCGGCGTCACGGCCGGCGCCGTGGGCACCGTGGAGCTCGTCGCCGCTTAGGCGCCACCGGGCACCCTTGTCGTAGCCTGCCGCCGCCCAGGGCGCAGCGACGGATGTCGCAGCATCCGTCGCCGAAAATGGCCCGCTTGCCAGCCGCGCAGACCTCACACGATGCCGTGCGCGTGCCGTGCGCGTGCCGTGACGGGTCTGATCCGGCTGCGCTCGATAAGTGCACCTCGTCAGGCTCGTGCGCCCGAAAACTGCTCGTGCGCCCGAAAACTGCTCGTGCGCCTGGCCTGCCACGCGCCCGAGCAGTTTTCGGGCGCAGCGACGCGGCGGAGTGCACTTTTCGGGCGCAGCAAGGGCTAGCGGACACAATTCCGCCTGTTCGTGGTGCAGACCAGCCGACCCGACGCGCTCAGCCGACCCCGTTCATCGTGCCGGGCCCTCCGAGCCGTGCGCGGGTGCGGCGGGGAAGGTCGCGTCGAGGGCCGCGGCCAGGTCGCGCACGAGATCGTCGGCGTCTTCGAGCCCCACTGACAGCCGCAGGTGCCCGTACTCGCGAAACTCGGCCGGGTAGGCGGCCACGCGTGGTCCGGAGCCGTCCACGTGCACGATCAGGGTCTCGTCGTGCCCGAGCGACACCGCCGAAGTGATGACGCGCAGGGCCGCGACGAACCGGTTCTGGGTGGCCGTGTCGCCAGCGACGGCGAACGCCATCATGCCGCCGAACCCGCCGGTCAGTTGACGGGCAGCGATCTCGTGCTGCGGATGCGAGGCCAGGCCCGGGTAGACGACATACGCGACCCGTGGGTCGGCCTCGAGAAACTCGGCGACGGTCTGCGCCGACGCGCAGTGCTGCCGCAGCCGCAGCGGCAGGGTGACCGATCCGCGCATGATCAGCCAGGCATTGAACGGGCTGATCACGCCGCCGACATCGACCATCGCGTCGAGCTTGAGGCGGCGAATGAGCGCCTCGCTGCCGATCACCGCGCCGCCCATCGCGTCGCCGTGTCCGTTGATGTACTTGGTGAGGGAGTGCACGACGAGGTCGGCGCCGTGTTCGAGCGGCCGAAACAACGGCGGCGGCGTGAACGTGTTGTCGATCGAGAGCAGCGCCCCGGCCGCGTGGGCGATTCCGGCGATGGCGGCGACATCCGTCACCAGGGTCGTCGGGTTCGCCACGGTCTCGATGTGCACGAGACGGGTTTCGGGGCGGATGGCGGCGCGCACCGCCTCGAGGTCGCTCGCGTCGACGAAGGTCGCCGTGATGCCGTACTTGTCGGGCAGCAGCTCGGTGAAGAGGCGGTGCACCGCCTCGTAGGTCACGTTGGCGACCACGACGTGGTCGCCGGTTTTCAGAAGGGTGAAGAACACCGCATGCAGGGCCGCGACGCCGCTGGCGAGGGCGACCGCGGCTTCACCGTGCTCGAGTACGGCGAGTTTCTGTTCGAGGCCCTGCTGGTTGGTGCCGGTGTTGCGGGTGTAGAGCCCAGGCAGGGCCCCCGACCAGCTCACCTTCGAGGGATCCTCGGGCAGGGCATAGGAGTTCGCCATCACGACCGGGGTGCGCAAAGCTCCGGTTGCGGCATCGATCGTGTTGCCGGCGTGCACCATCTGCGTCGCGAAAGCGAGAGCGGTAGGAGAATGTTTGTCGGGCCGCTCTGCAGATGTCATGCCTTCACGCTATTCCTGCCGGTGGGCCGGCACGCGCAGGTTACGCCCGGCTATGGTCGCTCCGGCCCGATCTTCCCGGCGGGTCGAGGACCGGACCGCGACGATCGCATCCGCGGTGCGTTCGGCGTCGGCGATGCAGCTGGCCAGCCCGACCCCGCGATAGGCGGAGCCGGTGAGGAACAGGCCCGGCAGCGTGGTCAGCTCCTCGGCCATCGCGTCGAGACGCGTCTGGTGGCCGACCAGGTACTGCGGCATGCCCTGGTCCCAGCGCTGCACGAACTGCTCCTGGGGCGTGCCGACCAGTCCCAGTGCGTCCGCGAGCTCGTCGCGCACGCGCCGCACGAGGGTCGAGTCCCTCATGGTCAGCCAACGGTTGTCGCCGTGCCGGCCGACCATGCAGCGCACGAGCACGACGTTGTCATCGGCCAGGTGCGGCCACTTCAGGCTCGACCAGGTGCAGCCGACAATGAGTCGGCCCTCTTCCGGCGGCACCAGAAAGCCGGTGCCGACGAGGTCCGCCGACAAGGCCGACCGGGGGTAGGCGAGACCGATCGTGGCCACGTTGGCGTAGTCGATGCCCTCGAGCAGGGTCGCCAGCTGCGGCGAGGCCGTCGCCACGATCTGCGCGGAGGCGAAGGCCGGTGTCGCCAACACGACGACGTCGGCGGTGAGCACGTCGCCGTCATCCAGGTCGACCCGGTAGCCGCGGGGTGCCGCCGCTGCGGGACCAGCCGCCGGCGTGATGGCGGTGACGGTTCTGCCGCGCCGCACCGTGGCATCCGTCAGGTGCGCTTCGAGCGCGTCGACCAGGCCGCCGAGCCCGCTGTTCAGGGTGACGAGCATCGGGCCGGCGGGGGCGGCTCCGGCCGCACGCTTCGGGCGGTGTCGCAGGCCGAGGTAGAGGCTGCGGTGGGTGCTGGCCAAGGCAGCGATGTCCGGCGCGGTGCTCTGCGCGCTGAGGGTGTCCGCGCGGCCGGCGTGCACTCCGCCGAGTAGCGGTTCGACCAGACGGTTGAAGACCTGGGCGCCCATGCGGGCGCGCACCAGCTCCCCGATCGATGGATCGGCCCCGGCCGCGCGCGGTCGGTTGCGCGGCAGCACCAGGTCGAACGCGGCGCGAGCGAGGCCGAGGGGCGAGAGCAGCCGGGAGCGCACCAGCGGCAGCAGCCCGCCCGGAACGCCGAACATGGTTCCCTCGGGCAGCGAGCGCAGTCGGCCGCGGCTCCAGATGCGGGCGCCGCCGCCATTCGGCGCCACCACCTGGTCGGCCAGGCCGAGGTCGGCGATAAGGGCCGCCGCGACCGGGGCGCGCACCATGAGGGCGTCGGGTCCGGTATCGAGCGGATGCCCCGCCACGATGCGCGTGGAAATCTTGCCACCCAGCCGCTCGGCAGCCTCCACCAGCGTTATCTGCGCCTGGTCGCCGAACCGCCGCTGCAGGTAATAAGCGGTGGTGAGGCCGCTGATGCCGGCCCCGACGATGACGACACGGGTTTGAGCGGGGCGTGCCTCGGGCGGGGCTGTGGTGTGGGTCATGTGTTTCCTTCCGTCAGGCTGGTTCGGGACCGTCACGACTGCACGCGCGCGGGCTCGTAGGCGCAGCTCGGGTCCGCTGCGAGCGGATCACCCGTGACCGCGTAGGCGTGCGAGCGCGACCCGCCGCAGACCGCGCGAAACTCGCAGCGACCGCAGCGACCACCAAAGTTGTCGGGGGAGCGCAGGTCCTGCAAGAGGTCGGCATCCCGGTAGATATCGGAAAACGCCTGGTCCCGCACGCAGCCGACGGCCACCGGCAGAAAACCGCTCGGATAGACCATGCCGACGTGGTCGACGAAAGCGAAACCGCGGCCCGAGTTGACGTCGATCGGCGCGCGTGCCGCGCGTCGCTTCGGTTCGTCACCGGTCAGCAGGGCGGCGGTATCGCGGCGCAGGGCGGCCCGCAGCGGGCCGACCGGGAACGCGCTGTCGAGGTCGGCCCGGTCAGCTAAACCGGCGCGCTGAATGGCGATGCGGCGGTAGTGCGGCGCCTCGGTCGCCTTGATGGCGACAAGCTCGGAAACGTCGTGCATCCAGTGCAGCACCTCTTCCTCCTGCTCGGCACTGAGGGCCTGCAGCAGCTTGCCGCGGCCGGTCGGCACCAGAAAGAAGATGCTCCAGAGAGTGGTGCCGAGCTCGAGCACGGTCTGCAGAATGGCCGGCAGCTCGTGCACGGTGGCGGCGGTGACGGTCGTGTTGATCTGTAGCCGGTAGCCCACGTCCCGCACCAGGCGGGCGGCGACCAGAGTGTCGTCGAAGACGCCGTCCACGCCCCGGAAGGCGTCGTGGGTGGTAGCGGATGCCCCATCCAACGACAACGAGACGGCCTTCGCCCCCGCGTCGTGCAGTTCTTCGAGTACCTCGCGGGTCAGCTTCGGGGTCACCGAGGGGGAGAGAGCCATGCTGAGGCCGAGTGCGGTTCCGTGGGCGACCAGCTCGGGCAGGTCGGCTCGTTCAAACGGGTCGCCGCCGGTCAGCACCACGAGCGGGCGGGGCGTCCCGAACGCGGCGAGATCGTCGAGCAGGGTCTTGCCCTGCGCGGTGGTCAGCTCGAAGGGATTGCGGGTGCGGATGGCGTCGGCACGGCAGTGGGTGCAAACCAGCTGGCAGGCTCGCGTCACTTCCCAGATCACGATGAAGGGCCGCTCGGCAGCGTCGTGGTGCAAGAGGCGCACCGGGCGTTTGTGCGGCGTTTCGGTCATGTGGGGTTCCTCGCCCAGGCCGTGCCGCCAGCGCTGCTGGTGTGGTGGGGCCTGTAGATTCGAGCGGCTCCGAGGGAGTCGGCGTTGCGGATCGCTGTCGACCCGTTTCAATTTTTAGCACGATGGTCCTTTCAAATCGCGAGTGAAGTCCCGGTTTTATTGGATGCCCTACGATGGCGGCATGACGGCCGAGAGGAATCGATGACCGAGGCAGCGCCGGAAAACGTCGACGAGTACGTCGCGGGGTTTCCCCCTGAGGTGAGAGACGTCGTGGAAGCAGTGCGGCAGACCTTGCTGCGCGCGGTGCCGACCGCGGTGGAGTCGATCAGTTACGGCATGCCGACCTACTCGGTGAACGGGCGCCGCGTGCTCTACTTCGCCGGCTGGAAGCACCATGTGGCCCTCTATTCCGTGCCGACGATGGCGCCGACGCTGGAGAAGGAACTGGCGAACTATCGCAAAGCGAAGGGCACTCTTGATTTTTCGCTGACCCGGCCGATGCCCTACGACCTCATCGAGCGGCTCGCCCGTGCGTTGGTCGAGGTGCAGGGCAAACGCTAGAGCCCTGACCCGGCAGTGCGGCGGAACAGGTCAGGATAGGTAAGACTGGGATCTCTTGTACCCCAGCTCTAAGGAACTCCATGATCGATCTGCAGCAGGACGCCGACGGCTACATCCGCATGAACCGCCACTTTCCGAGCACCACGCTCATCACCGTCACGTTCACCGAGGGCGCGCCCGAGGTCTTCACCGGCAAACGCCTGAACGAGATCTACGACGAGGCGATGGCGGAGTTCCGCAGTCAGAACCGCCTCGACGCCAAGGGCTTCAGCCGCGCCCCGGCCAAGACCGTGCAGCCCATGAACAACCTCACTTTCGTAAAAATCGCCCCCACCGCCGCGTGACTTCCGGACAGCAGCGGCTCGTGCTGGTGCTGCCGCTCGAGCCGCTCGCTGTCGGGGACTCATTCGCGGTCGCGGAATGGCCGCTGCACATCACCGTTCTGCCGCCGTTTCTCACCGAGCGCACCGTCGACGACGTTGCCGTGCTGATCGCGGAGGTGGCTGGCACCCAGCCCGAGCTCCGGGCGCGGGCCGGGTCAGCGGCCCTGTTCGGCCGCAAGCACGACATCCCGGTCACGCTCGTCGTCGAGAACCCGGAGCTCACTCTCCTGCACCGCCGACTCGTCGAGGCCGTGCGCCCGCTCGCGGCCCGGCCCGACGAGCCCGCGTTCACCGGGCCCGGGTTTCGGGCCCACATCACGGTCAAGGGCCCTTCCCGGGTCTCCAAGGGTGACGAGCTCATCCTCACCCAGCTTGCCCTCGTCGACATGGCTGCCCGAGCGGATGCCGCGGGCCGCGCCGTGCTGGCCACGCTTCCGCTCCACCGGTTTTCCTGACTGCGGTTCCCTGACGCTGCGGTTCCCCCCGCCGGCGTGCCCTGGGACTGTTCTTCTGATCGGCACCCGCGCAGGGTAGGGTCGCGCCATGAATATCATCCTGGTTCCCGGATTCTGGCTCGACGGTTCGTCGTGGTCCGGGGTCACCCCGGCACTCACGGCGGCGGGACACGCCGTGCAGGCACTCACCCTGCCGGGCCTCGAGTCCGTCGACGCCTCGCGAGCCGGTATCGGGCTGCGCGACCACATCGATGCGGTCGTTGCGGTGATCGATGCCACGGACGACCCGCTGGTGCTCGTGGGTCACTCCGGCGGCGGGGCCGTCATCCACGGTGCCCTCGACGCCAGGCCGCTGCGCGTGGAGCGCGCCGTGTACGTGGACAGCGGTCCGCTCGGCGACGGCGCGTCGATCAACGAGTCCCTGCAGGCCGACGGCGACGACGTCCCGCTGCCGGAGTGGCACGACTTCGACGACGATGACCTGGTCGACCTGACCGACGACCTGCGCGCCGAGTTTCGAGCCCGCGCGATTCCCGAGCCGCGCGGCGTGGTCTCTGAAGCGCAACGCCTCGGCGACGAGCGCCGCTTCGACGTGCCCGTCACCGTGATCGCCTGCGAATTCCCGTCGTCGATGCTCCAGGAGATGATCGAGGCCGGCCACCCCTACGTTGCGGAACTCGCCCGTATCGCCGATGTTGAATACACTGACCTGCCCACCGGCCACTGGCCACAGTTCACCCGCCCCGACGACCTCGCAGCGGCAATCTTGGCTGCCGTCGATCGCGCCTGAGGTTTGCCCACACGACACCGCGCAGACGAAACCGCTCGAACGCCTCCCGAACGGGGGTATTTGCACGTTCTTCTGAGTCCGTCGACTCGACTCCCGACGACTTTCTTCTCAAACGCAGAAGAACGGCAAAAGTTCTGTTGAGAATTCCGGGTGGGGCCCGGTGAGGGTGCGCCACTCTTGACTTAGCAGCCGATAGCGGGCCGCGAAAGCCCAGCCAAATGCTCACACCTCGCAAGTTCCTCACAAGTCGAAGGAAAATAAATGACTGTCTACAATGACGACATCGTGGCCGTCGAAGCCCTGAAGCAGGCGTCCGGAAGCAGCTGGGACGCCATCAACCCGGAGTCCGTCGCCCGCATGCGCGCCCAGAACCGGTTCAAGACCGGCCTCGAGATCGCGCAGTACACGGCCGACATCATGCGCAAGGACATGCTGGAATACGACGCAGACTCCTCCGTGTACACGCAGTCGCTGGGTGTCTGGCACGGCTTCATCGGCCAGCAGAAGATGATCTCGATCAAGAAGCACCTCAAGACCACCAACAAGCGTTACCTCTACCTGTCCGGCTGGATGGTCGCCGCGCTGCGCAGCGAGTTCGGCCCGCTCCCCGACCAGTCGATGCACGAGAAGACGGCCGTTCCCGCGCTCGTCGGGGAACTGTACACGTTCCTCCGCCAGGCGGATGCCCGCGAGCTCGACCTGCTCTTCACGGCCCTCGACAACGCCCGCATCGTGGGCGACGACGCCAAGATCGCCGCGCTGACCGACAAGATCGACAACTTCGAGACCCACGTCGTTCCGATCATCGCGGACATCGACGCCGGTTTCGGAAACCCGGAGGCCACCTACCTTCTCGCCAAGAAAATGATCGAGGCCGGCGCCTGCGCCATCCAGATCGAGAACCAGGTTTCCGACGAGAAGCAGTGCGGCCACCAGGACGGTAAAGTCACGGTTCCCCACGAAGACTTCATCGCCAAGATCAACGCTGTTCGTTACGCGTTCCTTGAGCTGGGAATTGAGAACGGCATCATCGTCTCCCGCACCGACTCGCTCGGTGCCGGACTCACGCAGAAGCTCGCCGTGACCAACGAGCCCGGCGACCTGGGCGACCAGTACAACTCCTTCCTCGACGTCGACGAGATCACCGAAGCCGAACTCGGCAACGGTGATGTCGTCATCAAGCGCGACGGCAAGCTGCTGCGCCCGAAGCGTCTGGCCAGCAACCTGTTCCAGTTCCGCGCCGGAACCGGCGAAGCCCGCTGCGTGCTCGACAGCATCACGTCGCTGCGCAACGGAGCCGACCTGCTCTGGATCGAAACCGAGAAGCCGCACATCGGTCAGATCGCCGCGATGATGAACGAAGTTCGCAAGGAGATCCCGAACGCCAAGCTGGTCTACAACAACAGCCCATCGTTCAACTGGACCCTCAACTTCCGCCAGCAGGCCTACGACGCGCTGCTCGCCGAGGGCAAGGATGTCTCCGCTTACGACCGTGCCAAGCTCATGAGCGTCGACTACGACGAGACTGAACTGGCGCTCAACGCCGACGAGAAAATCCGCACTTTCCAGCGGGACAGCTCGAAAGAGGCTGGTATCTTCCACCACCTCATCACCCTGCCGACGTACCACACGGCAGCACTCTCCACCGATGACCTGGCCAAGGGCTACTTCGCCGACCAGGGCATGCTCGCCTACGTCAAGGGCGTGCAGCGTCGCGAGATCCGCGAGGGAATCGCCACGGTCAAGCACCAGAACATGTCTGGTTCGGACCTGGGTGACAACCACAAGGAGTACTTCGCCGGTGCAGCCGCGCTGAAGGCTGGCGGCGTGAACAACACGAGCAACCAGTTCGACGAACCGGCTCTCGCGAGCCACTAGCTCCAGAGCAGTACCAGCTCCAGAAACACGGCCACACGGCCTGAACACAGAAGCCCCGGTCATCGACCGGGGCTTCTGCGTCGTTGCCGCGGCACGATTGGCCGGGGTGTCGGTCGCGAAGTCGACCAGGGCCTGTTCGGCCATATCCAGGTCGTCGCTGGTGGCCCGCGGGGCGGCCTGGGCCAGGTTCTGGGTGATGTGGCCGGCGGAGTCGACGGTCACCGCTCCGGCGTCGAGGGCGGCGGCGACCTGCGGGTATTCGGGCGGCATCCGTTCACCGAGCAGGCTTACCCGCGGCCGGGTCGCCGACCCGACCCTGCAGAGCCGGCTGGCTTCGCCCATCGAGATCTGGTAGACGTCGGTCAGCAGTACGCGCGCGTTGCGGCACCCGGTTTTCGCCGCGATACCGTGCGCGCCCGAGTCGTGCATGAACCGGTCGGTCAGCTCGCCCGCGGCCCACGCCGCGAGGGCCTCGACCTGCCGTTTCGCGGCGAAGATCGCGTCCGTGACCGTGAGCAGCTCGGCGTCGGTCATGCCCTGCAGATCGCGAGCGGCACTAACCCCATCTTCGTCGCAACTGAACCGCCCGCCGACCGCCGCGGCGACAGCAGCGGCGACGACCGCGGTGCTGTCCTGGAGGGCGTCGGTCGAGGTTGTCATAGTGAAATTTTCTCACGAGCCACCGACATTGCCCCGGACACTGCCTCCGACAAAAACGCCATGGTCAGGGCTTCCTGTGGATAACTCGTTCTCTCCGCGCCCTGTGGATAACTGTCGCTCACAACGTGTCGATCGAGGCCTGTCTCAATCGTCACCCCCATGTCACTATCAACTGAAGCGAGAGGACACCATGCAGTATTCACTACTCGTCATGAGCCAGGAAGCCGGCGACGCCGAGGTGAGCGAGGAGGCTATGGACTGGGGGCGCGCGGCGTTCGATGCCTACGCGAAATCGCTTGATGCCGCGGGCGTCCTGATCTCTGCCGACATTCTGCAACCGGTCGCGGTGGCGACCACGATCTCCGTGCGCGACGGGGCCCTCACCGTGCAGGATGGACCGTTTGCCGTCACCAAGGAGCGCCTCAACGGCACCTTCGTCGTCGAGGTGCCGGACCTGGACGCGGCCATCGGCTGGGCCGCGAAATGCCCGGGCGCCCAGTACGGTGCGGTCGAGATTCGCCCGTCTGCCGTCGTCTTTCGGGACGGTGCCTGGCACAGCCTGGTCAGCCCGTCGACGGCGACGACAGCCTGAACGACGGCGGAAACGGGAGCCTGAACGCAGGCGTGAACGCAGGCCCAGGACAGAACACGGGACAGGCGGCGGATCGTCGCGCTGACCAGCGCACGAATGCTCGGGCGCGGGCCGAGCAGGTCGCCCGCGACTCTTACGGGCGCCTTCTCGCGGTGCTCGCCGCACCCACCGGCGACATTCCCGCGGCCGAAGACGCCCTCGCCGATGCCTTTGTGCAGGCCCTCGTGTCCTGGCCGGGCTCAGGCATCCCCGACAACCCGCAGGGCTGGCTGGTGACCGTGGCACGGAATCGCCTGCGTGATCGGTGGAAATCGGCTGAGACCCAACGCACCATGCCGCTGAGCGAGCAGAAGAGCGCCCGCGGGCTGGATGCTGATGTGGGCGATCGCGGTGTGCTCGAGTATCTCGACGTGGACCGGATCGGCGATAAACGCCTGGAACTTCTCTTCGTGTGTGGGCACCCGGCAATCGATCCGGGCATCCGTACCCCGCTGATGCTGCAGACGGTGCTCGGCGTCGATTCGGCGCGCATCGCGGTGGTGTTCCACCTCTCGCCAGCCGCGCTCACGCAGCGGCTCGTGCGGGCCAAGCGGCGCATCCGTGATGCGCGGATCCCGTTCGTCGTGCCGGGGCGAGCCGATCTGCCTGATCGCCTGCCAGCTGTGCTCGAGGTGATTTACGGGGCCTACGCCATCGATTGGCAGTCGGCTGCCTCCAGGCAGGTCGATTCGCTTGCCGGTGAGGCGCTGTATCTGGCCGTGACCCTGGCCACCCTGCTGCCGCGTGACGCCGAGGTGCTCGGGCTGGCCGCGCTGCTCTCGTTCTCGCTGGCCCGAGCTCCTGCGCGTTTCTCGCCGACGGGCGAGCCCCTCCCGCTCGACGAGCAGGATCCGGCCCGTTGGGATATCGCGCTCGTGGGCCAGGGCGAGGTCTTCCTGCGCCGCGCCCACGGTCTCGGCTCGATCGGCCGGTTCCAGCTGGAGGCGGCGATCGAATCCGTGCACGCCGACCGGGCCCGGTCGGGCACCACGGACCGCCCAGCCCTGAAAAAGCTGCATCAGGCCCTCGTGCGGCTCGCCCCCACCCTCGGTGCCCGCGTCGCCCTGAGCGTCGCGGTCGGGGACGTCGACGGAGCGGAAGCCGGCCTGCACGCCCTGAACGACGTCGAGGGTGCCGATGATTTTCAACCGGCGTGGGCAGCCCGGGCCTTCCTGCTGGCGCAGGCCGGCCGGACTCCCGAGGCTCGTCGCGCCTACGATCGGGCGATCACCCTGACAGCGGATGCCGGCACCCGGGTGCGACTGCAGCACACTCGAGACGGCCTCGCGTGAGCGCAGTCCTGAATCGGCGCTGAATCCGAGCCGAATTGGCGCCGAATCGGCGCTCAGGCCATAATTCACCAACGCCCGATATCCACCGGCGCCGCAGACCCCGCCCACAGAGCAGAACAGGAGACTTGATGGCAACCTTCGCGCTCATCCACGGAGGCGGCTCCACCGCCTGGGACTGGCATCTGGTCGCCCCGCTGCTCGAGCAAGCCGGCCACGATGTGGTCGCCGTCGACCGGCCAATCGAAGACGAGAACGCCCTGCTCGAGGACCATGTCGCCGCAGTGACCACCGCGGTCGGTTCCCGGGAGCAGGTCATCGTCGTCGGCCATTCGCTGGGCGGCATCACCGCCCCGCTGGCCGCCGCGGCCCTGCACGCCGACGGCCTCGTCTACCTGAGCGGGATGATCCCGCTTCCGGGCGAGACATTCGGCGATTGGTGGACGAACACCGGCCACGATCGCGAGAACGTCAGCGACGACCCCACGGTGTCGTTCTTCACCGGCGTTCCCGACGATCTCGCCCGGGCGGCGCGTGCCCACGAACGTGACCAACAGGGCAAATGGATGTCGCGGCCCTGGCCCGCAGAGCGGCATCCGTCGATTCCCACCTGCGCCATCCTGTGCCGTGACGATCGTTTCTTTCCCGCTGCGTTCATGGCGCGGCAGATTCGGGATCGGCTCGGCATCGAGCCGGTCGACATCCCCGGCGGACACTACGCCGTCCTGAGCGAGCCCGCCGCGGTCGCTGGCGCGCTGATCGACTTCGCCCGCGACATCCGCTAACTCATCACGCCCGTGCCCGGAATTTCTTGCGACGAGCCGTACCGCAGCAACACGACGCCCTTCTCCGAAGCCGGCTCGGCTGTGATCAGGCGCAGCGAGGTGGGCGGCCCATCGGCGGGGAACAGTCGCTTGCCGGCGCCCAGGGTGATCGGGTAGACCCAGAGGTTCAACTGGTCGAACAGGCTCTCGGCAACGAGAGTGCGGGCGAAGTCAATGCTGCCGATCACGTGGATCTCACGGTGCCGTTCCCGCAGCGCAGCGAGCTCGGCGGCGAGATCGCTGCCGAGCAGATGCGAGTCACGCCAGCTCAGTTGCGGCCGGCCGCGTGACGCGACGTACTTGGGGATCGCGTCAAACTTGCGTGCGATCTCGCTGGACGGGCCGTCCAGCTGGTGCGGCCAATAGCCGGCGAAAATGTCGTAGGTGCGTCGCCCGAGGAGCAGGGCGTCCATGGACTCGATTCCCGCGCCGATCTGGCTCCCGGAGGTGGCGTCGACCAAGGGAGCCTGCCAGCCGCCGAAGGTGAATCCGCTGTCGGTGTCTTCGTCGGGCCCGCCCGGAGCCTGGGCGACTCCGTCGAGTGTGGTGAAGAGATCGATCTGGATGCGGCCGGTCAACAGATTCTCCTTTCGTCACGGCGGCGTGTTCTCGGCTGACCATGGTGGCCGCGCGGGCGGGCGGCTGTCAAGGACTGCAGCGATGCGCGTCATCGTCTTTCGGGGCAGACTGTCGCCGTGAACGCAATCCCGTGGGTGTTGCACGTCGACCTTGACCAGTTCATCGCTGCGGTCGAAGTGCTCCGGCACCCGGAGCTTGCCGGTCGGCCGGTCATCGTCGGCGGTCGCGGAGACCCGACGGAACGAGCGGTGGTGTCGACCGCCTCGTACGAGGCTCGAAAGTTTGGTGTCGGATCCGGGATGCCGCTGCGGATTGCGGCCCGCAAA
This sequence comes from Cryobacterium melibiosiphilum, assembly GCF_003602235.1. Lineage (GTDB taxonomy): Bacteria > Actinomycetota > Actinomycetes > Actinomycetales > Microbacteriaceae > Cryobacterium > Cryobacterium melibiosiphilum. The sequence continues at coordinate 98,806 of NZ_QZVS01000089.1, forward strand.
GTTCCCGACGCGGTGATTCTGCCCGTCGATCGGGAGGCGTACCTCGAGGCGTCGGACACGGTGATGGCCGCCCTGCGCGCACAGCCCGGCGCCACCGTGCAGGTGCTGGGGTGGGATGAGGCCTTTCTGGGCGTTGTGACCGAGAATCCGGAGGGCTACGCTCGGCAGGTGCAGGCCGCTGTTTTCGCGCGGACGCAGCTGCACTGCAGCGTGGGAATCGGCGACACCCTGGTGCGCGCCAAGGTCGCCACCGGGTTTGGCAAACCGGCCGGGGTCTTCCGCCTCACGGCGGAGAATTGGCTCGACGTCATGGGGGCCCGACCAACCAGGGACTTGTGGGGCGTGGGCTCCAAAGTGTCGGGCCGGCTGGCCGCGCTCGGCATCACAACGGTCGCTCAGCTCGCCGCGTGTGACCCCCGGGCACTGGTCCCGGAGTTCGGCCCGAAGATGGGCCCGTGGTATGCGTCGCTCGCCCGCGGAGACGGTGCCAGCGTTGTGGACGGCACCCCGTGGGTTGCCCGCGGGCACAGCCGGGAGACCACTTTTCAGCAGGACTTGACCGAGCCGGCCCAGGTGGATGCCGCGGTGCGGGAGCTGGCCGCGGCTGTCTTCCAGGACGTGCTCGCCGAAGGGCGGCCCGTCATCGGGTTGACCATGAAGGTTCGGTACGCACCCTTCGTCACCACGACCCGTGCGCGAAAGATTCCCGAGACATCGGATAGCAGCGTCATCCTTGCCCGGGCGTTGGACCTCGCCGCCGAAATCGACGCGGGCCGGCCGATCAGGCTCCTGGGCCTGCGCGCCGAAATGCCCATGCCCGACGACGCCCGCACGGGACACACGCCGACCCGCGGTGGGTGGTGAAGTCGTGTGTTCACCTGGCGCGGTACTAACGCCGCCGCGCTGGAGGCGCGCGCCTACAGCGCAGCGGCGCTCGTGCAGCGTTGCTCGGCCGAGGCCCGCCCGCGGGGCCAGTCCGATGTCGCTGCGCGGTAGCATCTGAACCTGCCATACGATGCTCACATGACCTTGATCGACGACCCGCGCGCCCCGACTCGGCTCTCTGCAGACGCGGGCGCGGGCGAAGATGACCGAGCACGCTCCGTTGCGGTTGCCTAGCCCCATGCCCACGGTCTCCACGGCTGGCATCGCCCTTCCTGAACCGGTCCCAGTTCAGTGGTATCGGCCGACGCCCGTCGGTCGGCCATCACTCGGGCCCACCGTGCTCTGGCTCCACGGTGGCGGCTTTTTCCGGGGCAGCCTGGATCAACCCGAAGCGCATGCCGTGGCGCAGTCACTTGCCGGGCACGGGCTGTCGGTCGCGACCGTGGGCTACCGCCTCGCACCGACCCCGGGCCTGAGCTGGATGAAAACACGCGCAAGCATCCCCAGGGGGCGTTTCCCGCTGCCACTCGATGATGTGCTCGCCGCATACCGCAGTGTGAGCGCTCAGTCGCCGGGAGGAGTGATCCTGGGCGGGGCAAGCGCCGGAGCCTGCCTCGCTGCTGCTGCAGCGCTTCGGGCGACCGACGAAGGTTGGCCTCCGGTCGGTGCCGTGCTCGCCTACGGGTTCTTCCACGCAGCGCATCGCCGGACGGCCGATGTTCAGCAACGGGCGACCGGTCACCGCCGGATCACCCACGCCGTCTGGGCGCTGAACGCGATGAACCGCAACTATGCCGGGTCACGAACCGAGTTGAACAACAGGCTCGCCTTCCCGGGCGGCCATGACCTCCACGAGTTTCCGAGGACCCTCTCCATCAATGCGGAGAAGGACAACATGCGCGCGTCCGGCGACGCATTTGCATCAGAACTCGTCGACGTCGGTGTCGAGGTGCAGCGCCACGTCCTGCCGGGCACTCGACACGCTTTTCTGAACAGACCGGGCACTGACGCATTTGCGACGGCGGTTTCACTGATCGCCGAATGGAGTCTGGGCGAGTAGCTTCAGGCGAAACCCGTGAGAACACGGCGTTGCGGGCGAAAACAGTGTGCCCCCAGGCAGATTCGAACTGCCGCCCCTGCCTCCGGAGGGCAGTGCTCTATCCCCTGAGCTATGGGGGCCAGGGAAGTTACAACGATACCAGCTTAGGGCAGGTGGGAGACCACCGCGGCCAACAGGCCCTGCGCGTCACCCGGCTCGAAGAACTCGACCGAGGTCAGCGTGACCCAATAGGTGTCCGTGAAAATCTGCGCCTCGCCGACGCCGTTGATGGAGGTGAAGAAGCCGTACAGACTGGGAGCGTCACCGTAGGTCGGAACGGGCGTGCTCTGCGCAATGGCCGCGTCATACTGCTGGTTACGCAGTACCTCGTTTGGGGCGGCGATGCCGATCTCGATCACCGCGTTGCTCGTCTGGTTCATATAGCCGCAGGCGACACCGTTGTACTCCACGGCCGTCGCGGCGTCGCCGGTCGGCTCGAAGGCCGGGGCAGTGCCGAAGTTCGGGTTGAACGCGTAGACGTCTTCGGCGGTGAGCACCTGATCACAGCTGAGCGCAACGGCGGTCCCGGCCGGGGTCGGCGTGGGGGAAGGGGTCGCGGTCGGCGCGGCCGACTCGCCGGGAGCATCCGTCGCTGCGGCCGACGACGAGGCTGACGGCGTCTCGGACGCGCTCGGTTCGGAGTCGGTCGAGCAGCCGACCAATGCCAGCAGGGCCACGGCCCCGCCGGCCAGAACGAGGCCGGAACGCAGCCGAGGTGCACGGGCAGAGGCGGCAAAGACGCGGAAGTGAGTCACGCATTGACCCTACCAACAGGGGGTGGCCGGTAAGATCGTGCTACGTGACTCCTGCCGAACTCTCCCAGTCCCTTTTTGACCTCGTCAACCAGGTCAGCGAGCGGCGCCGCGACGCTGCCAGCGAAGCCCCCGGCCTCGGCCTGACCGTCGCCGACGTGGTGCTCGACCGTCCGCGCAACCGCGACCATGGCGACTGGGCCTCGAGCATCGCCCTGAAGATCGCGAAGCCCCTCGGCGCCTCGCCGCGTGACATCGCCGCCGAGCTCGCCGCGGGACTCGAAGCCCTGCCCGACGTGGCGAGCGTCGAGGTCGCCGGCCCCGGCTTCATCAACATCCGCCTCGAAGCCGCCGCCGCCGGCGCGCTCGCGCAGACCATCGTCGACAAAGCGGATGCCTACGGCACCGGCGCGCTCTATGCCGGCATCAAGATCAACCTCGAATTCGTCTCCGCCAACCCCACTGGCCCGATCCACATGGGCGGCGTGCGCTGGGCGGCCGTGGGCGACAGCCTCGCCCGCGTGCTCAAGGCCCAGGGCGCAGCCGTCACCCGGGAGTACTACTTCAACGACCACGGCTCGCAGATCGACCGCTTCGCCCGCAGCGTGCTCGCGAGCTACCTCGGCGAACCGACCCCCGACGACGGCTACGGCGGAGCGTACATCGGCGACATCGCCGCGAACGTCGTTGCGAAGTACGACGGTGACATCGCGGCCCTGCCGCGCGACGAACAGCAGGAAGTCTTCCGCTCCATCGGCGTCGACCTCATGTTCACCGAGATCAAAGAGAAACTGCACGGTTTCGGCGTCGACTTCGACGTCTACTTCCACGAAGACTCCCTGCACGAGTCCGGCGCCGTCACCCGGGCCATCGACCGCCTCCGCGAACTCGGCCACATCTTCGAAGCGGATGGCGCGATCTGGCTGCGCACGACGACCTTCGGCGACGACCGCGACCGGGTCATCATTCGTTCGAATGGCGAGCCCGCCTACATCTCGGGTGACCTCGGCTACTACCTCGACAAGCGCGAGCGCGGCTTCGACCAGAACCTGATCATGCTCGGCGCCGACCACCACGGCTACATCGGCCGCATGATGGCCATGTGCCAGGCCTTCGGCGACGAGCCGGGCGTGAACCTGCAGATTTTGATCGGCCAGATGGTCAACCTGCTGAAAGACGGCGAACCCGTGCGCATGTCCAAGCGCGCCGGCACCATCGTTACCCTCGACGACCTCGTTGACGCCGTCGGCGTGGATGCCGGCCGGTACTCGCTCGTGCGCTCCTCGAGCGACTCGCAGCTCGACATCGACCTCGACCTGCTCGGCAAGCACACTAACGAAAACCCGGTCTTCTACGTGCAGTACGCCCACGCCCGCACCGCGGCCGTCGCCCGCAACGCGGCCGCGTCGGGCGTTGACCGCAGCGCCTTCACCCCGGAGTTGCTCGTGCACGACAGCGAGTCGGCGTTGCTCGGCGTGCTGCAGGAATACCCGCGCATCGTCGCCCAGGCCGCCGAGCTGCGCGAGCCGCACCGCATCGCCCGATACATCGAAGAGGTCGCCGGCTACTACCACCGCTGGTACGACAACTGCCGCGTGATTCCGCTCGGCGAAGAGCCGGTCACCGATCTGCACCGCACCCGCCTCTGGCTCAACGATGCGACCGGGCAGGTGATCCGCAACGGCCTCGGCCTGCTCGGCGTCGCCGCGCCGGAACGCATGTAAGGAAGACACCCACCATGACGATTGAGCCCGCCGCCGAGCCGACCCCCGACCCCGCCCGCGAACCGCGCCGTCAGCGGGGCCGCGGCCGCGTCGGCGGTCTCATCATCTTCGGCGTGCTCATCGTCATGCTCGTCGGCGCGTTCTTCCTCGTCGACGCCGGGGCGCGCGGTTTCGCCCAGGGGGAGGCCGAGAAGCAGATCGCGGCGTCGCTGCCGGCATCCGTCACCGGCGACGTCACCGTCGAGATCGGCGGCGTCTCGGTGATCGCCCAGTTCATCGCCGGCAGCTTCGAGCAGATCGAACTGACCGCACCCGACCTCGTGGCCGATGGGGTGCCGGCCTCCGTTCACGTCGTCGCACGGGATGTCCCCACCAACACCGCCAAGTACATCGGCAACGTCGAAGCCACCCTCGACTTCGATCAGGCGGCCCTCAACGCCCTGGTGCAGAGCGCCGGAAGCGCCGCCGGCACCGAACTGACCCTCGGTGACGGGGACGCGACCTACGGCGGCACCCTCTCACTCGCCGGATTCGAGGTGGGTTACACCGCCACGGCCACCCCGTCGGCCGCCGGGGACACCCTCGTCTTCACCCCGACGAGCGCCGAGGTCACGACCGACATCGGCAGCGCCGACGTGACCGGAGTCGTCGACCTCGTGCTCGGCCAGCAGCCGATCGCCGTGTGCGTCGCGCAATATCTGCCGCAGGGCGTCACAATGAGCGGGGTCGATGTGACCCCGGAGCGGGCGCGCATTACGCTGGAGTCCAGCACGCTCACGCTCACCTCGCAGTCGCTCACCACCCTGGGTTCCTGCGCCGCCTGATTATCACGCCCGCACCCGGGTTCGCTAGATTAGCCACAAGCCAGCACCGCGTTTCTCTCCCGTACCGCGTTTCTCTGGCGTGTTGCGCCGCCTGCATCACCGGCTTCAGGGACCAATCCGGGTTCGCTCGCTGAGACATCCACTCGACTCTCGTGAGGTATTCACCCGTGTCCACACAACCTGTGCCGACCAATCCCGTAACCGCCAATCCTCTGGCCCCCGCCTGGCTCCGCGTGCCCGCCGACGCCAACGCGCTCACGAGCGGACTCTGGCCCGCCTCGACGAGCCGCAACAGTGCCGGCGAATTGCTGATCGGTGGTCTCGCCGCCACCGACCTGGCCGCCGAGTTCGGCACCCCGCTCTATGTGATCGATGAGACGGATGCCCGCACCCGCGCCGCCTCGCTGCGCGCCACCTTCGAGCGAGAGTTCACCCGCGTCGGCACAAGCGTCGGCGTCTACTACGCCGGCAAGGCGTTCCTCTCGATCGAGGTCGCCCGCTGGATGGCGGACGCCGGCCTGAACATCGACATCTGCAGCGGCGGAGAACTCGCCGTCGCCCTCGCGGCCGGCGTGGACCCCGGTCGCCTTGGGTTTCACGGCAACAACAAGTCCCTCGCCGAGATCGACGAGGCCGTACGCATCGGCATCGGATCCATCGTCGTGGACAGCGCCATCGAAATCGACCGCATCGCCGCCGCCGCCACCCGGCACGGCCGCGTGCAGGCCGTGCGACTGCGGGTGAACAGTGGCGTGCACGCCCACACCCACGAGTTTCTGGCCACCGCCCACGAAGACCAGAAATTCGGCATCACGCTCGATGACGCCCCGACCCGGGTCGCGGCCATCCGTGCCGAGGCGTCCCTGCGATTTCTCGGCCTGCACTGCCACATCGGTTCGCAGATCTTCGGCACCGACGGGTTCGCCGAGTCGGCCAGCCGCCTGCTCGCCGTGCACGCCGGCCTGCTTGAGAACGGTCCGGTTCCCGAACTGAACCTCGGCGGTGGCTTCGGCATCGCCTACGTCGACTCGGACACTCCCTCGACCCTCGACGACCTCGCGAGCCGGCTGGCGGACATCGTGGCGTCCGGCTGCGCCGAGCTCGGAATTCCGCTGCCCCGCATCGCGTTCGAACCCGGCCGGGTGATCATCGGGCCGGCCGGCCTCACCCTGTACTCGGTCGGCACCACCAAGGCCGTTGAGGTCGCGGGGCCCGCCGCGGCGAGCACCCGCCTCTACGTCAGCGTCGATGGCGGTATGAGCGACAACGTGCGCCCGGCCCTGTACGGCGCCGACTACACGGTTCGTCTCGCGAACCGGGTGTCGACGGTCGACGCCGCCCTCGTGCGCATCGCCGGCAAACACTGCGAGAGCGGCGACATCGTCGTGAACGCGGACTACCTGCCCGGCGACGTCGCCCCCGGCGACCTGCTGGCCGTGCCGGCGACCGGCGCCTACTGCTGGTCGCTCTCGAACAACTACAACTACCAGGGCCGCGCGCCCGTGGTCGCGGTGAAGAACGCGGCGGCGCACGTGCTCGTGCGCGGTGAAACCATCGCCGATCTGCTCGCCCGCGACACCGGCCTGCTCACCTCACCCTCCTCGCGTACCTCACCCACCTCGCACACCTCAACGACTACGGCGGACACCACACGATGATCGAATACCGCAACCTGCGCGTCGCCCTGCTCGGCGGCGGCACCGTGGGTGCCCAGGTCGCCCGCCTGATGCTCGAACAGGCCGACGAAATGGCCAGCCGCGTCGGCGCGAGCCTCGAACTGGTCGGCATCGCCGTGCGCGACGTCAACGCGGAGCGCAGCGTCGACCTGCCCCGCGAACTGTTCACGACGGATGCCGAATCCCTGATTCTCGGCGCCGACATCGTGATCGAGCTGATGGGCGGCATCGAGCCGGCCCGCAGCTACATCCTGCTCGCGATCAACTCCGGGGCCGACGTCGTCACCGCGAACAAGGCGCTGCTGGCCGAGCACGGCCCCGAGCTGTTCGCGGCCGCCGACCAGGTCGGCGCCCAGCTGAACTACGAGGCCGCCGTCGCCGGAGCGATCCCGATCGTGCGCCCGCTGCGCGACAGCCTCGCCGGCGACCGGGTCAAGCGTATCCTCGGCATCGTCAACGGCACCACGAACTTCATCCTCGACCGCATGGACACCGAGGGCGATACCCTCGACGAGGCCCTCATGATGGCGACCGACCTCGGCTATGCCGAAGCTGACCCGACCGCGGACATCGGCGGCTACGACGCCGCACAGAAGGCGGCCCTGCTGGCAAGCCTGGCGTTCCACACGCCGGTACCGCTCGCATCCGTCTACCGCGAGGGCATCACCGCGGTCACGCCCGAGCAGATCGAATCCGCCCGCAAAGCCGGTTACGTCGTCAAGCTGCTCGCCATCTGCGAACGCCTCACCGACAGCACCGGCCAGGAGGGCGTCTCCGCCCGCGTCTACCCGGCGATGGTGCACCGCAGCCACCCGCTGGCGAGCGTGCACGGCGCCAACAACGCCGTCTTCGTCGAGGCCGAATCGGCCGGCAGCCTGATGTTCTACGGCGCCGGCGCCGGGGGAGTGGAAACTGCCTCCGCCGTGCTCGGCGACCTCGTCTCCATCGCCCGCCGACACGTCGTCGGCGGCCCCGGATTCGCGGCGAGCAACCACGCCGCCATGCCGATCCTGTCGATCAACACGGTCATCACGCGCTACGTCGTCACCCTCGAGGTAACGGATGCCCCGGGCGTTTTGGCCACCGTGGCCAGGATTTTCAGTGATCACCACGTGTCCCTCGCCCTCGTGGAACAGTCGATGACGCCCGCACGTGCGGGCACGGCGAGTCGCGCAGCCGTGTCGGCCACGACTACCCTTGTGATCGGAACCCATGAGGCGACAGAAGCCGCCCTGGCCGCCACCGTGCAGGACCTGTCCAACAATCACGTCGTCACCGGCGTCACATCCGTTTTGAGAGTTGAAGGAGTCTGATGACCAGCCAGATCGTGCCACAGCGCCAGTCGAACCCGTCTACTGCGCCGTCCACCGGCCCACTGACCGAGGCCGACCGATCGGCTCTGATTCAGAACCGTCAGTGGCGCGGGGTGCTGCGTGAATACGCTGACCGTCTGAACATCAGCGACGCTACCCCGATCATCACCCTGGGCGAGGGCGGCACCCCGCTGATTCCCGCACCGGCGCTCTCGCACCGTACCGGCGCGAAGGTCTGGATCAAGTTCGAGGGCATGAACCCGACCGGCTCGTTCAAAGACCGCGGCATGACCATGGCCATCTCCAAGGCAATGGAAGACGGCGCGAAGGCCGTCATCTGTGCCTCGACCGGCAACACGTCCGCCTCGGCGGCCGCCTACGCGACCCACGCCGGCATCACCGCCGCGGTGCTCGTGCCCGAGGGCAAGATCGCCATGGGCAAGCTGAGCCAGGCCGTCGCCCACAACGCGCAGCTGCTTCAGGTGCAGGGCAACTTCGACGACTGCCTCGACATCGCCCGCGACCTCGCGGCGAACTACCCGGTGCACCTCGTCAACTCGGTCAACCCCGACCGCATCGAGGGCCAGAAGACGGCCGCGTTCGAGGTCGTCGAGGTGCTCGGCGACGCCCCCGACTTCCACTTCGTGCCCGTCGGCAACGCCGGCAACTACACCGCCTACCACCGTGGTTACCGCGAAGAGGTCGAGCGCGGTGCCACCACGAAGCTTCCCCGCATGTTCGGCTTCCAGGCCGCCGGCAGCGCGCCGATCGTGCTCGGTCACCGCGTCGACAACCCCGACACCATCGCGAGCGCCATCCGCATCGGCAACCCCGCATCGTGGGACTTCGCCCTCGCCGCCCGCGCCGACAGCGACGGCTACTTCGGGGCCATCACCGACGAGAAGATCCTCGAAGCTCACCGCATCCTCTCCGCCGAGGTGGGCATCTTCGTCGAGCCCGCTTCCGCGATCGGGGTCGCGGGGCTGCTGGAACGCGCCGAAGCCGGACTGATCCCGGCCGGGGCATCCGTCGTCATCACCGTCACCGGGCACGGCCTGAAGGATCCGGGTTGGGCACTGCGCACCGCCGACGGCTCCGACGTCACCCCGACCATCGTTCCGGTCGACACCGCCGAAATCGCCGGCGTGCTCGGCCTGGCCAAGGCATGAGCCACGGCGACGGGCTCCCCCCGGTTACCCTGCCGGTCGGCCGCGCCGTGGCCGTGCAGGTTCCGGCGACGACCGCGAACCTCGGCCCGGGCTTCGACACCCTCGGCCTCGCCCTGGCCAAGTACGACCACCTCGAGGTGACCGTGCGCGCCGAACCGGGTGTGCTCGTCGAGGTGCACGGCGTCGGCGAGGGCGAAGTTCCCACCGACGAGAGCAACCTCGTCGTGCGCGCGATCGCCCATACCTTCGCCGCCTACTCCGTGCCGATGCCGGGCCTCAGCATTGTCGCCAACAACGTGATTCCGCACGGCCGCGGCCTCGGGTCGTCCGGCGCCGCGATCGTCTCGGGCATCATGGCCGCCAAGGGCCTGCTCGAGGGCATCGTCGACATCGATGCCGAAGCGCTGCTCGTGCTCGCCACCGAGATGGAGGGCCACCCCGACAACGTCGCCCCCGCTCTCTTCGGCGGCCTGACCATCGCCTGGATGACGCCCGAGGGCCCGCGCCATAAGAAGCTCATGGTGCACCGTGGTGTCAAGCCGCTCGTTTTCGTGCCCGAACACGTCATGTCGACCGCGCTCGCGCGCAGCCTGCAGCCCGTATCGGTGCCGCACGCGGACGCGGTGTTCAACCTGTCCCGGTCGGCGCTGCTGATCGCCGCGATGATCCAGAGCCCCGAGCTTCTGCTCGCCGCGACGGAGGACAAGCTGCACCAGGACTACCGCGCCGCGGCAATGCCCGAAACGAACCGGCTCATCACGCTGCTGCGCGACCACGGTTTCGCCGCGGTGGTCTCCGGGGCCGGCCCGTCGATTTTGGTGCTCGCGAGCGACCCCGGCCAGCGCCGCGTCGCTGCGGATCTCGTCGCGGCCGAATCCGACACCCCGTGGCGTGCGCTCATGCTCGCGGTGGACTTTCAGGGTGCGACGGTCGTACCGCTGGTCGCTGCAGCCGACACCGCCGCGTAGTCGGTCAGTACTGCAGTCGCGCAAACGAAAAAGCTGCATGTGCCCCGGTTGGGCGCACATGCAGCTTTTGTGTCGAACGGATGCCTAGCGGTCTCGATCCCGCGAGGTCGTGCGGGCCGGCAGGGTGCGGCGGAGCCGAACCATGCCCCACAGCGCCAGCACCAGCCCCAGCAGGATGAGTGCCGGGCCGAGAGCTTCCGCCGGGCCCTGGGTGAATTCGATCAGGACCGTCACGATGAACAGCACTGCCGCCCAAAACCCGAGCAGGCCGATGATGATGTCGAAGTCCTCGCCCGAGCGGCGCTTGCGGCGGGCATTGCTCATGGTGGGCTCGCGGCGTTTCTGCCGCTTGCCGGAGGCGTCTGTGCCGGGCGTCGACGCCGTTCGGGCGGTCATCACTTCACCGCGCCGGCGGTCAGGCCGGCCACGATCTTGCGCTGGAAGATCAGCACCAGAATCACCAGCGGCACCACCACGATTGTGCCGGCGGCCATGACGGCGGTGTAGGGCTCCTCCTGCGGTTGCGAACCGGCGAACGATGCGATCGCAACCGTGACCGTCTGCGTGGCGCTGTTCGAGAGCTGGCTCGCGATCAGGAACTCGTTCCACGCCGAGATGAAGGCGAGGATCGCGGTCGTGAACACGGCGGGAGCTGCGAGCGGCATGATCACCTTGCGAAACGCCTGCCCTTGGGTGCAGCCGTCGATGCGCGCGGCCTCTTCGAGTTCCCACGGCATCTCTCGGAAGAACGAGGTCAACGTGTAAATGGTGAGCGGCAGCACGAATGAAATGTTGGGAATGATCAGCGCCTGGTAGGTGCCGATCCAGGACAGGTTCGTGAACAGCTGGAACAGCGGTGTCACCAGGGCGACGCCGGGGAACATCGACGCGCCGAGCACGACGCCGAGGATCAGGAACTTTCCGCGAAAGTTCAGCCGTGCGAGGGCGTAGGCGGCGAACACGCCGATGAGCAACGCGATCACCGTCGTGACGCTGCTGATGATGAAGCTGTTGAGCAGGGCCTGCCCGAATCGGTTCCCACGCTCGGTAGAGAATGCGGTCTCGAAATTCTCGAGCGAAACGTGGGTGAACCACGGCGTCGGGTCGTAGGTGAATGCCACCTCGCGGAAGGCCGTCACGACCATCCAGTAGGCCGGGAGAAGACACCAGACGATGATGACCACCGCGCTGATATAGGTGCGAGCGGATGCCCACCGCTCGCGGTTTCGTCCTTTCGCCCGAGCCGCAGCGGTCACGGCGTGCAGGTCGGTGCCCGGTGCCGGTGCCGGTGAAGTTGTGGTTGTCATGTCAGCCCGCCCTTGTGCTGGTCGTGGCGGCGTCGACGGCATTAGCACCGAGGAACCGCACGAAGATGAACGCCACGATGAAGATGATGAGGAAGGTGATCGTCGATAGGGCAGCGGCAGCATTGAACCCTTGCCTGATCTGCTCCACGACAAGGATCGATAACGTCGTGGTGCCGTTGGCACCGCCGGTCATGATCTGCGGCAGGTCGTACATGCGCAGGGCGTCGAGGACGCGGAACAGGATCGCGACCATGAGTGCGGGGCGCACGAGCGGCAGGGTGATGTGTCGGAACCGTTGCCAGGTGCTGGCGCCGTCCATCTTCGCGGCCTCGTAGACGTCGCCCGGAATGATCTGCAGTCCGGCAAGAATCAGCAGGGCCATGAAGGGCGTCGTCTTCCAGACGTCCGCGATGATGATCGCCCACCGGGCCGGCCCTTCGCTGCCGGTCCACAGCACGTCGGTGTTGAACACCGCGTTGATGACTCCCTGGAAGGCAAAGATGAAGAACCACAGCTTCGCGGTCACGGCCGTGGGAATCGCCCAGGGTACGAGAACGGATGCGCGCAGCAGGCTGCGCCCGCGGAATGCGCGGCTCATGATGAGGGCCATCCAGAAGCCAATGACCGTTTCCAGGGCAACGGTGACGATGGTGAAGTAGAAGGTCGTGCCGAAAGCCTCCCAGAACTGGGCGCCGAGGGTGCCAGGGGAGCAGGCCACCGTCGTTCCGTTGGGGCCGCCACACTGCTGAAGCAACCAGCCGGTGTAGTTGGAGAAACCGGCGAACCCGCCCTCCGTGAACAGCCCGGTCTCGGGGTCCAGGCCGGCGTCGGCCTGGAATGACATGATGATGGCGTTGATGACCGGATAAACGATGACGATGCCGAGGATGATGATCGCCGGCGCGATGAGGATGGTGGCCCATCGGCCCTGGGTCGCGGCCCGTCGGTCTTCGCCGACCTCTTTGAGTGCCTTGTTCGATTTGGGGCTTCGCCCGGTGGACTTGGGGTTGTTGGGGTCCTCCGCCGAACGTGCTCTCGTTTCGGTAGACACATCCCCTCCTTTCCGCGGTGCTGCGTCGCCCGCGATTTATTGAGGTACGGGGTGAGCATCCGCGGGCCACGGTGTGGCCCGCGGATGCCGTGAGGCCGGAGCTACTGTGATCCGGCCGATTCGATGGAATTCTGCATGTCGGTCATCGCTTCAGTCACGGTCTTTTCACCCTTGATGGCGGCGTAGGCGTTGTCTTGGATGGCGTTTGTCACGGCAGGGTAGAACGGGGTCACGGGGCGCGGAACCGCGTTCTCGATGCTGGTCTTCAGTACAGGGAGGTACGGCAGCTCGGAGATGAGGGCCTCGTCGTCGTAGAGGGCGCTCAACGTTGGGGCCAGCGAGCCCTGTGTGGCGTAGAACCGTTGGTTTTCTTCGGACGTGAGGAACTTCACGAAGTCGATCGCAGTCGCCTTGGTGTCGGAGTAGACGCTGATCGCGGCGTTGTGGCCACCCAGCGATGAGGCCCCCGGCCCGTCGGTGCCGGGAAGCGCGGCCATGCCGAGAACGTCCTTGACAGCCGATGACCCTTCCGTGCTGGCCAGGTTGTAGACGTATGGCCAGTTGCGAAGGAACATGAGCTTGCCCCCCTGGAAGGCGATTCGGCCCTCTTCTTCGGTGTAGGTGATGGCTTCGGCCGGGATATTGCCGTTCGCGTAGGCGTCGGCGAGGTTTTGGAGGCCCTGTTCGGCAGCATCCGTCTCGAGCGCCGGATTGCCCTCGTCGTCGATGACCGTGCCGCCGGCCGAGTTGATGGCCTCGGTCGCGTTCACGGTCAGGCCTTCATACTTGGCGAACTGGCCCGCGTAGCAGGCGATACCGTTCTGAGCGGCGATGGGGCACATTGCCATCATCTCGTCCCACGTGGTGGGCGGCTCGGGCACGAGATCGGTGCGGTAGTAGAGTATGCCGCCGTCGCTCGTGACCGGGGCCGCGTAAAGTATGTCGTTGTAGGTTCCGCTGTCGACCGTCGACTGGAGCATGCCGCTGGTGTCGATACCGGCATCATCGAGTGGCTGGAGCCAGCCCTTGGCCGCGAACTCGGCCGTCCAGACGAGGTCGACGCTCATGACGTCGTAGTCCTTGTTCTGGGCCTGGAGGTTTTGTACCATGTCGTCGTGCTGCTGGTCGGCCTCGTCGGTGAGCTCCTTGAACGTGACCCGTTCGTCGGGGTGATCGGCGTTCCACTTCTCGACGAGGGGGTTGACGATGCCGCTGTTGTCTTTTCCCTGAACGTAGGTGATCGGTCCACGCGCGTCGAGGTTGGCCGTGGCCGCGTCGGCACCGGAACCCGCGCCGGTGCTGCAGGCCGCGAGCGACGCCACCACGGCCGCAACGGCCGCAACGGACATGACTTTCATGGGTAGTTTCATCTCGTTGATCTCTCCTTTGAGGTCTGGCGCACGATAACGACGGTGCTGAAGCAACGAGACGAGCGGCGCTGTGAGCGAAATTCGCTGCTGCAGGACACTTTCGCGGGGAATCTGAACTTCACTGGGAAATGTAGGCCGAATTTGGAGCGTGTAAAGGTTTCAATCAGGTAACGGTCGAAGCTCGTCTGGCGCCGCTCAGGTCGGGGGTGGGGCGAACGGAGTGCTAGTGTTATTGCTGCACCCGATAGAAAGCGCCCCGCGCGCATCCTCTTCTCCGGTGCATTCCCTGTAACTCACTGCTATCGCGTCTTTGTGCGTGGCTGTGTGTGTTTACACCAGTCCCCGTTCATCCTTACCGGACTGGTTCACCCGCAGCGCGTATGTCGCTGCACACATCTCTCCTGGACTGCATCTTCTGGCAGCAGGGGAAAGGAACTCACTTCGTGACCGACGTCAACACCCGCACCACTGGTACGGATCTCACCACCCCCCGCCTCGCAACGCTGCGAGTGGCCGAGCTGCAAGCGCTCGCCACGTCCCTCGGCCTGCAGAGCGCCAAGATGCGCAAGGGCGAACTGGTGCAGGCCATCACCGACCTGCAGGCTCGCACCTCCGCCCCCGCAGCGGATGCCGCACCCGAGCCCGACGCTGCGCCCGCCGCGGCCGCACCCATTGAAACGGCGCCCACAGAGGCCGCACCGGTCGAGGTCGCGCCCGTCCAAGCCGCGCCCGAAGTCGCTCAGGTTGAATTCGCGCCCGTCGCCGAGACCGCCGCGGTGGCCGCGCCCCGCAAGCGCGCCCCGCGCCGCGCGAGCAGCGCCACAGCCGCTCCCGCCAAGGCCCACGTCAACGCTGAGGGACTGGCCGGCCTCGGCCTGCTCCTTCCCGAGGCCAAGTCCACCGCGCCGGCAAAGCGCGCGGCTTCGACGGGCACCGCCGTGACCGTGGAGCCCACCGCACCGTCCGCGTCGCCCGCGCCCGCCGAGGGCGTCGAGGCATCCGGATCCGACGCATCCGAGAAGCCGACCCGAACCTCACGCAAGCGCGGCGTTCGTGTTGCCCCCGTCGACTTGGTCGACGCGCCTGCCGTGGTCGAGACCACGTCGGACTCCGCAAGTGACGAAGACGCGACCGAGCCCACGAACACCGACACGACCAACAACCGGTCGTCGAACCGAAACGCCCGCCGCGACGAAGCCCGCCGCGATGCCGCCGCCCGCGACGAGGCCAACGCCTCCGATTCCGCTGACGAGCAGGATGGCGACTCTGACGACACCTCTGACTCGGCCGACCAGCCGCGCCAGGGCCGCAGCCGCAGCCGCAGCCGTGGCGGCGACCGCTCGCAGACCGCGCCATCCACTGACCGCCAAGGCAACGACCGCCAGGGCAATGACCGCCAGGGCAACGACCGCCAGAACGGTGCCGAGCGCACCGAAGACGGCGGACGCCAGCAGTCGCGCCAGGCACGCAACCAGGACCGTGCCCAGAACGAGCGCAACCAGGGCAACGAGCGCAACCAGGGCAACGAGCGCCAGAATAACGACCGCGGCCAGAACAACGACCGCGGCCAGAACAATGACCGTGGCCAGAACAATGACCGTGGCCAGGACCGCAACCAGGCCCAGAACGAGCGCCAGAACGACCGCAACCAGGACCGCAGCCTGGTCTCCGACCGCAACCAGGGCCCGGACCGCGGCCAGAACGAGCGCGGCCAGGACCGCAACGGCCCCGACGACGAGTTCGGCGGCCGTGGCAGCCGCAACCGTTACCGTGACCGCAAGCGTCGCGGACCGGCGACCGGTGATGACTTCGAACCCGAGGTCAACGACGATGACGTGCTGATTCCGGTGGCCGGAATCCTCGACGTTCTCGATAACTACGCCTTCGTGCGCACCTCGGGCTACCTGCCCGGCGCCGGTGACGTCTATGTCTCGCTCGGCCAGGTCAAGAAGTACAACCTGCGCAAGGGCGACGCCGTGGTCGGCTCCATCCGCCAGCCGCACGAGGGTGACCAGAGCGGCCGCCAGAAGTACAACGCGATCGTCAAGGTCGACTCGATCAACGGCCTGACCGTCGAAGAAGCCGCGACCCGCGTTGAGTTCCAGAAGCTGACCCCGCTGTACCCGCAGGAGCGCCTCCGTTTGGAGACCGAACCGGGCAAGCTCACCCAGCGCATCATCGACCTCGTCGCCCCGATCGGCAAGGGCCAGCGCGGCCTGATCGTCGCGCCGCCCAAGGCCGGCAAGACCATCGTCATGCAGCAGATCGCGAACGCCATCGCAACGAACAACCCCGAGGTACACCTCATGGTCGTTCTCGTCGACGAGCGTCCCGAAGAGGTCACCGACATGCAGCGCACGGTGAAGGGTGAGGTCATCGCCTCGACCTTCGACCGCCCCGCCGAAGACCACACCACGGTCGCCGAACTGGCCATCGAGCGCGCCAAGCGTCTCGTGGAGCTGGGCCACGACGTGGTCGTGCTCCTTGACTCGATCACCCGCCTCGGCCGTGCCTACAACCTGGTCGCTCCGGCATCCGGTCGTATCCTCTCCGGCGGCGTCGACGCTGCGGCGCTCTACCCGCCGAAGCGCTTCTTCGGAGCCGCGCGCAACATCGAGAACGGTGGCTCGCTCACCATCCTCGCCTCCGCGCTCGTGGAGACCGGCTCCAAAATGGACGAGGTCATCTTCGAGGAATTCAAGGGCACCGGCAACATGGAGCTTCGCCTGTCGCGCCACCTCGCCGACAAGCGCATCTTCCCCGCGGTCGATGTCAACGCATCCGGTACCCGTCGTGAAGAAATGCTGATGAGCGCCGATGAGGTCAAGGTCACCTGGAAGCTGCGCCGCGCCCTCGCCGGGCTCGAGCAGCAGCAGGCCCTCGAGCTCATTCTCGGTCGCCTCAAGGAGACCTCCTCCAACGTTGAATTCCTGATGCAGGTACAGAAGTCGATGCCGACCCCGAACGGGTCAGACAAGGACCACTAAATTGTTCGAGTCTGTTGACACCCTGCTGGCCGAGCACGATGAGTTGCAGAGCCAGCTGGGTGACCCGGAGTTGCACGCCAACCCGGCGAGGTCGAAGAAAGTCAATCGTCGTTATGCGGAGCTGAGCCGCATCATCGCCGCGTACCACGAGTGGAAAGAGGTCGAAGACAACCTCGAGGCCGCTCGTGAACTCGCCGCCGAGGATGCGTCGTTTGCCGAAGAGATCCCCGCGCTCACGGAACAGCTGGACACGACGGCCGAGAAGCTGCGCCGACTGCTGATTCCGCGCGACCCGCTCGATGCCCGCGACGTGATCATGGAAATCAAGATGGGGGAGGGCGGTGCCGAATCGGCACTGTTCGCCGCCGACCTGCTGCGCATGTACCTGCACTACGCGGAGTCCCGTCGCTGGAAAACCGAGATCATCGAGCAGACGACGAGCGACCTGGGTGGCATCAAGGACATCCAGCTCGCGATCAAGGGAAACTCGAGTGACCCCGCTGAGGGCGTCTGGGCGCACCTGAAATACGAGGGTGGCGTACACCGTGTGCAGCGGGTACCGGCGACCGAGTCGCAGGGACGCATCCACACCTCCGCGGCGGGCGTGCTCGTCTTCCCCGAGGTCGACGAGCCCGAAGAGGTCGAGATCAACGCGAACGACCTCAAGATCGACGTCTACCGATCGAGCGGCCCCGGTGGCCAGTCGGTCAACACGACCGACTCCGCGGTGCGCATCACCCACCTTCCGACCGGAATCGTGGTCGCGATGCAGAACGAGAAGTCCCAGCTGCAGAACAAGGAAGCCGGCATGCGCGTGCTGCGTGCCCGGGTTCTGGCCCGTCAGCAGGAGGAGATCGACGCTGCTGCGAGCCTGGTGCGCAAGGGCCAGATCCGTACGATGGACCGCTCCGAGCGCATCCGCACGTACAACTTTCCGGAGAACCGCATCGCGGATCACCGCACGGGGTACAAGGCGTACAACCTGGATCAGGTCATGAACGGCGCCTTGCAGCCCGTCGTGGAATCCTGCATCCTGCAGGACGAAGAGGCCCGTCTGGCTGAGATCGGCGACCACGAGTAGCGCTCACCGCAACAAACCAGGACAAAACCGCCGGCCAGGCACAACTCACGTTGTGTCTGGCCGGCGGTTTTTGGGTGTGGCGAGAACGCTAGGGAAGCAACTTTCCGCCTCGGGCGTGCTCCGCCGTCTCCGGCTTGGCCGGGCGGGCCTGCGCCGGGATACCCACCAGCAGTGAGCTCGGCGGGGCGTCCTTGGTCACGACCGCGTTCGCGCCGATCGTGCTCCAGGCGCCGATCGTGATCGGGCCAAGCACCTTCGCTCCGGCGCCGACCGTCACGCCGTCTTCAAGGGTGGGGTGACGTTTCTCCCCGCGGGCCACCCCGTGACGGCTGGTGCCCCCGAGGGTGACCGCGTGGTAGAGCATGACGTCGTCACCGAGTTCGGCGGTCTCGCCGATGACCACGCCCATGCCGTGGTCGATGAACAACCGACGGCCGATCGTGGCCCCGGGGTGAATCTCGATGCCGGTGAGAAACCGGCCCACCTGCGACAGCAGGCGCGCCGGCAACCGCAATCCGTGCCGCCAGAGACGGTTCGTGAGGCGATACATCCACACCGCGTGCAGCCCGCTGTAGGCCAGGAAGACCTCCGTGTTGCTGCGTGCCGCCGGGTCGTGCGTGCGCGCCGCCGCGACATCTTCACGGATGCGCGAGAAGACTCCCATAGTCAGGTTCTGCCGATCGTCGTGGTCGGTCCCGCCTGAGCTGGACGTGTCGTGGTGAGACGGCCGGAAGGTGCGGGTGGTGCCGGTAGCGGAAACGCGTGCCTAGTCGAGCAGGTCTTCGTAGAGCACGGTGGAGATGTAGCGCTCTCCGAAGCCGGGCACAACGACAACGATGGTCTTGCCGGCGTTTTCGGGACGCTTGGCGACCTGCAGGGCGACCCAGACGGCCGCGCCGCCCGAGATGCCGCCGAGGATTCCCTCGTCGGTGCCGAGCGCACGCGCGGTGGCGAGCGAGTCGGCCAGGGTGACGTCGACGATTTCGTCGTAGACCTCGCGGTTGAGCACCTCGGGCACGAAGTTCGCGCCGAGGCCCTGGATCTTGTGCGGGCCGGGGGTGCCGCCGGTGAGGATCGGGGAGTCGATCGGCTCGACGCCGATCACGGTGACGGTGGGCTTGCGCTCCTTGAGCAGGCCGCCGGCACCCGAGATGGTGCCGCCGGTGCCGATGCCGGCAACGAGGATGTCCACGGCGCCCGCGGTGTCGTCCCAGATTTCGACGCCGGTGGTGGCACGGTGGATGGCCGGGTTCGCCGGGTTGGTGAACTGGCTGGCGAGAATGGCGCCGGGCGTGGTGTCCACGATCTCCTGCGCGGCCTGCACGGCACCCTTCATTCCGGCAGCGCCCGGGGTCAGCACGATGGTGGCGCCGTAGGCGCGCATCATGACGCGGCGTTCCTTGCTCATCGTCTCGGGCATCGCGAGGATGACCGTGTAACCGCGGGCCGCGCCGACCATGGCGAGGGCGATACCGGTGTTACCACTGGTCGCTTCGACGACGGTGCCGCCCGGCTTCAAGGATCCGTCGGCTTCGGCAGCGTCGATGATGGCCACGCCGATACGGTCCTTGACGCTGCTGGACGGGTTGTAGAACTCGAGCTTGGCGAGCACCGTGGCACCGAGGCCTTCGGTGAGACGGTTCAGCTTCACCAGCGGCGTACGGCCAACGGCTTGGGTGATGTCGGAGTAGATCTGGGGCATCGGGGCAACTTTCGCTCGGGGGAAACGGCCGTCTTCAGCCTACGGCTCCCCGCTGACCGCAGGCCCGGTGTTACCTAGCACTACGTCATACTTAATGGCGTGACTTCAACACCGCTGGACCCGCAAAATTCCCCTGATAGACCCGCAGATGCGCTCACTGCGTTGCCGGAGCTGCCGCTCGAGGTGGCTCGCATGCGGGAGTGGGCGATCGCCCGGCTCGGCCAGGCCGGGGTTCCCGACCCCATCGTCGACGCCGAGCTCGTGATCGGCCATGTGCTCGACCAGAGCCGCGGGCAGGTACAGGCCGCCGGCCTCCTCGGTTCGACCCTCAGCCAGGCGGATGCCGCCACCATCGACGGCCTGCTCACTCGCCGGGCCGCCCGCGAACCCCTACAGCACATCACCGGACGTGCCCCGTTCCGCCAGCTCGAACTTCTGGTCGGCCCGGGAGTCTTCGTGCCGCGCCCCGAAACTGAACAGGTCGCCCAGATCGCCATCGACGCCCTGCGCTCGATGGCGGATCCCGAGCCGATCGGGGTCGACCTCGGCACCGGAAGCGGCGCAATCGCCCTGGCGCTGGCCACCGAGGTGCCGCACGCCCGCATCTGGGCCTGCGAAAACTCCGCCGAGGCGTACCCGTGGACCAGCCGCAACTTCGCCGAGGTCGCGGCCCCGAACGCGACGCTCGTCTTCGCCGACCTGGCCGACGCGCTTCCCGAACTTGACGGCACCGTCGCCGTGGTCATCTCCAACCCGCCCTATATTCCTGCGGCGGCGATTCCTCGGGACCCTGAGGTGCGCCTGTTCGATCCCGCTCACGCCCTCTTCGGCGGAACGGACGGCCTCGAGGTCGTGCGACTCGTCTCGCAGACCGCGCTGCGGCTGCTGCGTCCCGGCGGATTCCTCGTCATGGAACACGGTGAGCTGCAGGGCGCCGAGATCCGGGCGCTGCTGGTCGCCGACGGCTGGCGCGCCCCGGCCACGCACCCGGACTACACGAGCCGCGACCGGGCGACGACCGCGCTGCGTCCCTAGAAGGCGCACCCCCGCTGGTTCTGCCGGGCGAGCCGACCTACAGTCCGAGGGGCGGCTCACCGTGGTTCCGACCAGCGCGCTTCGCGCGCAGGCTCAACCAGCGAGATTGGGGGAGGCCCGCCGTGGTTTCGACGCGGGCGCGAAAAACATGCGCCCTGCTCGACCAGCGAGGTTGGGGCGGGCCGGAGCGGTCACAGGCTCCCCGGATGCTGCTGCACTAGAATTGTCCGAAATGACTCGAATCTACGACTGCTCGGTCGACACGGAATATGCGGCCGGCAAGAGGCTGGCGCTCTCGGCCATCGGCCGAGGCGCCCTGATCGTCATCCCCACCGACACGGTGTACGGCATCGCAGCGGATGCCTTCAGCCCCGAGGCCGTGCAGAAACTGCTCGACGCCAAGGGTCGCGACCGCACGTCGCCGCCGCCCGTACTGATTCCGCGCATCACCGCGCTCGACGCCCTCGCCGAAAGCGTGCCACAGCCGATCCGCGACCTCGTCGCCGAATTCTGGCCCGGTGGACTCACCGTCATCCTGCACGCGCAGCCCTCGCTGGTCTGGGATCTCGGCGAGACCCGGGGCACGGTGGCGCTGCGCATGCCGAGCAACCCGATCGCACTCGATCTGCTTTCGGAGACCGGTCCGCTCGCGGTCTCCTCGGCCAACCGGTCGGGGCTGCCCGCCGCGATTGACGCTGAGGGCGCCGAAGACATGCTCGGCACCAGCGTCGCCGTCTACCTCGACGGGGGAGTGGCCGGCCTCGGCTATGAGCCGATCGGGGAACGCCCCGGCGATACCTCGTCGACCATCGTCGATGCCACGGGATTCGACACCAACGGGGGCACAGTCGCCATCGTGCGCAGCGGTGTCATCTCCCGCGCCGCCATCGCGGCAATCATCGGAGACGCCCTTCAGGCGGAAGACACCCCGGATACGCCTCCCGAGAAAATCGACGCGCCTCCTGCTGATGTGCTCCCAGCTGAAGACGGTGTTACCGAGTAGCCATGACCCTCTTCATCCTGCTCGCGCTCATCTCGGCCGTGGTCACCTTCGGTTTCTCCATCGTGGTTCTGAAGCTCAGCCATCGGTACCGGTTGTACCCGGCCATCCGCTCTCGTGATGTGCACACCCGACCCACTCCCCGGCTCGGCGGAATCGCCATCTTCCTCGGCATCCTCGCCGCGTTCGGGGTCGCCTATCTCATCGCCTCCCAATTCGCCCCATTGCGGCTCATCTTCGCCAATCCGCAGCAGATACTCGCGATTCTGGGTGCGGCGCTGCTGATCGTGCTGCTCGGAGTCGCCGATGACATCTGGGATCTCGACTGGATGACCAAGCTCGCCGGCCAGTTCATCGCCGCCGGCCTGGTGGCCTGGCAGGGCGTGCAGGTGCTCTCGCTGCCGATCGGCGGGCTCACCGTGGGGTCCGCATGGATGTCGATCATGATCACCGTGGTGACCATCGTGATCGTGATGAACATGATCAACTTCATCGACGGCCTCGACGGCCTGGTCGCGGGCGTCGCCCTGATCGCCAATGGCGTCTTCTTCCTGTACAGCTATCTGTTGGTACGCGACACCTCGCCGACCAACTATTTCAACCTCGCCTCGTTGATCGCCGCGATCCTGGTGGGCGCCTGCGTCGGATTCCTGCCGCTCAACTGGCGTCCCGCGAAACTTTTCATGGGCGATGCCGGGGCGCTGCTGGTCGGCCTGCTGATGGCAACCTCGGCCATCGCCATCACCGGACAGGTTGACCCGACGGCGGTGAACCGCTCACAGCTTTTCCCGGCCTTCATTCCGATCCTGTTGCCGTTCGCGATCCTGATCATCCCACTGCTGGACTTCGGACTGGCGGTGTTCCGACGGGTTCGGGCCGGCAAGTCGCCCTTCAGCGCGGACCGCAAACACCTCCACCACCGGTTGCTCGACATGGGCCATTCTCACCTGCACGCCGTGCTGATCTTCTATGGGTGGACCGCCGCGGCATCCGTCGGCTGCCTGCTCTACTTCGTGTTGCCCGTCTACTTCGGCCTGCCCACCTGGTACGCCACGGTCTTCATCGTGATCGCCCTGCTGGCCTGCACCGTCGTTACCCTCGCCCCGCTCAGCCGGCGCAAGGCCGAAGAAGTAGCCAGCCAGCAGTCGCCGAGTGACGACCCGCAGACCGGCGAAATCGCCGCGCTCGACCCGCTCGACGAAGCGGCTACCGAAGACACCCCCGGCCACGCCTCCACCAGCATTCCGAACGACGCCACACCCGCACGACCCATCACCGCCGAGGAGCACGCATGACCAGCCCCCAGACATCCCGCCCGACATCCCGTCAGGGGTCACCCACTGACAGCCAAAACCCGCCGCAGCCCACGTCCATTCCGGTGCTCCGCCGCATTCTGGTCTACGGCGGCTGGCTCGCGATCGGCATCGCGGTTATCGGAGCAGCCCTGGGTGGTATCTTCGTCGGCGGCATCGGCGTCGTCAGCGCCCTGATCGGCACGGCCATGGCCGTGGTCTTCATGGGCATCACGGCGGGCAGCATCCTGCTGGCCAACCACTTCGCCGGTCGGGAATCCGCCATCGGCGCGTTCTTCGGAATCGTGATGGGCGGCTGGCTGCTCAAATTCGTCGTGTTCCTGGTGCTGATGTTCCTGCTGCGTGACCAGCCGTGGATCTCGCCGATCGTACTTTTCCTCAGCATCGTCGCCGGCGTTATCGGGTCCCTCGTGGTCGACGCCGTCGTGGTCATGAAGAGCCGGATGAGCTACGTGAGCGACGTCACTCTTCCGTCGGCCCCGACGGATGCCTGATCCCCGCTCCGTTCCCCCCTCGGGGGCAGACCAGTTGTGCGGAGGCTTGCCTCGATTCGGTTCGGTCTCGATTCGGTTCAGCGCTGGTTCTTTGCTAGAGTAAACACCGATCCACCCCCGGTTTGCTCATGCTGTACAGCGTCGTAAACCCGCCCCCATTCGTCGATGCGCGAGCAGAGCTCACCGCCCCGAAACAGGAGAAAGCGCTGCTAGAAACCGCCGTAAACCTGCTGGTCCCGTCCGCCACTGGCGACGGTGAATTCCACGGTCCGTCAATCAATGAGTTTTTCCCCGACGTAATTTTCTTCGCGGACACTCCCTTCGAGATCAACCGCATCATCCTGATCCGCTTCCTGTCGGTCGCGGTCCTGATGCTCGTGTTCTGGCTCGGTACCCGCCGCATGAAGGTCATCCCGACCCGAATGCAGAGCATTGCCGAAATGGGACTCGACTTCGTTCGCGTCAACATTGCGGAGGACCTCCTCGGCAAGAAGGACGGCCGGCGATTCCTGCCGCTCCTGACGACGATCTTCTTCATGGTGCTGTTCATGAACATCACGGGGATCATCCCGTTCCTGAACATCGCCGGCACCTCGGTGATCGGAGTTCCGCTGCTCCTCGGCGTGATCTCCTACGCAACGTTCATCTACGCCGGCGTCAAGAAGAGCCCCGCGAAGTTCTTCCGCAATTCGCTCTTCCCGCCCGGAGTGCCGCCGGCCCTGTACATCATCGTGACGCCGATCGAATTCATCTCGACGTTCCTGGTGCGACCGGTCACTCTCACCCTCCGACTGATGATGAACATGATCGTCGGACACCTGCTCCTGGTGCTGTTCTTCAGCGCGACCCAGTTCTTCTTCTTCACGGCGGACGGCGGGTTCAAGCTCTTCGGCGCCGGCACCCTCGTCTTCGGCTTCGCCTTCACGCTCTTCGAGGTGTTGATTGCCGTTCTCCAGGCTTACATTTTTGCCCTGCTCACCGCCGTCTACATCCAGCTCGCGCTGGCTGAGGAACACTAGACACTTTAGGAATCCGGCATTCGCCGATTTCACCATCTCGGAAGGAAACATTCGTGGATTCAACAACCGTTCTTGCGGAACTCACCGGAAACATCGCAACCGTCGGTTATGGCCTCGCAGCTATCGGCCCGGCAATCGGCGTGGGTATCGTCGTTGGCAAGACCATTGAGGGTGTCGCGCGTCAGCCCGAGCTCGCCGGTCGCCTGCAGGTGCTGATGTACATCGGTATCGCCTTCACCGAGGCGCTCGCCTTCATCGGTATCGCAACCTACTTCATCTTCACGAACTAGTCCTCTTCAACTACTCAGTTAGGAGGCATGATGCTTCACGCAGTAATTGCAGCCGCTACGGAAGAAGCGGCACCGAACCCGCTCATCCCCGCGGTCTACGACATCATTTGGTCGGCGGTCTGCTTTGCCGTGATTTTGTTCTTCTTCTGGAAGTACGCACTTCCGAAGATGCAGAAGCTTCTTGACGATCGTGCAGAGGCCATCGAAGGCAACATCGCCAAGGCCGACGACGCCCAGCGCAAGGCCGAGGCTGCTCTCGAGCAGTACACAGCCCAGCTGGTCGGAGCCCGCGCCGAGGCCGGTCAGATTCGCGACCAGGCCCGTACCGATGGCCAGCGCATCGTCGCTGAGCATAAGGAACAGGCCACGAGCGAAGCCAACCGCATCGCGGCAACGGCCAAGACCCAGATCGAAGCGGAACGTCAGGCGGCCGTCGTGTCCCTGCGCTCCGAGGTCGGCACCCTGGCGATTGACCTGGCCTCCGGAGTCATCGGTGAGAGCCTCACCGACGATGCCAAGGCGAGCGCCATCGTTGACCGTTTCCTGGCCGAACTTGAAGCCACGGAGAACACGTCCAACGCCTCAACGGCCGGAAAGAACTAACCATGGGCAGCGCCACCAGAGAAGCACTGGCCACGTCACGAGCAGCCCTGGCTGCATCGGGCGGCAGCACGGATCTGGCGACGGGTGAAAGCCTGTTCAGCGCCGGCCGCGTGATCGGGAAGTCCTCGCAGCTGCTTGCAGCCCTGGCCGACCCGGCCGCCGAGCCGAGCGCGAAAACCACTCTGGTGCGTGCCGTCTTCGGCACGAACGTCACGGCGAAGGCGCTGGCGCTTCTCGAGGCTGCGGCCTCGCAGCGCTGGTCCAGCCACGACGACCTGCTGGCCGGTATCGAAGACCTGGGGCTGCGGGCAACCGCTGCATCAGCTCCGGCCGGCACCGCGATCGAGGCCGAACTCTTCGGCTTTGGCGCGACCGTGTCCTCGGACGCCGAGCTCGAACTGGCCCTGGTCAGCAAGCTCGGAAAAGCGGAAGCGAAGGCGGGCCTCGTTGAGGCGCTCCTCGCCGGCAAGGTGAGCGGGCAGACCCTGGCCATTGTGCGGCACCTCGTGCAGCAGCCCCGGGGACGCCGGATCGGCGAATTGCTCCGCCACGCGGCATCCGTCGTCGCCGACCAGTCGGGAACGACGATCGCGACCATCACATCCGCGACGGCACTGTCCGCGGCCCAGCTCGACCGGCTCACCACGAGCCTGGGCGAGCGGTACGGCCGCGAACTGACCGTGCACCTCGTCATTGACGAGTCACTCGTGGGCGGTGTCCGGGTGCAGATCGGCCAGGACATCATCGACGGCAGCATCGCAACCCGGCTCGCAGATTTGCGTCTTCAGCTCGTTCGCTGAGTACGCACAGGCACGACGCACCACCCGCACCACACGCAGTCGAATCGGACTGTGTTTGACAGACTTTTTTGAGACAGAACCTGTACCACCCGTACAGAAAAGGGAAGATGATGGCAGAACTAACGATCAGCCCCGATGAGATCCGCGACGCTCTCCAGGACTTCGTCAAGTCCTACGAGCCGAACAAGACCTCCACGACCGAGGTCGGATACGTCACCACCGCGGGCGATGGAATCGCGCACGTCGAGGGACTGCCCGGCGTCATGGCCAACGAGCTCATCAAGTTCGCCGACGGCACCCTGGGCCTGGCCCAGAACCTCGACGAAGATGAGATCGGCGTTGTCGTTCTCGGTGAGTTCGCCGGAATCGTCGAGGGCATGGAGGTGCACCGCACTGGCGAGGTCCTCTCCGTTCCCGTCGGCGACGGCTACCTCGGCCGCGTCGTCGACCCGCTCGGCGCTCCCATTGACGGTCTCGGTGAGATCGCAACCGAAGGTCGTCGCGCCCTCGAGCTGCAGGCTCCCGGCGTCATGGACCGCAAGTCGGTGCACGAGCCGATGCAGACCGGAATCAAGGCCATCGACGCCATGATCCCGATTGGCCGCGGCCAGCGCCAGCTCATCATTGGTGACCGCCAGACCGGTAAGACGGCCATCGCGATCGACACCATCATCAACCAGAAAGCCAACTGGGAGTCCGGCGACACGACGAAGCAGGTTCGCTGCATCTACGTCGCCATCGGCCAGAAGGGCTCCACCATCGCTTCGGTGAAGGGCGCCCTCGAGGACGCCGGAGCCATGGAATACACGACCATCGTCGCGGCCCCCGCCTCCGACCCGGCCGGCTTCAAGTACCTCGCCCCGTACACCGGCTCGGCCATCGGTCAGCACTGGATGTACGCCGGCAAGCACGTTCTTATCGTCTTCGACGACCTCTCCAAGCAGGCCGAGGCCTACCGCGCCGTTTCGCTGCTGCTGCGCCGTCCGCCGGGACGCGAAGCCTACCCCGGCGACGTGTTCTACCTGCACTCCCGTCTGCTGGAGCGTTGCGCCAAGCTGTCCGACGCCCTCGGCGCCGGTTCGATGACCGGTCTCCCGATCATCGAGACCAAGGCCAACGACGTCGCTGCCTACATCCCGACCAACGTGATCTCGATCACCGACGGCCAGATCTTCCTGCAGTCCGACCTCTTCAACGCCAACCAGCGCCCCGCCGTAGACGTCGGCATCTCGGTGTCCCGTGTCGGTGGCGACGCGCAGGTGAAGTCGATCAAGAAGGTATCGGGAACGCTCAAGCTCGAGCTCGCCCAGTACCGGTCGCTTGAAGCCTTCGCCATGTTCGCCTCCGACCTCGACGCGGCCAGCCGTCGTCAGCTCGCTCGTGGTGCCCGACTCACCGAACTGCTGCGCCAGCCGCAGTACTCGCCGTACCCCGTTGAGGACCAGGTCGTCTCGATCTGGGCCGGCATCAACGGCAAGCTCGACGAGGTCCCGGTTCCGGACGTGCTGCGCTTCGAACGCGAACTGCTCGAATTCCTCGGCCGCACCACGACGGTGCTCTCCACCCTGCGCGAGACGAACGTGCTCACCGACGACACCGTCGCCCTGATGAGCACCGAAATCGACAAGTTCAAGCAGGAGTTCCAGACCGGTGAGGGCAAGCCCCTCGCCTCGGCCGGCAAAGAGACCTTCGCGGCGATCAAGCCCGACGAGGTCAACCAGGAAAAGATCGTCAAGCACCGCCGCTAAACCAGAAAATGACGGCCGGGTGGACACTCACCCGGCGGTCGTGCCTGTCGAGACACACTCACTGATAGACAAGGAAGCACAGGAGACACATGGGAGCGCAACTTCGGGTCTACCGGCAGAAAATCAAGTCTGCCCAGACGACCAAGAAGATCACTCGGGCCATGGAGTTGATCTCCGCCTCGCGCATTCAAAAGGCGCAGGCGCGAGTCGCCGCCTCCACCCCGTACTCGCGTGCAGTCACGCGAGCCGTATCGGCGGTCGCCACGTACTCGAACGTCGAGCACCTGCTGACGACCGAGCCCGAAACGATCAACCGCGCCGCGGTCGTCATCTTCGCGTCGGACCGAGGCCTTGCGGGAGCGTTCAGCTCGCAGGTGCTGCGGGAAGCCGAAGAGCTGACGACGCTGCTGCGCAGCCAGGGCAAGGACGTCACGTACTTCCTCGTCGGACGCAAGGCAATCGCGTACTTCAGCTTCCGTCACCGGGTATCCGAGCGGGTCTGGACCGGCGGCACCGACCAGCCCACGTTCGAAACGGCCAAGGAAATCGGCGAGGCCCTGCTCGAAACGTTCCTGCGGGACTCCGAAGATGGCGGCGTCGACGAGATTCACATCGTCTACAACCGTTTCGTCAGCATGGTCACGCAGATTCCCGAGGTTGTGCGACTGCTTCCCCTCGAAGTGGTCGAGGGCGTCGAAGAACCCGGTAGCGACCAGGTGCTTCCCCTGTACGAGTTCGAACCCGAGGTTGAAACCGTACTGGACAGCCTGCTCCCGGTGTACATCGAGAGTCGCCTCTTCAACGCCATGCTGCAGTCGGCCGCTTCCGAGCACGCCAGCCGCCAGAAGGCCATGAAGTCGGCCAGCGACAACGCCGACAAGCTGATCACGGATTACACACGCCTATCCAACAACGCGCGTCAGTCCGAGATCACCCAGCAGATTTCCGAGATCGTGGGTGGAGCCGATGCGCTCTCATCCGCCAAGAAGTAATTCACAGAAGCCCAGAACTACAGAGATGAGAGAGCAATGACTGACACCGCAACCGCGCCAGTCCGCGCGGAGGATACGGCCGGCTCTGTTGGCCGTATCGCCCGCGTCACCGGCCCCGTTGTCGACATCGAGTTTCCGCACGACTCGATCCCCGGCATGTACAACGCCCTGAAGACGACGATCACCATCGGTGGCGTTACGAGCGAGATCACCCTCGAGGTTGCCCTGCACCTCGGCGACGACCTCATTCGGGCCATTGCCCTGAACCCGACGGACGGCCTCGTTCGCGGACAGGAAGTTCGCGACACCGGAAGCCCCATCACGGTTCCGGTCGGAAACGTCACCAAGGGCAAGGTCTTCAACGTCATCGGAGACGTGCTCAACGCCGCTCCGGGCGAGAAGATCGAAATCACTGAGCGCTGGCCCATCCACCGCAAGCCGCCGCCCTTCGACCAGCTCGAGTCCAAGACTCAGCTCTTCGAAACCGGTATCAAGGTCATCGACCTTCTCACGCCGTATGTGCTCGGCGGAAAGATCGGCCTCTTCGGTGGTGCCGGTGTCGGCAAGACCGTCCTGATCCAGGAAATGATCCAGCGCGTTGCGCAGGACCACGGTGGAGTGTCGGTGTTCGCCGGTGTCGGTGAGCGTACCCGCGAGGGTAACGACCTCATCGCCGAGATGGAAGAAGCCGGCGTCTTCGACAAGACCGCCCTAGTCTTCGGCCAGATGGACGAGCCGCCGGGAACGCGTCTGCGCGTCGCACTGAGCGCCCTGACGATGGCGGAGTACTTCCGCGACGTTGAGAAGCAGGACGTTCTGCTCTTCATCGACAACATCTTCCGCTTCACTCAGGCCGGTTCCGAGGTGTCGACCCTTCTGGGCCGTATGCCTTCCGCCGTGGGCTACCAGCCCAACCTGGCCGACGAGATGGGCATCCTTCAGGAGCGCATCACGTCGACCCGTGGCCACTCGATCACCTCCCTTCAGGCGATCTACGTTCCCGCCGACGACTACACCGACCCGGCACCGGCGACGACCTTCGCCCACCTGGACGCCACGACCGAGCTGTCGCGTGAAATCGCATCGAAGGGCCTGTACCCGGCCGTCGACCCGCTGACCTCGACCAGCCGTATCCTCGACCCCCGCTACCTGGGTGCCGATCACTACAACACGGCCGTTCGCGTCAAGGCGATCCTGCAGAAGAACAAGGAACTCCAGGAGATCATCGCGATCCTCGGTGTTGACGAGCTCTCTGAAGAAGACAAGGTCACGGTTTCCCGTGCCCGTCGCATCCAGCAGTTCCTGTCCCAGAACACCTACATGGCGAAGAAGTTCACCGGTGTCGAGGGTTCCACGGTTCCGCTCAAGGACACCATCGAGTCGTTCACGGCTATTGCCAACGGTGACTTCGACCACGTGGCCGAGCAGGCCTTCTTCAACGTCGGTGGCATCAACGACGTCGAAGAGAAGTGGGCTCAGATTCAGAAAGAGAACGGCTAAGCATGGCCGTACTCACCGTCAGTGTCGTCTCGGCGGACCACGAAGTGTGGTCCGGCGAAGCGACGATGGTTGTCGCTCGCACCGTTGAGGGTGAAATCGGTATCCTCAGCGGCCACGAGCCCATGCTTGCAATCCTGGCGGCCGGCGAGGTGCGCATGACGCTCCCCGACGGCTCCAAGGTGCAGGCCGAAGCGGCCGACGGCTTTCTGTCCGTCGACAACAACACGGTCACGATCGTGGCCCGCAAGGCGGAACTCGTCTGATTGTGAAGCAATGCTCGTACTGATACCGCCGTCGGAGACTAAACGCTCCGGCGGCGGTTTTCTGTGCCTGGACTGGGCGGCCCTGAGCTACCCGACGCTGACCACCCGTCGTCGGAGTCTCGCACGTGCGCTCGTGAAGCTCAGCAAGCAACCGGAGTCGGCGATGGCCGCGCTGAAGCTCGGACGCACCCAGGGCGCTGAAGTCGAACGCAACCGGCTGCTGCTCACCTCCCCGGCGATGGCGGCGATGGACCGCTACACCGGCGTGCTCTACGACGCCCTGGAAACGGATTCGCTGTCGCCGGCCGCACGTGTCTTCGCCGGGGACCATCTGGTGGTGCATTCGGCGCTGTTCGGACCGCTCGGAGCCCTCGACGCGATTCCCGCCTACCGGCTGTCGCACGACTCTCGGGTGCCGGAGCATCCGCTCAAGGCGCACTGGACGGTCGCGACCACGAAGGTGCTCTCGGCGGTGCCGGGGTTGGTGCTTGACTTGCGCTCCGAGGGCTACGTGTCGCTCGGCGCCGCGCCGGTGCGGTCCGATTCGGTCTTTCTGCGCGTCGTCACCGTCGGTACCGACGGTCATGCCCGGGCCATCAACCACTTCAACAAGAAGTGGAAGGGACTCTTCACCCGGGCCCTGCTCGAACACGGCGAGGACTTCGCCACCGTGGACGACCTGCTGGCCTGGGCGCCCACGGCGGGCTTCACGCTGAGACCCGGCGCCGCCGGAACGCTGCTCCTCGTCGTGTAGGCCCGGCGGGTGGGTGGGTAGGATGAGCGCGTGACCACTGCTGCGCATGCACCGAAGCCCGTGACCGTGACCGTGACCGGTGCGGGAGGGCAGATCGGGTACGCGCTGCTGTTCCGCCTCGCGTCGGGGCAGTTGCTAGGGCCGAACACACCGATCAACCTGCGACTGCTGGAGATTCCCCAGGGCCTCGCCGCCGCCGAAGGGACCGCGCTCGAGCTGGCGGACTGCGCCTTTCCACTGCTGGCGTCGACGACGATCACGGATGACCTCACCCGCGCCTTCGACGGCGTCAACGTTGCGCTCCTGGTCGGTTCGCGGCCGCGGGCCGCCGGCATGGAACGCGCGGACCTGCTCGCCGCCAACGGTCGCATCTTCGGACCCCAGGGTGCCGCGATCAACGCGGGAGCGGCATCCGACGTGCGGGTGCTCGTCGTCGGTAACCCGGCCAACACCAACGCGCTCATTGCCCGCAGCCACGCCCCCGACGTTCCGGCCGACCGCTTCACGGCCATGACCCGCCTCGATCACAACCGCGCCGTCGCCCAGCTCAGTGAGCACCTCGCCGTTCCCGTCGGCGATATCGACGGGGTGTCGATCTGGGGCAACCACTCGGCGAGCCAGTACCCCGACGTCTTCAACGCGACGGTGCGGCTCGAGTCCGGCGGGCGCCGCGTCGTGCGGGACCTCGTCGACGAGCGCTGGCTGACCGAGCACTTCATCCCCCGAGTCGCCCAGCGGGGCTCGGAGATCATCGCGGTGCGCGGCGCGTCGAGCGCGGCGTCGGCCGCCGGCGCGGCCCTGGATCACGTGCACGACTGGGTGAACGGCACCGGCACGGGGCCGGGGGAGTGGACCAGCGCCGCCGTGGTGTCCGATGGGTCGTATGGTGTGCCCGAAGGCCTGATCAGCTCCTTTCCCGTGCGTTCGGTCGCGGGGGCGTGGACGATCGAACAGGGCCTGACGGTCGGGGACTTCTCCCGGTCCCGCATCGACGCGTCGGTCGCCGAACTCCTGGCCGAGCGTGACGCCGTCGCCGCCCTGGGTCTGCTCGCGGCGGAATAGACGGGTGCGCGGTCAGTTGGCGCGGTGGCAGCCGGTGACGTGGTCGTCGACGAGGCCGGAAGATTGCATCAACGCGTACATCGTGGTGGGGCCGACAAATCTGTAGCCGCGTCGACGGAGTTCGGCGCTCAGCGCCGTGGACTCCGGCGTGATCGCGGGAACCTCGGCCAGAGTAGCCAGGCGCGCGGTGCGCGTGGGTGGGGCGAAGCTCCAGATCAGCTCCCCCAGGCTCGTTCCGAGATCACGGGTAACGCGGGCATTGCTGATCGCGGCCTGGATCTTGCCTCGGTGGCGGATGATCGAGGCGTCCAGGAGCAGGCGGCTGACGTCGGTTTCGGTCATCGCCGCGACCGTGGTCACATCGAAGGCGTGAAACGCGGCGCGGAATGCCGGCCGGCGACGGAGGATCGTGATCCAGGACAGCCCGGCCTGAAAACCCTCGAGGCAGAGCTTTTCGAACAGGCGCTGGTCGTCGCGCAGCGGGCGCCCCCATTCCTCGTCGTGGTAACGCTGGTACTCGGTGTCGAGGCCGGCCCACGCACAGCGCACAACACCATCGTCGCCGGCGAGAACGGAGGCGCGGGCCGAGGGATCAGCGGTGCGGGGGTGGCCGGCGCTGTGAGGGTGGACAGCGGCGGTCTCGGTGATCGGCGTCGCGGCATCCGTCACTTGTGGCCGATGCCCTCGTGGTCGAGCAGCCACGCCTTGGTGGCGATGCCCTCGCCGGCGCTGTAGCCGGTGATACGGCCGGTGGTCGCCAGCACCCGATGGCAGCCGACGATGATCGGCACCGGGTTGGCTCCGACGGCGCCGCCGATGGCGCGCCCGGAGCCGGGACGGCCGATGGACTGGCCGAGGGCGCCGTAGGAGACGACGCTGCCGAAGGGCAGCTGGCTGAGTTGGTGCCAGACGCTGCGCTGAAATTCGGTGCCCGAATCGAGCGCGACCGGTAGGTCGAAGGCCGTGCGCGCGCCCGCGAAATACTCGGTCAGCTGGCGCTTGGCCAGGCGCAGCATCGGGGATGGCTTCTCGGGGGAGTTCTCGAGGGGGAGGTGTCCGTCGGTCTCGATGGAGAGCGACAGGATGCCCGCCGGGCTGGCCGTGACTTCGAGACGGCCGATCGGGCTGTCGAGGCGTATGAGGGAGGGAGGGATGCTGTCCATCTTCCGACTGTAGCCGGGCCGGTTTGGGACTCCTCGCGGGAATCGGACATTGGGCATAAGTCGCGTGAAACGTGCCCTGTGGAGGGATTGTTACGCGGCCGAACGCTTGTGAGTGAGCGCTCACTCAGTTAGGCTGTCCGGGTGACTGACAAACCCCTGCGCGCCCCCTCCCTGACGGTCGAAGACCGGCGATCGATGCTCGTTGACGCCGTCACGCCCCTACTCACCGAGTTCGGCGCAGCCGTCACGACCAAGCAGATTGCCGAACGGGCGTGCATCGCCGAGGGCACGATTTTTCGCGCTTTTGGCACCAAAGAAGAACTCATCCAGGCAGCGGTGGCCCGGCAACTCGACCCCGAGCCGTTCCGGGAAAAACTGCGCGCCGTCGACGTTGGCCTGCCGCTCGAAGCTCGCGTGCGCAGCATCGTCGTGCTCATGCGCGAACGCTTCACGACCGTCTTCACGCTCATGACTTCCCTCGGGCTGCTGGGCAAACCGCACACTCACGACCCGCGCCGGGAGTTCACCGAGATCCTCAGCCGTGCCCTCGAACCAGATCTGGAACGCCTGCACTTCACCGCCGAACGCTCGGCCCAGATCATCCGCATGGTCAGTCTCGCGGCGAGCATGCCCATGATCCACCTCGGAACCGGGTTCGACGACGACGAGATCACCACCCTCATCCTCTACGGAATCGCCGGCCACCCCGCCGGCGTCCCCGAACCCCCGTCTCACTAGGAGAACCGTGCTCTGGACCTTATTGGTGCGTTACCTGCGGCCGCACTGGCGCCTGCTCGTGGCCGTTGTCGTCTTCCAACTGCTGCAATCCATCGCTTCGCTCTACCTGCCGGCCCTCAACGCCGACATCATCGACCAGGGCGTCGCGACCGGTGACAGCGGATACATCCTGTCGACCGGCGGTGTCATGCTGCTGATCACGCTCGGGCAGATCATCTGCGCCATCGTGGCCGTCTACTTCGGTGCGAAAGCCGCCATGGCCGTGGGCCGCGACGTGCGCGGTGCCGTCTTCACGCGGGTCGGTGAGTTCTCCGAGCAGGAGGTGACCAAATTCGGGGCGCCCTCGCTCATCACCCGCTCTACCAATGACGTGCAGCAGGTGCAGATGCTCGTACTGACGACCTGCACCCTGCTCGTATCGGCGCCGATCCTCAGCATCGGCGGCGTGATCATGGCGATCCGCCAGGACCTCGAACTGTCCTGGCTCATCGCGGTCAGCGTGCCGATTCTGCTGATCGCGGTCGGGTTCATCGTCGTGCGCATGGTTCCCCTGTTCCGCAAGATGCAGACTCGCATCGACACCGTCAACCGCGTGCTGCGCGAACAGCTCACCGGAATCCGCGTCGTGCGCGCGTTCACCCGGGAAGACGTGGAGACCCGTCGCTTCGGGCAGGCGAACACCGACGTCACCGAGGTCGCCCTGAGCTCGGGGCGGCTGATGGCGCTGATGTTTCCCATCGTGATGCTCGTGCTCAACGTGTCGAGCGTCGCCGTGATCTGGTTCGGCGCATTCCGCATCCAGGACGGTTCGATGCAGGTCGGTACCCTGATCGCTTTCCTCAGCTACCTCATGCAGATCCTGATGGCCGTGATGATGGCGACCTTCATGGCCGTGATGATCCCGCGCGCCGCCGTCTCGGCCGACCGCATCATGGAGGTGCTCAAGACCGAATCGAGCGTGCAGCCGCCCCGAAACCCCGTCAACACGACGACCGCCCGCGGCGAGATCGAACTGCTCGACGTGGGCTTCGCCTACCCGGGTGCGGAACAGCCCGTTCTCAGTCACGTCAGCTTCATCGCCCGGCGCGGCGAAACCACCGCGATCATCGGCAGCACCGGATCAGGCAAGACCACCCTCGTGAACCTGCTGCCGCGCCTCTTCGACGCGACGACCGGCTCCGTGCTGGTCGACGGCGTCAACGTGCGGGAGCTGAACCCCGACCTGCTCTGGGGCCACATCGGCCTCGTGCCGCAGAAACCATACCTGTTCTCGGGAACCGTGCGCAGCAATCTGCTCTACGGCAAACCCGATGCGACCGAAACCGAACTGTGGCAGGCCCTGACCATCGCCCAAGCCGCCGACTTCGTCACCGAGATGGAGGGTGGCCTCGACGCCCCGATCGCCCAGGGCGGCACCAACGTCTCCGGCGGTCAGCGCCAGCGGCTCGCCATCGCCCGCGCTCTCGTAAAACGCCCGGAGCTCTACATCTTCGACGATTCCTTCTCAGCCCTGGACCTGGCGACGGATGCCCGGCTCCGACAGGCTCTGAAGCAGGGCGCTGCGGGCGCCACCATGATCATCGTCGCCCAGCGGGTGTCGAGCATCATCGACTCCGACCAGATTCTCGTGCTCGAAGACGGCCGCATCGTCGGTCGCGGCCGGCACGAGGAACTCCTCGAGACCAACCGCACCTATCAGGAGATCGTGGCGTCGCAGCTCACGGCGGAGGACGCAGCATGAGCGAGACCAACAAGATCGTCGTGCCGCCCCGACCTCCGCGCGGCGGCGGACCGTTCGGCGGCATGAACCTGCCCGCCGAGAAGTCGATGGATTTCACGGTCTCGGCGAAGCGCCTGATGGGCAAGTTGCACCCTGAGCGGCTGTGGCTGACCCTCGTGTTCGGCCTCGCCGTGATCAGTGTCACGTTCTCGGTACTCGGCCCGCGCCTGCTCGGTGAGGGCACGAACCTGATTTTCGCGGGCGTGCTGTCCCAGGGCCTTCCCAGCGGTGAAAGCCAGGCCGATGCGATCGCCGGGCTGCGGGCATCCGGTGACAACGCCCAGGCCGATCTGCTCAGCGGGATGACCCTGACCCCTGGGCTCGGCATCGACTTCGCGATGCTGTCGACCGTGCTGTTCTGGGCACTCGCGCTGTACGTGCTCTCGTCGGTGTTCAGCTGGATGCAGGCCTATGTGCTTAACGGCATCGTGCAGCGCACGGTGTTTCGCCTGCGCGCGGAGATCGAGGCGAAGATCAACCAGCTGCCGCTGAAGTACTTCGATTCGCGCCAGCGCGGTGAGCTGCTCAGCCGGGTCACGAACGACGTCGACAACATCTCGCAGAGCCTGCAACAGACGCTGAGCCAGATCGTCACCTCGCTACTCACCGTCATCGGCGTGATCGTGATGATGTTCCTGCTGTCGCCGCTGCTGGCCCTCATCGCGCTCGTGACCGTTCCGCTGACCCTGGTCATCACCGCCTTGATCGCCAAGCGCTCGCAGAAACTGTTCGTGGCCCAGTGGACCCACACCGGCGAACTGAACGGCCAGATCGAGGAGACCTTCACGGGCCACGCGCTCGTCAAGGTCTTCGGCCGCCAGCGGGAGGTCGAGGCCCGGTTCGCACAGAAGAACGACGAACTCTACGAGGCGAGCTTCGGCGCCCAGTTCATCAGCGGCCTGATCATGCCCGCCATGACGTTCATCGGCAACCTCGTCTACGTGGCGATCGCCGTCGTCGGCGGGCTCCAGGTCGCCACCGGTGCCATGCAGCTCGGTGACGTGCAGGCCTTCATTCAGTACTCGCGCCAGTTCACCCAGCCGCTGGCCCAGCTCGGGTCGATGGCCAACCTGCTGCAGTCCGGGGTGGCCTCCGCCGAGCGGGTCTTCGACCTGCTCGACGCCGAGGAACAGAGCGAAGACGTGGACCCGGCCGAGACCCCCACCCAGACGCACGGGCGCCTCGTCTTCGAGGGCGTCTCCTTCGGCTACTCGGCCGACAAACCGCTCATCGACAACCTCAGCCTGGTCGCCGAACCCGGCCAGACCGTGGCGATCGTCGGCCCCACCGGCGCCGGCAAGACGACCCTGGTGAACCTCATGATGCGCTTCTACGAGATCGATGCCGGGCGCATTCTGCTCGACGGCGTCGACGTCAGCCGGATGACCCGCCTCGACCTGCGCAGCCGCATGGGTATGGTGCTGCAGGACACGTGGCTGTTCGGCGGGACGATTCGGGAGAATATCGCCTACGGCCGCCCCGATGCCAGCGAAGCCGACATCCTCGCCGCCGCGAAGGCGACCTACGTCGACCGGTTCGTGCATTCCCTGCCCGAGGGCTACGACACCGTGCTCGACGATGACGGCGGCAACGTCAGCGCCGGGGAAATGCAGCTGCTCACCATTGCCCGGGCCTTCCTGGCGAAACCGAGCGTATTGATCCTTGACGAGGCGACAAGTTCGGTCGATACCCGCACGGAGGTGCTCGTGCAGAAGGCGATGAGCGCCCTCCGTGCCGAACGCACGAGCTTCGTGATCGCTCACCGGCTCTCGACGATTCGTGATGCTGATCTGATTCTGGTGATGGATTCCGGGCGCATCGTCGAGCAGGGCTCGCACGAGCAACTGCTGGCGGAGGGGGGCGCGTACCACGCGCTCTACGCTGCGCAGTTCGCGGCCCCGGTTGCCGATGAGGTCTGATCCGGGGCGCTGACGATCCCGGCGCCATCGATCCCCCCACAGGGGGAGCGTCGGCGAAAGTTGTGCGCTGCGGCCGGTTTCCGCCCCGGGCCGGGGCGGCGTCGGGCACAGTGTCGGCATGGCAAACCACATCGTGAAAACCAAGGAAGCTCACGACTTCCTCGCTCTCGTGCCACAGCTGGTCGGTTTCACGCCGGAGAACAGCGTGGTGCTCGTCGCCTTTCGAGGCAACCGCACGTGCGGGGCCCTGCGCTTCAATCTTCCGGAGGCGAATGTCCCGGCCAAGGTGCAAAAACGCATCGCCACCTCGCTGATCGGAACCCTCTGCAAGATCCCCGGCGTTGACGCCCTCGTGCCGGTGGTCTACACCGCAGCCTCCGTCTCGGCGACACGTGGGCTGCCCCACGCGCGATTCGCGGACAGCCTCGCCAAGCGGGCGGAGCTCAGCGGGTTCCTGGTGCGCGATGCCCTGTGCGTCGCCTCCAATGCCTGGGGCTCGTACCTCGACCCTCAGTGCCCCGTGGGCGGGCATCCGCTCAGCCGGATCGCGGGCTCCTTCGTTCACGCGGATGTGCCCGAGGTGGTGGCCCGCGGACTCGGTACCGTTCTGACCGGCACAGAACTGCCGACGATCGACCTCGCCGCGAAGGAACGCGTCGCAGCGCAATACCGGCGTTTGCAGAAGGGATTCGGTACGGCGCGCAACGCCTCCGCGCTGGTGTCGATGATCGGAGAAGTCGTCGACCCGGTAGAACTGGCCGAGGTCGCCCTCGGCTGGAACACCACGGCCCTCTCAGCGGCGGATGCGGCCGCGCTGCTCTACGTCGTCCAAGGCCCGGGTTGCCGCGACCAGGTGATGGTGCAGTTCGCCTTCGGACGGGAGGCCGGTGCGGCGGCCCACGCTGCCAACCTCCGATACTGGGAGCTTCAGCGCCGCACCGGGCTGTCCATGGACGACATCGTCGCGCTTGAACTCGCGGCGGAGGCGGCCGGGCTCGAAGTTCACGCGCCGGATGACCGTGCGGAGGGTGAAGCGATAAACGACGGTGCTGCCCGTCGGCGCGGACTGTTGATGGCGGACCTGATGTTGGGCAAGACCGACGATCGTCCTGACCTCGATCGCACTGATCGCGCCATCACCCTGTTGAAAACCGTCATCGCGATGGCGCCGCGAAGCGCCCGGCCGGCGCCGCTGTGCATGCTGGCCTGGTTGTCCTGGTCTCTGGGGAGCGGTTCGGTGGCGGGCCTCTACGTCGACACGGCGCTGGCCATCGACCCCGGCTACAATATGGCGCTGCTGCTCGACACCCTGCTCCGGTCGGGGCACCTGCCCGAATGGGCTTTTCGGGTGCCTCTCGAAGACTCGGACCGGTGAGACGGCCAACCTCGCGGGCGTCCCCGGTACCTGCGGGGGATCGGCACGGGCGGTCGATAGACTCGCTGCATGCCATTGGGACGCGTCGCCGTCGTCACGTCGCCCGGGGCGCCGGCGGCCTGGGTTTTCGTCGTGGGTCACCGCTTTCTGGCCGCGGTGCCGTCCGGGACCGCGGGGAGCATCATCGAGCGCCTCACCGATCGGGTGTTGGATGACGTCATCGATCTCGAATCGATCGTCGCCGTGCTGCCGATGACGGGTCCCGAGGCGGTACCGAGCTTTCTCTTGGTTGTGCGGCGGGATGCCACCGACGCCGACGGCGTGCCCGCGTCGGCGGTCGTGCGCGGAACCGCCGTGGCCGACGTGTTCTCGATAGGGGGCTCGCGCCGGTTCAGCGACCGCGGGATTCGTCCGTGGCTGCTCGCCGACTTTCGTGCGGTGACCGGGCTCGTCATCGGATCAATCGATGCCCCGGTGCTCGCTGCCGGCGGACTCGGTGCCGGCCAGCGGGTGGCAGCGGGTGCTTTCTCCGGCAACGCCCTCTTCTGGTCCATCATCGAGGCCGCGGCCGATGACCCCATCCTCGACACGCACGGACGGCGCGACGATAGGCAGCTCGACGATGAAGCCGTGCGCACGAGTGAGAAAGTCGCCGCTCCCGAGTTCGACACTGTGATTCGTGCGCCGCGGGCCCTCGCCGACGGCGATACGGTGCTGAGGGCTCCCGCCGATCAGTGGAGGGGATCGGAGCGCCCCGAACATCAGCCGATGGATGCCGACACGGTCATCCGGCCGCCACATCCCACTCGACACGGCCGGGCCGCTGCAGACGCGCCGGGGCAACCGGAGAAGCCACCGGCCGAGACCGGCAGCGCTCGGGCGCTCGCGCAGCCGCAAGTCATCGCGGCCGTTGCGGGGGTCGCCCGCTCTTCCTTCCAGCTGACCCCGGGCGAACCGTACCGGCTCGACCGTGCCTACGTGCTCGGCCGCAATCCTCGCCTGCCGCGCATCGTCGTCGGAGAACCGCCGACGCTGTTGACCGTGCAGTCGGGGACGTCGGCGGTGTCGTCGACGCACCTTGAAATCCGCCAAGAGGGGGACTCGATCGTGATCACCGACCTCGGGTCCACGAACGGCACCGTCGTGAGACCCCTCCGCGGACGCACCCGCCGCCTGCGATCGGGCCAGTCCCTCGCGGTCACGCCCGGTACAATGGTAGATATCGGGGACGGCAATATCGTCGAAATCCTGCGATAACCGTGCTGCTCGGTTTCGATCCGTGCCGCACATCCGACCTCGGAAGGCTCCATCCGTGACTCAGCTCGGTCGCAGTTCGACCACCTTCACGGTTGACCTGCCTCAGGCCAACACAACCGTGACTCTTGCGTGGGCCATGCTCACCGACACGGGCCATCGTCGCGAGGTGAACGAAGACAGCCTGATCGCCGAGCCCCCCGTATTCGCCGTCGCCGACGGGATGGGCGGCCACTCCGCGGGCGACGTCGCCAGCGCGGCCGTTGTCACTCGTCTCGCCGACCTCGCCGGGGCCACCGTGGCGGATGCCGAAGCACTCAACCGTGCCCTGAGTCAGGCGGTGATCGACATGGCCCACGGTGTCGGGGTGACCGACCAGGGCACCGGAACCACGGTCACCGGGGTCGCGCTCGGCATCGTCTCCGGAGCCGCGCAGTGGATCGTGTTCAACATCGGGGATTCGCGGGTCTACCAGCTCACTTCCGGCGTGCTCGAACAGGTCACCGTCGATCACTCTGTCGTGCAGGAACTCGTGGATGCCGGGCGAATCACTCGCGAAGAGGCCGATGTGCATCCGCACGGAAACGTCATCACCCGTGCGGTGGGTTTCCATGAACCGCCGGTTCCGGACTACCGGGTGCTGCCCTTGCAGGTGGGAATGCGTATTCTGGTCTGTTCCGATGGGCTCACGAAGGAGCTCACGGCCTACGGCATCCGTCACTTTCTGATGTCGATGCCGAAAGCGGATGACGCGGTGCATGCCCTCGTCGATGCGGCCCTGGAGAACGGCGGCCGCGACAACGTGACCGCGATCGTGCTCGACGTGCTCGATATCGTGCCGGGAGCCGAGGGTTCTGCCCCCCTGCTGGGGGCGAATGCCTAAAATTGGCCCGGTTGGGGCGGTGAACGGCGTGTAGAGCCTGCTTACAATGAGCGGTATCGCCCGTTCATCCGTCATGGCAAGCGCGGACTGATTCACAGCGCGAACTGATTCACGACACCGGGCATGAAAAGCGGGAAGGCACGTATGACGCGACGACTGCCGTCACCCCCGCCCAACCTGCCGGGGTTTTCCTACGTGCGTGTTCTCGGCTCCGGCGGCTTCGCCGACGTCTTCCTCTACGACCAGAACCTGCCACGGCGCCCCGTCGCGGTCAAGGTGCTGCTCGCCGGAATCGTCACCGATCAGGTGCGGCAGATGTTCCGGGCCGAGGCCGACCTGATGGCCCTGCTCAGCTCGCATCCGTCGATCCTGACCGTGTTCCAGTCGAGCGTGTCCAGCGACGGCCGGCCCTACC
Source organism: Cryobacterium melibiosiphilum (assembly GCF_003602235.1). Lineage (GTDB taxonomy): Bacteria > Actinomycetota > Actinomycetes > Actinomycetales > Microbacteriaceae > Cryobacterium > Cryobacterium melibiosiphilum. The sequence goes on from NZ_QZVS01000089.1 coordinate 141,114, forward strand.
TCGTGATGGAATACTGCTCGTCGAGCCTCAGCCAGCAGTATCGGTCGGCTCCGCTGTCCGTTCCTGACGTGCTGCGAATCGGTATCAAGATCGCCAGCGCCGTGGAAACGGCCCACCGGGCCGGCGTGCTGCACCGGGACATCAAGCCCTCGAACATCCTGGTCACGGCCTACGGACACCCCGTGCTCTCGGACTTCGGCATCGCGTCGACGCTGAACGAGGCCGAAAAGGCCGAGGCCGTGGGGCTGTCCATCCCGTGGTCAGCGCCGGAAGTGCTGCTCGACGAAGTGTCGGGCACGATCGCCAGCGAGGTCTGGTCGCTCGGCGCGACCCTGTACTCGCTCCTGGCCGGCCGGTCGCCGTTCGAGGTGCCGGGATCAGACAATTCGACGGCCGACCTGATGGGCCGCATCGTGCGGGCGAAGGTCGCGCCGATCGGTCGAGCGGATGTCCCCGCCCGACTCGACGCGCTGCTCAGCCGGTCCATGAGCCGCAAGCCTGAGGCACGTCAGCGCAGCGTGCTCGAGCTGATTCGCGAACTGCAGACCGTCGAAGCCGACCTGGGGCTGGCGCAGACGCCGCTCGAGGTGGCCCTGGAAGATTGGGCCGCCGCCACCGCGACCGACCCGGATGACAAAACCCGGATCACCGGCGTCGCGTCGATCGACCCGTCCCCCGCCCGTCGGCGTCGGGCCGGGTCCGCCCGTCTCGCGGGAGGGCGAGCGGCCGGCGGCGCCGGCGCGGCGGGAGGCGTGGGCCCCTCGGGGCG
>NZ_QZVS01000090.1 GCF_003602235.1 Cryobacterium melibiosiphilum
CCGTTGCCGTTGTTCACCGACACCCACACCCCCGCGTTGCCGAACCCGACGATATCCGCCCGGCCATCCCCGGTCAGATCCGCCAGGAACCGCGGATGCCGCTCCACCCGCCAGCCCCCGGCGTCGTAGGCGAAGTTGTCGACGACTTTCACCGGTCTCTGGAAGGTGCCGTTGCGGTTGCTGCGGGAGGCCCACACGCCGGCCGTGCCGAAGCCCACGATGTCGGCGGCACCGTCGCCGGTCACGTCGGCCAGCACCCGTGGATGCTTCTCCACCCGCCACCCCCCGGCGTCATAACCGAAGTTGGCCACGGCGAAGATGGGGTGGCTGACCGCGCGGAACGCATTGATGCGACCACGGCCCAGCATGCCGACGAAGCCGGGGTTGCTGGAATCGATGTTGTCACAGGTGGCCTGCAGCACGTCACGCACCTGGGCATTGGTGAGAAAGCGGTGCCTCGACCAGATCAGGGCGGCGACCCCGGCCACGTGCGGGGAGGCCATCGACGTTCCGTCCAGGAACCCGAAGGTGTCATTCGGCATGGTGGACCAGATGTTCACCCCGGGGGCCGACACGTCGACGTTGCCGCCGAAGTTGGAGAATGAGGCCCGCCGGTCACTCTGGTCCAGGGCAGCGACCGCGATGACCTCGGGGTAGACACCCGGGAACTGCGGCGTGATGTCGGTGTTGGTGTTCGCATTGCCCGCGGCGAAGACCACGACGACGTTCTGCGCAACGGCGTTCTGGATGGCGGTGCGCACGCCGGCGTGGTCACCGTTCATGCGCCAGCTGCAGTTGATGACGTAGCTCCGGGCCGGGTTCGCCACCGCGTGTGCAGCGACGAAGTTGATCGCATCGGCGCGGTTTTGGTTCATGCCCGTTTGCAGGTCGATCCGCAGCGGCATCAGCCGGCACCCGGGAGCCACGCCCAGCACACCGACGGTGTTGTCGGCCGCCGCGATGGTGCCGCAGACGTGGGTGCCGTGGCCGTCGACGTCGTCCGGAACGGGGTCGCCCGCATCGGCGAAGTCCCAGTCTTCGGCGCCGCGGGGCAGGAAGTTCGCGGCCAGGTCGGGGTGATCCAGATCTGCGCCGGTGTCGATCACGGCGATGATCACGTTGGGGTCGCCGCGGGTGATCTCCCAGGCCTCGGTGGCATCGATATCGGCGTCGGCCCGGCCGGCGACACCGTTGACGACCTGGGCTGTGTTGTGCAGCCCCCACAGTCGAGGAAAATCGGTGTCGTTGGGGATGTAGGCGAGGGCGCTGTTGAAACTCACCTCGCTCGGTTCGGCAAACACGACGTCGGCCCGCTCCGCAAACGCCCGCACGCTTTCGAAGAGTGCCCCTCCCCGGGGGACCGCGACCGTGTAGTAGCCCGGAGTGCGCTGCACGATCACGATCTCACTGCCCAGGTGACGGATGGCGGCCTCGGCCTGTTCCGGCGTGACACCGGCCGCAAACTGCACGGTGAGTTCGTCCGGCAGGAAGTAGCGTGAGGCGCCGTGCTCATCGATCAGCACGGGCATGGCGTTCGCGATCTCGGGTCTCTCCGCGAGGGAACGCTCGGCGGCGGCGCGATCCTGTCCCGGCCGAACGTAGACCGCGGCGAATCCGCGGTTGAGGTTGACGCCCTGGCTGACGGAGAGCACGGGGCCCGCGCGCACGATGTCCCGCACGGTGTCCTCGTTCGCGCTGCCCTCGAAGGTGACCATTTCCTCATCGGTCTTCGGAGTGAACGCGAGCTGTCTGCCGCTCGTCTTGTCGACGTAGCTGAAGTTGCTGTCCCCGCGCACCGCGGGACGTACGATGTCCATTCTCGTCTCCAGTCTCTACTGGTGGAGCAAGAGACGACTGCGTGTGCGCTCCACCGACGACCCGCAGCGGTTCGACGGCGGCACCGGGCGGCACTACCCACGAACCCTGCCAGCCTGCTCCGGAGACCGTTACGGGCGTGTTACCCGAGTCAGCGCTGCCAACGTCAGCCGAGGGCGAGGAAGCCGTCGAAGACGAGCTCGGCGGGCCCGGAGAGGCTCACGTGTTCGCCGTCTTCGGTGGCGAACATGCGCACGCCGAGCACACCGCCGGGAACCTCGATGCGCCATTGGTTCGGGGCGCCGGGGCCGGCCCAGTGCCGCGTCGCGAGGGCTGCCGCCGCAGCGCCCGTTCCGCAGGAGAGGGTCTCGCCGCTGCCACGTTCGTGCACGCGCATTCGGAACCGGCCGACCCCGTTGACCACGAGCGGGTCGTGCGGCACGACAAATTCGACGTTGGTGCCGCCGACCGGTTCCGGGTCGAGTTGCGGGATGTAGGTGAGGTCGGCGTCATCGAGTTCGCTGTCGTCGGCGAGGGCGACGACAACGTGCGGGTTACCCACATTAATGCCGACACTCGGCCGTGACACGGCCAGGTTCTTGGTGCGCACCAGTGGGCCGGTCGCGTCGAGCTTCCAGCGGCCGAGGTCGACCTGGAACCCGCTCGCGTTGCGCTGCACGTCGCGCACGCCGCCACGGGTACCGATGACGAGGGTGTCTCCCGGGTCGAGCGTCGCGAGCTTGTTCTCGATCAGGAACCGGGCATACACACGGATGCCGTTGCCGCACATCTCCGACACGGTTCCGTCAGCGTTCCAGTAGTCCATGAACCACTCGGCCTGCTCGTCTTCGGCGAGGGCTGCGGCGCCGGCGTCGAGCTTGGTGGACCGCACCGCGCGGATGATGCCGTCACCGCCCACCCCGAACTTGCGGTCGCACACCAGCCGAATCTGCTCGGGGGTGAGGTTCACGAGTCCGTCGGGGTCGGCGAACAGCACAAAATCGTTGCCGGTGCCGTGCCCCTTGGTGAAGTTCAGATCAATGCCCATAGGCCCAGTTTAGGCGGCGCCCCTGACGCCCTGTCAGCCGCCGCCTCAGCGAACGTGCAGCGCCTTCGGGGTCAGTACGGCCGCGTCGACCAGGTGCACGGCCTGGGCAAGACGATCGGGGGCCAGGGCGTCGATCCAGCGGGTGTCGACCGCGCGTTTGAACCAGCTCACCTGGCGGCGCGCGTAGCGGCGGGTCAGCTGCTGGGTCGCCTCGATCGCCTCGGCGCGGCTCAGGGTGCCGGTGACCTCGCCGAGGGCCTGCGCGTAGCCGATGGCCCGGCTGGCCGTGACGCCGTCTTCGAGTCCGAGGTGCCGCAAGGCGTCGACTTCGTCGACGAGCCCGGCAGCCCACATCCGATCGACTCGGGCGTCGAGCCGCGGGGTGAGCTGCTCGCGCGGCATCCGCAGCCCGAGGGTGAGTGCGGGCATCCAATACACCGGTTCGTCGGGCAGGGCGGCGAGATGCGGCCCGCCGGTGAGCTGCACGATCTCGAGGGCGCGCACGAGCCGGCGTCCGTTACTGGCACCGATGCGGGTGGCCGCGCCGGGGTCGACGACCTTGAGCCGGGCATACATGACGCCGGGGCCGTGAGCGGTGAGGTCCGCCTCGAGCTCGGCGCGCAGCTCCGGATCGGTTCCGGGAAACTGAAAGTCGAAGACGACCGACGAGATGTAGAGTCCCGATCCGCCGACCAGGATCGGTACCGCGCCGCGGTCGACGATGTCGCTGATCGCGGCGCGCGCGTCGCGCTGGTAATTCGCGACGGTCGCCTCGTCGGTCACGTCGAGCACGTCGAGCAGGTGATGACGGATGCCCCGCCGCTCCCCGGTCGCCAGTTTGGCCGTTCCGATGTCCATGCCCCGATAGAGCTGCATCGCGTCGGCGTTGACGATCTCGACCTCACGGCCGGTTGCCCGGAGGTGCTCGGCGACGTCGAGCGAGAGCTCGGACTTGCCGGTGCCGGTCGGCCCGACGATCACGATCAGCTGCGCCGCGGCCGGTTCGTGCGCCCGTTCGTTCGCCGGTTCGTTCGCTGATTCGCTCGCTGGTTCGCTCACCCGTGTGCTCCCGTCGGGCACGCGGTCAACGTTCTCCATCGGTCACGTCGTAGATCGGGATGGTGGCGCCCTGCGGCGGTCCCACCCGCAGCGAGGGCAGGCCGAGGTTCACCGGGCCCGATGCGGCGGCGCTGCCGCCGTGGCTGTGACCTGACGGCACGCCGCAGGATTCGGCCTCGGCGCGGTCCCAGGCATCGCCGGCCCGGGTTGCCCGGATGGCGAGCGGCGCCTGATCCGCGGAGTCCGCGATCAGGTGGTACGGGTGCGCTTCGGTGATCGTGACGGTCACCATGTCACCCGGCCGGGGCCGTGCCGAGCCGACCGGCACGTCGAAGTGCACGAGACGACTGTCGGGTGCGCGGCCGCTCATGCGCTGGGTGTCGGCGTCTTTACGGCCTTCACCGTTCGCGACGAGCAGTTCGACGGAGCGACCGATCAGGGCCTGGTTCTCTTCGAAGGAGATGCGGTCCTGCAGGGCGGCGAGACGCTCGTAACGCTCCTGCACGACGGCCTTGGGTACTTGGTCGGGCATCGTCGCGGCGGGCGTGCCCGGGCGGATCGAGTACTGGAAGGTGTACGCGGTGGCGAAGCGGGCGGCCTCAACAACGCGCAGGGTCTCCTGAAAGTCTTCCTCGGTCTCGCCGGGGAAACCCACGATGATGTCCGTACTGATCGCCGCGTCGGGCATCTGCGCGCGCACCCGCTCGAGGATTCCGAGGAACTTGGTCGACCGGTAGGAGCGGCGCATGGCCTTCAGCACCCGGTCGGAGCCGGACTGCAGCGGCATGTGCAGCTGCGGCATCACGGCCGGGGTCTCGGCCATGGCGTCGATCACGTCGTCGGTGAAGGCAGCGGGGTGCGGGCTGGTGAAACGGATGCGCTCCAGGCCCGGAATCTGTCCGGCCGCGCGCAGCAGCTTGCCGAAGGCGAGCCGGTCACCGAACTCGACACCGTAGGAGTTGACGTTCTGGCCGAGCAGGGTGACCTCGATGGCGCCGTCGTCGACGAGCGCCTGGATTTCGGCGAGGATTTCGCCCGGCCGGCGGTCTTTCTCCTTGCCGCGCAGGGCGGGCACGATGCAGAAGGTGCAGGTGTTGTTGCAGCCGACCGAGATGGAGACCCAGCCGCTGTAGCTGGAGTCCCGTTTGGTCGGCAGAGTCGAGGGGAACGTCTCGAGGGATTCGAGGATCTCGAGCTGGGCCTCACCGTTGTGGCGGGCGCGTTCCAGCAAGCTCGGCAACGACCCCATGTTGTGGGTGCCGAAGACGACATCGACCCAGGGCGCCTTCTCCAGGATCGTGTTTTTGTCTTTCTGGGCGAGGCACCCGCCGACGGCGATCTGCATGCCCTCGTGCTTGCGCTTCACCGAGGCGAGGTAACCTAGGTTGCCGTAGAGCTTGTTGTCGGCGTTTTCGCGCACCGCACAGGTGTTGATCACCACGATGTCGGCTTCGCCGCCGTTCGCCGAGACGTAGCCGGCCGCTTCGAGCGACCCGCTCAGGCGTTCGGAGTCGTGCACGTTCATCTGGCAGCCGAAGGTGCGCACCTCATAGGTGCGGGCCTGACCCGCCGCATCAACGGATGCGGCGGATCGGGTGATCACGGTCGGTGCCTCGGCCGAAACCAACGATGTGTGCGTGGGGGAAAAGGTAGTGCTGCTCATAGTGACTCGAGCTTACGCGAGCAAGGTGGGAGTCCGGCCGTTACTGAAAGCGCACCGGTGACCGTGAGGACGATGTCGACCCTCCTCCGCGCGATTCCAGGGCCGCCGCGATGGCGGTCCGGCAGATGTCGGAGCTGTAGCCCTTGCGCTGCAGGAATGCCGACAGCCGCCGCTTGATGGTGGTCTCGTCGAAGCGTTCCAGCTGGCCGATGCGTTTGGTGGCGATGTCGATGGCGCGTTCGGTTTCATCGTCGGGAAGTTCTTCGAGGGCCGCGGCGATCACGTCGGGGTCGACCCCCCGTCGGCGCAATTCTGCTCCGACGCCGGTGCGGCCGAGGCCCTTACGTTCACCGTGGCTGTGCAGCACCTGTTCGGCGAGCTTCTGCTCATCGATGTAGTGCAGGTCGGTGAACCGGGCGATGATCTCTTCGATGTCGTCGCGGCCGAGTTCGGTGCCGCGCAGCACCTCGAGCGCCTCTTTCGTCGACAGGGAACGGCCGTGCAGCCGGTGCATGAGCACCTTCTCGGCGCGGTCTTTCTCCCCCGATGACTCGTTCTCATCAGTCTCATCGTCGTCGCGCTCAACCCGGTCGGTGCTGGTCGGACCACTCGGCCCCGCGGCCGCTCCGACGTCGACAACCTCATCGCCCTCGGCGTCTTCGGCGTCTTCGACCGCACGCAGCTTTCTCGTAAACGGGGTGGCCTCCGTGGAGCGTTCCGCGATCGGGGAACGACGCTTCATTCCCGGCGTCGCGCCGGGCAGGTAGGCGACCGGCGCGACCGGCGCCGCGTCACCGTTGGCGCCCTGCTCGTCGGACTCGACGAAGTGCACCATTAGGCGCTCTTGCGGGCGGTCGCCTTGACCGGCACCGCGTCGCCGTCGACGGCAGCGGATGCCGCCGCAACGGCGGCCGCTTCTTCGGCGGCTTTCGCCGCTGCCTCGGCCGCAGCCTTCTCGGCGGCCTTGGCGGCGATGCCCTCCGGTCCGACGCCGAGCTTGATGAGGATCTTGCGCTCGATCTCGTTGGCCATGTCGGGGTTGCGCAGCAGGAAGTTGCGCGAGTTCTCCTTGCCCTGGCCCAGCTGGTCGCCGTCGTAGGTGTACCAGGCTCCGGATTTCTTCACGATGCCCTGGTCGACTCCGAAGTCGATCAGGCTGCCCTCGCGGGAGATACCGATGCCGTACATGATGTCGAACTCGGCCTGCTTGAAAGGCGGCGCCATCTTGTTCTTGACGACCTTGACCCGGGTGCGGTTTCCGATCGCCTCGGTGCCGTCTTTCAGGGTCTCAATGCGACGGATGTCCAGGCGCACCGACGCGTAGAACTTGAGGGCTTTACCACCGGAGGTGGTCTCGGGGCTTCCGAAGAAGACACCGATCTTTTCGCGCAGCTGGTTGATGAAGATCATGGTGGTATTGGTCTGGCTGAGGCCACCGGTGAGCTTGCGGAGGGCTTGGGACATGAGGCGGGCCTGGAGGCCGACGTGGGAGTCACCCATCTCGCCTTCGATCTCGGCGCGCGGCACGAGAGCGGCGACCGAGTCGACGACGATGAGGTCGATGGAACCGCTTCGCACGAGCATGTCGGCGATTTCGAGGGCCTGCTCACCGGTGTCGGGCTGGGAGACCAGCAGCGCGTCAATGTCAACGCCGAGCTTCTTGGCGTATTCGGGATCGAGGGCGTGCTCCGCGTCGATAAAGGCGGCGATTCCACCGTTCTTCTGCGCGTTGGCGATCGCGTGCAGGGTGAGCGTGGTCTTACCGGAGGATTCCGGTCCGTAGATCTCCACAATGCGACCACGGGGCAGCCCGCCTATGCCCAGGGCGACGTCCAGGGCGACCGAACCGGTCGAAATCGTTTCGACGGGGGCGCGTTCGTCGCTGCCGAGTCGCATGACGGACCCCTTGCCAAACTGGCGGTCGATCTGGGCGAGTGCGGTTTCGAGTGCTTTTTCGCGGTTGGCGTTCGATGCCATGGTTTTCTCCTCTGGTCGTGCGTCGTAACGCACGTCTGGGTGGTGCATTGTGTCGCCTATAGGCTGTCGTCGCGCCCGTCGGGAAGACCCCGGGGTGCGCTTTCGACAAGGCAGTTATGCGCTCTGTGCTGACGAAACCGACTGTACGCCGAGCCTCCGACACTGGCCGGAAGCACGGCGAAAAGTGGAAACTCCGCCCGAAAAGAGTGCTGTGGAGGAGCCTAGCAAGAACCGAACAGATTTTCGAGCAAGACACCGCGCTCAGAGACGGCGTGTCGAAAGCTTTAAGGCGACTGAATGGGTCGCGCTGCGCGGGTCGCGCTGCAAGAGTCGCGCTGCAAGGGTCGCGCGGCGGGAGCCTACTGGGGGGCGGGAAGTCCGGCGCCGTACCAGCGGTGGGGCGGGACGTCCGTCTCGGCGCACAGCGCCAGCCAGACATCGCGCGCCGGAACCCCGCCGGCGAGGGCCTCATCGGCCGTGCGCCCGCCGAGCGGGGTCAATACCAGGTCACGCGTGAGCACACGGCCGTATGAGTCGCCGAATTCGTGCGCAAGAGCACGACGGAATTCACTCAGTCTCATGGTTGAAAATGGGCCGAATCGTTGGTGCGGAGTAATGGATGGTTAGCGGACCATGAGGTCGGCATCGAAGTTCGCGACGAATTCGTCGGGAACCGTGTCGGGGAACGGATCGATCCCCTCGATGACGGCCAGTCTGTCGCCAACCTCGCGCATGATCACCGAGATGGGAGTCTCGAGTGCTTCTGCCACGGAGGCCAGAATCTCTGACGAGGCTTCTTTCTGGCCCCGTTCAACCTCACTCAAATAGCCAAGGGCCACGCTCGCTTTACTCGCGACCTGACGAAGGGTTCGGCCCTTTTGCAGGCGGAAGTCCCTCAGCACATCGCCGATTTCCTGACGAACAAGAATCATCGGAACCTCCTTCATTTGCCTGTCATCTACCGGATACTGCTGTGCGGATGCTTGATGCTACAGCATCCGTCTCACACTAGGACACTACCGATTTCGACTGGGCTTTGCTTGTGAATACGCACGATGTAACCCGACCGTAACGGGATCTATTCCGGGTCGTCACGGGCTATCAGGTCACGCACAGCCTCGACCGCGCGGCGCACGGTCTCGGCGCGGACGGCGTCCCGGTCACCCGTGAGGTGCAGCGGAATGGCCCAGGAGCCCGTGCCCTTGGCCAGCCCGATGAACACCGTGCCGGGTTCGAGGCCGTCCTGCGCGAACGGTCCCGCGACTCCGGTGGTGGACACGCCGACTTCGGCGCGACGTCCGCCAACGGCGAGATGGGTGCGCACGCCGATTGCCATCTGCTTGGCGACATCGGGGTGAACCGGGCCGTGCACGTTGAGAATGCTGCTGTCGACCCCCAGCAGGGTGCGCTTCAGCTCGGTGTTGTAGGACACCAGGGCGCCATTGACGACCTTCGACGCTCCGGGGATGCGAATCAGTTCGGCTGCGAGCAGGCCGCCAGTGAGGGACTCAGCTACGGCAATGGTGAGATTGCGCGCGGTGAGTTCGTGGACGAGGGCCTCGGTGGCGTCATCACGTATGTCATCAACGGGAGCGAGAACCGCGGGAACAGCAGGAACGGTGGGATCAAGCACGGCGGAATCAGGCACTGCGTCGTCTCTGACGGGCTTCACGCGCGGCGGCGGCGAGGTAGTCCAGGCCGCTGAGCACGGTCAGTACCAGGGCGACGGCCATCGTGATCGTGTTGATGATGTTGATGGCGCCGGCGGCGGATTCGAAGACCTGGTTGAAGGGCAGCAGGGCGAGCGAGATCGACACGGACTGTGCGATGGTCTTGAGCTTGCCGCCGCGGGAGGCCGGGATAACCCGGTCACGCAGCATCACGAAGCGGAAGACGGTGATACCGATCTCGCGCACGAGGATGACGATGGTCACCCACCAGGGCAGCTCCAACAGGATCGACAGGCAGACGAGCGCTCCGCCGGTGAGCACCTTGTCGGCGATCGGATCGAGGATCTTGCCGAGGTCGGTCACGAGGTTGTGCTTGCGCGCGATGGCACCGTCGATGCCGTCCGTTGCGATGGCGATGATGAAGACGATCGCGGCCGCCCAGCGCAGGCCGCTGTCGGGGTCGGCGGCCAGCAGCATCCAGATGAAAATCGGAGCGAGCAGGATACGTACCACGGTGATCAGGTTGGGCAGGTTCCAGTTGCTCGGTCGAACGACCGGAATGGAGGGTGTAGCCATGAAAGTTAGTCCCTGTCGGTCAGTTGCCAGGCGTCCTCATCGGCGGGGCCGTCCTCTTCAGGATACCCCTCCGACATTTTCTGCACCGGATCGTCGGCGTAGCGGGCGTCGGGTGCATCGTATGGGACGTCGGGTGCGGGAGTGGCCGCCGTCTTGGCGTGCTGTTCCTCGTCGGAGCCGCGCAGGCGTGCCAGGACGGCCGGCAGCTGTTCGGCCGAGACGAGCACGTCGCGGGCCTTCGAACCCTCGGACGGGCCGACGATCTCCCGGGATTCGAGCAGGTCCATGAGCCGTCCGGCCTTGGCGAAGCCGACCCGAAGCTTGCGCTGCAGCATCGAGGTTGACCCGAACTGGGTCGACACGACGAGTTCCGCGGCGGCGAGCAGCACTTCGAGGTCGTCGCCGATGTCGGAGTCGATCTCCTTGCGGGGGGCGACCATCGCGACATCCGGTCGGTAATCGGGCCGTGCCTGCTGCGTGACGTGCTTGACGACACGTTCGATCTCAGCCTCGGTCACCCAGGCGCCCTGCACGCGAATGGCCTTGGAGGCCCCCATCGGCAGGAACAGGGCGTCGCCCTGGCCGATGAGCTTGTCGGCGCCGGGCTGGTCGAGGATGACCCGGGAGTCCGTGACGCTCGTCACGGCGAAGGCCAGGCGTGAGGGCACGTTGGCCTTGATCAGGCCGGTGACGACGTCGACGCTGGGGCGCTGGGTGGCCAGCACGAGGTGGATTCCCGAGGCGCGGGCGAGCTGGGTGATGCGCACGATGGAATCTTCGACGTCGCGCGGGGCGACCATCATGAGGTCGGCGAGCTCGTCGACGACCACGAGGAGGTAGGGGTACGGCTTGAGCTTGCGGGCGCTGCCCGGCGGCAGGATGATCTCATTTCCGACGACGGCCTTGTTGAAGTCGTCGATGTGGCGGAAGCCGAAGCTGGCCAGGTCGTCGTAGCGCATGTCCATCTCCTTCACGACCCACTGCAGCGCTTCGGCTGCTTTCTTGGCGTTCGTGATGATGGGGGTGATCAGGTGCGGCACTCCGGCGTAGGCGGCGAGCTCGACCCGCTTCGGGTCGATGAGCACCATGCGCACGTCGCTCGGCTTGGAGCGCATGAGCAGGCTCGTGATCATGGAGTTCACAAAGCTCGACTTGCCCGAGCCGGTCGACCCGGCCACGAGCAGGTGGGGCATCTTGGCCAGGTTCGCGATGACGAACCCGCCGCCCACGTCTTTGCCGACGCCGATGGTCATCGGGTGCGTGCTGTTGGTCGCGGTGCTGGAGCGCAGGACGTCACCGAGGGTGACGATCTCGCGGTCGGTGTTGGGGATTTCGATGCCAATGGCGCTCTTGCCGGGGATCGGCGAGAGGATGCGCACCTCGTTCGACGCGACGGCGTAGGAGAGGTTGCGGCTGAGGGCCGTGACCCGCTCGACCTTGACGCCCGGGCCGAGTTCGATTTCGTATTGGGTGACCGTGGGGCCGCGGGAGAATCCGGTGACCTTCGCGTCGACAGAGAACTGGGTCAACACCTCGGTGATCGATTTGACGACCTCGTCGTTGGCCGCCGAGCGGGCCTTTGCGGGCGGGCCGGCGGTGAGGGTATTGGCGGCCGGCACGACGTAGGGCACGTTGGGTTCGACGAGGGGCGGCAGCCCGGTCCCCCCGGAACCGGTTGCTGGGTCGTCGTCGATCGGGAGCTCGTCGCTCGGCGGGTGGAAGCCCGGCAGCACCTCGGTGAGGCCGGCGGGGTCGTCGGAGTGCAGCCCGGTGCTTGAGCCACGAGACAGGTCCAGGTCGCCGGTGAACCGCTTCACGGCTTCTTCGGCGCGGTGCAGGTCTTCGAGCACCTCGGTGCCGTCGTGGTCCTGGGAGGCGGGCGCGATCGCGATCGCGATCGGGCCTACCGGCGCCGGAACCGGGGCATCCGCTGCCGCAGTCGACTCGATTGCGGAGGCGAAGCTGCCCTCTTTGTCGCCGTGCAGCAACGTGCTGAGCGGATCGGGGCCGTCACCGTCGGCGCCGCGCGCGTCGGGGTCTTCTTCGCGGTTGCTCGCGTTGCGGCGCCACCAGGGCAGCAGGCTCGGATCACCATCGCCTTCGCCGTCGACTCCGTCGAGTTCGACCTGCACGGACTTCTCGTGGGCGCGTTCGAGCTGTGCCTCTTTCTTGGCGGCGCGTTCCTCGTCGTCGAGCAGTGGAGCGCCGAACAGCCAGGCGTAGAGTTCGCGCAGGCGTCGGCCGATGCGGTTCGGCGGGGTCTTCGTGATGATGAACAGGCTCAGCGTCAGCAGCAGGATGACCACGATGGATGCCCCCACCGGCGTGATCAGGGCGATCAGCGGCGCCGCGATCATCCAGCCGAGAACACCGCCGGACAGGGCGAGTACGTCGATGCCCTCGCTGGGTTCGGGGCGCACGCCGAAGATGTGGCAGAGCCCGGAGATGGTCACGAGCAGCACCGAGAGGCCGATGCCGACGCGGCCGTTGTCGTGCACGGAGCTGGGCTTGCGGAACAGCCAGATCGCGAAGAGCAGCAGCACGACGGGCAGCACGAAGGCGACGCGGCCGAAAAGCCCACCGAAGGTGTAGGCGTCGAGGTTGGCTGCGACCGGGTTGTCGATGAGGAACCACTCGACGATGGCGCCGGTGATCGCCAGCAAGACGAGGAAGAACGGGAGACCGTCGCGGCGGTCGTCTTTGGCGAGGGTCTCGGGGCTGAGCGCGCGGGCTGCGCCCCCGGCTACGTGGGCCAGCGACATCCAGACGCGCACTCCGAGGTTCGGTTTCACCTCGGTCGCACTGAACTTGACGGTTTTCTGCGCGTCCGTGCGACTGGCGGACGTGCGGTTCGCGGCCGCTCGGGCGGCCGCAGCCTGCTGGCGTGCCGTCTTCTGCGCGTCGGTGCGGGGCGCAGACTTGCGCGCCGCAGCGCCACCCTCGGGTGTTCCGCGGCCACGACCGTTGGATTTTGTGCTCGTAGCCATGCGGTAACGCTACCAATCAGCACCGACATTGGTCGGCATCCCACGCCAGCGGCCCGAGACCGACGATTCGGGGCTCTAGTAGCGGATGGCGTCGATCACCTTGACGCGCACGGCCACGAGGGCGGGCACGAGCCCGGCCAAAGCCCCGACGACCGTGGCCGAGACCAGGCCGATGATGGCGGCCTCCACGGGAAACGCGGGAAAGTCAGTGACCTGGCCTTGGCTGATGAAATCCTCCACGAATGGATTCTTCACGATCAGCACCGCGGCGATGACCCCGACGATGCCGGCGACCACGGTCGCCACGACACTCTCCATCATCACCGCGAAGAATACTCGCCCCGCCGTGGCGCCGAAGCTGCGACGGATGCCGATCTCCCGTATCCGCTGCTTCAGGGTGACGAGGGCGATGTTCACGAGGCCCAGCGCGCCGAGCAGCAGCACCAGGCCGGCCACCCCTCCGACCAGGAGTTTCAGGGACAGGTAGGGGTCTTCCCCGCCCGTCCAGGAGGCATAGTCGGTGCGGTACACGTCGGCGGTGGCTCCGTCGCCGAGCGCCGCGGACACGTCGCGCTGCAGGGCGGCGATGATCGGGTCGGCCAGTTCCGGCGGCACCCAGAGCTCGTAGGTCGGCGGGCCGAAGTAGTTCGCGCCCCCGTCCAGGCCCGTCGGGGCCGCGTTGACCGGTGCGGCGAGCGCCGCGAGGGAATCGGCGAGCAGGTACATGGCCGGCTCCTGTTCCCAGCCCTGCGCGGGAAACACCCCCGTGATCACGGCGGTCGTATCCTGGTCGCCGAGCAGGGTGGTGGTGGGATGGGTGGCCAGGTCGGGCCGCCCCAGCCGGTCGTAGAAGATCGAGTTGACGAGAACCGCGGGAGCGAGTCGCTCGGCATCGGCCGCGGTGAACCATTCCCCCTCGCTCATCGTGACCCGGTGCATGGTGCCGTAGGGCACGTCGACGCCGGTGGTCGCGACGGATGCCGCGCCGTCGGCGAACTGCACCCGCTGGCTGGTCGTGGTGACCCGGCTGGCATAGGTGATGTCGTACCGCTCGAGGGCGGTCTGCCAGACGTCCGCCATGATCTCCGGCGCCGGTGCGGAGCCGTCGAACTTGCTCGCATAGACCTGGAGGCTCGCCGGTCGGCCACTCTGACGTTCGCTCTGTTCGATGGTGGCCTGCTGGGCGACCGCGCCGAGGCCGACGACGGTCGTGATGGCGCAGACGGCGACGGCAACGCCGATCAGGCTGAGCATGACGCGCGTCTTGTGGATGCGCACCTCCTGCCAGGCTTCGACGCAGGCGCCAACGATGTTGCTGAGCACGCGGTTCACGGGGTGCGTCCCGGTGTCAGCGCGAGGGCTGTCCTGGCGGGATCGGCTGAGAAATGGTCGGCCTGCAGCGCGCCGTGGTCGAGGCGCAGATGCCGCGTGGCGCGTGCGGCGATGGCGGGGTCGTGGGTGATCGTGACGAGAGCCGCACCCGAGGCGCGGGCGACGTCGTCGATCAGGTCCATCACCGCTTCCCCGGTTTCCAGGTCGAGGGCGCCGGTGGGTTCGTCAGCGAGGATCAGCCGCGGCCCGCGCACGAGGGAACGGGCGATCGCGACGCGCTGCTGCTCGCCGCCGGAGAGCCGGTCGGGCAGGGCCTGCAGGCGATGGCCGAGGCCGACTCGGTCGAGCATTTCACTCGCGATGCGGCTGCGCTGCCAGAATTGGCGTCCCTCGGCGTAGAGCAGCGGCGTCATCACGTTTTCGAGGGCGGTGCGGCCCTGCAGCAGGTTGAACTGCTGAAAGATGAAGCCCACGTCCCGCCCGCGCACACGATCACGTTCGGCGCCTGAGAACGACCGCACCGGCCGCCCGTCGAAGAGCAGCTCCCCGGTGGTCGGATTGTCGAGCAGGCCGAGCAGGTTCAACAGGGTGGTCTTGCCCGAACCCGACCGGCCGACGATCGAGACTCGGTCGCCGATGGCGACACGCAGGTTCACGCCGCTCAGAATGGTCAGCGGCGGCGCGTCAATGAGCTGCACGGTGCGGGTCACCGCGGTCAGCTCGAGCAGGGCTCGCTCCGGCGGAGGCTGATCGATCAGGCGTCGAGGTTCCGGGACGCCGTCAGCCGTCAGGTCACGCGTCAATGGAGCGACCCCATCACCATGCTGCAGTCCTCGCTGCCGTCGGGCAGGATTTCGCAGCCGTTGCTCGACTCGGCGCCGGGCACGAACTCGTTGATCACGTCGCCCTCGACCAGGCCCTCGAGTACCTGCACGCTCACGCCGTCGGTCATGCCGAGGGTGACGGTGCGTTCCTCGGCGAGCGCCTCGGTCCCGTCACCGGTTGAGCCGCCATCAGCGGTTTCCGTTTTGGTGCCGGTCGTATCGCTGCCGGTCGCGCCGTCCGTCGGGGCTCCCCCGGTGCTGACCCAGACGATGCCGCTGCCGGCGGTGCCCTGCACGGCCGTCGTCGGGATCACGAGCACGTTCTCGGCGAGGCCAGCCGCGATGGTGATCTCTGCGGCGAGGCCGGAGAACACCGTGACGCCGGCCGGAACGGCGCAGCTGACGGTCGTGGCGCTCGTCCCCGACGTGGTCGCGCCACTGTCGACGGTGTCGCCGCCGGCGGCGCCGGCCAGCGGGGTCGTGATCGACAGGCCCGTGCAGGTGAAGGGTGCCGGGCCGCCATCAATGGCCACGCTCGCCTCTGTCGGCCGGGACAGCAACCGGTATTGCTGTTCGGGGCTGAGCGATCCGCTCACCGAAAAGGTCGGCGGGGCGACCTGGCCGGTCGCGTCACCGATCGCGACGCTCTGGCCGTGGATCACGCTCAGCGCGCTGAGGGTTCCGGACGCGGGGGCGAGCACCTTCACGAACGTGACGACCGTCTTGGGCTGGGTGACGGTCACGAGACCCTCGGCATCCGTCTTTTCGACGGGGTCGGGGATTTTTTCGACGCGAATGTCGTAGAGCGGCGCGCCGGTGGCGACGGATGCACCGGCCGCCACGAACAGGTCGTCGACCGTGCCGACGACGGTCGCCTTGACGGTCACGGCCGGGTCGGCGTTGACCGTGGCGGGCAGCGTCACGTCGTTCGTGATGGTGCCGAGGCCGACCGTGATGGTCGGTTCGATGATGGCACCGGTCGGCTGGGCGGCATCCGTCGTCTCGGCGTTGTCAGGGAAGAAGGCGAGTTTGACCAGGCCGACCGCGATGACCGCGACGAGAACCAGCCGGAGAATCGGGAAAATCCATTTGCGTGCCACGTTCATCGACGCCCCCCACCGGCCGATCACCCGCTGATCAGCACATCACCCGACCCTAGCGGTCGGGGTGACTCGGCGTCTGACCCCTGTTCAGGGGCAGGATCAGCGCGTGGTGCCGGCGACCTTCGGCAGGGATCCGCCGGCGGCGGCGTTGCGGTCGGGACGGAAGTTGGTGAAGTCGGCACCGGGGATGTTGAGCACGCGGTCGATCTCCGCTTCGATCTGCGCAGCCTCGGACTCTTCGGGCCCGACGAGCGGCAGGCGAACCCGCGGGCTGCCGATGCGGCGCAGGCCGTGCAGGATGTACTTCACGGCGACAGTGCCGGGCACGTGGGTCATCACCGCGCGCACCAGGGGTTCGAGCTGCATGTGGGCGGCGGTGGCCGTCGTGAGGTCGCCACGGTTGACCGCGTCGACCATGTGGCGGTACGGCGTGGCCGTGATGTTGCCGGTGACGCCGATCAGGCCGGTGGCTCCGATGGACAGGGCGGGGAGGACGTTCGAGTCATCGCCGCAGAAGTACATCAGGTCGGTCTCGTTGAGCACGCGGCTGACCTGCGCGAAGTCACCCTTGGCGTCTTTCACGGCGAGGATGTTCGGGTGCTTGGCGGCGCGCAGGATCGTCTCGTAGGCGATCGCGACACCGGTGCGGCCCGGAATGTCATAGAGGATCACCGGAAGGTCGGTCGCGTCGGCGATCATGCGGAAGTGGGTGAGAATTCCGGCCTGGGTGGGCTTGTTGTAGTACGGGGTGACGATCATGTTGCCGTCGGCGCCGGCCTTCTCGCTCTGGCGGGCCAGCTGCATGGCGTGGGCGGTCTCGTTGGAGCCACCGCCGGTGATGATCTTGGCTCGACCGGCCGACACGCTCTTGCCGACCTCGACGAGGCGAATCTTCTCCGGGTCGGTCAGGGTCGAGGTCTCACCGGTCGTACCGGTGACCACGATGCCGTCGGCGCCGGCGTTGATGACGTCGTCAATGTGCTTTTCTACTCCGGGCCAGTCCACTTCGCCGTCGAAGGTGAAGGGCGTGACCAGTGCGACCAGCACCTGGCCAAAGGGATTCGTAGGAGTAGACACGTTTTCTAGGCTAGCGGTTCCCGTCCCCTGACAGGTTACGGGTGCCCGTTCGCGGCGCCAGGTTACGGACGACGCCTCACGGGGCGACGCGGCCGTTCGCGTTGAACGATTCGTAGGTCAGCGGCATCAGCGTGCGAAAGTGCTCTTCCATCTGTTCGGCACACATTTCGATCTCGCGCTGCGGGAACGACGGAAACTGGGTGCCCGCACGTTTGGTGCGCAGGCTCAGGAAATTCATCAGGGCGCGGGCGTTCAGGGTCACGTACATCGACGAGTAGATATTGAGCGGCAGCACGATGCGTGCGACCTCGCGGGCGACGCCGGCCTCGAGCATCCGCTGGTACGCCTCGTAGGAGTGGATCGCCGCGGCCCGGGTCTGCTGCTGCACGAGGGCGGTCTGGTCGGCGGAGCCGGGCAGAAAGTCGTAGGCGCCCGGTTTGCCCACCTGCAGCAGGTTGCGGTCGTTCGCGGGAACGTAGAACACCGGGTTCAACTCCCGGTACCGGCCCGATTCCTCGTTGTAGGACGCGATGCGGTGCCGCATGAACTCCCGGAACACGAAGATCGGTGCGCGCACGTAGAACGTCATCGAGTTGTGCTCGAAGGGCGAGCCGTGGCGGTCGCGCATGAGGTAGTTGATCAGGCCGCGGTCGCGTTTCAGGTCGGACTCGGTCGCGGCGCCGTCGAGCTGGTTCGCCTCGAGGGTCTGCTCCCCGAGCGTCGACACCCGGGCGGCGAAGAGCACGTCGGCGTCGTGGGCGCTCGAGCGCACTAATTCCACGGTCATGGTCGATCGAAACTCGATTTCAGGCACGCCCTACACTAACTGCTGGCCGTCGTCATCAGGGGTCATACACCGCTCATGAGGAAATGTCGGGGTAGCGTCGTCGTATGGAAACCCTCCCGGCCGCGGCCCTCGTACTGGCCCTGATCGGCGCGAGCACCGCACTCGGCCTCGTCTGGCGTGCCCGGCAGGGCCGGGTGCGTGCCGCCGGTGGCAGTGAGGTCATCCGCCCAGCGGATGTGGACGCATCCGTCGCCTTCGGCGACCGGGCCACGCTGCTGCAGTTCTCCACCGAGTTCTGCGCTCGCTGCCCGGGCACCCGTCGCCTGCTTGGTGAGGCAGCGGATGCCCGCCCCGGCGTCACGCACGTCGACGTCGACCTCACCCACCGCGCCGACCTGGCGACGCGCTTCAACATCCTGCAGACGCCGACCACGCTGATTCTCGACGGGACCGGGCGCGTGCGCGCCCGCGTCGGCGGCGCTCCGCACCGGTCAGAGATCGCCCGGCAGCTCGACGAGCTGACGGTGGATGCCCGTCCGCCCGCTCCCCTCTCACCCCTTCGGAGTCGCAATGTCCCTTCCCGGTAGCCCGGCCACGGCACGCCCCCCGCGCGGAGCGATCGACCCGCGCGGCCCACGTTTCGGGGCCGCCCTGACCGCGACCCTGCTGCTGGCCGTGCTGTTCTTGTCGCTGGTCGGGGCATCCGTCGCCGCCCTCGTGCTGCTCGGCGGCCTCGTGGGGCTCTTCGCGTGGGGCGCCTTCGCGGGCATCGGCCGACACCCCTTCGGGTTGCTGTTCAAGCGTGTGGTGCGGCCGCGGCTCGCCCCGCCCGCGCATCTTGAAGACCCCGCCGCGCCCACGTTCGCCCAGAGCGTGGGCCTCGCCGTGACCCTGGCCGGCGTCATTCTGGGCCTCGCCGGGGTGCCATACGCGGTCGGCATCGCGGCCGCACTGGCCTTCGTCGCCGCGTTCCTCAACGCGGCGTTCGACTACTGCCTGGGGTGCCAGATCTACCTGCTGCTCGTGCGCGCCGGCGTTCTCGGCCGCGGCAAGCGAGGCCTGGCAGCCTGAGGCGTGGAGCGGTCATTCAGGCCATTCCCAGACAACAGTCCTCGCCGAGTCAGACCCGACGGATAGGGTGGAACTCCACAACAGGAGGTAACACCATGGCACTCACCAGCGAAGCCACCACCGTATGGTCCGGCGATCTCCCCACCGGCAGCGGCACCGTCAGCCTCGATTCCTCACACGCCGCTGAACTCCCCGTGAACTGGAAGGCCCGCGCCGAAGGCGTCGCGAACACCTCCAACCCCGAAGAACTGCTCGGCGCCGCGCACTCCGCCTGCTTCTCCATGGCCCTCGCCAACGCCCTCGGCGCCGCGGGCCACACCCCCGAGAACATCCAGACCACCGCTGCCGTCACCTTTTCGGCCGGCACCGGCGTCATCGGCAGCCACCTGCTCGTCAGCGCTCGTGTTCCCGGCATCACCGAGGCCGAGTTCGAGGCGTTCGCCGAAGACGCCAAGGCCAACTGCCCGATCTCGAAGGCCCTCGCCGGCATCCCCATCACCATTGAGGCCGAACTCGCCTAGGCGAGTATTTTTATGCGCGTTCTGATTGCCGGAGCCTCCGGCCTGATCGGCACCGAACTGTCCCGCCAGCTCGGAGCGGCCGGCCACACGGCCGTGCGCCTCGTGAGGCGCGAACCTCTCGGCCGCAACGAGTTTCGCTGGGACCCCGCGGCCCTCGTGCTCGACCCCGCGGTACTCGATGACATCGACGCCATCGTCAACCTCTCGGGCGCCTCGCTCGCCCGGCTGCCCTGGACCCTCTCCTACCGCAAAGAGATCCTGCGCTCGCGGGTGCAGGCCACGCGCACACTGACGGATGCCCTCCGCCACTCGGCCGAACGACCCGGAGTCACCCCGCCCGGGATTCTGCTGAACGGGTCCGCCGTGGGAATCTACGGCGACCGTCCCGGTGAAGAGCTCACCGAAGGCTCCGCCCCCGCCCACGATTTTCTGGCCGAGGTCGTCACGGCCTGGGAACGCGAGGCGGCACTCGCCCCCGACGGTACCCGGGTCGTGAACCTGCGCACCGGACTGGTGATCGCTGCCAGCGGGGCGCTGAAGCCCGTGCTGCCGCTGACGAAGCTCGGCCTCGCCGGGCCGCTCGGCGCCGGCACCCAGCACTGGCCGTGGATCAGCCTGCACGATGAGGCCGCCGCAATCGTGCACCTGCTGGGGTCGACCCTGACCGGACCGGTCAACCTGGTCGGGCCCACCCCGGCAACGGCGAACGACGTGATGGGAGCGCTCGCGACCGCTCTCAACCGGCCGTTCCGGCTCGCGGTACCCGAGCGTGTCCTGACACTGCTGCTGCAGGATGCCGCCCGGGAGCTGCTGCTGGCCGACCAGCGGGTCAGTTCGGCGCGGCTCGTCGCCGACGGCTTCACGTTCACCCATCGGACGTCCACCGAGGCCGTCGGCTGGATGCTCGCCCAGCGCTGACTCCGCCCTCGAAGCGCCGATGAGAGACCTCTGCGCCCGAAAACTGCTCGTGCGCGTGGCCTGCCAAGCGCACGAGCAGTTTTGCGGCGCACCACCCAAGGACGACGTGTTTTCAGACGCAGGTGCCGGTTCGGGCGCACGTGTTTGCGGAGGCTGGATGTCCCTGTCGTTTCCGGGGCGCTGGTGCGGGTGGGGCGCAAACCGGCGAACGCGTCAGAGCCAGTCGCGACGGATGACGCGGGTCGTCCTCACGGGCACAAGCCCGGCATCCGTCAGCAGGCGCAGCAGTCGCGCCGGGTCGACGAGGTCCTTCCACACGGCACGCACCACACGGTATCCCAGCGCCCGCAGCCGATCTTCCCGCAGCTTTTCGAGCACCACAATCTGGTCGGCGGAAAGCCCGTGCCGGTACCGCGCGTCCAGGTACTTGGTCTGACCGTCGAACTCCAGGATCACCCTGTCGAGCCGCCAGGTGAAATCGGCGAACCCGATCAGGCCGTCCGCATCGCGGAATTCCACCTGCAACTCCGGGTCGCCCAAGCCCAACTCGGAAAGGATGATGCGGCACAGGGATTCCCCCACGGATTCGGACAACGGCGTGCTCGCGTCCAGAACCGCGAGAACTCGCCGAAGCCCGCGGAACGGGGACATGAGCTCGATCAACGCGCTCACGTCGGCGCGGGTGGTGAGCGGCCGCCGGGTGCGGCGGTCTCTGTGCAGGGCTGCATCCATCACGACGACGGCGACTTCGAAATCCGCATGCGCGGCGATATCGACGACCGTGCGCGCCGGAGTCGTCATGGTCAACGCACCCATCATGGTGACGGGCACGTCTCTGAGCCCGACGGTGTGGGCGAGGACGACGGTAGTCGACCGGCCACCGTCGGCGCATTCCTTCAGCACGTGGGCCCGGTCGGGCCAGCGCCCGAGCACGGGGAGCCCGAGCAGGGCTGCGGCGGTTTGGTGGGAAAAGACCAGACCGGGCCCGGCCAGCCTCTCGGCGACGGTGGCGAGCAGCCGGTGTCGATCGGCGTTGACGAGCGGATCCCACAGCACCCGGTCGAGATAGACCCCGTGTTTGACCCGCACGAGCATGCCGCGTTGGGCGGCACGGCTGAGGCGGGTGTCATCCTGCCCGAGCGCCCCCAGGTCGCAGGCGAATATCAGGGATTGGCGGGCGAGGTCAAGAGGGTCCATGCCGGCAACAGTGGCAGTGGACAGCCATCTCTGGGGAGGATTTGGCGTATCTGTGGACAGCTTTCTGCATGGTGAGGCTCGTAGGGGATGTCTCGGCACCGGTGGATGCAGGGCAGGCGGGGCTCTGCGCCGGTTGTGCGCCGGCCAATTGCTCGTGCGTGCGAAACCCGCACCGGGTGGCGCGCCGGAAACCTGCTGGTGCGATCGATACCTGCACCTCGTGAGGCTCCTGCGCCTGAAAGCTGCTCGTGCGCGTGGCCTGCCACTAGCACGTGCAGCTTTCAGGCGCAGGGCCGCGGGGCGGAGCCGGGTTCAGGCTCACGGCAGAACCGGCCCCACGCGGCTTCGGGCTGCGGTGCCGTCAGGAGGGCGGCGGGCTACTTCGCGGGGCGCTCGAGCGTGATGGCGGTGCGGATCGCGCCGCGGGCCCGCTTGCGGTCGCCGGCAGCGTCGTAGGCGAGGCCGAGGCGCGCCCAGGCCTGCCAGCGCTCAGGGGTCGCCTCTGCGGCGTCGCGAAATTCCGGGAATGCGGCATCCGCGTCCGCGCGGATCACCCGGCCGCTCGGCCGACGGGGCAGGTCGAGCAGGGGCAGCTCGTTCTGCTCCTCGAGAAGTTTCATCAGGCGCTCAGACCGAAACCCGAACATGACCTCGCGGGACAGCGCCCAGACGCCGATGATCGGCAGCACGATGAGGGCGATGCCGATCACGACGCCGATCGCTTCGCCGCTCGTGACGAACAGCACCGCGCGCGACGCCATCACGACGAGATAGAACAGCAGCAGGGCAGCCATCACGATGACGGCGATGCGTGCCTTCATACGGATGCCCCCGCGCCCGTCACGGAAGCCCCCACCGGCGTCGGGGTGGTGCCGAAGCCGAGATCGACGATCTGGTCGAGGCCGACCGTCACGCCGCGGGCCTCGCGGGTCGCGTCGAGGGCCAGCATGATGCCGCGCTCGTAGGCCTGGGCCGAGAGCGTGTTGTGGCTGATCGTCACCGTCTCCCCCGGGCCGCCGAGAAAGACGTCTTGCCGGGCGAGCAGGCCGGCGAGGCGAAGACTGTGCACCGGCACGCTCGACACCTGCTGGCCGCGGGCGCGCTGGTCGGTATGCGGTGCCGAAACGGGGCCGAGTTCAGCGCGCGCACGGCCGATGAGTTCGGCGGTGCGCACCGCGGTTCCCGACGGCGAGTCGACCTTCGCGGCCTGGTGCGCCTCGACGATTTCGATGGAGTCATAGAAGCGCGCGGCGGCGGTTGCGAACGCGGTCGCGAGCACAGAGCCGATCGAAAAGTTCGGAATGATGACCACGCCGGTGTCGTCGCGCCCGGCGAGGCGGTGGCTGAGGCTGCCGATGCGGTCTTCCGACCAGCCAGAGGTGCCCACGAGCACCCGCAGGCCGTTCGCGCAGGCGAAGTCGACGACGCCCTGGCTGACGCCGGGCCGGGTGACGTCGATCGCGATCTCGGCGCCGAGCATCTCGGAGAGTTCGCTCTGCGACCCCAGCCGGGCGACGAGTTCGTAGTGGTCAGCCTGTTCCACCAGCCCGCAGATGAGGCGGCCCATCGTGCCCGTTGCGCCGATAACGGCCACGCGTGTTGTCATAGACCCAATCTACCAAGCCCCACCGCCAGCGGGAGTCCGTACCGGCGCCCACGGCCAGCCCGTAGCCTAGGCGCATGCCCGATTCCCGCGCCCAGCACCCTCACCCGACCCCACCGGTATTCACCGAAACGCCCGTGACGGATGCCGCAGCCCATTCCCTGCTCGCCGCCTACTTCGCCGAGCGGGCGCTGACGTTCCCCGCCCAGCAGGGGCGCTACAGCCCCACGTTCCCCGCGCTCGAACAGTTCGTGCCGCCCGCGGGCGTCTTTCTGTTGCTGGGCGACCCGGCGGCCGGAGGCTTCGTGGGGTGCGGGGGCATCCGTCGCCTCGACGACACCCCGGCCGGAGCCGTACGCTTCGAGATCAAGCACCTGTGGCTGCACCCGAGCACCCGGGGTCGGGGCTGGGGCCGCGCCCTGCTGGCCGAGCTCGAACGGCGGGCGCACGGTTTCGGGGCGACCGAAGTCGTGCTCGACACGAACGCGAGCCTCACGGCCGCCGGCGCCCTCTATGCGAGCGCCGGATACGCCCAGATCCAGCCGTATAACAACAATCCCAACGCGACCACCTGGTATTCCAAGCAACTGGCCTAGTCGGGCCGGCGGGTTCAGAACATCAGGGGTTCGGGCAGCCCGGTGCGCAGCTCGACAGGCAGGTGACCGAGGTCGTTGTGGGTCACCAGGGTCCACGGGCGACCCGGCTTCTGCTGCAGCACGGTGAGCCCGCAGTGCGCCTGGTTGATGCCGACCCAGCGCCAGTCGGGGGCACCGAGCACCTCGCGCACGAACCAGGCGATCACGAAGTTGTGGGTGATCAGCAGGTCATGCCGCTGGCTGCGCCGCGGCTGGAGAAATTCGGCGACGGCATCCTCCATCTGGGCGCGACCGGCGTCGATCTCCGCTTCGGTGACCGAGCCGAAAAACGGGTCGTAGGCGGACGGTGTCTCCGGCGCCCGGCCCGAGGGAATGCAGTCAAAGAGCAGCGGCGACGCCTCCCAGACCAGTGACGGCAGGCGTTTCGACATGATCGACGCGGTCTCGGCGGCGCGCTGCAGGGGCGAGTGCCAGGCCCCCGTGAACGGGACGCCGCTCAGACGCTCGGCGATGTACCCGGCTTGGCGGATGCCGCGGGGCGACAGCGGGCCGTCTTCCAGTCCGTGCTCGGCATCCTGCTGTTCGCCGTGCCGGACCAGATAGATGTACTGGGGCACACTGTCCCTTTCGCTGGGGAGGGTCTCGCCGGTGGGGCGGGGTGGGGTCGCGCGGGGTCGGGCGGGGTCGACGCCGGGCTGCTACGGTCGGGCGCTGCGCGAGAACACGGTGTCGAACGCTTGCTCGTCGACCGCCCCGACCGCGACCACGGAGATCGGCCCGGAGGCCATGTCCGCGGCGAGCTGCTGCACATCGGCCGCGGTGACCAGGGCCAGACGCCGCAAGGCTTCGTCGAGGTCGGAGAACTCTCCGAGGGTGATTTCCGACCGGCCGAGCCGGGACATCCGAGTGTCGGAATCTTCCAGCGCGAGGGCCGAGGCACCCGACAACTGACCGGCCGCGCGGGTCATCTCGTCGGCGGTCACGCCGTGTTCGGCGAGGCGGTGCAGCTCGCTGAGCATCAGCTCCGCCACCTGGCCGGCCTTGGCCGGAGTGCACCCGGCATACATGCCGAACAGTCCCGCATCGGAGTACCCGGGGGCGAAGGAATAGACCGAATAGGCCAGTCCGCGCTTCTCCCGAACCTCCTGGAACAGTCGGGACGACATGCCCCCGCCGAAGATCGAGTTGAGCACGCTCATCGTGACACGGCGGTCGTCAGAGGCGACAATGCCCGGCACCCCGATGAGCAGGTTGGCCTGCTCGAGCGGTCGGCGCACGATCGTGAGTGCCTCGCCCTGGGTGATCAGCGCGGGGTGATCGGTGCGGCGACCGACCGGCATCGCCGGAACCGACAGGTCCCAACCGGCGCGTTCCAGCGCGCGGATGACGTCGGCGACGAGGGTGTCGTGGTCCACGGCTCCGGCGACGGTGACCACCAGGTCCTGCGGACGGTAATTGTCGCGGTAGTGCTCCAGTACGGCGTCACGGCTGGCGGCCGCGATCATCGCGGGGCTGCCGCCGATCGGTCGGCCCAGCGGATGCTTGCCCAGCACCGCCTCGAAGAATCGTTCGTTCGCGACATCGGCCGGGTCGTCGTCGGCCATCGCGAGTTCCTCGAGGATCACCCCGCGTTCGGTTTCGAATTCAGCGGCGTCGAGCAGGGAGGAGGTCAGCATGTCGGTCAGCACCTCGACGGCCATCGGCAGGTCGCGGTCCTGCACCTTGGCGTAATAACAGGTGTATTCCTTGCCCGTCATGGCGTTGTGCTCGCCACCGACCGCATCGAAGGCGATCGCGATGTCGAGCGCGCTGCGGCTCGGGGTGCCCTTGAACAGCAGGTGTTCGAGAAAGTGTGTGGAACCGTAATGGCCCGGCTGTTCGTCGCGGGAACCGACCGCGACCCAGTAGCCAATGGTCAGGCTGCGGCTGCCGGGCACCTGTTCGCTGAGGATGCGCACCCCGCTCGGAAGCACACTGCGACGCACCCGCGCATCACCGGCCGCCCGAAACGAGAGTTCGGCCAGATCCAGGGGGAACTCCACTGCTTCGCTCATGTCATCACCCACCTTACGTCACCGGATGAACCCGGATTCGAGCGGATTCCCGAACGGGGTGGACGCTGACAGACGAGTCTGTCTAGGTCTGTGCTACAGTCTGGCTGTCGAACTCGGTTGCCCATCGAATCAGCGAGATCGACCTCACCGACAGACACACGCACCATTCGAGCCCGAAGAGGAGTTGACCGGATGTCCGAGTTGACAGAAACGGCCATCCGGCCCACGTCGTATGTCCCCGGCGCCCAGCCGGTCCGACAGCAGGTCGGCGCTGCCGCGACGGCCGCCAGCGGAGCCCCCGCCGGAACCGCGACCCCGGCGACCCACGCCCGCGTGCGGATCCTCGCCACCGCCGACGAACTCTTCTATCGCGAAGGTGTGCACACGGTCGGTGTTGACCGCATCATCCGCGAGGCGAAGGTCACCAAAGCCACGTTCTACAAGTACTACCGGTCAAAAGATGCCCTCATCGTGGTCTACGTGCAGGCCCGCGACAAGGCCGCCCGTGACTTCGTGACCGGTCTTGACGCCCGCTACGACACTCCCGAGAAGCGCCTGCGGGCGATCGTCACGGAGATCTCCAACCAGGTCGTGCGCGCCGGCTTCCACGGCTGCCCGTTCATCAACGCGGCGGCGCAGTTCACCGACCCGATGCATCCGGTGCGCGTCGCCGTGACCGCCCATCGTGACTGGTACGGCGGAGCCGTCGAGGACCTCTTTCGCGGCATGGGCCATGCTCGCCCCGGCGACGCCGCCGACGATTTCTTCCTCGCCCGCGACGGAGCCTTTGCTGGCGCCAACCTGGGTGACCCCATCGCCGCACACACCGCGTTGCTGCGGGCGATCCAGCGCGTGCTCGACGAGACGACCGACTGAACCCCGGCCCGGGCTCCCGGTGTGCCCCCTGCCACACCGGGCCCGGGTTTCAGGCTGAGATATGATCCAGTTCACGCAGCTCACCGGGGCTGAGCGTGACCGTCGCGGCCGACATGAGGTCCTTCACGTGCTCGGCATGCGTCACTCCGACCGTCGGGGCGACGACTCCCGGCCGGCTCAACAGCCAGGCCAGGGAAATCGTTGCCGGCGGCACCCCGTGGGTCGCCGCGATGCGGTCGACCGTCGCGAGCACCCGCAGTTCCCGGCGACGCAGGTACGGAGCCACGAGGGCACCCCGTGAGTCCTGCGGCAGGTCGCTGCGTGAGCGAAAGCCGCCCGCCAGAAATCCGTGAGCCAAGGCGAAGCGCGGCAAAACCGACAGCTGCAGGGCCGCCGCCGCCACGGCGTCGGAGGACTCGAACGTTGAGCGTGCGACGAGGTTGTATTCCGCCCCGATCGCGACGATCAGCGGCAGGCCGGCGTCGGAGAGTCGTCGCGCCTGGCCCAGCCGACTCGGCGAGAATCCGGAGACGGCCAGGTAACGAACCTGCCCGGCACGCACGAGGGCGTCGACGGCGCCGAGGCTTTCCGCGAGCTCCACCGTGGGGTCGTCGAGGTGAAAGTACAGCAGGTCGATGTAGTCGACGCCGAGCCGGGCGAGGGATGCCTCGACGGCACCAATGATGCTCGTCGCGGAGAGTCCCGGATAATCGCGTCCCCGCCCGATTTTCGTCGCGATCACCGTGTCGGCGCGATCGCCTCGGCTGCGCAGCCACCGGCCGATCAGCAGTTCGCTGCGCCCGGAGGAATAGTTGTCGGCCGTGTCGAGAAAGTTTCCACCGCGCGCCCGATAGCGGTCGAGGATGGTCGCGCTCGTCGTTTCACTCGTGGTCCAGCCGAACGCGCTGGTGCCCAGCGCGAGGGGATACACCGACAAATCCGTGCCGGCGATCGCCCGCCGCAGGCGCGAGCCGGCCACCCGCAGAGCAGAATGGCCGTGGCCTGCTGCGCTGCTGTGGAGGGCGGTCAATCGGGGCATCCGTTCTCATGGTCCGACTTTGAGACTAGCCGCATTCAGGTGCCCCCCTAAAAAGCCCCGCTCCCGAGCAGCCCTGACCGCGATGGGTCAGCGGTCGGTTAGACTGGAGGACGCGCGAACGTGAGCGACCTGGTCGCTGCGGCCGATGGAACGCCCTTCCTGCCCACACCTCGCAGGAAACGGACCCATGACCCTTCTCGGAGATGCCTCAGACAAGAACGTGCCCCTGGAGGCTCGCCGGCGGCGCACCTTCGCCGTGATTTCCCATCCCGACGCCGGAAAGTCAACCCTGACCGAGGCCTTGCTGCTGCACGCCCGGGCGATCACCACTGCCGGCGCGACCCATGGCAAAGCCGGGCGCCGCGGCACCGTGTCGGACTGGATGGCGATGGAGCAGGCCCGCGGAATCTCGGTGACGAGCGCCGCAATCCAGTTCGAGTACCACGACGCCGTCATCAACCTCGTGGACACTCCCGGCCACGCCGACTTCTCCGAGGACACCTTTCGGGTGCTGTCGGCGGTCGACGCGGCCGTGATGCTCGTCGACGCCAGCAAGGGCCTCGAACCCCAAACCATGAAGCTGTTCGAGGTCTGCAAACAGCGGGGACTGCCGGTCATCACGGTGATCAACAAGTGGGACCGGCCCGGCGCCACCGCTCTCGACCTGATGGACGAGATCAAGGACCGCACCGGACTGCTGCCCACTCCCCTGACGTGGCCGGTGGGTATCGCCGGCGACCTGCGCGGCGTGCTCGACCGCCGCGAAGAGGACTTCGTGCGTTTTGTGCGCACCTCGAACACGACCGCGGCACCCGAGGAACGCGTGACGGCCGCGGAAGCCGCCGTCGAGCAGGGCGACGCATGGAGTGTGGCCGCCGAAGAATCCGATCTGCTGCACGCCGAACACCAGGACCATGATGAGGCCCTGTTCCTCGACGGCCAGACGACACCGGTGTTGTTCTGCGCCGCCGTGCTGAACTTCGGTGTGCAGCAGCTTCTTGACACCCTCGTCGAATTCGCGCCCTCCGCCGAGGCCCGCCTCGATGTCGTCGGCGCCCCCCGCCCGGTGACCTCGTCGTTCTCGGGTTTTGTCTTCAAGGTGCAGTCCGGTATGAACGCCAACCACCGCGACCATGTCGCTTTCGTGCGAGTGTGCTCCGGTGTCTTCCATCGCGGCATGGTCGTCACCCACTCGACCACAGGCCGCCCGTTCGCCACGAAGTACGCCCAGCAGCTCTTCGGCCGCGAACGCACCGTCGTCGACCAAGCCTGGCCCGGAGACATCGTGGGCCTCGTCAACGCAGCAGCGCTGCGCGTGGGCGACTCGCTGTACGACGAGGACCCGGTGGAATTCCCGCCGATGCCGCTGTTCTCCCCCGAGCACTTTCGGGTGGTTCGCCCCAAAGACACCAGCAAGCACAAGCAGTTTCGGCGCGGCATCGACCAGCTCGACCATGAGGGTGTCATCCAGGTGATGCGCTCCGAGCTGCGCGGAGACCAGGCCCCTGTGCTCGGCGCGGTCGGCCCGATGCAGTTCGAGGTCGTCGAAGAGCGCATGACCCACGACTTCAATGCCGCGATCCGCTTCGAGGAGCTGCCGTATCAGGTGGCCCGTCGCACCGACCGGGACAGCGCGGAGCTGCTCAATCGGGCGCGCCAGGTCGAGGTGCTGACCCGCACCGATGGCACCCTGCTGGCCCTGTTCAGCACGCCGTGGCGCCTGGCCGCGCTCGTACGCGAGAACCCGGACCTGGTGCTGCTCGATCTGGCGACATCCGTCGACCCCGCCTATACCTAAGGCCAGGGCACAGGCTGGCCGGCCCCGATTGGGCGCACTGGCTTCCTCGACATAGGGTTGACCCCCACACGCGTGTCCCGGGCAACCGGCCACACAAACGAGGAGCAACAACAGTGTCGTCATTGCTAGTGGGAATTGACCGAAGTGCGTCCAGTCGCCGAGCGGTGGCCTTCGCAGCCCAGCTCGCGAGCGAATCCGGCGCCACGCTGCACATCGTTCACGTGATCCCCTGGTCGCCCTATTCGTTCACCTCCCCGGCCGAAAACGATCAGCGCGGCGTGAGCAAACACCAGGAGATCGCGACCGCCGAGGAACAGATCATTCTTCCGGCCGTCGCCGTCACGGCCGAATTCTCGGTCACGCCCACCACGAGCGTCGTGCACGGGAGCCCGGCCGAGCTGCTCGTCTCGATCGCAGCGCACCTGGGCGGCGCCCATATCGTGGTGGGTCGCACCGGTGATTCCCGCCTCAAGCAGGCCCTCTTCGGCAGTACCCCGGTCAGGCTCATCCAGATCGCCAAGACCCCCGTGACGGTGGTCCCGTGAGCGCGCCGAGCCTGACCCGGCTGCCGGCCGTGTCCGTCGACGAGGCCATCAGCAACGCCATGACGCCGGTCGCCGACTTCATCAGCGGCATCATTTTCTACTCCGTGAAGATCGGTAATCCCGAGTCCATCAGTTACATCGAGTTTCCGGTCATCGTCGTCTGGCTGGTCGCGGCGGCGCTGTTCTTCACTGTCTACCTGAAGTTCCAGAACGTGACCGGCGTCAAACACGCGGTCGACCTCGTGCGCGGCAAGTACTCCCAGCCCAGCGACGCTGGCGAAGTCTCGCACTTCCAGGCCCTGGCCACCGCCATCTCGGGCACGGTCGGGCTCGGCAACATCGCCGGTGTCGCCGTCGCCGTCTCGATCGGCGGTCCCGGCGCCACGTTCTGGATGATCATGGTCGGCTTCCTCAGCATGAGCACCAAAATGGCCGAGTGCACCCTGGGCGTGAAGTACCGGGTGGAACGGCCCGACGGATCGGTGTCGGGCGGTCCGATGTACTACCTGCGCGACGGCCTCGCATCCATTGGCAAACGCCGCCTCGGGCGGGTGCTGGCCGTGATGTTCGCGCTGTTCTGCATCGGCGGCGCCCTCGGTGGCGGCAATATGTTCCAAGCCAACCAGGCCACCAGCCAGATCATCAACGTGACGGGCGGCGAAGACGGTCCCCTCGGCCAGTGGCGCTTCGTGATCGGCCTCGTCTTCGCCCTCGGCGTGGCAGTGGTGATCATCGGCGGCATCAAGTCGATCGCCAAGGTCACCGAGAAGGTCGTGCCCTTCATGGCCGTGCTCTACGTCCTCGGCTGCCTCGCCGTGATCTTCACCAACTTCACGGCGATTCCGGATGCGATCGGCCAGATTTTCACCGGAGCGTTCAACCCCGAGGGCATCGCCGGCGGTGTCATCGGCGTGCTCATCCAGGGGTTCCAGCGCGCCGCCTTCTCAAATGAGGCCGGCGTCGGCAGCGCATCGATCGCCCACTCGGCCGTCAAGACCAACGAACCGGCAACCGAGGGCTTTGTGTCCCTGCTCGAGCCCTTCATCGATACCGTCGTGATCTGCACGATGACAGCCCTCGCGATCGTCATCACGGGCACCTGGCGCGACACGTCGAGCGCGGCGGGCGTCGAGACCACGTCGGCCGCCTTCGCCACCGTCGCGCCGTGGTTCCCCATATTGCTCGCCGTCGCGGTGATCCTCTTCGCCTTCTCGACCATGATCTCGTGGTCGTACTACGGCATGAAAGCCACCGGCTACCTGTTCAAGGACAGCCCGCGCGCCGAGCTCGGCTTCAAGATCGTGTTCTGCTTCTTCACGGTGATCGGAGCCTCCCTCTCGCTCGGCCCCGTCATCGCGTTCTCAGACGCCATGATCTTCGCCATGGCCATCCCCAACGTGATCGGCCTCTACCTCATGGCCCGCATCATCAAGAAGGAGATCTTCGGGTACCGCGCAAAGGTGCGCTCCGGCGAGCACGCCATGGTCGACCAGTAATCGCACTGACGACAGGCCCGAACGCGTCAGCGTCCGGGCCTGTCGTCGCGGTCAGTGGTGATCAGCGAACGGATGCACCGCCGTCGAGCATCCGCTTGCGCGCCACGCCGCTGAGGCGCTCGGCGAGGAGCACCACGACGAGGATCATGATGATGATCGTCATAGCCGTGTCGAACTGGCGCAGTTGGAAGGCCACGTTCAGCTCCACCCCGATACCGCCGGCCCCGACCAGGCCGAGTACGGCGGCCCCGCGCACCGATTTCTCCAGGCAGTAGAGGCTGGTGCCGGTGAAGGACGGGAACGCCGTCGGGATCACCGCGCACGCCATCACCGAGAGCCGGGTTGCCCCGGTGGACCGCAGCGCGTCGATGGGACCCCGGTCGAGTTCTTCGATGCGTTCGGCGAAGAACCGCCCCGCGAACCCGATCGTGTCGACCATGATCGTCAGGATTCCCGCGATCGGACCGAGCCCGACCGAGACGACGAAAACCATCGCCCAGACCAGGTCGGGCACCGACCGCATGACCGTGAGCAACGACTTCGCCGCCACATGCACCCAGCTGTGCGGCGTGGTGTTGCGTGCCGCGAGCAGGGCGATCGGCAGGCTGAAGAGCACGCCGAGCGCCGTGCCGATGATGGCCATCTCGATGGTTTCGAGCATGGCTTCGGCAAGGTTGGGGATGCGGTCGGTCGCCGGCGGAAAACCGCGCGACAGAAAGTCCCAGGTGCGCGCCGGCGCGTTCAGCAGCCGCTCCGGACTCAGGTCGAGCCGGGAGACGCCGTGCACGGCCATGCCGCCGAGCACCAGAACCGTGATGAGGGCGCCCCAGCCGGGCCTGGTGAACCGGCTCGGGCTGCGCGGGCCGCCCGCGGACGGGGCCGGCATGGGCCGGGTGTCGAGGCGACTCATCGGGTGTCCCCGGCCGGGGCGACATCCACTGTATAGAGCGCCGCCAGGTCGTCGCGGGACAGGTCCCCGATGCGGCCGTCGAGCAGCAGCCGACCATTTTTCAGCGCGACGACCCGGTCGCCGTAGCTTTCGGCCAGCTCAAGCTGGTGCAGCGAGCAGACCAGGGTGAGCTTTTCTTCGGTGACGATCCGCCAGAGCAGGTCCATGACTTCTCGGCCCGCGCGCGGGTCAAGGGCAGCGACCGGTTCGTCGGCGAGCACGATGCGGGAGCGCTGCATGAGCACCCGGGCGATCGCCACCCGCTGGCGCTGTCCGCCGGAGAGCTGGTCTGCACGCCGCGCGGCGAAGGGAGCCAATCCCACGCGCTCCAGGCATTCCATCGCCTCGTCCCGAGTGTCGGTGGCGGCCATCCAGGCGAACCAGTTGCGCGGGCTCGACTGGCGTCCGAGCGAGCCGTGAATCACGTTGGACAGCACGCTGACCTGGTCGACGAGGTTGATGGATTGGAACACGGTGCCCACGCGGCGGCGTACGTCGCGCAGCTCCCGGGGGCCCGCCGCGATCACATCCGTGCCGTCCAGGGTGATCGCGCCCGCGGTCGGTTCGATCAGTCGGGTGAGTGCCTTGAGCAGGGTGGACTTTCCGGAGGCGTTGTGGCCGAGAAGCACCACGGCTTCGCCGGTGGCCACGGCAAGGTCGATGCCGTCGAGCGCCTGGGTGCCGTCCGGATACCGGTGGGCGAGCCCACGCACGCCGATCATGCCGCCGGCGGCGGTGTCGAGGGCGCGGGTCGAGTGGGTCGCGCTGGTGACCCGGTTCACTCGGGAAGCTGCGCGAAGTCCTCGAAGCCGGCGGCGACGAAGGCGGATCTGGTCGGGTCGTAGTCCGCGTCTTCGGCCACCAGGAACTCGGATTCAAGGTACTTGTCGCTTTCGCCGGTCGAGGTGATCGCGTCGAGCAGTACCTGCTGGTTCTCGGTCAGGGTCTGCTGGAGCCAGGTGGCGCAGTTCTCACCGAGGGCGCTGCGCGCCACGAACAGGTCGTTGGGCAGGTCGGGGCCTTCGGCCACCATCTTGATCGAGCCCTTGCCGAGTTCGGCCTCGATTTCCTCGAAGTCGCTCAGGCCGGTTCCAAGGGCATCACCCTCGCCGGCGCCGAAGGCCTCGATGCGGGTCGCGCCGAGGGGCACGACGTCGACGGTTTCCCCGGCGACGAGGCCGGCGTCGGCGAGCATCTCGAGCGGGCCGAGGTGGCCGGAAGTCGACCCGACCTCTTTGGTGATGACGGTCTTGTTTTCGAGGTCGGACAGCTCATCGACGTCGGAGTCGGCGCGCGCGACGATGATCGACCGGTAGCCGGGACGGGTGATTCCCACGACCGGGAGGGCATCCGCTTCCTGTTTGAGGACGACATATTCTGCCGGTCCCGTCAACAGCAGGTCGATCTCGTCGAATTCGAGGGCAGTGGATGCCGCGGTGCGGCTGGAAATCGGATAGAACTCGATGTCCTTGCCGGTGGCTTCTTCGAAGGCGAGTCGGAAGTTCTCGAACTCGACCACGAGCGTTTCGAGCCCTTCGACGCCCGTGTCGCTGAAACGGAGGGTGTCGGGGCAGGCTTCGGAGCCGGTGGCCGTCGGGTTGGTGTCTGATGCACCCGTGGCCGTGGACGCGCACCCGGTCAGCGCGAGGGCACCGACGACGAAGAGGGCGGGCAGGGTTCTGGTCTTGCTGACACGCATGTGATGGGGCCTCACTCTGTGAACGCAACTTACGTGAAGCTGCACATATGGAAAGGCCCGGGCGGCTTTCGGCGTCCGGGCAGATATTCCAACGTTCACAGGGCGAGATGAGCAGCTATCCCCCAGAAGGTGGACAGCACCTAAATAGCGTGTAAATCCCTAGTGTGTTAAACAGTAACAATGCTGGCGGTGAGCCAGCTGCTGACGGTGAGTTAGTCGTGCGTGAAGTCGGGACGCACCGAGGTGTGGTCACACCCGGTGCACTTGAGAACATAAACAGGCTGCGAGCTCCGCTCGGCATGCGCCGGGTTCGGGCTCAGTCGGGCCTGCGACCGGCAATACGGACACGTGAACGTCAAAACAACCACCCCAATTTGATAGAACGACCTCGTCTACTCCTCAGGATGGCCTACCCGCCCTGGCGCCTAACAGGGCCAAAGGTCACGTGTGAGGCCGCGGAGAACGACGCCGAATGCAAAAATACCCGAACCGTGTGAACGGTTCGGGTATTTCCGGTGAGCGAGCGGCGCTCGGCGACGACTGTTACGCGTCGACGACCACGGAGGTGATCAGCGGGCTGCGGCGGTACTTGCGCTGCATCCAACGGCTGACCGACTGGGTGAAGAGCTCTTCGAGTTCTTCACCGTCGACGATCTTGACCTTGTTGGCGGCGCGCATGGCGTCGTCGATGACCTTGGCGGCTCCGCGGATCCACTCGTCGTCGTGCACGAAGCCACGGGCGAGGAATTCGACGGGTTCGGTGAGGGCGCCGGTCTTGGCGTTCAGGATTCCGAGGATCGTGATGGTGCCGTCTTCGGCGAGCTTGCGACGATCTTCCATTGCTTCACCCGAGGCCCCACCGACGGTCATGCCGTCGACGAACACGTAGTCCGCCACGACGCGGCCGGTGATCTTGGCGACACCGTCGACGAGGTCGACGACGACGCCGTCTTCGACGACGAGCACCTGCTTCTCCTCGACGCCGGTCTGCACGGCGAGTTCCGCGTTGGCCTTGAGGTGGCGCCATTCACCGTGGATCGGCATGACGTTATTGGGCTTGACGATGTTGTAGCAGTAGACGAGCTCGCCGGCGCTGGCGTGGCCGGAGACGTGCACCTTGGCGTTGCCCTTGTGCACGACGTTGGCGCCCCAGCGGGTGAGGCCGTTGATGACCCGGTAGATCGAGTTCTCATTGCCGGGGATCAGCGAGCTCGCGAGCAGCACGGTGTCGCCCTCGCCGATCTTGATGATGTGCTCACGGTTGGCCATGCGCGAGAGGGCCGCCATCGGCTCGCCCTGCGAACCGGTGCAGATGAGAACGACCTTGTCGTCCTTCATGCGCTCGAGCGCCTTCATGTCCACGATCAGGCCCTTGGGCACGTTCAGGTAGCCGAGTTCGGTGGCGATGCCCATGTTGCGCACCATGGAGCGGCCGACGAAGGCCACCTTGCGGTTGTGCTTGACAGCGGCGTCGATGACCTGCTGGATGCGGTGCACGTGGCTGGCGAAGCTCGACACGATGATGCGACGCGGGGAGGTGCGGAACACGGTGTCGATGGCCGGCCCGATGTCCTTCTCGGCGGTGGTGAAGCCGGGAACCTCGGCGTTGGTCGAGTCCGTCATGAACAGGTCGACGCCCTCTTCGGCCAGGCGGGCGAAGGCCCCCAGGTCGGTGAGGCGCTTGTCGAGGGGAAACTGGTCCATCTTGAAGTCACCGGTCGCGAGCACGAGGCCCGCTTCGGTGCGGATGCCGATGGCCAGCCCGTCGGGGATCGAGTGGTTCACGGCGATGAATTCCAGGTCGAACACGCCGACGGTGCGACGCTCGCCCTCTTTCACCTCGATGAAGTTCTGGCTGAGGCGGTGCTCCTGCAGCTTTGCAGCGAGGAACGCGAGGGTCAGCTTGGCGCCGATGACGGGGATGTCGCCGCGTTCCTTGAGCAGGTACGGGACGGCGCCGATGTGGTCTTCGTGGCCGTGGGTCAGCACGATCGCTTCAATGTCCTGCAGGCGGTCGCGCAGAATCGTGAAGTCGGGCAGGATCACGTTGATGCCGGGCTGGTTGTCCTCCGGGAAGAGCACGCCACAGTCGACGATGAGCAGCTTGCCCTTGTGCTCGAAGACGGTCATGTTGCGACCGATGTCGCCCAGTCCGCCGAGCGGGATGATGCGCAGGCCCCGCTTGGGCAGTGCGGGAGGCGTGGAAATATCCAACTGGTGGAGGTTGCTCATGAAGCTCATTTCGTTGTGTGGCGTATCTGTCTGCGGTAATGCAGGTCCGGGGTAATGAAGGGTCCGGGGTGATGCAAATTTGTGGAGGAGCTGAACGGGTGGCGCTGCGGGGGGTGGCGTGGAAGAGCGCGTGAAAACGCCTGCGCTTCGACGCGGATGCCCGCTTCAGACTCGGGGGTGGCCTGCCGCACGTGTCAAGTGGGGCGTGCCGGTGCTGCTTGCAGCCCAGTCTAACGGGTGGATGTCACACCTGAATAATGAACAAAAGAGGGAGGGCACCTCACTGAGGTGCCCTCCCGGGTCGTGCGACGCCCGATCGGGGCGCGATTGTACTGGCGGATCGGTGCTTAGGCGCGGTGCGCGGACTGCGTCCGGTCACTCACGGCGTAGCCGCGGGCTGCCCGGTCGCGCTTCACGTGGCTGACGTAGCCGGTCGGAGCGACCGAACGACGGCGGGCGACGGTAACGTAGCCGACGGCCGGGTCGTCGTGGTGGGCGGGGGCGGTGACGTATGAACTCATGATGCTCCTTGCATGTTGCGATTTGGTACGCAACGCTGCGCAGGTTGTCTTTAACAATACAAGACAACTTCGTGCCGCGCCAGCCACGGGCACGGTTCGGAGGCGGTACCCAGCCAGCGCGCAGCATCCGTTCTGATCACGGGCATACCATCGCGTTATGGACGCTTCCTCTCTCTACGAGATTCCCCTGACCCTCATCGACGGCACCGAGACGACATTCGGCGCATACCGCGGCAAGACCGTATTGGTGGTGAACACCGCCTCGAAGTGCGGCTTCACCCCGCAGTACGCGGGCCTCGAGGCGCTGTATAAGAAGTACGCGACCGACGGCCTCGTCATTCTGGGCATGCCGAGCAACCAGTTCATGGGCCAGGAGCCCGGCACCGAGACGGACATCGCGGAGTTCTGCCAGATGAACTACGGCGTGAGCTTTCCGATGACCGAGAAGATCGACGTGCGCGGCAAGGACCAGCACCCGCTCTTCGCGCAGCTCACCAAGTTCAAGACCGGCATTCTGCCCGGACTCGTCAAGTGGAATTTTGAGAAGTTCCTCGTGACGCCCTCCGGCGAAATCGTCGATCGGTTCGCCAGCAACGTCGAGCCGGAGTCACCGACGATCGTCGCCGCGATCGAAAAGGTGCTCGCCGCGGATCAGGCCGCCTAAGCTCTCGGCGGGGTTGCGGAACGCGGTCAGGCGCGGCGCAGCACCGCCTCGGCGTGGCGCAGCAGCGGGTCGTCGATCATGCGGCCCTGGTACTGGAACACGCCGTGTTCGCCGGTCGCGGCTTCGAGGATGGCCCAGGCGTAGGCGATCTCGGCCGCGGTCGGCCGGTACGCCTCCCGAATGACGGCGACCTGGCTCGGGTGAATGCACGCGGTGGCCCGGAACCCGCTCGCCACGGCGTCTTCAGCTTCGAGGCTCAGCCCCGACAGGTCGGGCAGGGCGAGGAAGACGCTGTCGATCGCCGCCTTGCCGTATGCCCCGGCGGCGAGGAGTACCTGGGAGCGGGCGTGGCGGGCCACGGCCCGGTAGCTGCCGTCGGGAAACCGGCTGGAGCTGCCGCCCAGTGAGGCGATGAGGTCTTCGGCGCCCCACATCAGAGCCACGACATGCGGCACCGCCGCGAGCTGCGGTGCCGCGAGGATGCCGGTGGCCGTTTCACAGAGGGCAATCACGTCGTAGCCGGCGAGGGCGTGCAGCTGCGTGGGGCTTTCGGCCTTCGCCATCATCACCTGCCGGTAGCCGGTCTGCTTGATCGCCGCGAGGTCGAGGGCGAAGTCCGGTGTGCCGACCGGGTTCACGCGCACGATGGTCGTTTCCGGGTCGAGCGGATGCGCCACCAGGGCCGCTCGCGCCGCCGGCCGCTGGAGTGGGGCGACGGCGTCCTCGAGGTCGATGATCACGGCATCCGCTCGCTCAGAAGCCTTGGCGTAGCGCTCGGGCCGGTCGGCCGGGCAGAACAGCAGGGCGGGGCCCAGGTCAAAGCTCA
This sequence comes from Cryobacterium melibiosiphilum, assembly GCF_003602235.1. Classification (GTDB taxonomy): domain Bacteria; phylum Actinomycetota; class Actinomycetes; order Actinomycetales; family Microbacteriaceae; genus Cryobacterium; species Cryobacterium melibiosiphilum. The sequence continues at coordinate 38,524 of NZ_QZVS01000090.1, forward strand.
TGCGGGTGTCCTCTCGTCGGGGAAGTCGCGTCGTGGGAGTCTCGGCACCAGACCAGCGCCGTGCGCGTGGCGGTCGCGACGACGTCTCCGTTCTGGTTGCGGCCGGTGTGGGTGAGGTCGACGATGCCCTGCCCCGGTCGACTGTTCGAGAGCCGTTTACCGGTCACGATCGTCTCGGAGTAGAGCGTGTCCCCGTGAAAGAGTGGATGCGGGAAGCCGACGCTGCCGAAACCGAGGTTTGCCACGAGCGTGCCCTGCGTCAGTTGCGCGACCGAGCTGCCGACCAGGGTGGACAGCGTGAACATCGAGTTGACCAGGCGCTGCCCGAACGGCTGCGTCGCCGACCAGGCCGCGTCGAGGTGCAGGCCCTGGGTGTTCATGGTCAGCGTCGTGAAGAGCACGTTGTCGGCCTCGGTCACCGTGCGCCCCGGCCGGTGCTGGTAGAGCACCTCGAGGTCGAACTCCTCGTAGAAGAGCCCGCGCTGCACCACGGTGCGGCGAGCCGGGACCGAGTCCGTCATGACCCGGTCGTTTCGACCAGGTCCACGATGAGCGCGGCCGCTGTCGCCGCGACCACCTCGTCGAGCGACACGCCCGGAGCCAGCTCCCGCAGCACGAGGCCGTCGGGGGTCACGTCGATCACGGCGAGGTCGGTGATGATGCGGTTCACGCAAGCCCGGCCGGTGAGCGGCAGGCTACACCGCTGCACGATCTTCGGATTTCCGGCCCGATCCGTGTGTTCCATCATCACGATCAGCTTTTTCGCACCGAAGACGAGGTCCATGGCCCCGCCCATGCCCTTGACCATCTTGCCGGGCACCATCCAGTTGGCGAGGTCGCCGGTCGCGGACACCTCCATGGCGCCGAGCACGGCGACGTCGACGTGGCCGCCGCGCACCATGCCGAAGGAGGCGGCGGAGTCGAAGAAGGACGCCCCGAGGTTGACGGTGACGGTCTCCTTGCCGGCATTGATCAGGTCCGGGTCGACGTTCGCGTCGCTCGGATACGGCCCCACCCCGAGGATGCCGTTCTCGGAGTGCAACACCACCTCGATGTCGTCGGCGATGTAATTGGGAATCAGCGTCGGCATGCCGATGCCGAGGTTGACGTACTGGCCGTTTTCGAGCTCGCGGGCGACACGGGCGGCGAGTTCGGTGCGCGAGAGGCTCATCGCTTGCCTCCCGTACCGGACTCGGTGACCGTGCGCTTCTCGATGCGTTTTTCGATCGCGCCGACCACCACGACCCGCTGCACGAAGATGCCGGGGGTGTGGATGCGTTCGGGGTCGAGTTCGCCCGGCTCGACGAGTTCCTCCACCTGGGCGATGGTCACCCGGCCGGCCATCGCGGCGAGCGCGTTGAAGTTGCCGGCGGCGGCGTGGAAGACGAGGTTGCCGTAGCGGTCTCCCCTGGCGGCGTGCACGAGGGCGAAATCGGGGGCGAGGGAACGTTCCATCACGTAGTCGGCGCCGTCGAAGCGGCGCACCTCCTTCGGCTGGCTCGCCACGGCGACGGTACCGTCGGGGTGGTAGCGCTGCGGCAGGCCGCCCTCGCTGACCCAGGTGCCGACCCCGGCCGGGGTGAAGAACGCGGGAATGCCGGCGCCGCCGGCCCGCAGTTTCTCGGCGAGGGTGCCCTGCGGCGTCAGTTCGACTTCGAGCTCACCGGCGAGGTACTGGCGGGCGAACTCCTTGTTTTCCCCGACGTACGAGCTGATCGTGCGCCGGATGCGGTGGTCGGCGAGCAGCCGCCCGAGTCCCCAGCCGTCGACCCCGCAATTGTTGCTGATGGTCTCGATGTTCGAGGTGCCCTGCGCGTAGACGGCCTCGATCAGCGCCTCGGGAATGCCGCACAGCCCGAAACCGCCGACGGCGACGGATGCCCCATCCGGGATGTCCCTGACCGCCTCCGCGGCGCTGTGGACGACCTTGTCAATCATGAAAACTCCTGATCTACGCTGAAGCAGGTGGTGCGGTGCAGGTGCGGCCTAGGCGGCGAAGCCGAGCGCCCGGGAAATGACCATGAGCTGCACCTCGGTGGTGCCCTCACCCAGTTCCAACACCTTGGAATCACGATAGTGCCGGGCGACGGGGTTTTCGTTCATGAAACCGTAGCCGCCGAAGATCTGGGTCGCGTCGCGGGCGTTGTCCATCGCCGCTTCACTGCTGACCATTTTGGCGATCGACGCCTCCATTTTGAAGGGGTGTCCGTTGATCATTTTCAGGGCCGCGTCGTAGTAGGCGAGGCGTGCGGTGTGCACGCGCGCCTGCATCCGTGCGATCTTGAAGGCGATGTGCTGGTTCGAACCGATGGACCGGCCGAACACGTTGCGGCTCTTCGCGTAGCGGATCGATTCCTCGAGGCAGCCCTGCGCGGCCCCGGTGCAGAGGGCGGCGAAGGCGATCCGGCCCTCGTCGAGGGTCTGCACGAAGTTGGCGAAGCCCCGGCCGCGCTCGCCGAGCAGGTTCGCCTCCGGCACGCGCACGTTCGTCAAGCGCAGCGGATGCGTGTCGGAAGTGTGCCAGCCGACCTTGTCGTAGGCGGGCAGTACCGTGAACCCGGGCGCCGGGGTCGGCACCAGGATCGCGGAGAGTTCTTTCTTGATGCTGCCGTCGGCGCGGGTGGATTCCCCCGTGACCGCGGTGACGGTGATGAGGCGGGTGATGTCGGTGCCGGAGTTGGTGATGAACTGCTTGGTGCCGTTGATGACCCACTCACTCCCCGCGCTACCGCCCTGCTCGAGCACCGCGGTGGTCTTGGTGCCGGCGGCGTCGGAGCCGGCATCCGCTTCGGTGAGTCCGAACGCCGAGAGGGCCTGGCCGCTCGCGAGCCTCGGCACCCACTCCTGTTTCTGGGCCTCGGTGCCGCTGCGGAACACGGGCATGATACCGAGCCCGACGCCGGCCTCGAGGGTGACGGCGATGCTCTGGTCGGCGCGGGCGAGCTGCTCCACGGCGAGGCACAGCGAGAAGTAGTCGCTGCCCTGGCCGCCGTAGTCCACCGGGAACGGCAGCCCGAACAGGCCCAGCTCGCCCATCTGCGCGATGATTCCGTAGGGCAGGCTGCGCTTGGTGTCGTATTCGTAGGCGGCCGGCGCGACGACGGTGTCGGCGAAGTCGCCGACGGTGGCGACGATGTTCTTCTGGAATGCGGTGAGCTCGTAGCTCATTCGGGGTCTCCTTTGACGGTGCGGGCGGGGTCAGGTTCTGGTTCTGGTTCTGGTTCGATGCTCGCGACGACTTGGTCGAGGGTGACCAGACCCCCGGCCTGCAGGGTGATGCGCACGATGCCGGCGGTGGTCGCGGTCAGTTTGTGCTCCATTTTCATGGCCTCGACGGTCAGCAGCAGCTGCCCGGCCTCGACCCGATCGCCGGTCGCGACGTGCACGGCGACGACCGTGCCCGGCATCGGCGAGCGTACGTCGGGGCTCACCTGCCCCGCCGGGCGGGTGCGCCGGTCGAGCTCGTCGGCGAGCTGCCGGGCGCGGGAACGCTGCACGAGGGTGATCGTGACGCCCGCCTCCCCCAGGTGCAGAATCACGTCGCCGCCTGGCTGGGGCACAACGACGACGTCGACGACCCGGGTGATGCCGCGATACTCGACGCTGACGGCGTTTGGGCACCCGGCGACGGGCGTGAGGCTCGCCTCGACGGCGGGTCCGTCACCGATGCGAACGACGCACGCGCCGACGGATGCCCCTCCCGGCTCCCCCAGAATGCTCACCAGGGTCGTGTCGGTCGCGCTCGTGGCGAGCGAGTATTGCGTGGGCCGGTCTGGGCCGAGCCGCCAGCCGTTGGCTGCCGCCCACGGACCCGCGCCCCTTGCCGGTGCTTCAGCCCGGGCGCGGGCATGCAGAACGAGGGCGGCCGCCGCGAGCAGCGGTTCATCGACGGTGCGAAACCGCATGCCCGGAAGCGAGCGTTCGATCAGTCCGGTGTCGAGCCGGCCGGCCTGGACCTCGGGCTCGGCGAGCAACAGCCGCAGGTACTCGACGTTGGTCTGCACCCCGAGCACGACGGTGTCGGCGAGTGCCCGGTCGAGGCGGGCGAGGGCTTCGGCCCGGTCGGCGCCCCACGCCACGACCTTGGCGAGCATTGGGTCGTAGTGGGAACCGATCACGAGGCCCGGCGCGAGGCTGCTGTCGACCCGGATGCCGGGCCCGGCGGGTTCGATCAGGGCCCGCACGGTGCCTTCGCTCGGCAGAAACCCTCGGCCGGGGTTCTCGGCGTAGACCCGAGCCTCGATCGCGTGCCCGGTGAGGGTCACGTCGGCCTGGGCCAGGGTGAGGTGCTCTCCCGCGGCGACGCGCAGCTGCCAGTCGACGAGGTCCACGCCGGTGACGAGTTCGGTGACGGGGTGTTCGACCTGCAGCCGGGTGTTCATCTCCATGAAGAAGAACTGATCGGGCGCCGCGTTCGAGACCAGGAATTCGACGGTTCCGGCGCCGCTGTAGTCCACGCTGCGAGCGGCGGCGCAGGCCGCCTCGCCGATGCGCGCGCGCACCTCGGCGGTCAGCAGCGGGGAGGGAGCCTCCTCGATGACCTTCTGGTGGCGGCGCTGCAGGGAGCACTCGCGCTCGCCGAGGTGGATGACGTGGCCGTGGCTGTCGGCGAGGATCTGCACCTCGATGTGCCGCGGAGTGGGTACCAAACGTTCAAGCAGCAGAGTGTCGTCGCCGAATGCGGCGAGCGCCACCCGCCGGGCGGTCGCCAGCGCGTCGGCCAGCTCGGCGGGCTCGTCGACAACCTGCATGCCCTTGCCGCCGCCGCCGGCCGAGGGTTTGATCAGCAGCGGGTAGCCGACATCCGTCGCCGCGGTGATCAGCTCGTCGTCGCTGAGGCCGGGCTCGGAGACCCCGGGAATGACCGGCACCCCGAACGTGGCGACGTGGTTCTTGGAGCGGATCTTGTCGCCCATCACGGTGAGCGCGTGCACGCTCGGGCCGATGAAGACGACACCGGCGTCGGCACAGGCCTCGGCGAAGCCGCGGTTTTCGCTGAGAAAGCCGTAGCCGGGGTGGATTGCCTCGGCGCCGGTCTGGGCCGCGGCGGCGAGGATCGCCGCCATGCTGAGGTAGCCTCCGGCATCGGTCGCCGCACCGGTCGCGGCGCCGGCGGCCCGCGGGGCGAGGCGCACCGCGACATCCGCCAGCTGCACGTGCCGGGCACCACGATCGGCGTCGCTGTACACCGCGACCGAGCGGATGCCGCTCGCACGCAGCGTGCGCAGGATGCGGCAGGCGATCTCGCCGCGGTTGGCGACGAGCACGGTGCGGAACGGGCGCGGCTGGGGTGACGTGTCGGTCATGCTGTCACATCCGGAAGAGACCGAAGGCGGTCTCGGGTAGCGGGGCGGCGGCGACCACGGCGAGCGCGAGGCCGAGTACGGTGCGGGTGTCGGCCGGGTCGATGACCCCGTCGTCCCAGAGCCGGGCGGTGGAATAGTAGGGGCTGCCCTGTTCCTCGTATTTCTCGACGATCGGCGCACGAAAGGCCGCCTCGTCGGCGGCCGGCCAGGCTTCGCCGCGAGCCTCTATCTGCTCCCGCTTCACAGTGGCAAGAACGGATGCTGCCTGCGGCCCGCCCATCACGGAGACCCGGCTTCCGGGCCACATCCAGAGGAACCGTGGCGAGTAGGCGCGGCCACACATGGAGTAGTTGCCGGCGCCGAACGAGCCGCCGATCACGACCGTGAGTTTGGGCACCCGGGCGGTCGCGACGGCGGTGACCATCTTGGCGCCGTGCTTGGCGATGCCGCCGGCCTCGGCGTCCCGGCCGACCATGAAACCGGAGATGTTCTGCAGGAAAAGAAGTGGGATACCGCGCTGGTCGCAGAGTTCGATGAAGTGGGCGCCCTTCTGCGCGGATTCGCTGAACAGGATGCCGTTGTTGGCGACGATGCCGACCGGGTGACCATGGATGTGGGCGAAGCCGGTGACGAGCGTCACTCCGTAGTCCCGCTTGAATTCGTGGAATTCGCTGCCGTCGACGAGGCGGGCGATGATCTCGCGCACGTCATAGGGGGCCTGCACATCGACCGGAACGACCCCGTAGAGCTCGGATTCGTCGACCGCAGGGGGTGTGCTCGCGCGCACGGTCCAGGCCGGGCCAGTCGGCTCCGGCAGGGTGGAGACGATGTCGCGCACGATCTGCAGGGCGTGCCGGTCGTTTTCGGCGAGGTGGTCGGTGACGCCCGACACGGTCGAGTGCAGTTCGCCGCCGCCGAGCTCTTCGGCGGTCACGATCTCGCCGATCGCGGCCTTCACGAGCGGCGGGCCGCCGAGGAAGATGGTGCCCTGGCCGCGCACGATGACGGTCTCGTCGCTCATGGCCGGCACGTAGGCGCCGCCGGCCGTGCAGGAGCCGAGCACGGCGGCGATCTGCGGGATCTTGGCCGCCGACATCCGTGCCTGGTTGTAGAAGATGCGTCCGAAGTGGTCCCGGTCGGGAAAGACCTCGTCCTGCATGGGCAGGAAGGCCCCGCCGGAGTCGACGAGGTAGATGCAGGGCAGGTGGTTGTCGCGGGCGATCTCCTGCGCGCGCAAGTGCTTCTTGACGGTCATCGGGTAGTAGGTGCCGCCCTTGACGGTGGCGTCGTTGCAGATCACGAGCACGAAGCGGCCGTGCACGAGGCCGATGCCGGCGATGACGCCGGCGCCGGGGCATCCGTCATCGTAGAGGCCGGTCGCGGCGAGCGGCGCGATCTCGAGAAAGGGGCTGCCGGTATCGAGCAGGGCGTCGATGCGGTCGCGGGGCAACAGCTTGCCGCGGGCGAGGTGGCGCTGCCGGGAGGCTTCCGGACCGCCGTGGGCGGCGACGGCGAGACGAGCGGCAAGGTCGGCGGCGAGCTGGCGCTGGTCGGCGGCGTTGGCGGCGAAGTCCGAATCGTGCGAGTCGATACGGCTCACGAGTGTCTCCAAGACAGCTCTCCATTGAACGTGTCATGCACCGGTACAGTTAGTGATTACTAACTCAGAATTAGGTTAGTCAGCACTAACTGAAATGTCCAGTCGAGAGGACCTCATGCCTACCCTGCGCAGCCGCGCCAAGGCCAGCCGACGCGACGCCCTGCTCGCCGCCGCCGCGGAACTGTTCGCCCGCTCCGGATTCAACGGCGTCTCGATCGAAGACCTCGGCGCCGCCGTGGGCGTGAGCGGCCCCGCCGTCTACCGGCACTTCACCGGCAAGCAGGCGGTGCTCACGGCGTTGCTGGTCGGCGCGAGCGATGACCTGATGACGGGCGGCCAGGCCGTCGTCGACGCGGCAGCGGATGCCCCGGGCGCGCTCGCCGCGCTGGTGCGCTTCCACGTGCGCTTCGCCCTCGACAACCCCGACGTGATCCGGGTACAGGACCGCGACCTCGGCAGCCTGCCCGACACCGACCGGCACCGCGTGCGGGCACTGCAACGCGCCTACGTCGAACTGTGGGTGAGCGTGCTCGGCCAGGTGCATCCGTCGACCCCGGTGACCCTGCTGCGCATGCGCGCGCACGCCACCTTCGGCCTGATTAACTCCACACCGCACAGCGCCGCCGCCGCCAGCGCCCCGGCCGAGACGGTGCGGGCCCTGCTCGAAGAGATGGCGCTCGCCGCCCTAACCCCACGCTGACCGGCGCTGACCCCGCTGCCCCCGCTGACCCCGGCACCCGGGGGCTAATTCAGGAAACCTGCCAACCACCACACTGGTTCGGCGGCCCGGAGCCGCGCGACGACCGGATCTCCTGAATTCGCCGCCACCTCGCGCGCGAGCGGATGCCGCCCCCGTCGCCAACACGATGCGCGGGGCTAGTTGGGGGCCGTGCAGATGCAGATTTCGTTTCCCTCGACGTCGGCGAGTACCCACCAATCGGGCGCGTGCTCGTCGGTGAGCAGTGTGCCGCCGGCCAGCACGACCGCCTCGACCCGGGCCTCGGCGTCGTCGGTGGGCACGTAGACGTCGAGGTGGATGCGGTTGCGGTCGGTGCGGGCGATCTCCATGTGCTGAAACCAGACCCGGGGCGCGAGGCCGCGCGGGTCGACGAGTTCGATGCCGTCGCTGCCAATGGCCTCCTCGTAGCCGAGGCTGGCCCGCCAGAAGGGACGGATCGCATCCGCATCGCTGCAGTCGATGGCTATATCGTACCGGCTCGGGGGCACGCGCACCGGTCCGGCTCCGATGCCGTCCGCCAGGTCCTGGATGCGCTCGGCGAGCAGCAGGTCCTTCTTCGTCACGCCGTTCACGTCGTGGGAGCTCAATTTGAAGGAGATGCGCCCGTAGCCGAGGCGTACCTCGGGATGGTGATCGAGGGATTCGGCGACGACGGTGACAGCGGTCAGAAGCTGCACCGCCGAGGCGAAATCCGCCGTGGTGTACGAGGCGAACAGGGCCCCGTCGAGGTGGATGAACGCGCTGCCCGCGATCTGGCCGGCGGTGTCATGGGGAGCCAGGAGTACTGCGCTTCGGGTCATGCCGCCACTCTGCTCCCGGAACGCCGCCCGGTCAAGCGGCGCCCGGCGTCGCTCCCAACATCGTCAGCGCCAGGCCCGGATTCGCCAGGATCCGGCCCACGTCGGCGAGAAACCGGGAGCCCTGCTCGCCGTCGACGAGGCGATGGTCGAACGACAGGCTCAGCGTCATCACCTGGCGAAGCGCGATGTCGCCCCGGAATTCCCAGGGCGTGCGACGGATGGCGCCCATGGCCAGGATCGCCGCTTCCCCCGGGTTCAGAATGGGCGTTCCGGCATCAATGCCGAACACGCCGATGTTGGTGATCGTGATGGTGCCCCCGGCGAGCGCGGCGGGCGTCGTCGTTCCCGAGCGCGCGGCCGCGGTGAGGCGGGCGAGGGAGTCGGCCAGACCGGCGAGGCCGAGCCGGTCGGCATCCGCTATCACCGGCACCATCAGGCCGCGCGGGGTGGCGGCCGCGATGCCGAGGTTGACGTAATGGAACTGGACGATTTCACCGGCCGCCTCGTCCCATCGGGTGTTCACGCTGGGGGTGCGTGCCACGGCCAGGCACAGCGCCTGCGCCACGACGGCGAGGAGACCGACCCGCCCGGCGCCTTCCCGCGCGCCGGCCGTATTGATGGTCTCGAGCAGGTCGATCGTCGGGGTCACGTCGATCGTCAGGAACTCGGTCACGTGCGGTGCCGTGAACGCGCTCTGGACCATGGCCGCCGCGGTCAGTTTGCGCAGGCTTTTGATCGGCGTGCGGCTCTCTCTCGTGCCGCTCGGCGCGCCGAAGACCGACGGCGCATCGGCGACCGGGACAGTTTCGGGCGTCACCCCGACTGCTCGCACGTCGTCGCGGGTGATGACGCCGTGCGCACCGGTGCCGGTGATCCGCGTGAGGTCGACGCCGAGGTCGCGGGCGAGCATCCGCACCGGAGGGGTGGACCGCGGGCGTTCCATGGTCGTTGCCCCCGGCGCTGCGGCCACCGGGTTCGCCACCGAGCTCGTCACGGCGACGGGCAGCCCCGGGCTGGTCACGGTGGCGAGCGGCACCGGCGTCGCGCACGCCGCACTGCCGGGCCGGGCCCGCCGTTTCGGCCGCCCCTCGCGTTCGGCGTCGGGTCCGTAGCCCACGAGGTTCGCTTCGCGTTTGGTCGGCACCGGCGCGGCGGGGGCTCCGGAATCACTGGAGTCACCCGAGTCGTCGACAGCGTCCGCCCCGACGACCTCGAACGAGACGATGGGGTCGCCCACGTGCACGAGCACCCCCTCGGGCCGGTGCAGCTCGCTGACGACGCCGCTGAACGGGCTCGGTAGTTCGACGACTGCTTTCGCCGTCTCGACGTCGGCGATGTGCTGGTTGAGGGTCACGGTGTCCCCCGGTGCGACGTGCCAGGCGACGATCTCCGATTCGGTGAGGCCCTCACCGAGGTCGGGCAGGCTGAAGACGCGGATCATCTCTCAGCGCCCCAACACCCGGTCAACGCCCGCGAGGATGCGGTCGAGGTCGGGCAGGTGGTGCCGTTCGAGCTTCGCCGGCGGGTAGGGGATGTCGAATCCGGTCACCCGCACCGGCGCCGCCTCGAGGTAGTCGAAGCAGCGCTCGGTGATGCTGGCCACGATTTCGCCGCCCACGCCGCCGGACTGGGCGGCCTCGTGGGTCACGACGAGCCGCCCGGTCTTGCGAACGGATGCCTCCACGGTCGCGTAATCGACCGGTGACAGCGAACGGAGGTCGATGACCTCGATGGAGACGCCCTCGTCGGCCGCGGCGAGGGCCGCGTCGCGTGCGGTCGACACCAGGGCGCCGTAGGTGATGAGGGTGACCTGGCTGCCGGGGCTCACGATGACGGCACGCTCCATCGGGGAACCGAGCGTCGGCTCGACCTCGCCCTTGACGTGGTAGCGACGCTTGGGTTCGAAGTAGAGCACCGGGTCGTCGCTGGCGATGGCCTGGCGCAGCAGGCTGTAAGCGTTTTGCGGGTCGGAGACGGCAATCACGCGCAGGCCGGAGGTGTGGGTGAAGTACGCCTCGGGCGATTCGGAGTGGTGCTCGGCGGCGCCGATGCCCCCGCCGAAGGGCACCCGAATCGTGATCGGCATGCGCACCGCGCCCTGGGTGCGATAGTGCAGCTTGGCGACCTGGCTCACGATCTGGTCGAAACCGGGAAAGATGAAGCCGTCGAATTGGATCTCGCAGACCGGGCGGTAGCCGCGGTAGGCGAGCCCGACGGCGGTGCCGATGATGGCCGATTCGGCCAGCGGCGTGTCGATGACCCGGTGCGGGCCGAATTCGCGCAGCAGGTCGCTCGTCACCCGAAAAACCCCGCCGAGCGCGCCGATGTCCTCACCGAGCAGCACGACCTTGGGATCGTCGAGCATGGCCTGCCGAAGTCCGGCGTTGATGGCCTTGGCGAGCGTGAGGGTCGTGGTGTCGGTCAGGCCGACGGGCCCGGCAGCATTGGGGTGACGCAGCGGCGTTGGACTCATCGGCGTTGGACTCATCGGGGACCGATCGAGAATAGTCATCAGACGGATGCTCCTTCATTGCTCGAGCGGGTGTCGCTGCTCTCAAAGCTGGCGAGATAGGCGGCATAGCCGGCTCGCTGCCGGTCGAGGGTTGCCTGCGGGGTCGTATAGACGTTGTCGAACACGCTCAGCGGCTCCGGATCGGCCAGGCCGATGCAGCCCGCCCGCAGTTCGGCTGCCGCGGCATCGGCGTGGGCCGCCGTGGCCGCCTCGAACTCCGGCGTGAACAGCCCTTCCGCGTCGAGCAATCGTCGCAGCCGCAGAATGGGATCGCGTTCGGCCCACCTGGCGAGGTCGGCCGGATCCCGGTACCGGGTGGGGTCATCCGCTGTCGTGTGCGGTCCCATCCGGTAGGTGACGGCCTCGATGAACGTTGGGCCGCCGCCGGAGCGCGCCCGGTCGAGGGCGACCCGGGTCGCGGCCATCACGGCGAGCACGTCGTTGCCGTCGACGCGCAGGCTCGGGATGCCGAATCCCGGCGCTCGCTCGGCGATATGCACGCGGGCCTGCAGGCCGACCGGCTCGCTGATGGCCCACTGGTTGTTCTGGCAGAAGAACACCACGGGCACCTGGAAGCTCGCGGCGAAGACCATGGCCTCGTTCACGTCGCCCTCGCTCGTGGCGCCGTCGCCGAAGTACGTCACGGCTACGGAGTCGGCGCCGTCGAACTGCGCGCCGAGCGCCCAGCCGGTGGCATGCAGGGTCTGGGCGCCGATGATGATGGCCGGAACGGCCATGCCGACGGATGCGGGATCCCAGCCGGATTGCGCGTTGCCCCGCCAGACCTTCACGAGGTCGGTCAGGCCGACCCCGCGGCAATAGGCGACCGCGTTCTCGCGGTAGCTCGTGAAGACGAAATCGTCGGGGTGCAGCGCACGGGCGGAGCCGATCTGGGCTGCCTCCTGGCCGAGCATTGGCGGCCACAGTCCGAGCTCACCCTGGCGTTGCAGGGCGGTGGCCTCGGTGTCGAGCCGGCGAACCACGACGAGGTCGTCATAGAGAGCCGCCAGGCCGGCCGCCCCGATATCCCGCACCCAGGGATCGAACTCGGCGTTGGGCATCCGTTCGCCGGATTCCGAGAGAAGCTGGATGAAATCGTCATCGAGGGGGGAGCCGTTGTCGGCCGCGCCGTGGGGTGGTAAATCGTGCATGAGCCGCTCCTAGCGTCATTGCTAATGTCGAGCTGAAGTTGGGACGAACCGAAGTGGGGTCGAACTTAAGTTGGTGTGAGCGTAGTTCGCAGGTGACAGAGGGCACAACCGCCCTGACTTTCATTGAGCAATGTGCCCTATCCGGGTGGGGTTGGGCGTGTTAGCGTGTGGCACTATGCACAGCTTCGACCGCACCGATATCCAGCTGCTCCGGGCGCTCTGCGCCGACCCGCGCAGCACCGTCGTCGCCCTTGCCCAACGCCTCGGGCTCTCCCGCAACACCGTGCAGGCCCGCCTGGGCCGCCTCGACGCGACGGGCACCTTTCTGGCCTTCGACCGGCGCATCAACCCGGTCGCGCTCGGCTACCCGCTGACGGCGTTCATCGAGGTGCACGTGCAGCAGAAACGCCTGGCCCAGATCGTCGTCGAGCTGGCCCGCATTCCCGAAATCGTGCAGGCCCACGGCATGAGCGGCCCCGCCGACCTGCTCGTGCGGGTCGTCTGCCGGGATGCCGATGACCTGTTTCGCATCGACGGAACTATCCTTGCCTGCGAGGGTGTCGACCGCACCGAAACCTCCTTGGCCATGGGCGAGGTCATCCCCTTCCGCCTCACCCCCCTGCTCGATCGGGCCTCCCGCCAGGCGTAGCACACCGCGCGGTTCCGTCCTCGGAGCGCAGAAATCTATTTGCTAAATTCATCATATAGAGATATAAAGAAGTAATGGGAAGTTTGAAGTGAGCGTTCTGAGGCTGGCCACCCTCATCGGTCGAGGTCACCACATCGCGGAACCGGCTCCCGAGAGGCCGCCCCTGTTTCCAGGGGCCGAGGTTCTCGGCGGCAGCGTGCAGGTGCGGTACATCAATGCCGGGGGCTGCAATGACTGCCCCCTCGAGGTATCCGCGGCTTTCGGCCCGGTCTACGACGTCGAACGCTACGGCGCCCGCCTCGTCCCGTCCCCCCGTCACGCCGACGTGCTGCTCATCACGGGATCGGTGACCCGCAACATGGCCGAACCCCTGCGCCGCACGATCGAAGCGACCCCCACCCCCCGGTTCGTCATCGCGGTCGGCGACTGCGCCCTCACCGGCGGCGTCGCCGGCGACGGCTACGGTATCGCCGGTCCCCTGCGCGACTTCGTGCACATCGACATCGAAGTGCCCGGCAGCCCGCCGGAACCCGCCGCCATCGTGCGTGCCCTGCGTCAGCTGACCGGCCGATGAGCGCCGTCACCGCCGGGCTGCTGCTGCAGCTCACGCTCGCCGCGGTCGCCGTGACCATCGCCCTGCTCGTTGCTCCGGCCTGGCGTTCCCGCGCGACCGGCCTGGCCAGCGCCGCGCTGGCCGCGGTCGGGCTGGCAACCGGCCTCGCCGCCATGACCGGCGCGAGCGGCACCCTGACCATCCCGGTCGTGCTGCCGATGGATGCCCTCACTCTCTCCCCCGACCGGCTCGGCGGCCTCTTCATGGCCGTCGTCAGCGCCGTCGGCCTGATCGTGTCCCTCTTCGGTATGAGCTCGGCCCGCCGGGGCCCGGAAGGCAGCCGCACCGCCTGGGCCGCGATGCCGGTGTTCCTCGTCGGCATGCAGCTCGTGCCGGCCGCCGCCGACTCTGTTTCCTTCCTCCTCGCCTGGGAGATCATGACGCTCGGCTCCACGGTGCTGCTGCTCGCCGACCACGCCGCGCGGGCATCCGTCTCCTCCGCCGGTATCTGGTATTCGGCCATGAGCCAGCTCAGCTTCTTCTTCATCCTCGCCGGCTTCGCCGTGCTCGCCGGGGCGACCGGCGGCACGAGCTTCACCGCGATGGCGACCGTCGAGCCAGGAAGCTTCGCCGCCAACCTCGCTTTCGTGCTCTTCGTGCTCGGCTTCGGCGGCAAGGCCGAACTGGTACCCCTGCACGTCTGGGTGCCGCGGGTACTGCCCGAGGCCCCGAGCCACGTCTCGGCCGCGATGAGCGGGGCGATGGTGAAGATCGGCGTCTACGGCGCCCTCGTCGTCTGCGTGCGGCTGCTCCCCGAAGCCCCGGCCTGGTGGGGCATCATGATCATGGTGCTCGGCGGGGCATCCGCTCTGTACGGCATCCTGCAAGCCTCGGTCTCGAGCGACCTCAAGGTGCTGCTGGCCTATTCCACGACCGAGAACATGGGCCTGGTCTTCCTCGGCCTCGGCGCCTCGATGCTGCTGCGCAGCTACGACGCCACCGCGGCAGCGGATACCGCCCTCGTCGCGGCCCTGCTGCTCGCCGTGAGCCACGCCGCCTTCAAGGCGACCCTGTTCCTCGGCGCCGGCGCGGTCATCCACGCCACCGGCGAACGCAACCTCGACCGGCTCGGCGGCCTCGGCCGCCGCATGCCGTGGACCGCCGCCGCCTTCGGCATTGGCGCCATGGGCGCCGCCGCGCTGCCGATCACCTCGGGCTTCGTCGCCGAATGGATGCTGCTGCAGTCGCTCATTCACGGCGGCCGGTTGAACGGAGAGGTCGTCTCGGTGGCCGCATCCGTCGCCATGCCCCTCGCCGTTGCCGTGATCGCCCTCACCGCGGGCCTCGCCCTGTTGACCTTCGTCAAGGCGTACGGCATCGCGTTCCTCGCCCGGCCCCGGTCGCCCGAGGCAGCGGATGCCCGCGAAGTCCCGGTGATGATGCGCCTCGCCCTCGCGCTCGGGGCCCTCATGGTGCTCGCCCTGGGCCTGCTGCCCGGTCCGATCTCGGAGGCCGTACTGGCCACGGTAGCCTCCAGCGGGGCCGGGGCGGCGTCTTCTTCGGCCGATACCGCGGTCGCCGCGATCGGAATCTCCGGCGTCGCCCTGCCCGGCATCGGCGCCGTGCTCGACCCGCTGCTGCTGACCATCCTCGCCGCCCTCGTCGGCATCCCGGTGCTCATCGCCATCGTGCTCTCCGCCGCCAAGCACCCCGCCCGCGCCAACGACCTGCCCTGGGGCGGCGGCGGTTCACGCGCCCGGCCGCGCATGCAGTACACGGCCACGTCTTACGCCGAACCGCTCGTGCGGGTCTTCGACGACGTGCTCAAACCGACCCGCGACGTGCAGGTCACCCACGTGGGTGAATCCCGCTACCTCGTCGAACGGGTGCAGGTCGAGCAGAAGGTCACCGACGTCTTCGAGACCCGGTTCTACCGCCCCATGCTCAACTTCCTGCAGCGCTTCGGCATCGTCGTGCGGCATGTCGCCAACGGCAGCATCCATCGCTACCTCACCTATTCCTTTACCGCCCTGTTGATCGTGCTGATTGTGGTGTCGCTGTGACTGTTCTGGCCGTCAATACCCAGGACCTGGCCGGCCTGAACTGGCCCGCCGTGGTCATCGCCCTCGTGCAGGTCGTGCTGTTCATCGTGATCTCGCCGCTGCTCGTCGGCCTGATCCGCCAGGTGCGTGCCCGGATCGAAGGGCGCCGTGGCGCCGGAATCCTGCAACCCTGGCGCGACCTGCGCAAGCTCCTCGGCAAGGATCCCGTACGGGCCGCCGACAGCAGCTGGATGCTCAGGGTCGGTCCGGTCGCCCTCGTCGTGTCGAGCCTGCTGCTGTGCGTGCTGCTGCCGCTGGTCGGCACCCTGTCGCTCGACTTCCTCCCGAGCGACCTGTTCGTGATCGTCTCGGTGATGCTCATCGGGGTCGTCGCCCTCGCGCTCGTCGGCCTCGACGGCGGCACCGCATTCGGCGGTATGGGCTCGAGCCGTCATATGACCGTCGCCGCGCTTGTCGAACCGACCCTGCTGCTCTCGGTCTACGCCCTCTCGATTCCGGCCGGCACCTCGACGTTGTCGCTCATCGTCGGTGCCCGCCTGGACACCCCCGGCGTCATCATCTCCCCCGTCAGCGTGCTCGCCCTCGTCGCCCTGTCCATCGCGATCATGGCCGAGACCGGACGCCTGCCGATCGACAACCCGGGCACCCACCTCGAAGTCACGATGCTGCACGAGGCCATGACGCTCGAGGCCTCCGGTCGCGACCTGGCTTGGCTCGAACTCGGCTCCTGGCTGAAGCTCGCCGCGCTGCTCGGCCTCGTCGGCAACCTCGCGTTCCCTTGGGGCGTCGTCACCGAGTTCAGCGTGCTCGGGGTGCTGATCGGCGCCGTCGCCATCACCGTGAAGGTGCTGCTGCTCGGCGTGCTGCTGAGCGTGGGTGAGGTCTTCCTCGCCAAGGTGCGCCTGTTCCAGGTGCCCGAACTGCTCGCGGGGTCCTTTGCCCTCGCGTTCCTCGCCGTAACCGCTTCCTACCTGGTCGCTTAGGAGCATCCGTGTTTGACAGTGTGTATGCCCAACTGGTCGGTCTCTGCACCGGCGCCCTGCTCCTGACGAGCGCCCTGATGGTGTGGCGACACACCCTGCTCGCCTCGATCCGTCTCCTCTCGGCGCAGGGCCTGTCCCTCGCTGCCCTGGTCGCCGTCATCGGCGTACAGGAAAACGAGGTCGAACTGCTCTTCGTGGCCCTGCTCATCATCGCGACCAAGGGCGTCGGCCTGCCGTGGGTGCTCGCCCACGAGACCGAAGCCGGCGCCCGAGCCATCAAAGAGGCACCGCGGCTGAACCCGACCGCATCGCTGCTGATCGTGACGATCCTCACGATTCTCAGCTACATCGTGATGAGCCAGCTCATCGGCCTCGGCACGAGCGTCACCTCCCATGCCGCGCCGATCGGCCTCGCCATGGTGCTCATCGGTTTCCTGTTGCTGATCTCCCGTCGCCGCGCCCGGTCGCAGCTGATCGGCTTCCTGCTGCTCGACAACGGCATTGCCACGGTCGCGTTCCTGACCAGCGGCGGCGTCCCCATCCTTCTTGAATTCGCGGTGTCGCTCGACGTTCTGCTCGTCGTCGTCATCCTCTACGTCTTCGCCGGCCGCATGCGCAACAAGTTCGGCGGAACCGACGTCGATCAACTCAGAGAGCTGCACGACTAATGGAATTCGCCCTTTGGACCCCCCTGGTCGGCCCGCTCGTGCTGGCCGTGCTGAGCCTCGCCCTCGGGTCGAGTCCCGCCCGCCGTTTTCTCGGCCTCGCTTCGAGCGTCGTTGTGCTCGCCTCCGGCGTTCTCCTCGTCACCGCCGTCATGAACGACCAGGTCCCGACGGCGGGCGGCGGCATGCTGCGCGCCGACGCGCTCTCCGCCTACATGCTCACCGTGGTCGGCGCCGTCGGCCTGATCTCCACCTGGGGCGGCCTCAAGACCGCCGCCGACAGTCGCGGCCAGAGCGCCGGCATCTTCGAAGCCCTGATCTCCCTGTTCCTCGCCGCGATGAGCCTCGCGGTGCTCGCCGACAGCATCGGCCTGATGTGGGCCGCCATCGAGGCGACGACCATCACCACGGCTTTCCTCGTCGGGCACCACCGCACCCGCAGCTCGCTCGAAGCCGCCTGGAAATACGTCATCCTCGGCAGTGTCGGTGTCGCCATCGCCCTGCTCGGCATCGTGCTGATCTACGCGGCAAGCCGCGAGACCGAAACTCCCACGCTGTCCTGGCTGCTGCTCAGCCAGGCCGATCTCCCCCTCGACCCGGCCCTGATCACCGCCGGCGGCGCGCTCGCCGTGCTGGGATTCGCGACCAAGTCCGGCCTCGCCCCGATGCACAGCTGGCTGCCCGACGCCCACAGCCAGGCCCCGGCCCCGGTGTCCGGCCTGATGTCGGGTGTGCTGCTCGCCGTCGCGCTCTACGCGATCCTGCGCATCCAAACCATCACCAACCTCGTCATCGGCCCCGATTTTCTGCGCACCATGCTCAGCATCGGCGGCCTGCTCTCGCTCGCGATCGCGGCCTCACTGCTCATCCGCCAGGTCGATTACAAGCGGATGCTGGCCTACTCCAGCATCGAACACATGGGCCTGATGGCCCTCGGCGTGGCCATCGGCCCCGCCGCGCTCCCCGCCGTGCTGCTGTACATGCTCGGTCACGGCCTGATCAAGGCGACCCTGTTCGTGATCTCCGGCCGCATCCTGCACATCGAGGGCACCCCGGTGATCGCCAACGTGCGGGCCCTCCTGGCCCGACGGCCGGGACTCGCGGTGCCGTGGCTCGTGGCGATGGCCGCCCTCGTCGGGTTTCCGCCGTTCAGCATCTTCTTCTCCGAGGTCGGCATCATCATGGCCGGCTGGGCCGAAGGCATGGGCCTCGTCGTCATGATCGCCCTGTTCCTGCTGCTCGTCATCTTCGCCGGCCTCACCCGACTGACCATGGGCATGGTGCTCGGCTCCCCGGCGCCGGTTGCCGAGGTCGCTTCCGCGACCGGTTCGATCCCCTCCGGGTCGACCCAGTCGATCACGACCATCCGGACCGGTTCGGGTGATGAGACCCTGCTGGTGCGGGATTTCTCCACCCACGGCCCGATCCTGCCGATCATTCTCGCCCTCGCTGTCACCGCGAGCGTCGCCTTTATCGCCCACCCGATCGGGGACCTCCTCGAACGTGCCGTCGCCGTTCTGGGAGGGACGAACTGATGCCCGAATCTCTGACCACGCCGCCGGCCCCGCCGGCTCCCCTGGTGGACCGCCGCTCGGTCAGCCGCGACGACCTCAGCGCCGCGGCATCCGGTCTGCTGAACGGCACGACGCCGGAAGACAGCTACCGCCTGGCACTCGTGGCCTGCCACGACGACGATGCCGAGTTCCGCATCGTCTACGTCTTCGCGGCCACCGCCCGGCTCGTCGAGCTGACCGTGCGCATTCCGAAAGCGGACGCTTGGATCCCCTCGCTCGCTCACCTCTCGCTCGCGGCAGGCAACTTCGAACGCGAGATGCGCGACCTCTTCGGCGTGCGCCCGCACAATCACCCCCAGCCGCACCGCCTCGTGCGCCACGGCCACTGGCCGCGCGGCTGGTACCCGATGCTGGCAGACCCGAACCCAATGCCGGAGTTCGAACCCGACGTCGAGTCGTTTCCGTTTGTGGAGGTCGAAGGCCCCGGCGTATACGAGATCGCCGTCGGGCCGATTCACGCGGGTGTCATCGAACCGGGCCATTTTCGGTTCTCGGTCGTCGGCGAGACGATCGTGCGCATGGAGGCCCGCCAGTACTACCTGCACCGCGGGATGGAGAAGCTGTTCCAGGGGCGCCTGCCCGCCGCCGGCATCGAACTGGCCGAGCAGATCAGCGGCGACACCGCGATCGGGCACTCGCTCGCCTACCTGATGGCCGTCGAGGCCGCGGCCGGCATCGAGGTCTCCGAACCCGACCGGCTCGTGCGCGCCCTGCTGCTCGAGCTGGAGCGCCTGTACAACCACGCGACCGACCTCGGGTCGCTCGCCAACGACACCGGCTTCGCCATCGTCGACGCCCACGCGCAGCAGCTGCGCGAGACGCTGCTGCGCATCAACAAGGCCGTGACCGGCCACCGACTGCTGCGCGGCGCGCTCAGCCTCGGCGGGGTGTCGGTGCACACCCTCCCGGACCCGATCGAATTGCGGCGGATCGCTGCGGCCCTGGCCGAGATCGTCGCCATCACGCTCAGCCACGCAATCGTGCGCGACCGGTTCACCGGCACCGCTGCGCTGCCCACCACGCAGGCCCGCACGATCGGAACCCTCGGCTACGTGGCCCGGGCCTCCGGCCTCGGCGTCGACGCCCGCCAGGACCACCCCTTCGTCGAGCTTGGCGACGCCTTCGCGGTCGTCACCGAGACCGGCGGGGATGTGCTCAGCCGGTACCAGGTGCGGGCGCGCGAGTTCCAGGTGTCGACGGCCGTCATCATCGGGCTCATCTCACGCCTCGATGTGGCGTTCCCCGAAAGCCGGCTCGGCAGCGGCCGCACGGCCGAGGCCGGTGCAGACACCTCGGGCGCCGGAATCCGGTCAGGGCTCGGGCTCGTCGAAGGATGGCGCGGCACGATCGCGCACCGCGTGGAGCTGGCCACCGACGGCACGATCGCCCGCGAAAAGGTCGTCGACCCGTCATTCCTGAACTGGCCATCGCTGCCGATCGCCCTGGCCGTGACGATCGTTCCCGACTTCCCCCTGGCGAACAAGAGCTTCAACCAGTCCTACGCCGGCAACGACCTGTAGCGGCCGCCGAGGTACCACAGGCGCCCGCGACGTTTCCGTTGAGGGACGATCGTGACGGGGACTGTCGTGAGTGGTCGCAAATGGTCCCTTGGCGGTCCATCTCCCGACGTGAGTGGTCGCAAATGGATACCTGCCGCAGAGGAGCCCGTCACCGACCGCAATCAAATCGTCCAATTCGAGAACGGATCCAAGCTCGCACCAGGCGCCAACCGGGGTCACCACCCTCAGGTCCCCGAGGAGCACCAGCGCGGGGCACAGGTCCACCCGGTGGCCGACAACGCCCGCCCCCCGCGGCGCGCGGATGGGTGCCACCACGCTCACATGAACACACGGTTCGGTCTCCAGACTTCTGGGAAGTGGCAGGCCGTGGAGCATGGCTGCCGTGGAATGACTGAAGAACCCAGCCCGGGGCATCCTCGTCTGATACGCCCGACACCGGTCGTGCAGGGTGCGCACCGAGCCCGCTCCGACCACGACTCCGTGAAACGGATGCTCGAGATCGCTCGATCGGAGGCGCTTGTCGCTGAGGCCCGCGGCACGCGCCTCAGCCGCGGTCACGGCGCCGAGCTCAAGGCCGGGAGGGAGCGCGCTGCGTTTGTGCATGGCACATCGTTTCAGAAAGCCGCGGGTGCCTGGGGAGTTATCCACAGGCCCATGTACCTGCGTGGCGGCGCGAGCCCACCTGACCTGCCACGAGTGGGCGCAAATCGCCCCATCAGACGCGCTCTACCCTCACGACTGGGCGCAAATGGCCCCATCAGACTCGTCAAGGGGCTATTTGCGCCCATTCACATCCGCCAAGGGGCGATCTGCGCCCACTCGTGAGGAGGGAGGCTGGAGGCTGGAGGCTGGAGGCGAAGACGCCCACGCGAGACGCCCGACGCCACCCCCGTGCATGGCTGATACTGGCGCCCTTGCCCCTGCCGATCAGGGTGACTCCATGCAGAGCAATACCTCGCTACGCGCAGCACGCAGCCCGCAGCGCGCTACTTCGGGTCCTGCTCCATCGTGCGCAATACCGCGTGGGAATCGGTGAGATTGGCCACGAGCATCCGCTTGGCAGCATCGAGCAGATCGGCGACGTTGCGGTCACGCAGCGTGTAGAAGATGGTGTTGCCTTCGCGCCGGGTGACGACCACGCCCGCGCGGCGAAGCACGCCGAGCTGCTGGGACAGGTTCGACAGCTCACAGCGGAGTTCTTCGGCGAGGCTGCCGACCGACCGCTCACCGTCGACGAGTTCTTCGAGGACCTGCACGCGTAACGGATGCCCGAGCGCCTTGAAAAGGTCGGACTTCAGTTGGGCGACGGGCTGGCCAGGAGATAACACAGTTTTAGCATATCGCTAACTTGCAAATCTTTCAACTAGGTCGCTCGTGGCCGGAGCCCCATTCCGGGCGCCCGGCCACTCTCCCCTGAGGGCGCGACCGCGCTACGGGCGTCGCAGCACGCCGTCGTTCACCAGCGCGCGGTAGTAGCCCAGCGAATTCCCGAGGGCATTCGGGTGGAAGTTCGCCGGCGCCGCAAGATCGGCCGGATTGAAGGCGATGTACGGGATTCGGGAACCGATGCCGTGGTTCCCGAATTCCTGCGTCGCATCGACGTAGACGACCCGTGGGTTCGCCAGGCTCGCGACAGCGCCCTGGATCGCCTGGTTCAGCAGCAACGTTCCCGCGTTGAACTTGTCCCCGAAAACGGATACGCCCGGCTGAAACTGCAGCGGGTAGTTCAGTACCGCGATCCGCGCCGAGGTCAGGGTCTGCGCGACGCCGGCATAGGTCCCGGCCAGCACCGGGACAAGACCCGGAAGGCTCGCAAGACTGGCTGTGATGGCTGCGTCACAGGCGGGCGCCAGGGGGTCGGGGGCACACGCGCCGACGATCACGTTGGATCCGGCGTCGATCCCGCCGATGGTCAGCGTCACAAGCTTCGTGTTCGCGCTCACCCCGACCAGCTGGGCGGGAATATCGCTGGTCCGGGCGCCGGAGCACGCCCGGTTCGCCGTGAGCCGGTAGGGGCTCAGCAGGCCCGTGACGGTCGGGTAGCCGCCGTAGCGACTCACGAGGCAGGCGCCGGATGCGATCGTGTACGGTGGCGCGCCCTGCCCGGACGTGAAGGAGTCGCCGAGGGCGACGTATCCGTTCGATGACGCAGAAGACGCCGACGCCGCCGACGACGCGGGAGCGGATGCCGCGGTCAGGCTGGCCGGTGCGGCCGTAGCCGGAACGGCCCCGACGCCGGCGACCAGGCCGAGAATGAGCAGACCGAGGCCGAGGGCCCCGCGGGCGCCGAAGCGCGATTGAGAATTTCGCGACTGAGAATTCGCTGAGTGTGATTTCATGCCGGCACCCTACTCCCACCCGGCCGGGTCCGAACGGGGTGCGAGCCCGGGGTGCGCAAAAGGCCCGCGCTGCCGAAGCAGTGCGGGCCTTTCGTCTTACCGGCTCACCTGGCGAGAGGTTGGCCGGCAGACCTTATCTGACTACGCTTCGACGGAATCGTCGGCGCCGACGGATGCCGCAGCGCGGCTGTCCGTGTCAGCAGATTCTTCGAGCACCGGGGCGAGCGAGAGCTTGCCACGGTCATCGATCTTGGTGATCTCAACGAGCACCTTCTGGCCGACGCCGAGAACGTCTTCGACGTTCTCAACACGCTTGCCACCAGCAAGCTTACGCACCTCAGAGATGTGCAGCAGACCATCCTTGCCCGGAAGCAGGGAAACGAAGGCTCCAAACGCGGCGATCTTGACGACGGTTCCGAGGAACTGCTCGCCAACCTCGGGGTTGGTCGGGTTCGCGATGGCGTTGACCTGGGCCCGAGCGGCCTCGGCCGACGGTCCGTCGACGGCGCCGATGTACACGGTGCCGTCTTCCTCGATCGAGATGTCGGCACCGGTGGTGTCCTGGATCGAGTTGATCGTCTTGCCCTTCGGGCCGATCAGCTCGCCGATCTTGTCGACCGGGATCTGCACGCTGATGACGCGGGGCGCGGTGGGCGCCATCTCGTCGGGAGCGTCGATCGCGGCGTTCAGCACGGAGAGGATCGTGGTGCGGGCTTCCTTCGCCTGCGTCAGCGCGCCGGCCAACACCTGCGCGGGGATTCCGTCGAGCTTGGTGTCGAGCTGGATCGCGGTGATGAATTCGCTCGTGCCGGCAACCTTGAAGTCCATGTCGCCGAGGGCGTCTTCGGCGCCGAGGATGTCGGTCAGGGCCGCGTAGCGGGTCTGGCCGTCAACGGTGTCGCTGATCAGGCCCATCGCGATGCCGGCGACCGGAGCGCGCAGCGGCACTCCGGCGTTCAGCAGCGAGAGGGTCGACGCGCAGACGGAACCCATCGAGGTGGAGCCGTTGGAGCTGAGCGCCTCGGAGACCTGACGGATGGCGTAGGGGAACTCCTCACGCGTCGGCAGCACGGGAACCAGGGCGCGCTCGGCGAGCGCTCCGTGGCCGATCTCGCGGCGCTTCGGCGTTCCGACGCGGCCGGTTTCACCGGTCGAGTAGGGAGGGAAGTTGTAGTTGTGCATGTAGCGCTTCTTCGTAACCGGGCTCAGCGAGTCGATCGACTGCTCGAGCTTCAGCATGTTCAGCGTGGTGACGCCCAGGATCTGGGTTTCGCCGCGCTGGAAGATGGCCGAACCGTGTACGCGCGGGATGACCGCAACCTCGGCGTCGAGCGGGCGGATGTCGGCAAGTCCCCGACCGTCGATGCGGATGCCTTCGTTGAGCACGCGCGAGCGCACGACGAGCTTGGTGACCGACTTGTACGCCGCGGAGACCTGGTTCAGGGCGCTGGCGTCGAGCGTGCCGGCCTCGACCTGGGCTGCGATGGCGTTCTTGACGGATGCCTTGAGCGCGTCATCGGCGTCCTGGCGGGCGACCTTGTCGGCGATCTGGTAGACGTCCTTCAGGGCGTCATACGACAGGGCGGCAACCGCGTCGTAGGTGGCCGGCTGGTAGGGCGGGAACAGGCTGTAGTTACCGGTGGGCTTGGCGGCCGCGTCGGCGACAACCTGCTGCGCGGCGATGAGCTGCTTGATGAACGGCTTCGAGGCTTCGATGCCGCCGGCGATGACCTCTTCGTTCGGCGCGATGGCGCCGCCCTTGATGAGCGTCCACGCGTTGTCGGTGGCTTCCGCCTCGATCATCATGATCGCGACGTCCTGGCTGCCATCAGCATCCGTCACCACGCGGCCGGCGACGACCATGCTGAAGACGGCATCGGAGAGCTGCGAGTGCTTCGGGAAGGCAACCCACTGGCCGCCACCATTGCTGTCGGGCATGAGTGCGACGCGAACGCCACCGATCGGGCCGGAGAACGGCAGGCCGGCGAGCTGGGTCGACATGGAGGCCGCGTTGATCGCGAGCACGTCGTAGAGTTCGTCGGGCTCGATCGCGAGGACCGTGATGACGACCTGGATCTCGTTGCGGAGGCCGTCGACGAACGACGGGCGCAGCGGCCGGTCGATCAGACGGCAGGTGAGGATCGCCTCGGTGGAGGGGCGACCTTCGCGACGGAAGAAGCTGCCCGGAATGCGGCCGGCAGCGTACATGCGCTCTTCAACGTCGATGGTGAGCGGGAAGAAGTCGAAGTTGTCCTTCGGCTGCTTGCTCGCACTCGTGGCGGAGAGCAGCATCGTCTCTTCGTCGATGTAGGCGGCGGCCGAGCCCTGCGCCTGCTGGGCGAGACGGCCGGTTTCGAATCGGATGGTGCGAGTGCCGAACTTACCGTTGTCGATAATGGTTTCGGCGAATGTGATTTCTGGACCCTCCATGCGGGGGTTCTCTCCTTTTTTTAGACTCGTTTGCCCGTGTGGCGTGCGAGTGGGGCACGGGGACGGGGAGCGGTCACTGCACAGTGCAAGTGGCTCAGTGCAGGTGCTTCCGGCCCGCCCAGGTGCTGCGGCTGGCCCATAATCGGGCCTCCGTAAGCCTAACAGACGCCTACCGAGCGTCTACCGGGACATTCCAGACGGATGCCCGTAGCGTTGAGGCCTGCCCCGGAAAGGACTGGTCCATGACGAACGCCGCCACTGCCGCCGTACACGGAGAGCACGACTCGAATCCCTGGTGGACCCGGGCGGTGGTCTACCAGGTGTACCCGCGCAGCTTCGCGGACTCGAACGGCGATGGCATCGGCGACCTGGGCGGCATCCGGTCGAAGCTCGACTACCTGGCCGAGCTGGGGGTGGATGCGATCTGGCTCTCGCCGGTCTACCCGTCGCCGCAGCACGACAACGGGTACGACATCAAGGACTACCAGGACATCGACCCCGTCTTCGGCAGCCTCGCCGAATTCGATGCCCTACTCACGGCAGCCCACAGCCGGGGCCTCAAAATCATCATGGATCTCGTCGTCAACCACACGAGCGATGAACACCCCTGGTTCGTCGAATCACGCTCCTCGAAGGACAATCCGAAACGAGACTGGTACTGGTGGCGGCCGACGGCCGACGCGTCATCCGCAGGGGCTGTCGGCGGTCCGCCGAACGGCTGGGGCAGCGCCTTCAGCGGCCCGGCATGGACCCTCGACCCGATCACCGATGAGTACTACCTGCACCTGTTCGCCCGCCAGCAGCCCGACCTCAACTGGGAGAACCCCGAGGTGCGCCGTGCCGTGTACACGATGATGAACTGGTGGCTCGACCGCGGCGTCGACGGTTTTCGCATGGACGTCATCAATTTCATCGCCAAGCGCGCCGAACTCGTCAGCGGGCCGCAGGCCAGCCTCGGCGGCGGCTCGCCGATGGGCCCGCAGATCCACGACTACCTGCAGGAGATGCACCGGGAGGTCTTCGCCGGGCGCACCGGCGAGCACCTCACCGTCGGCGAGATGCCCGGCGTCACGGTCGAAGATGCCCGGCTCTTCACCGATCCGGCCCGGGCCGAGGTCGACATGATTTTCCAGTTCGAGCATGTCTCCCTGGACCAGGGGCAAACGAAGTTCCACTTCCTCCCCCGCAGCCTGCCCGCCCTCAAGGCAAGCCTCGGGCGATGGCAGGGCGGGCTCGCCGAAACCGGCTGGAACAGCCTGTACCTGAACAACCACGACCAGCCCCGCCTGGTGTCGCGCTTCGGCAACGACAGCGAATTCCGCTTCGAGTCGGCGACCCTGTGGGCGCTCGTGCTGCACCTGCACCGCGGCACGCCTTACATCTACCAGGGCGAAGAAATCGGCATGACCAACGTGCACTTCGAGAGCATCACCGACTATCGCGACATCGAATCCCTCAACCACTACCGCGAGGCCGTTGCGGAGTTCGACCGCACCGGCCAGTTCGACCAGGCGCCGGCCACGGTGCTCGAGGGCGTGCACACGATGGGCCGGGACAACGCCCGCACCCCGATGCAGTGGGACGACTCCGCCCACGCCGGCTTCACTTCGGGCACGCCCTGGATCGCGGCGAACCCGAACTTCGCCGCGGTGAACGTGGCCGCAGATCGCGCCGCCAAACGGAGCGTCTTCCGCTTCTACCAGCGCCTGATCACGCTGCGGCACACACTGCCGACCGTCGCCCTGGGCGACTTCACGATGCTGGAACCGAACCACGAGGCGCTCTATGCCTTCACCCGCACCCTCGGCTCCGAGACCCTCCTGGTGGTAGCCAACGCAGCGGATGCCCCGCTCACCACGCCGCTTCCGGCCGACCTCTCCGGCGCCGAACTCCTGCTCGGCAACTATCCCGCGGCCGAGCAGACGGGCACCGGTGAAGCACCCCTGCGCGCCTGGGAAGCCCGCCTGTACCGGCTCGCAACGCGTACGGCGAACTCATAGGCCGTTCATAGCCCCCGTACAGAGGCAGAACGGCTGGGCACCCTCTAACTGGTGCCAGCCGCGCACGTTGTGTATGACGACAAACGGTCGTTCTGTCCCTACAGTTGGAGTGAACAGGGGGACGACATGCGCGAAGTTTTACGATTCATCCTGGCACCGCTCATACGTGCCTGGGCAGGGCTGGCCCTGCAAACCCAGGGCACCGTTCCTCGTCCGACCGACCACCCGCACTCGCACGCCACGGGACCCGACCACGACCGCGTACTCGTCTTCGGCAGCGGTCCGGCGACCGGCTGGGGCGTGCGCACCCACGACCTGGCGTTACCCGGGTCGCTTGCGCGGGCCCTGTCCGTGACCACCGGTCGCGGCGCCGATGTGAGCGTCGCGGCCAGCCCGCTCGGCTCGATCCGCCAGGGTTTTCACGACGTCGCCGAAATCGACCTCTCGGCTTACCACGCCGTCGTCGTGGCCCTCGGCGTGAACGACGCTATCGATTTCATCCCGCCCACGGTCTGGCGGTCGGAGCTGGCGCGCATCCTGACCCACATCTCCGAGCACACCGGGCCCCAGACCCACATCTACATGCTCGGGATCCAGCCGATCCGCACGATCCCGGTCTTCGACAATCGGTTATTCGGCGGCCTCGCGAACTGGCACGCCGCCGGGCTGAACCGCGTCACGTCAGACCAGTGCTCCCGCACTCCCCGCACCACGTTTGTGCCGTTGACGGGACGATCCTTCATCGTGGCCGGGCGCTACCGAACCTCAACGGATTACCAGCAGTGGGGCGAGTTCCTGGCCACCGAGATGGCCGACGACCTCACCGCGACGAGTCTGATTCGCCACTGACAACGGAGTCCGGCGCCGCATCACGCTTGCCAGCGGCGAGTATCGCAGCTTCCCGCTCGGCGGCCTCACGCTTGGCGGCCTTCAGCTTGAGGCCGAGCACGGAGTGCCGGCGTCCGTAGAGGAAGTACACGGCGAAGCCGATGATCAGCCACACGCCGAACCGCGCCCAGGTGAGCGTCGTCAGGTTCAGCATCAGCCAGACGCAGAGCACGGCGGACAGGATCGGCAGGAAGGGCGAGAACGGCACCTTGAACGCCCGCGGCAGGTCTGGGCGTTTTTTGCGCAACACGACGACGGCAATGCTGACCAGCACGAAGGCCGACAGGGTACCGATATTGATCATTTCCTCGAGCACACCCACGTCAGTGAGGCCGGCGATGAGGGCCACGGCCAGTCCGGAGATGATCTGGATGCGGGCCGGCGTGCGGCGCTTGTCGGAGGTGACACTGAGCCAGCGCGGCAGCAGTCCGTCGCGGCTCATCGCGAACAGCACCCGCGACAGCCCGAGCAGCAGCACCATGATCACGGTCGTGAGTCCCACGAGGATTCCCACCGAGATGATCTGCGCGGCCCAGCCTGCACCGACCGAGACGAACGCCGTGGCCAGGGACGCGTTCGGGTCGTCGGCGAGCACCGTGTAGGGCACCATCCCGGTCAGCACGAGGCTCACACCGATGTACAGCACGGTCACGATGGCGAGGCCGGCAAAGATGCCGCGCGGCAACGTCTTCTGCGGGTTCTTGACCTCTTCGGCGCTCGTCGCGACGACGTCGAAGCCGATGAAGGCGAAGAACACGAGTGAGGCACCGGCCAGCAGGCCGAACAACCCGTACTGCGCGGGGGCCGCACCGGTCATGAACGAGAAGAGTGACTGCATCCACACGTCACCCTCGCCCTCGGGAGTCGGCACCGATTCGGGGATGAACGGGGTGTAGTTCTCGACCTTGATGAAGAACGCACCGGCCACGATCACGAAGACCACGATCGCGACCTTGATGATCGTGAACACGCTCGCGACGCGGGCGGAGAGCTGGGTTCCGAGCACGAGCAGGGTGGTGAAGATCGCGACGATGACGAACGCGCCCCAGCTCACGTTGAGGCCGACCACGGTGATGGTCGCGGGAACGTCCCAGCCGGCGAGGTCGAAGACCGTGCTGAGGTAGATGCCCCAGTACTTCGCGATCACGGCCGCGGCGGTCAGCATCTCCAGGATCAGGTCCCAGCCGATGATCCAGGCGAGCAGCTCGCCGAGGGTGGCGTAGGTGAACGTGTACGCCGACCCGGCAACCGGAACGGCCGAGGCGAACTCGGCGTAGCACATGATCGCGAGGGCACAGGTGAAGGCGGCCAGCAGAAAGGCGAGGGTGACGGATGGCCCGGCGTAGCTTCCCGCGGCCTTGGCGCCGACCGAGAAGATCCCGGCCCCGACGGCGACCGCGACGCCCATGATCATGAGGTCCCAGGTACCGAGGGTGCGCTTGAGGCTGTGGCCCTTTTCGAGCGAGTCGGCTATCGAATCTTCAATACTCTTGGTGCGCCAGAGACTCATCGCTGCTGCGTCCGTCCGTTTCATTTGTTCCGAAGCCGGGCCGTGCCATCAGTAGCCGTGCCGTCCAGGTCACGCCGTCAGTGGCCGCGCCAAGGACTAATGCTAGCCCCCGCCGCGGTCTACTCCCGCTTCAGTGCGACCCTGCCGCGCTACCCGGCGAGAACCTCGGCGGCCAACAACTCGAGCGCGCGCACCCGGGCGGGGGCGGTGTCGAGGTCGTCGTGGGAATGCTCGGACGCCCCGGGAACGACCATGATCTCGTCGACGCCGAACCGGTCGGCGAGCGCGTGCAGGCGTGTCGCGGCGCCCGCGGGGGTGTCGATGACCCAGCCCCGCACCATCTGCTCGATGATCTCTGCCTGCGCGCCGGTCACGTCGGCGACCGCTGCCTGCTCCACGGTCAAGAGGGCCCCCATCGGCGCCCCGGTGCGCAGCCGGGCCATCAGCTGCAGCTGCGGCGTGGCCAGCGCGAGTGCCTCCTCGGCCGTGTCGGCGACGGACACGTTCACGGTCAGGAACGTGCGCGGTGCGGCGAGGTTCTCTGACGGGGTGAACTCCGTGCGGTACAGGTTCAGGGCATCCGTCGTACCGTCACCGGAGAAGTGATTGGCGAAGACGTAGGGCAGGCCGAGGCGCGCGGCGAGGTGCGCCGAGAACGAGCTTGATCCGAGCATCCAGACGACGGCGGAACCGGTCGCGGCGGGCGTCGCCCGCAAGACATAGTCCTGGCCCGAGGTGAGCCGCAGCGCGGCACCGTCGGGGTGCAGCAGGGCACCGATGTCCGCCACGTTGTGTTCGAAGGCGTCCACGTCGCTCACGGCGCCGCTGGAGCGCAGGTACGACGAGATGACGGGGTCACTGCCGGGCGCGCGGCCGAAGCCCACGTCGATGCGGCCGGGGAACGCCGCCTCGAGAATGCCGAGCTGCTCGGCGATGACCAGCGGCGAATGGTTGGGCAGCATGATGCCGCCCGATCCCACCCGGATCCGCTCGGTGCGCGCGGCGAGGATCCCCATCAGCACGGGCGGGTTGGTCGAGGCGACCGCCTGCATATTGTGGTGCTCGGCGACCCAGTAGCGCGTAAATCCCAGCCGATCGGCCATCTGGGCGAGTGCGACGGATGCCGCGAGCGCGTTGCCCGAGGTCTGCCCGCTGCGCACGGGAATCAGGTCGAGAACGGAGAGCGCGAGCGGGCGGTTCTGGTGTGTCTTTACAGGTGTCATCACTGGAGCGAACCGTCCGGCGTGCCGCGGTATTCCGGGGCGCGATGCCGCGCCGGGTATTCCACGCCGGGCGCCGGGGACGCAAAACGGGCCGCCACCCGAAGGTGACGGCCCGTTCTCAAGAAGTTCGCGTTATCGACGAAGTCCGAGCTGTTCGATCAGCTTGCGGTAACGACTGATGTCGATGTCCGAGAGGTAACCGAGCAGGCGGCGACGCTGACCAACCATGAGGAGCAGGCCACGACGCGAGTGGTGGTCGTGCTTGTGCTCCTTGAGGTGCTCCGTGAGGTCGAGAATACGTGCGGTGAGCATCGCAATCTGGACTTCGGGGGACCCGGTGTCACCAGGATGGGTAGCGTACTTTTCGATGATCGCCTTCTTAGCGGTGGGCTCGAGTGCCATAGATGGGATCCCCTTTCTCTCACTGCGCGGTGCCCTTGGCAGAATGCCTGAGCTCTCTTTGTCCGCGGCCGTTGAACGGCAACCTCAATACTTTAGCAGAATCTCGCGCCGGGCAGAATCTCGGGCCTGGGCAGAGCCTCAGCGCCGGGGCGGTGCGGCCGCGATGTTGAGGCGGCGCAACGGCTTCGCCGAGAGCGCGGCGACCGCTTCAGCCAGGCTCGGAAAGTTGCTGAACTCGATCTGGGAACCACCGATCCTGGTGACCTCGTAGTTCCCGGCGGTCAGTTGGATGAAGCCGAGGATAGCCGAGGACGTGCCGATGGCGGTGGTCGCGTCGGAGACCATCCACTCGGTCGGCGACAGGGCGGTCGCGCCGTCTGGGCTCCGGGTGGGCGGGGTGACGGGGGCGGTGCGCGTCGCACGCGCCGGGCGGGAATTCGGGCTGGAAACAGTGCGAATGGTCAGTCCGTGAAGAGGCATGAACAACTCCGATCTGCAGGTGAGAAATTGACATCCGCTGATGAGGACAGACTAGCCGAACGTCCCCGCCGCCGACATCTCGGAACCACCCCCCAAAATCCCGACTCGAATGGGGGGTCCACCGACCGGTGTCAACCCATACCGCTCCATGGAAAATCTCTGCATACTGAAATCCTTCTCACACAAGAGATCCTCATCAAAGGAGAACAATTCGTGCTGATGACCTGCCCGCACTGCAACGCCGCTGCCAAGCTCGCCCCGAACCCCGCCCGGGTCGGCTTCACATCCGCACCGCGTTACCGTCTGACCTGCTCGGGCTGCGCCGAGACCACCGTGGGGGATGCCGCGAACGCCGAGCGGAGCATCCGCTCGAATATTCTCACGGCGGCCTAACAGACAGGCCGGCATCGGGCTCGCCCCCCGCTGAGGCCCCCGCTCCCGATAAGGTGAGGCAACACTGGGGGCACGATGGGCACGCTGCTATACGGCAATTCGGGAATCGTCATCAGCTTCGACGATCGTGCGCTCATGCACCTGCAGATCGTGATCAGCGCCAAACTGCGCCGCCGGGAGAGCTTCGTGTTCTCGTGGATCGATGCGGCCGACGCCAACAGCGGGCGCAGCGCGATCTGGATCGACCCGGCCAGCACCCTCTACTATCGCTATTTCGGCAGCCGGGTTCCCACGATCAACCGCGAATGGATCGACGCCCTGATGCTGTCCGCCAACAGCGCCGGCGGGCTCGTCTTCATGACCGAGCCGGTGCCGACTCCGCCCGGCGTCGGCGCCCAGCATGCCACTCCGGGACCATCCATCCGATGAACACGACGATTGTGGCACCGTGGACGGCGACGCTCACCGAGTCCCAGTACATGCTCACGCAATATTTCCTCGTCATCGCCGCCCTGGCCTTGTTCGCCGGATTCGTGCGAACCTGGACGACCCGCGGCGAGGTCGGCGCCCGGTACCGGCCGGCCGTGGTCGCCCGGCTTTCCCTGATGGGCGTCGCCTTCCTCGGCTACGTCTATATGGTGATCAACTTTCGCTACGGGTACGACCTCACCGCAGCCGGGTACGTTCCCAACGAACTGGCCATCAACGCGATGGCGACGCGGTACATGGACTGGTCGCTGACCGTTCCCCTCCTGACCGTGGAGCTGCTGGCCGTCTGCACCGTCGTCGGCGCCGCGGCCAGGCGCGTTCGAATCTGGGCGGTGGCCGGCGCGTTCCTGATGATCTTCACCGGCTACCTCGGGGCGGTCGTGATCGGCGGCGGCACCAGCCTGCTGGCCCTGGTCGTCTGGGGCGGCATCAGCTGTGCGTTCTGGATCGCCACCATGCTCCTGCTGATCCGCGAGGTGCGGCGCTCTCTGCCCGAATTGACGACCGAATCCGCAACACTGCTACGGTCAGCCACATTCGTTCTGCTCGGCGGCTGGTTCATCTACCCCGTGATGTTCATGATCCCGCTGCTCGGTTCGGGCGGGGCCTTCACCACCGCCATGCAGATCGGTTATTGCATCGCCGACATCTTTGTCAAGGTGGTCTTCTGCGGGCTCATCCACCGGGTCGCCAAACTGCGCACCGCAGAAGACGTTCGATCGGGACTCGACGTGCACCACGAAGCGATTTGGATTTCTTCGGTCAAGCAGTCCGACGCCGGCCTGCCCCGTGAGGTTTACCTCGACGACGGCTCGACCGTGCACCACCGGCGCCCGCAACCGCCACTGAGTTCGGCGGTTCCCACCGCCCCCACGAAGATGCCCGGCTACATCGAACCCTGACGCTCCGGTCGCGAAAATCGCGCGGGCCCGTAGCGTCGCAGGGTGCGGAGCCGGTCGAAGTGGTTTCATTGAGGGATGCAGACTCGCCCGTTCGATCTTCACCTCGTCGCCACCCCGATCCTGAGTTATGCCCTCGCGCACAACCGCCAGAGCGTGGTCACGAGCGTCACGGTCGATAACACGGGGCCGGCCGTGCGGGCTGCCGTGCTGCGTATCAGTGTGGAGAGCGCCGGACAGCCCTTGGCGGCGGCCTGCGAGATCCTGGTGGACCTCGCGGCCGAACGTCCGGTCACTCTGACCGACCTGACCCTGCGCGGCGACCCCGCCGTCATGCTCACGGTCGAAGAGCAGCGCCCGGCCACCATCCGGGCAACATTGACCGTCGGCGGCGACGTCGTCGCCGAAGCCCGCCACGAGATCCAGCTGCTCGCTGCCCGGCAGTGGATCGCCCGTCCCGTCGAACTCGGCCTTGAGATGCTGTCCGCCCACGTGCTGCCGAACGACCCGGCCATCACGACCCTGCTGGGCGAGGCCGCCGACCTGCTCGAGAAGAGCACCGGCAGCGGCTCCCTGCAGGGCTACCAGACCGGGGACACACGCGTCGACCAGGTCGTCGAGTCGGTCTTCGCCGCGATGCGGGCCCGCGACATCCGGTACAGCACCCCGCCCGCGAGCTGGGACGTGGAGGGCCAGAAGATTCGCACCCCCGGCGAGGTGCTCGATGGGCGGGCCGGCACCTGCCTCGACACGACCGTGGTGATGGCGGCCGCCCTCGAACAGGCCGGCCTCCACCCCCTCATCTTCGTCGTCACCGGCCACGCGTTCCTCGGCTACTGGCGTGACGAGCAGACGCTCGGCTCCCCCGCGATCACCGACCTGGGCGACGTGATCAACCTCATCGACCTCGGCCTGATCTCACTCGTGGAGACGACGGCCGTGACGACCGACCGTTCCGGGCTCTCCTTCGCCGACGCGCAGCGAGCCCCCTACCTCGCGCACCTCGCCGGTGATCTTTCGGCCGTCGTCGGCGTCGCCGATGTCGTGCAGGCCAGGCTGGGCGGCATCATTCCGTTGCCGGCGCGCACGACGGATGCGGCCGGCACGGTCGTCGTGACCGAATACCGCCCGGCTTCCGCCGCCGTTCCCACAGTGGATCGCCCGGCCCGGCCCGGCCCGCTGACCGGCATACCCGGCGCCGCCGAGACCGATCCCGTTCCGCCACGGGTCGAGCAGTGGAAGAACGCGCTGCTCGACCTCAGCCTGCGCAACCGACTGATCAACTTCACCGATCGCGGCAGACTCGCCCTCACCGTTCCCGACCGGTCGCTCGGCGCGATCGAAGACCAGGTCAACGCCGGCACCGGTCTCACCCTGGTGCCGAGCGACCGGGTGTCGCAGATCGACCGGGAGCGGGGCATCCGCTTCGGCCGAGACCTGCCGCAGGAACAGCTCAGCTCGCTGCTGCAGGACAAACGGTCCGTCGTCGCCGACGTCACCGAGGCCGCCTACGACACCCGGCTGCGCGGCCTCGCCTACAAGGCCCGCACGATCGTGCAGGAGACCGGCGCGAACAACCTGTATCTCGCCTTCGGCACCCTGGTGTGGACCGTGGCCGACCGGGAGCTGCGCTCACCGCTCGTGCTCGTGCCGGTCGTGCTCGAACCCACCCGCGGGGGTTACTATATCGCGCTCGACGAGTCCGGTCAGTCCACCCCCAACTACTGCCTGCTCGAAAAACTGCGCCAGCTGCACGGCCTGCACATCCCGGGCCTCGAAACGCCGTCGGGCGACGAATCCGGCCTGGATCTCGAAGCCGCGTTCCGCGCCACCCGCGAGGCGCTGCACGGCGCAGGCCTCCCGTACCGAGTGGACGAGACCCTCGACCTGTCGATTCTTCAGTTCGCGAAGTTCCGGCTGTGGAAGGACCTCGACGACAACTGGCAGACCCTCGCCGAGAATTCGCTCGTCAGTCACCTCATCCACTCGCCGACCCTGCCGTTCGTCGACCCGGTTGTGGCCCCGCCCGCGCCCGACCTCGACGCCCTCGGTGCGGAGTGCCCGGTGCCGGGTGACTCGTCCCAGCTGGCGGCGGTCGCCGAGGCCGTGGCCGGCCGCACCTTCGTGCTCGAAGGCCCGCCCGGCACGGGCAAGAGCCAGACGATCACGAACCTGCTCACCCGCGCCGTCGCGGACGGCAAAAAGGTGCTTTTTGTCGCCGAGAAGCGGGCCGCGCTCCAGGTCGTGCAGAAACGCCTCGAGGAGGTCGGTATGGGTGCCTTCGCCCTCGACCTGCACGACAAAGCCAGCAAACCGCAACAGGCACGCGCCCAGATTCGGCGAGCGCTCGAACACCGCGTCGAGGTCGACGCGCAGGGCCTGAAAAGTGATCTCGACCAACTCGGCACCGCCCGCCGCAGCCTCGCCCGGTACGCCGAGCACCTGCACGAGCCCAACGCCGCCGGCCTGTCGTTCTACTCCGCGCGCACCCAGGCGCTGGCCGCCGCCGATGTGCCGTCCCTGCCGGTGCCGATCAGCCTGCCCGCCTCGGTGAGCGCCGAACAGCTCGCCGAGCTGCGGCTGACCCTGCGCGACCTGCCCGACGTGTCGGAGCCCGCGAACCCTCGCCGCGATCATGCCTGGGGCTTCATCGGGACGCGTTCCATCACAGCGGATGCCCTCGCCGCCGTCGATGCTGACACCGTCGCCGCCGTCGCGGCGGAACTTGATGCGGCCTGCGCCGCCCTCTGGGCGGCAGTGCCGACCGGTGATCCGGCCGCGGCGGTCGTGCAGACGCTGTCGAGTCCGGACCAGTTCGCGGCCCTCGGAGCCCTCGCGGGGTCCCCGCGTCCGCCGGTGGAGATACTGGACGCGACCCGCAGTCCGGAGTGGATCCGCGCGCACGCGGCCGCGACGCAGGCGGTGGATGCTTTCGCGGCGACCGCGCACCCCGCGCTGTTGCAGTGCACCCCGGCTGCGCTGCTGCTCGACGTGCACGCGATTCATGCTGCGGCGTTCGACGCGGATTCCTCGGGTTTTTTCGGGCGCAAGAAGCGCCGTCAGGCGGTGTTTGCCGAGCTGCAGGCGACGCTGCGGCCGGGCGCCGAGGTCAGCCTGCGGCACCTCTCGGTTCTCACCGGGCAACTGGCCGAAACCCGCGTTGAGCTCGATGCCCTGCGCGGCCAGGTGGCGGCCCTGCCCGGCGTGCGGCTCGCAGCCGACTGGAATCCGCTCATCGCGGCCGACGGAACCTCCTTGGCGATGCAGCTGGCCTGGCTTGTCTGGGCCGGGGGCGTCGTTGCGCCGTACGCCGAATCACAGGCCGCGACCGCTCGCGAAGACTTCGTGGTGGCCCTGCGCTCCTACCTCGCCGCGAACCCGGCGAGTGACGCAGAGTTCGGTGCGGCCGTCACCCGGGTCGCGAACGCCTGGCAACCCCTGGCCACCGCTACGAGCGCGAGCTCCGCGGACCTGTCGCGCTGGGCCGGGCGGGCCGGGCTGCTCGCCGCCTGGACGGCTGCCGGCTCCGAGCGGGCCATTGCCGCTCCCGGCGTTCCTTCACTGCGGCGGTGGCTGGCCCTGCTCGCGCAGCTGCAGCCGCTCAGCGCCCTCGGTCTCACCGAGGCCCGCACCATCATCCTGGAGGGCACCATCGATCCCGGCGACGCGACCCTCGCGTTCGAGAAGGGACTGGCCCGCGCTGCCCTCGACGAGCGCGGCGCGGCAACGGCCCTCGACCGGTTCGACACGGAGGCGCAGAACCGGGCGATCACTCGGTTCACCGGGGCATCCGCTGCCGTGCGGGCACACCTGCCGACCTTCATTCCCTCCACGGTGCTCGAGCAACGCACCTGCGGCGACGCCGTGAACACCGGCCAGATCGGGCTGCTGAAACGGCAGCTCGACCGCCAGCGCGGCGGCATGGGCGTGCGCGAACTCATGAGCACCTTCGGTGAGCTGATCACCGAGATCATGCCGTGCATGCTGATGAGCCCGGAGTCCGTGGCGCGATTCTTTCCCGCGCATGCTGAACTCTTCGACATCGTGGTGTTCGACGAGGCTTCCCAGGTGCGGGTGGCGGATGCCGTCGGCGCGATGGGCCGCGCACGCTCGGTCGTCGTCGTCGGGGACAGCAAACAGATGCCGCCGACCGCGTTCGCGGAGTCGAGCATCAGCTCGCTCGACGACGAAGCGGTGAACGTCGACTTCGTGCGTGACGAGGAGTCGGTCCTGTCGGAGTGCGTGCAGGCCCAGGTACCGAGCCGGTGGCTCTCGTGGCACTACCGCAGCCAGGACGAATCACTGATCGCGTTCAGCAACCGTGAGTATTACCGCGGCACCCTGTCGTCGTTCCCTGCACCTCGCCGCAGCGGCGGCACCGCCGAGACCGGCGACTCCCCGACCGGCGACTACGGCGTCAGCCTGCGCAGGGTCGACGGCACGTTCCTGCGCGGTGGTCTCGGCAAGGCGCTGCGCACCAACCCGGTCGAGGCCCACGCCGTGGTCGACGAGATCGTCCGGCGTTTCGCCGTCTCCCCGGTCGAGAGTCCCTCCATCGGGGTCGTCACCTTCAACCTGCAGCAGCGTGCCCTCATCGAGGGGCTGCTGCGCGACGGCGGAGACGACCGCATCACGACTGCCCTCGACGTGGACACCGACGGCCTGTTCGTGAAGAACCTCGAGAACGTGCAGGGCGACGAACGCGACACCATTCTGTTCTCGACCGCGTTCAGCGCCGATAAGACCGGCCGGCTGCCGCTCAACTTCGGCCCGCTCAACCTGCCGGGCGGGGAACGCCGACTCAACGTGGCCGTCACCCGGGCGCGCCGCCAGATCATCGTGTTCAGCAGCTTCGCCCCGACCGACCTGCGCAGCGAGGAGACGGTCTCGCTCGGCATCAAGCACCTGCGCAGGTACCTGGATATGGCGGCCCTCGCCGGCACCGATGCGTCGCAGCAGGAGGCCCGTCGCGGCACCGCCATCGACCGGCACCGCGAGGAGATCGCGACGGCCCTGCGCGCACGTGACCTCGTCGTGGCGACGGATGTCGGACTCAGCGACTTTCGCATCGACCTCAGCGTCGCCGCTCCCGGTGACCCGCAGCGGCCGCTCATGGCCGTGCTGCTCGACGGTCCGGCCTGGGCCGCTCGCCGCACGGTCTCCGATCGAGACGGCCTGCCCGTCGACGTGCTGTCACATCTGTTGGGCTGGCCGGCCGTGGAACGGGTCTGGATGCCCGCCTGGCTGGAGAACAGTACGGCCGTTCTCGACCACCTCACGGCCGCTCTTGACGCGGTTGCCGGAGCGGAGGCACCCGCACCGGCTCCGCCGGCCAGCGCGAGCTCGAGCGCGAGTGCCAGCCAGGCTCCGACCATCGCTGGTCTGCGGTCCGGCGGCGCAGCATCCGTCACCGCGGACGCGACGCGCCCCGCGCCGCGCCGCGCCGCCCTCGAGCGCGATTTCGAGCCCTGGCCCGAGCGTGCCCTGGGGCCGATCTCGGTGCTGGATGCCTTGCCCGGCCGCCGGTCGTCCGACGCGGTCGCGGTCGCCCTGCGCGAGATCGTCGAGGCCGAGGGACCGATCCACACCACCCGCCTCGCCAAACTGCTCGCGTCGGGTTTCGGGCTCGCCAAACTCAGCGCGGCGCGGTCCGCGTCCATCCTCGGGCAGCTGCCGAGCGACCTTGTCGGCGCGGATTCCTTCGCCTGGCCGAGCCAGCTCGATCCCGCACAGTGGCGCGGCTACCGGCGCACCCTGGCCGGCACGACCCGCCCGCTCGATCAGGTCAGCCCGCGCGAAATCGTCAACGCCATGGTCGAACTCGCCCATGTGTCCGCGGGAATGAACGAGGACGAACTGAAACGCGAGGCCCTCAGCGTGTTCGGCGGCACCCGAATGACGGCGGGCATCGTCTCCGTGCTCTCCAACGCCCTGCAGCAGGGCCTCGCCGAGAGTCGCCTCGAGATGACGCCCGCCGGGGTCATCGTCGCCGCCCCCGAATAGCCCTACCCTTCCGAAAACAGCGACCGCGAGATAAGCGCTGCGCTGAGAGTAGGCTGAAAGTACGCCGAGACGCCGCAGTTCGTGTCATTCGGACACGACGGTTGCAACACGTTTCGTCGCAGGAGAACACCATGCAGGCACCACTCATGAAGGCCGCGCGTTTTCACGGTCCGCACGACATCCGCATCGAAAATATCCCTGTCCCCGTATTGCGAGCGGGAGCCGTCGCCATCGACGTCGCCTGGTGCGGCATCTGCGGCACCGACCTGCACGAGTACCTCGACGGGCCGATCTTCATCCCGGCGGCCGGCCACCCGCATCCGCTCTCGCACGAAGAAGAACCGGTCACGCTCGGGCACGAATTCTCCGGAACGATCACCGCCCTCGGTGAAGGCGTGACCGGACTCACCGTCGGCGAGAACGTCGTCGTCGAACCCTACTTCGTCTGTGGCGAATGCGCCCAGTGTCTCGCCGGCAACTACCACCTCTGCGTCAAGATGGGCTTTATCGGCCTCGCCGGCGGTGGCGGCGGCCTGAGCGAGAAGGTCGTCATCGACCAGCGCTGGGTGCACCCCGTCGGCCAGATTCCCCTCGACCAGGCGGCCCTCATCGAACCGCTCTCCGTCGCCCACCACGCGTTCGTGCGCAGCGGCGCCAAGGCCGGAGATGTCGCCCTGATCGGCGGCGCCGGCCCCATCGGCCTGCTCGTCGCCGCGGTACTCAAGGCCAAGGGCGTCACGGTGATCATCTCCGAGCTGAGCGAGGCCCGTAAGGCGAAAGCCCTCGCCACCGGTGTCGCCGACTACGTGCTCGATCCGCGCGAAGCGGATGTCGCCACCCGCGTTCGCGAACTGACCAACGGCGTCGGCGCCGACGTCTGCTTCGAGTGCTCGAGCGTCAACGTGGTGCTCGACACCCTGTTCGACGCCGTGCGCCCGGCCGGGGTCATCGTCAACGTGTCGATCTGGGGCAAGCCGGCGAGCCTCGATATGCAGAAGCTCGTGCTCAAGGAGGTCGACCTGCGGGGCACCATCGCGTACGTGCGCGACCACCCGGCCACGATCAAGCTCGTGCAGGACGGATTGGTCGACCTCGCCCCGTTCATCACCGGCCGCATCGCCCTCGACGACCTGATCTCCGAAGGCTTCGACACGCTGATCAACCACAACGACACCGCGGTGAAGATCATCGTGCACCCGTAACACCTGCTCCTACGCTCGCAGGTCGGCCCGCCGGTTCTATCGGGGCCCTACCGTAGTGTGAAGGTCGACTCGCCTGGTTTCGACCGCTCCTTCGTCGCGGCTCAACCGGCGGGTTCCTCCGCTGGTTGAGCCGGCGCGCGAAGCGCGCCGGTCGAAACCCGGCGAGACGACCTACTGGGCCGCGCTAGAAGACGCGGGCGGCGATCTCGGCGGGGGCTTCCAGCAGGCGTTCGATCTCATCGTCGAGCTTGACCAGGGTCAGGCTCGCGCCGGCCATGTCGAGCGAGGTGCAGTACTCCCCCACATAACTGCGCCCCACGTCGATGCCGCGCTGCCGCAGCTGTTCGTGGGCCCGCCCGTACAGAATGTACAGCTCGCTGATCGGGGTGCCGCCGAGCCCATTGATCATCAGGGCGACCCGGTCGCCCGCCCGATACGGCAGGTCGCCCACGACCGCGTCGAGCAGCTCGTCGGTCATCTCGTCGGCGGTGGTCAGCTTCGCCCGGCGCCTGCCCGGTTCCCCGTGGATGCCCACGCCCACCTCGATCTCGTCGTCCCCGATCTCGAACAGCGGCGACCCCTTCGCCGGCGGGGTGCAGGAGGTCAGCGCGATGCCCATGGTGCGGGTGACGCTGTCGACCTTCTCGCCGATGCGAATCAGCTCGTCCAGATCTGCCCCGGCCTCCGACGCCGCACCGACCGCTTTCATCACGAAAAAGTTGCCGGCCACGCCCCGGCGGCCGACCGTGTAGGTCGAGTCCTGCACGGCGACATCATCGTCGATGAAGAGCGTTTTCACGTTGATGCCCTCGGCCGCGCTCATCTCCTGCGCCATCTCGAAGGCCATCCGGTCACCGGTGTAGTTGTTCACGAGCAGCAGCACGCCTTTCGGCGAGGCCATCAGCTTGGTGGTCTCGTAGACGTAGTCCATCGGCGGCGCGGCAAAGACATCGCCCGGACAGGCGGCATCGAGCATGCCCCGCCCGACCGTCATCACGTGCGCCGGTTCGTGACCGGAACCGGAGCCCTGGATGATGGAGACCTTGTTCGGGTTGGGGCCGTCGGCCCGCATGATCAGGTTGTACTCGGGTACATACCGCAGCTTGTCGGGGTTGGCCAGGGCGATGCCCTTGAGCATTTCGGGAACGTACTGCTTCGGGTCGTTCACAAACTTCTTCATCGTCCTGTTCCACCGTTTCCGTGTGCGTGTTCACCCGGGCCGGTCGGTCCGGGATCAGTGCCCCCTAGCTCAGCGACCATTCCGCGGCGAGCCGCTCGAGGATCACCGCGACGGCGACCGCTCCAGGGTCGGGAGATCCGATGCTGCGCTCGCCCGTGTAGCTGGCCCGACCCCGCCGGGCCTGCATCGACGTCGTCGCGTCGGCGCTCGCCCGCGCCACCACGGCCGCTCGCTCCAGCGCGGTCTGGGCATCCGTGCCGGCGATCAGCTCCGCCTCGAGGGCGTCGGTGGCCGGCACGAGCGCGTCGAGCAGGGTCTTGTCGCCCAGGTCGGACTTGCCGCGGGCTTTGATTCCCTCGATTGCGGCCCGCAGCATCGCGACGACATCGGCCCCGGTCAGCTGCTCCTTGTCTTTCACCGCCGCTGCCGCCCGCAGAAAGGCTGTGCCCCAGATCGGCCCCGAGGTGCCGCCGATGCGGCCCGCGATGACGAGGGCAACCTTCTGCAGGAACACCGACGGGGTAGTGCGGTCGAGCGCGTCCCATTCCTGTAGCACGATCTCGAAACCCCGCGCGAGGGAGAACCCGAAGTCACCGTCACCGACGACGGCATCGAGGTCGCCGAACTCTCTTTCCTTGTCGACCGCGGTCTGCGCGATGCTGTGCACCACGAACGCGGTGATCGTCACACTCGAACTGATCATCAGATCTCCACCTCACTGGCATGGTCATGGTCACGGCCCGGGTCATCTGGGGCGTGCGGGTCGGGGCTCGGGTCGGTCCTCGGGGTGCGGGCCAGAATCGCCTCGAGCACCCCGAGGTCCACCACGGCTCCGGGCTGGAGCCGAAACGGATCCGCGAGGGTGATTGTCTCCAACACGTCGGGGTCACCGAGCGAGGACACGACCAGCGCGGCCCCGGCAAAGTCATCGGCCACGGTGTATCCACTGACCGTGATGAGGGTGCGCAGGCCTGCGCCGAGGGCGGCCCGAAGCCCATTCGCGCTGTCTTCCACGACGACCACGCTGTCGGGATTGAGACCGCCGTTGTCCGCTCCGAGCGCATCGAGCGCATAGCGGTAGATGTCGGGGGCGGGCTTCTTCGCGGCCACGATGTCCCCCGCGAACACCGCGAACCGCGCCGCGAGGTCGCCTCCCACGGCGTGC
This sequence comes from Cryobacterium melibiosiphilum, assembly GCF_003602235.1. GTDB lineage: Bacteria > Actinomycetota > Actinomycetes > Actinomycetales > Microbacteriaceae > Cryobacterium > Cryobacterium melibiosiphilum. The sequence continues at coordinate 81,242 of NZ_QZVS01000090.1, forward strand.
TGCAGCACCGCGCGAACGGATGCCTCCGCCGATGTCGACGCGACGGCCAACCGCCACCCCGCCGCCGCCGCTTCACTGGCCAGTCGCAGCACACCCGGGCGCGCGGGAAGGTCCCCCGCCGCGACCCGCTCAGTGTAGATCTGCGTCTTGCGCTGGTGCCAGCGGGCGATCATGGCCGCCCGGGCGGCCGTGAAGTGCGGACTCATCGGGTCGAGCCCGAGCCGGTGGCAGAGGTCCGGGGTGAGGACGCTGAGCATCCGCTCTTTGCCGCCTCCGATCAGCAGCTTTTCGGCGTAGTCCGCATCGCTCCACTGCACGGGAACCGAAAACTCGACGAAGGTCTGGTTGAATGCGGGCAGGTGCCCAAAACGTTCGGTATCGGAGAGCACCCCGTCGCAGTCGAAGATCAGTGCCGGCATGTCAGGCCTTCCCGGCGCTGCCGAACTGCCGGGCCAGGTCCCGAGTGAGGGCGGCCACATCCGTGTGCACGTGCGCAAAGAGTGCCGGCGGATCCCACCTGTCTTTCGCCTCCGCCTCTTCGAGAAAGGCGAGGCTCGATTTCATGAAGGTGATCTTGAGGGCCGTTGAGATATTGACCTTGGCGCAGCCCCGGCGAATCAGGTCGGAGAACTGGGCCTGGGTCATGCCACTGCCCCCGTGCAGGGCGATCGGAATCGGGTGTTCGTCGACGATGTCGCTGACCCGTTGAAAGTCGAGAACGGGCTCGTGCCGGTAGACGCCGTGGGCGTTTCCGATGGCGGGTGCGAAGACGTCCACCCCGGTTTCCTCGATGAAGCGCAGGGCCACGTCGAGGTTCTGCCTGGCCGACTCGGTGTCGGAGCCGATGCCGTCCTCCACGCCGGTGATCGCTTCGATCTCCCCCTCCACGTGGGCGCCATGGGCCCGGGCTTCCCGTACGACCTCGATGGTCTGGCGCTGGTTCTCCTCCACGGGAAGCACCGACGCGTCGAAGAGCACCGAATTCCAGCCCCGGTCGAGGCACTCGGTGATCACCGCCCGGTCGGGACAGTGGTCGAGGTGCAGCACGACGGGCACCTCGATACCCGCCGTCATCGAGGTCCACATGCTGGCCAGAACGTTCGAGCCGAGCGCCTTCACGGTCTTCACCGACGTCTGCACGATCACCGGCGAGCGCGCCTCGACGGCCCCGGCCAGCACGGCCTCCATGGTCAGGTCGTTGACGATATTGATGGCCGGCACACCGTAACGCTCGGCGAAGGCCCGATCAACGACTTCCTTCAGGGTGGATACGGGCATCTCCAGCCTCCTTGCGCAGTTGCCGGACATCGTAGGCTCAAGCCACCTACTCGACAATGCCTTGAGACCGGGCGCGCGCGCCGGCGCCGCCGCCGGACGCTACTTCTTGCGGGGACGGCGCGGCGCCCTCACTGGGAGGGGCGCGGCTTCGCCGTTCCAGACCTTAGCGATCGCCCAGGCGACGGCCGCGATCGGCACCGCGACGACGGCACCGACGATGCCTCCGACAATAGTTCCGCCGGTCAGTGCCACCAGGATGACGAGCGGATGCAGGTTGAGCGACTGTGCCATCACCACCGGCTGCAGGAAGTTGCCCTCGAGCTGGTTGACCGCAACGACGATGATGATCACGATCAGGGCGGTGATCGGGCCGCTCGCCACCAGGGCCACGAGTGCGGCGAGGATCCCCGCGGCGGTGGCACCGATGAGCGGGATGAAGGCGCCGAGGAAGACGATGACAGCCAGCGGCAGCGCGAGGGGAACCTGCAGGATGGCCAGGCCGATGCCGATGAAGAGCGCGTCGACGAAGGCGATGATCGCGGTGCCGCGCACGTACCCGCCGAGCACTCCGACCGAGGTGGTGCCGATGCGGCGACCGCGGGCGAGGCGCTCGCCGTGGAAGGGCTTGAGGAAGAAGGCCCAGATCTTGTCGCCGTCTTTGAGGAAGAAGAAAAGGATCACGATCAGCAGCACGGCGGAGGTGATGATCTCGATGACGGCCGTGGCGCCGGCGAGGGCGCCGGTGCCGAACTGGCTGCTCGTGACGAAGTCCACGACCGCGTCGCGCACGCCGTTGATCTGCTCTTCATTGATCGGGATCGGCCCCTGCATCACGAAGTCGATGAGCTTGTCGATGCCGTCGGTGGCAGCCACGGCGAGCTCGTCGAATTGGTCCTGCACGGCGAAGACGATGAGGGTGATGATGCCGCCGAGGATACCGATGACGGCGAGCAGCGTGATCCACGTCGCCAGGATCGCTGCCATGCCGCGCCGCCGAAGCACGTTGACGATCGGGCTGAGGGCCGCAGCGAGAATGATGGCGAGCAGCACCGGGATGACGACGAGCTTGAGCTGCACCATGCCGTAGATGACCACGGCCGCGAGCGCGATGACGAGCAGAATCTGCCCGCTGCGCAGGCCCAACCAGCCCAGGTTGTCGGTGAGGGTCGTGCGCGGGACCGCCGGAGTCGTGGGTTCTTTTGCTCGCATCCCCCCAGCCTAGACACCTCCTGTGAGCCCCTTGTCAAGATCGAGGGTCAGGGGTCAAATGAACGTATCCCTCCCACCACGTTTCGTGCGCACCCGCGCGCAGTGCTGTGCACCAACGATGTCCTGCTCCAACGATGTCCTGCTCCAACGATGTATCTAGGAGGATACAAATGACAGGAAACATTGCAGTCGCTTACAAGGGTCCGGGCAAGGTCGAGGTCATCGACATCGACTACCCGAGCTTCGAATTGAAGGACGGACCGGGTGTCAACCCGGCGAACATCGGCCGGAAGGTGCCGCACGGCGTCATCCTGAAGACCGTGACCACCAACATCTGCGGATCTGACCAGCACATGGTTCGCGGTCGCACCACTGCCCCGAAAGACCTCGTGCTCGGGCACGAGATCACCGGCGAAGTCGTCGAGGTCGGCCCCGACGTGGAGTTCATCAAGGTCGGCGACATCGTCTCGGTGCCGTTCAACATCTCCTGCGGTCGCTGTCGTAACTGCAAGGAAGGCAAGACCGGCATCTGTCTCAACGTCAACCCCGACCGCCCCGGCAGCGCCTACGGTTACGTCGACATGGGCGGCTGGGTCGGCGGGCAGTCCCAGTTCGTGCTGGTGCCCTACGCCGACTGGAACCTGCTGAAGTTTCCCGACCGCGACCAGGCCCTCGAGAAGATCATGGACCTCACCATGCTCTCCGATATCTTCCCGACCGGGTTCCACGGCGCCGTGTCGGCCGGAGTCGGCGTCGGCTCGACGGTGTACATCGCGGGAGCCGGGCCGGTTGGCCTCGCGGCCGCGGCATCCGCTCAGCTGCTCGGAGCCGCCGTGGTCATCGTGGGCGACCTCAACGAAGATCGCCTCGCCCAGGCCCGCAGCTTCGGCTGCCAGACCGTCAACCTGACCCGCGGCGAGCCGCAAGACCAGATCGAGCAGATTCTCGGTGTTCCGGAGGTCGACGCTGCCGTCGACGCCGTGGGCTTCGAGGCTCACGGTCACGGCAAGAACTCGGGGACGGAGCAGCCCGCCGCCGTGCTCAACTCCCTGATGTCGATCACCGCGGCCGGTGGCGCGATGGGTATCCCCGGCCTGTACGTGACCGGCGACCCGGGAGCGAAGGACAAGGCAGCCCAGGAGGGCTCGCTGTCGCTGCGGCTGGGCCTCGGCTGGGCGAAGTCGCTCTCGTTCACGACCGGCCAGTGCCCCGTCATGCGCTACAACCGCAAGCTCATGATGGCGATCCTGAACGACAAGGTTCAGATCGCGCAGGCCGTCAACGCGAAGGCCATTCCGATCGAGGACGCTCCGCGGGGCTACGCCGAGTTTGATGCCGGCGCGGCCACCAAGTACGTGCTCGATCCGAACGGCTACGTGCTGAACCAGAAGTAGGTTGCCACCACGCCGACAGTGAGCCGGTCGACGGGCCGACCCGGGGCATCGCCCCTGGTCGGCCCGTTTTCCTGCGCGCCTATTCGGGCGTGGGTGGATCGGTGAGGCCGTAGACCAGGCTGCGGTTCGGCGTGACGAAGCGGGCGGCGACCTCGTCGAGAACGTCGTCGCTGCCGGCATGGATTCCCCCAGCGCGCGGCCAGTGGCTGATCACGTCACTGAATCCGAGCTCGGCGGCGCGTCCCACCGCGTCGTCGAAGGCAGCCAGGCTCTGCAACGAGTAGCTGCCGCCGCTGTCGAGGGACAGGTACCGGTCGATGCTGGCCAGCGTGCGCCCGTCGGCACCGGCGACATCTTCCAGTCGCCGCAGCAGGTCGCGCACGCTCGACCACCACTCGTCGCCGGTGACGCCGTCGCGCCCCGTGGTCACCCAGCCCTGGCCGAAGGTGCTGGCCAGGCGCAGGCCCTTCGGTCCGTTCGCGGCGATCACGAACGGCAGGCGCGGTGCCTGCGACGGGTGCCCGACCATGCGCGCGTTGACCGCGGTGAACCAGTCACCGGTGAAACTCATGCCGCCGGACCCCGCTTCCTCGAAACGCAGCAGCTTGTCGAGGCCGGTCACGAATTCCGCGAAGCGGGCGTGACGCTCGGCGGAGGTGTAGCCCGGCTGGCCGAGCACCGACGCGTCGAACCCGGTGCCCCCGGAGCCGACGCCGAGCAGAAACCGGCCCCCGGACACGTCATCGATCGTCGCGATGTCCTTGGCAAACGGCACGGGATGTCGAAAATTGGGCGATGCGACAAAGGTTCCCAGACGAATGTGCCGCGTGACCGCGGCAGCGGCCGTGAGGGTTGGCACGGTCGCCTGCCAAGGCTCGTCGGCGAGAGTTCGCCACGACAGGTGGTCGTAGGTCCAGGCGTGGGCGAACCCATATTCTTCGGCACGCTGCCACGTCGCGCGGGCGTCCTGCCAGGCGTCCTGGGGCAGGATGACAATTCCATAGCGCATGACGCGAGTCTACGAGCCGGTGCCCGGCCCGAAAAGTTCTGGTGCTGTGTCGGTGGTTGCTGGCAGACTCTGGCCATGACTGGCACAGGCTCCCCCTCCCCGGAATTTCGACCCCACCGCTGCGGCATCGTGCCGCCGTATCTGCTGCAACGGCTGGCCCAACTCGATGATCCCCGGTTCGCCGCCGCGACCGAGGCCGCCCGTCACTCTCTGCTGCAGGACACGCCTGTGCGCGAGCATCGTGCCCTGCTGGGCGAGGCGGTCAAGCCCCCGGTGCGCGCGGCTGCCGGTCGAGTGCCCGGGACCCCACACCGCACCATCTCCGATGCCGCACGGCTGACCCGACTGCCCGGGCGCCGGGTGCGCACCGAGGGCCAACCCGCGCTGACGGATGTCGCGGCCAACGAAGCGTACGACGGCCTCGGCCAGACCCAGGCCCTGTTCTGGACGGTTTTCGGCCGGGACTCCATCAACGGCGTCGGCCTGCCCCTCGATGCCACCGTGCACTACGGCCGGCAGTACGACAACGCGTTCTGGGACGGGGAGCGCATGGTGTTCGGCGATGGTGACGGCCAGGTCTTCACCCGTTTCACCGTGTCACTCTCGGTGATCGCGCACGAGCTCACCCACGGTGTCACGGAGTTCACGGCCGCCCTCGCGTACGAGGGCCAGTCCGGGGCGCTCAACGAGTCCGTGTCCGACGTGTTTGGCTGCCTCGTCGAGCAACACACGCGTGGGCAGAATGTGACCGAGGCGAGCTGGCTGGTCGGCGAGGGCCTCTTCACCGACCAGGTGCAGGGCCTGGCCCTGCGTTCGCTGCGCGCCCCGGGCACAGCGTACGACGATGACGTGCTGGGCGAAGACCCGCAACCCGACCATATGTCGGGCTTCATCGTCACCGACGACGACAACGGGGGCGTGCACCTCAACTCAGGAATCCCGAACCGTGCGTTCTACCTCGTTGCGGAGGCCCTCGGGGGTTATGCCTGGGAGCGGGCCGGCCGGATCTGGTTCGATACCCTCACGGGCGGGCTGCTGCGCCGCCACACGGATTTCGTCAGCTTCGCCGAAGCCACCCTCACGTGTGCCGCAGATCGGTACGGCTCCGACTCCGCCGAGTGGGCCGGGGTGCAGTCGGCCTGGAACCGGGTTGGGGTGGAGACCGCTGCGGGGGGTAACATCGCTGCATGAAAGTGATCGTCTCCCGGAGCGGCGGAACCGCCGGCATCCGTCTCACCTGGGAGGTACGTGTCGACGAGCAGGCCGACGCGCTCAACTGGGCCGATTTTCTCGGCTCGCTGCCGTGGAACGACGTGACCGACAGCGAGCCCGTGCCCGACCGGTACCTCTACCGCATCCGCTGCGCCCCACACGAAGTGGTACTCGCCGAACCCGAAGTCAACGGCCCCTGGCGGGACCTGATCGACCGCGTGCAGGCGGCCAACGGCCGCATGTAGCGCGGGTTAACCTCCGCGAGAGCGGGTGAATCGTCGGTTGGCCGGTGCCAGAACGACGTTTCACCCGCTCTCGCGGCAATTCAGGTCGTGCTTTAGATGACGATGCGCAGCGGTTCTTCGAGCAGCTTCGTCAGGTCGCGCAGGAACCCCGCGGCCACGGCCCCGTCGAGAACACGGTGGTCCACGGTGAGGGTGATCTTGACCTTGGGCACGGCCACCAGCACGCCGTCCCGAATGACGGGCACGTCGGTCGCCGCGCCGATGGCCAGAATCGCGGCCTCCGGCGGGTTGAGCACGGCCGTGAACGAGTCGATGCCGAACATTCCCAGGTTGCTGATCGAGAAGGTGCCGCCGGTCATGTCGGCCAGCCCGAGCGATCCGGTGCGCGCCTTGCCGGCCAGCGCCACACTCTCACCGGCGATCGTCGCGAGCGACTTGGTGTCGGTGTCGCGGATCACAGGAACCAACAGCCCGTCATCGGTCGCCACGGCGATGCCCACATTGACGTGCGGGTGACGCAGGATCGCGTCGCCACCCCAGGACGCGTTGACCTCGGGGTGCTGGCGCAGCGTGACGGCCGCGGCCCGCACGAACAGGTCGTTGATGCTGACCTTCTGACCGAGGGCCGCGAGCGAAACGTTGACCTCGGCGCGGAAGGCGACGAGACGTTCCACGTCGACCACACTGGTGAGGAAGAAGTGCGGAACGGCCTGGCTCTCGGTGAGGCGGCGCGCGGTGACCTTGCGAATCCGGCTGATGGCCACCACCTCGTCATCGGCTCCGGGGGTGATGACGGCCGCTGCCGGGGCAGCGGGAGCGACGACGGATGCGGCGGGTGCGGCAGGCTCAGCGGCCGTCCCGGCCTCGAGCTCCGTGATGCGCGCTTCGACGTCGGCGCGGGCGATCCGGCCCTGCGGGCCGGTCCCGGTGAGCGTTGCGATGTCGATGTTGTGCTCTTTGGCGATCTTGCGCGCGAGCGGCGAGGTGCGCAGATCCTTCGGAGCGACCGGAGCAGCGGCAGCCGGGACCGCCTCGGGCGCAGCGGGCGTCGCCGGGGCTTCCGCGGCCTTCTTCGTCGCCGGGGCGATCTTCGCGGGCGCCTCAGCGGCCGGAGCCTCGGCGGCGGGGGCTGCGGGGGCATCCGCTTCGACGATGTGGGTGCCATCTCCGATCACCGCGACGGCCTGGCCGATCGGCACGAGCGCGCCGGCCGGAACCAGCAACTGCTCGAGGATTCCGTCGTCGAAGGACTCCAGGTCCATCGTGGCCTTGTCGGTTTCGATTTCGGCGAGAACGTCACCCTTGTGGATGGTGTCGCCAACGTTCTTCAACCAGCGGCTGAGTTCGCCCTCTTCCATGGTGTCGGAGAGGCGGGGCATGATGACTTCAGGCATGAACGTTCCTACTTCTCGAGCGGTGCGACATTAAGGACCTCACGCACGACCTTGGCGAGTTCGGCGGCGTGGGGCAGCGCGGCGAGCTCAAGGGTCTTGGCGTAGGGCAGGGGAACCTCGGCGGCGGCGACACGGCGCACGGGGGCGTCGAGGAAGTCGAAGACACCCTCCCCGATCGTGGCCGAAATTTCGGCGCCGATTCCGTAGCTGAGCCAGTCGTCTTCGAAAACGACCGCGTGACCGGTCTTGCGCACGGAGGCGCAGATCGTTTCGCGGTCGAGCGGACGGAGGCTGCGCAGGTCGACGACCTCGATCGAGAGACCCTCCGCCTCGAGCTTGTGGGCAACCTCGAGGGCGGTCGTGGTGCCGCGGGAGTAGCTGACGATCGTGAGATCGGTGCCCTCCTTGACGACGGCGGCCTTGCCGATCTCGGCGATCTGTTCGCCGTCGGGCACCTCACCCTTGGAGCTGTACAGCGACAGGTTCTCGATGAAGATCACCGGGTCGTCGTCGCGGATCGCGGCGGTGAGCAGCGCCTTCGCGTCGGCCGGCGTCGACGGCGCGAGCACCTTGAGACCGGGGATGTGCGCGAACCAGACCTCGAGGTTCTGCGAGTGCGTTGCAGCGAGCTGCTGGCCGCCGCCACCGGGCATGCGGATGACCATCGGCACGGCGACCTGGCCGCCGAACATGGAACGCATCTTGGCGGCGTGGTTCACGATCTGGTCGATCGCGATCAGGCTGAAGTTGATCGTCATGATCTCGACGACCGGGCGCATGCCGATCATCGCGGCGCCGAGCGCGGCGCCGACGAATCCTTCTTCGGCGATCGGGGCGTCGACAACGCGGTCCGGGCCGAATTCGGTGAGCAATCCCGCGGTGATCTTGTAGGAGCCTTCGAAGACTCCGATTTCCTCGCCGATCAGAAAGACGTTCTCGTCGTGCAGAAGTTCGGCGCGCAGGGTCTCGTTGAGGGCCTGGCGGTAGGTGATGACGCGGGTGGCGGGCGGGTCAGTGACCGGCGCGGCTTCGATACTCATAGTGCTTCCATAACGGGGTCGCCGGGCAGAGCGGATGGCGCATTGGCCACGGGAGTCGCATACACGTACGCGAACAGGTCGGCAGGGTCGGGGTCGGGGCTCGCGTCACCGAACTCGACGGCGGCGTCGACGATGGCGTCGATCTCGGCGTCGATGGCGTCGGCCGCAGCATCGTCCAGGATGCCGGCCGCGATCAGCTGCGCACGGAAAACGGGCACCGGGTCGGACTTCTGGGCGATCGTGGTGTCCTCAGGCGAGCGGTAGCGCGCCGGGTCGACGACCGAGTGCCCGCGCAGGCGGTAACACATCAGCTCGAGCAGCACGGGCTGGCGTTCGGTGCGGGCACGCTCGAGGGCGGCAGCCGCCGCGTCACGAACCGCGAGCACGTCATCGCCGTCGACCCGGATGCCGGGGATGCGGTACGACGCGCCGCGCTTGTACAGGTCGGGTTCGGCCGAGGCGGCTTCGACGGTGGTGCCCATGCCGAGGCGGTTGTTGACGATCACGTAGACGATCGGCAGGTTCCACAGTCCGGCGAGGTTGAGCGCTTCGTGGAAGGCGCCGATGTTCGTCGTGCCGTCGCCGAGCAGGCACATGACCGCGTCGGAGTCCGGTCCGGATGCCTGCTTCTGCTTGATCGCCAGGGCGACGCCGGTGGCCGGGGGAATCTGCCCGCCGACGATGCCGTAGCCGCCGAAAAGGCGCGCCTGGCTGTCGAACATGTGCATCGAACCGCCGCGACCGCCGGACACGCCGGTGGTCTTGCCGAACAGCTCGGCCATGACCCGTCCGGGTTCGAGGTCGCGCATCAGCGCGTAGCCGTGATCCCGGTAGCCGGTGAAGAGGTAGTCGCCCGTGTTAATGGCGGCCATCAGGCCGACCACGGTCGCTTCCTCTCCCAGATTCAGGTGGCAGTAGCCGCCGATCTTCGCTCGCGCGTACATCTCACTCGATCGCAACTCGAAGTTGCGAATGAGCGACATGCTTCGGTAATACCCTCGCAGAACATCCGCGGGAGTATCGCCCGGGAATGCCTGCACTTCAGCTGTTCGTGCACGGGTTTTGGCCGCCATGAATCCGCCTCGCTTCCGACATAATGTCTCCGAAAAGCTTACGCCGAATACTTGCCTAACAAGTACACGCGTTGCATGCGCAGAGCGTCAACGCAAGCCGACGATGGCGAACCACGAGGAAAAGGGCCGAGCCGCGGGTGCGACTCAGCCCTGATCATCCGCTGTGAGGCGGTTGAACCTAGACCTGCGGGGGCTGCTTGCGACCGAGGCGCCAGCGTTTTTTCGCGTCGTCTGCCGTGCCGTCGGACAGTGCTGCGTCGGACAGCGTTGCATCGGCGAGGGCCGCATTGATGCGGTCATCGACCTGGTCACCGAAGTGCTCGTCGAAGTTCTCCTCGAGGTGCTCGGTGACCTTCTCGCCGATGCGGCGCGAGAGCTCGTTCTTGCGGGCACGACGTTCGGCCCGCACGAGAACCTGGTGTTCGGCGTTGAGCGCCTTGTACGTGGCGATACACATGCCGATCATGACGATGCTCACGGGGATGGCAGTGAGGATCGCGCCGGTCTGCAGCGCGGCCAGGCCGCCGGCCAGCAGCAGCGCGATCGCGACGAGTCCGCCGAGGCTCGCCCACATGATGCGGCTCCACTTGGGCGGGTTGGTGTCGCCACCGGAGGCGAGCATGTCGATCACGAGCGAGCCGGAGTCGGCCGAGGTGATGAAGAAGATCGCCACCACCAGCACCGCGAGCACCGAAAGGATCGCGCCGAAGGGCAGGCTGCCGAGGAAGTTGAACAGCACGTTTTCGGGGATGATGCCGACCTCGGGGTCGAAGAGTCCGCCGCCGTCACCCTCCCAGGCCTGGCGGATGGCGCTGCCACCCATGACCGCAAACCACACGAAGGTGACCAGGGTCGGAACGAGCAGCACGCCGGCGATGAACTGGCGCACCGTACGGCCGCGGGAGATGCGCGCGATGAACACGCCCACGAACGGGGCCCAGGAGATCCACCAGCCCCAGTAGAAGACCGTCCAGGCACCCTGGAAGTCGAGTCCCGCATCGCCGGTGAACGCTCCGGTGTCAAAGGTGAGTCCGACGACGTTCTGGAAGTACCCGCCGATCGACTGCACGAGCAGGCGCAGCAGGTACATCGTGGGGCCGAGCAACAGCACGGCGACGAGCAACAGGCCGGCCATGCCGAGGTTGATGTTGGAGAGCCACTTGATGCCCTTGCCGACACCACTGACCACCGAGGCGGTTGCGATGATGGTGATGACGACGATGAGAATCACGAGCAGGGTGTTGGTGACCTCGCCGACAACGCCGAGGTAGCTGAGTCCGGCGGCGATCTGCTTGACGCCGAGGCCGAGGGAGGTGGCGACACCGAACAGCGTGCCGACGATCGCGATGACGTCGATCGCATCGCCCAGGCGACCCTTGACGCGGCGGGTGCCGAGCAGCGGCTCGAGGGCCCAGCGGATGGACACCGGCCGGCCCTTGCGGTGGATGGAGTAGGCGAGGGCCAGGCCGACGACGGCGTAGATGGCCCACGCGTGGAAGCCCCAGTGCAGGAACGTCTGCGACATTGCCGCGGATGCGAGATCGGCGGAGTCTCCCTCGACACCGGGCTTCGGGGTGACGAAGAAGGTCAGGGGCTCGGAGGCTCCCCAAAAGACGAGGCCGATGCCCATTCCGGCAGCGAAAAGCATGGCGAACCAGCTCATGATGCCGAACTCGGGTTCGTCGTCGTCTTTGCCGAGTTTGATGTCGCCGAAGCGACTCAGGCCCATCCAGATGGCGAAGACCACAAAGGCGGCGACGATCACGACGTAGTACGGGCCGAGGCCGGCAACGACCCAGCCCTGGAGCAGGGCCAGCACGCTGCCGGTGCGCACCGGGAAGGCGATGGCGACGATGACCACGGCGAGGATGATGCCGAGGGCCGGGTAGAAGACCCGCGGTGCGGGCACGGCGAACCGTTTACGGGGTGCGGGAGGGTCGGATTCGACCGCCGGCAACGCGTCGGGAAGAGCGCTCATAGTGGAGCTTTCTGGTAGAGCGGGAGCGCAACAGACCCGAATCGGCCAGCTAGATGGCTGCACGTCCAATGGGCAAAGGACTAGTGTACCCCAAGCTAGGGGCAATCACGGGCTCAGGCCTCTGGGACGTGCAACGATGAAGCCATGAACATCGACGGCACGGGTCATGAGAACGACGCCCAGATCCACATTCTGACCGAAGACGAGTGTTGGGAGGCGCTCCTCTCCAGCAGCCTGGGCCGCCTCGCGGTGAGCGTGGGCGGCAACCCCGAGATCTTCCCGGTCAACTTCATCGCGGTCGACCGTCGCTTGCTGTTCCGCACCTCCCCCGGCACCAAGCTGGTCGAACTGACGGTCAACAACCGGGTGGCCTTCGAGACCGATGGCGTGGGTCGTGACGAGGCCTGGAGCGTGGTGATCAAGGGCGTCGCGTCGATTCTCGAACGCCAGCTGGACATCGACACGGCCGACATGCTGCCGCTCCGCCCGCTCATCCCCACGGTGAAGCACATCTACGTCGAGATCAAGCCCACGGAGCTGACCGGCCGACGTTTCCACCTCGGTCCGGAGCCGCTGCACTCCTAGAAAGCGCTGCTACACATCGGCGGTCTGCAGGCGCAGGACATGCAGCAGGGCCGTCGCGTAGGCATCCACTGCGCTGGATGCGGTGAATTCGGTGCGCCTGCCGCTCAGGTCGAGCTCGACCCGGTACCCGACCGGAGTGACGCGTTTCAGGCCATGGAAGGCCTCACCCAACAGGGTGCGCAGCTGGTCTTCCCTCGGCAGCCAGAGCGCGTGTTCGACGGCGAGCGAGTCGAGAGCCCACTCGGTTGTACCGTTGAAGCCGAGAATCGTACCGGTGTCGAATTCGTGGGGCTCGATCGTCATGTCGCTGACGTGGAACACGTCGCTATCGAGGTCGGGGCGTTCGATGCGGAAGGCGTCACCGGAGACTGGGCGCCACGCCAGTCCGGCCGAACGCAGGGACCGGGCAATATCGGTGGTGATCATGGATCATTATCTGCGCGAGAGTACCGTGGTAGCCAGAGCCACTGCGGAATATCCGCGACAATTCAGGCGGATCGTCGAGTCGACCAGAAAGTTGGGTGAGCCACGCTCAATCTCACGGTGCACGTCAAACCCGGCAGCCGCAAGGGTCCGCTCGTCGTCAACGACGAAGACGCGGATGATTCGGTGACCGTTTTTCTGCAGCAGCGCGCCGTTGAGGGCGCCGCCAACGATGCCCTGGTCAAGATCCTCGCCCAGCATTTCGGTGTGGCCAAGAGGGACGTCGACATCGTTCGCGGGCACGCGTCGCGCATCAAACACGTGAGGATCGACCGCTGAGCGCGGCCGATCCTCACGTGTGGCGCGTGCCTGTCCGGGTGGTTAGCTGACGCCGCGCAGGTCGATGATGAAGACCAGGGTCTGGCCGGAGAGGCGGTGGCCCGAACCGGCGGGGCCGTAAGCCAGGTGCGGCGGCACGACGAGCTTGCGACGGCCGCCGACCTTCATGCCGGGAATGCCCTGCTGCCAACCGGCGATGAGGGACGTGAGCGGAAAGTTGATGGTCTGGCCGCGGCTCCAGGAGGAGTCGAATTCCTCACCGGACTCATACTCGACACCGAGGTAGTGCACGTCGACGGTCGCGCCGGCGAGGGCTTCGGCGCCGTCACCTTCGACAATGTCGACGATTTCCAGCTGTTCGGGCGCGGGGCCCTCCGGGAAGTCGATTTCGGGCTTGGCATTGAGATCTGTCATCCCCCTATCCAAGCGGATTTCGCGCGTTCGCGCAGCCGTGATCGCTCAGGGCGTGATCGTGTGTGTGGCGATGATGCGCTCGATGACGTCGAACATCGTGCCCGGATTGAGCAGGCCATGGGGGTCGAAGACCGCTTTGAGACGGCGCTGCAGGTCGATGTTCGTCTCGCCGAGCTCGTCACGGAGCCAGCGGCGTTTGAGCACGCCCACCCCGTGCTCCCCCGTCAGCGTGCCGCCGAGGCGCAGGGCCGCCCGGAACATCTCGTCGGCGGCGGCCCACACCTCCTCCGGGATCGTGGGGTCCGGTTCGGCCGCACCATCGGCATCCGTTTCGACGCGGTGCGAAACGATGAAGTTGGGGTGCAGGTTGCCGTCGCCGGCGTGCGCCACCGTCGGGATGGCGATTCCGGTGCGGGCCGAGATCTCCGCGATGACGTCGAACATCTCCGCCATCCGGGAGCGTGGAACGCAGATGTCTTCGATCAGCACGGTTCCGTGCGCGGCCAGGGCGGGGTGCATCGCCCGGCGAATGGCGAGCAGGCGATCGGCCGCCAGCGGGTCGGACTCCATCCGCGCGTCACCGCCGGCGGCGCGCAGCACCGCGAGAGCCTGCTCCGCCTCGGTCAGTGCCGCCGGACGATCCGTTTGCAGCAGCAGGAACGCGCCGCCCGTGGGCAGCCCGGCCGTTGCCTCCGCGCCGAGGTAGCGGCGAATGAAACCGAGGGCGACGGGGTCGAGCAGTTCCATGACTGCGGGACGCAGCCGGCCGGCGGTGATGAGAGCGGATGCCGCCGCACCGGCCGCGACAGAGGGAAAGATCGCGCCAATGGTCACGGTCTGCCCCGTCATGATCGGCCGAACCTTCACGACCGCCTCGACGATCACGCCGAGGGTACCCTCCGAGCCGGTCAACAGCGCCGTGAGATCGTAGCCGGTCACGCCCTTCACCGTTCGCCGGCCGGTGCGCAGCAGGCTGCCGTCGGCCAGAACGACGGTCAGCCCGAGCACGGCTTCGCGGGTGACCCCGTATTTCGCACAGAGCAGGCCGCCGGCGTTCGTGGCGATGTTGCCGCCGATCGTCGAGATCGCCTTGCTGGCCGGATCGGGTGCGAACCACAGGCCGTGCGCGGCGAGGGCATCGTTCAGGTGCTGGTTGATGACGCCCGGCTCAACGACGGCGAGTTCGTCGTCGGGGTTGATTTCGAGGATGCGGTCCATCGCCGCCAGGCCCAGCACGATCGACCCGTCGGTGCCGCAGGCGCCGCCGGCGAGGCCGGTGCCGGCACCGCGCGTGACGACCGGCACCCGGAATTCGGTGGCGATGCGCAGGGCCACCTGCACGTCGGCCACCGAGCGCGCAGTCACGACGGCAAGCGGCACGCCCGGCGCCTGCCATCCCGATTTGTCGAAGCGGGCCGCGGCGAGCGCGGCCGCATCGACCGTGACCGCGGCGCCCAGCTCGGCGTGCAGGCGGCGCAGGGCCTGGTCTGCGGAGGCTGGATGGGTATCGGCCGGTGACGATGCTGTCATGGCTTCCACACTACTGAGCGCGGCCCTGCCCGGCACCGGGCGGCTACACTCGGCACCGCACGGCCTCGTCCGGCACCGCACGGTGTCCGATTTCCGCTACCCGCGGGCGGCGGCCCGTGGCAGGCTGGGACGATGCCCCCCACCCGTTCGACCTCGTCCGACCCCGCCGCGGATCCCGACTTCGCCGAACGATACCGCGCGATGTCCTCGCGGGATACCCGTTTCGATGGGCAGTTCATCACCGGTGTGCATTCGACCGGCATCTACTGCCGGCCAAGCTGCCCGGCGACGACCCCGAAGGCCGCGAATGTCTCGTTCTATCTGACGAGCGCCGCCGCCCACGAGGCTGGGCTGCGCGCCTGCAAACGCTGTCTCCCCGATGCGGTTCCCGGGTCGCCGGCCTGGAACCTACGCGATGACCTCGCCGGCCGTGCGATGCGCCTCATCGGCGACGGTCTCGTCGAGCGCGATGGTGTCGCCGGGCTCGCCGCCCGCCTCGGCTACACGCCCCGCCACCTCACCCGGGTGCTCGTCGCCGAACTCGGCGCCGGCCCCCTCGCCCTCGCCCGCGCCAATCGCGCCCAGACCGCCAGGATGCTGCTGGTGAACACCGAACTGCCCATCACCGACGTGGCCTTCGCCGCCGGGTTTGGCAGCGTGCGCCAGTTCAACGACACCATCACGGCCGTCTACGAACGCACGCCGACGGCGTTGCGACAGGGCGTGCGGCATCCGCTGCCCGCAGGCGCCGGCGGCCTGCGGGCCGGCGGTGATGAGACCGGCGGCACCGACACCGGCGGCACCCGCCTGACGATTCAGCTGCCCGTCCGAGGCCCGTTCGACGGCCTCGGCCTGTTGCGCTTTCTCGCGGCACGAGCGCTGCCCGGCATCGAGACCATCGAGCACACGGCGACGGATGCCGCCGCCCCCGTGACCGGCTACGGCCGCACGCTGCGCCTGCCGCACGGCCCGGCAACCATCGACCTGACGCTTGTTCCCGTCGGCGGTGGCACGGCCACCGCCCCGGGCGTGACCTGCTCCGTCTGGGTCAGCAGCCTGGCCGACCTGGCTCCGCTGGTCAGCCGGGTGCGTCGCCTGCTCGATCTCGACGCCGATGCGCTTGCCATTGACCGGGCGCTCGCGCAGGACCCGCTGCTGGCCCCGTTCGTCGCCCGCACCCCGGGCATCCGGGTTCCGGGCAGCACCGACCCGGAGGAGACGCTGTTTCGAGCGCTGATCGGCCAGCAGGTGTCGGTCGCGGCCGCCCGCACCGCGCTCTCCCGGCTGTCGGCCGAGCTCGGCGAGGATCTCCCGGCCCCCGCGCACCGCGCCGGGTCCGGTGCCGGCCCCGGCCTGGTGCGCCTGTTTCCGACGGCGACGGCGATCGCCGACCACGGGCGCGCGGTGCTGCGTGGCCCCGCCGCGCGGGTGGCCACGATCCTGCAGACGGCCGAGGCCCTCCGAACCGGAGAACTCGAGCTTTCGCCCGGCGACACCCGCGAAGACCTGTCGAAAAAGCTGCAGGCCCGGGCCGGAATCGGGCCGTGGACCGCCGGCTATGTCGCGATGCGGGTGCTCGGCAGCCCGGACATTCTGCTCACGAGCGACCTGGCCCTGCGCCAGGGCGCCGGGCGTATCGGCCTGCCGATCACGCCCGCTGCGCTCGCCGCCCACGGTGCCGCCTGGGCGCCGTGGCGCAGTTACGCCGGCATGCACCTGTGGAACGCCTACAAGTAGTAGGCCTCGCAGCTGTCGGGTTTCCACAGGTAACCACGTCGGGGGCCGGATAGCCTAGGTAAGTGAAGTTTGCGCACCTGAAAGTCGAAGGCCAGTCCGCACCGAGGTTGGCGGTGACGATCGGGGACGCAGCACTGTTCCTCGACGACGTCATGCAGAACGCCCCTCGCGACCTGCAAGACCTGCTCGAAAAGGGCAGCCCCGAATACGAACGGGTGCAGACCAGCACCGCCGCCGCGATCAACCGCGGTGCCGCCCTGACGCCGATCGACGAGCTGCGCCACGCCTCGGCCGTGTTACGTCCGCCGCAGATCATTGCGATCGGCGCGAACTACGCCGCCCACTCCTCCGAGCTGAGCCTGCGCCTCGAAACGGCGGCCACCGTGTTCTCGCTCTGGCCGAACTCGCTCACCGGGCACGGGGCCACCACGACCTGGCCCGCCGACCGCACCGGGCAGGTCGACTACGAGGCCGAACTCGGCGTCATCATCGGCCGCCCGGCACACCGTGTGTCGGTGGCGGATGCCCTCGACTACGTCTTCGGCTACACCGTCGTGAACGACATCACCGCGCGCGACCTGCAGTTCTCCGAAGCGCAGTGGTCCCGCTGCAAGTCCTTCGACGGGTTCACCCCCACCGGACCGATCGTCGTCACCGCCGACGAGATCGGCGACCCGCAGAACCTGTGGCTGACCACGCACGTCGACGGACGCCTGCTGCAGGACGCATCGAGCGGTGACATGGTGCGTACCGTCGCCGAGATCATCTCCTACCTCTCCCAGACGGCGACGCTGCTGCCCGGCACGCTCATCTCGACCGGCAGCCCGGGAGGCGCCGGGTACAGCCGCAAGCCCCCGGTTTTTCTGCGTGAGGGTTCCACCGTCACGGTGGCGATCGACAAGATCGGCCTCCTCACCACCCACTGCCGCGAAATCTAGCCCGCCCTCACTTCGCACCCTCCGTTTCTTGAGTGAGCAGATTTCGCGAGTGAGCAGTTTATGCACTTCCCGCGCTCGGGAAGTGCATAAACCGCTCACTCGCGAGAGTGTCAGCGCGCTCAGTCGCGATCGTCGGGGGCGCGGAAGACCTCTTTCTCCATCGCGTCGTACCCTTCGGCCTGCGGGTCGCGGTGTGCGCCGCCCGAAAGCGCGTACTCCTCCTCCGGGGAGAGCACCAGTCGGGTGCGCCCGAACAGGGCGAACAGGCCGAGTCCGATCACGTAGACCACGGCGATCGCCACGATCGCGGGGCGGAAGATGTCGTTGAGCAGAAAACCGAGGAAGATCGCGGCCGCGATCACCCCCGCGACGATGGCGCCCCAGACGCCGGTCGGGCTGCGGTACGGGCGCGGGGCATCCGCTAGATTGCGACGCAGCAGCACGAACGACACCATCTGCAGCAGGTAGGCGAGCACCGCGCCCCACACCGCGATGTTGAGCACGATCGCGCCGCCCGAGCCGGCCGCCCCGCCGGTGAACTGCACGACGAGCAGGGCGACGAATCCGATGAGCGCCCCGACCAGCAGCGCGACCCACGGGGTCTGCCGGGCACCGGTCAACGAGAGAACCTTGGGGTAGTACCCGGCGCGACTGAGCGAGTACATGTTGCGGCCGTAGGCGAACATGATGCCCTGAAGCGACGCGAGCAGCCCGATCAGAGCGAAGGCGCTGAGCACCGCGGCGAGCCCCTCGGGCAACACGGCACGAAATCCGTCGAGCAACGGTTCACCGGAGGTGCCGAGCGCAGCCGAACCGGTGAGCCCCGGATTCAGCACGAGCACCACCGCGCCGCAGGCCACGAGGGTGACCATGCCGAGCACGCCGGCGCGCGGAATGTCTCGGCTCGGATCGTGGGCCTCTTCGGCCGCGAGCGGTAACTCTTCAATGCCGAGGAAGAACCACATCGCAAACGGCAGGGCGAACAGGATCGGCAGCACGCCGTGCGGCAGAAACTCGCTCTGGCCGGGGTCCGGTGGAATATCGTACAGGTTCGCGACGCTCCACTGCCCCGAGAATACGGCGATGACGGCGAAGATTGCCAAGATGCCGATGGAGAGGAACGACACGATGATCGCAAAGCGGAACGACACGGATGCCCCGGCGGTGTTGAGCAGAATGAAGATCGCATAGAGCACAATCCACCACACCCACTCCGGCAGCACAAAGTTGAACAGCACCTCGGTGATGCCGTTGGCATAGGAGGCCGAGAAGAACACGATCACGGCGGTCGTGGCCACGTATTCGATGGTTTCGGCGAGGCCGGTCACGAAACCGCCCCACGGTCCCATCGCCGCGCGGGCGAAGGAGTACGCGCCGCCGGTGTGCGGCATCGCGGCGGACATCTCACCAATCGAGAACAGCATGGTGAAGTACATCACCACCACGATCACGAAGGCGATGAGCATGCCGCCGAACCCGGCGGAGTCGAGGCCGAAGTTCCAGCCCGAGAAATCGCCGGAGATGACCGCGGCGATGCCGATGCCCCAGATGCCCCAGAAGCCGGCCGTGCGCTTCAGGCTGCGCTTGTCGAAGTAGCCTGCCTCGGCCGGCCGGTAGCTGACACCCGACACGCTGCGCCCGGGGCGCGGTGTTCGGGCGGATTCCTCGGACGCTGGTGTGGACATGGAGTTCCTCACTGAAAGT
The DNA here is from genome assembly GCF_003602235.1 of Cryobacterium melibiosiphilum. Classification (GTDB taxonomy): domain Bacteria; phylum Actinomycetota; class Actinomycetes; order Actinomycetales; family Microbacteriaceae; genus Cryobacterium; species Cryobacterium melibiosiphilum. The sequence continues at coordinate 100,744 of NZ_QZVS01000090.1, forward strand.
CGGCGAGCACGGGGGTAACGGCCAAACCTGTTCTGCCCTTTCCTGCCGCCGAGTGTACGACGATCAGCCCGTCGCCGCGCGAATTCCTGTGCTGTAATGGTCGCGTTCCCGCCGTGCACCCGACTGCATTCCGAGGAGAAAATCATGCTGGATCCGCGTTCCGTCCCGGCCTATCGTGGCGAGGCCACGACCCGGCCGGGCTACCTCGGCCTCGACGCCCTGACCGACCTGGTCGCCGCCGGCACGATCGACACCGTGATCGTCGCCTTCACCGACATGCAGGGCCGGCTGGTCGGAAAACGCGTCTCGGCGCGGTTGTTCCTCGAGGAAGTGCGCGAACACGGCGCCGAATGCTGCAATTACCTGCTCGCCGTCGACGTGGACATGAACACCGTCGACGGCTACGCGATGTCCAGTTGGTCGCGCGGCTACGGCGACATGGCGATGATCCCCGACCTCACGACGCTGCGCCTGGCTCCCTGGCTCCCGGGCACGGCCCTCGTCACCGCCGACCTGCAGTGGCAGGACGCCCGGCCCGTCGTTGCCAGCCCGCGGCAGATCCTGCAGAAGCAGCTGGCCCGGCTGCACAGTCGCGGCCTGACCGCCCTGGTCGGCACGGAGCTCGAGTTCCTCGTTTTCGACGACGACTACCGCACGGCCTGGCGTAAGGGCTACCGCGACCTCACTCCCGGCAGCGACTACAACGTGGACTACGCCCTGCTCGCGTCGACGCGGATGGAACCACTGTTGCGGGACATCCGCCTCGCCATGGACGGCGCGGGAATGTACTGCGAGGGGGTGAAGGGCGAGTGCAATCTCGGCCAGCAGGAGATCGCGTTCCGCTACGCGGATGCCCTCACCACCTGCGACAACCACTCAATCTATAAAAATGGGGCAAAAGAGATCGCCGCTGAACACGGCAAGAGCCTCACCTTCATGGCCAAGTTCAACGAGCGCGAGGGCAACAGCTGTCACATCCACATCAGCCTGCGCGACGAGGACGGTTCACCGATTTTCGCTCAGGCGGATGCCGAACACGGCATGTCAACGCTGTTCCGGCAGTTTGTGGCCGGCCAGCTCGCCGCCATGCGCGAGCTCACCCTGTTCTCAGCCCCCAACATCAACTCGTACAAACGCTATGTCGACGGCAGCTTCGCGCCGACGGCGATCGTGTGGGGCCTCGACAATCGAACCTGCGCCCTGCGCGTGGTGGGCCACGGGGCGAGCCTGCGCGTGGAAAACCGGGTGCCGGGCGGCGACGTGAACCAGTACCTCGCGGTCAGCGCCCTCATCGCGGCCGGCCTGTACGGCATCGAGAACGAACTCGAGCTGGAGCCGGCGTTCCCCGGCAACGCATATTCGAGCGCGGCCGACCGCGTGCCGTCTACGCTGCGGGCCGCCGTCGGAGCCTTCGCCACCTCGACGGTGGCCCGGGAAGCGTTTGGCGATGAGGTCGTCGAGCACTACCTGAACAATGCCCGGGTGGAGCTGGCCGCCTTCGATGCGGCCGTGACGGACTGGGAGCGGGTGCGCGGTTTTGAACGGCTCTGAGCGGCGCCTCACTGAGGACGACACGCCGCTGATCGGCGTGACGACCTACCGCGAAATCGCGAGCACCGGGGTCTGGACCGTGCCGGCCGCCTTTCTGCCCGCCAGCTACCTCGATTCGGTCACCCGCGCGGGCGGCGTGGCGGTGCTGCTGCCGCCTCAGCCGACCTCCCCCGCAATCGTCGCCCGGGTGCTCGAGGGCCTCGATGGCCTGGTCTGTACCGGCGGTCGGGACATCGACCCGGCCCGCTACGGCAAGGTGAGGCATCCGCAGACCGACAGCCCGCGGCACGACCGCGACGCCTGGGAGGCTGAGCTGCTCAGCCAGGCCATCGCGCGCGACCTGCCCTTCCTCGGCATCTGCCGCGGCGCCCAGCTGCTCAACGTCGTGTGCCGCGGCACCCTGCACCAGCACGTGCCCGACATCGTCGGCACCGAGAGCTACCGGACCGGCGACGGGGTCTACGGCAGCGTGTCGGTCGACGTCGCCCCGGGCTCCCGGCTGCACGCCCTGATCGGAACGGATGCCGCACTTCCCACACCGGCGCAGGTTGCCGTCTACCATCACCAGGCCATCGACGAGCTTGGCGCCGACCTCACCGTCACCGCCCGCGCCGCTGACGGAATCGTGCAGGCGATCGAGCTGGCCGGAGCGACGTTTGGGATCGCGGTGCAGTGGCATCCCGAGGAACAGGCGGACGACATCCGCCTGTTCGTGGGCCTCGTGACGGCGGCTGCGACGTACCGGGCCCGGAAAGAGACGAATCAGGCACCGAATCAGGCACCGCTGACAGGCAGGAGTACACCATGAGCCCCTCCGCGAGCGATCTCACCCAGCGGCTGCGTGGCCGCATCGCCGTGATCACCGGCGGTGCCGGCGGAATCGGGCTCGCGACCGCGCGCCGGTTCGCGGCCGAAGGCGCCACCGTGGTGATCGGCGACGTCGACGAGACGGCCGGGCTGCGCGCCGCCGACCAGGTCAACGGGTTGTTCGTAAAGGTCGACGTGACCAGTCAGGACGAGGTCGACGCCCTGTTCGACACCACCTACCTGCTCTACGGAGCGGTGGACGTGGCGTTCAACAATGCCGGCATCTCCCCCACCGACGACGCCTCGATCGAGTCGACGGAGCTGCCGGCCTGGCAACGCGTGCAGGACGTCAATCTCACCTCGGTGTACCTCTGCTCCCGGGCGGCGCTGCGCTACATGACCCGGCAGGGTCGCGGATCGATCATCAACACCGCGAGTTTCGTGGCCGTGATGGGGTCAGCCACGAGCCAGATCTCCTACACGGCATCCAAGGGTGGAGTGCTCGCCCTCAGTCGCGAGCTCGGTGTGCAGTTCGCGCGCCGGGGCATCCGGGTGAATGCCCTCTGCCCGGGACCGGTGAATACGCCGCTGCTGCAGGAGTTGTTCGCGAAGGACCCCCAGGCGGCCGCCCGCCGCCTGGTGCACGTGCCGATGGGCCGCTTCGCCGAGCCAGAGGAGGTCGCCGCCGCCGTCGCATTCCTCGCAAGCGATGACAGCTCCTTCATCACGGCCAGCACCTTCTTGGTCGACGGCGGCATCAGTTCCGCGTACACCACCCCGTTCTAGAACGTCGTCCCAGTCTCGCGAGTGAGCAATAAATGCACTTCCCGTGCCCGGGAAGTGCATTTATTGCTCACTCGCGAAGTGGAGGCTCAGGTTGGGCTGTGGAGAACCGTCGTCGAACCGCCGCGCGGGGGCACTGTGGGTGGCATGCCTCGACTCGTTCCGCTCCCCGACGACTTTCGTTCGCGACCGTTCTCGACGCGGGAAGCGCGTGCACGCGGGGTTTCCCTCGGGCGGCTGCGCAGCGCCGACCTGCTCAAGCCCTTTCCGGCCGTTCGAGAGGTTCGGACACCGACGCCCTCGATCGATACCGCCTGCGCGAGCTACGGCGAGCGGATGCCGCCAAGCCAATCGTTCAGCCACGCCACGGCCGCACGGTTGCACGGCCTGCCGCTGCCGCGGCGGGTGCAGGCCGCGGGCGTGATCGAGGTGAGTGTGGAGCTACCGGGCCAGTGTCCGCGGGTCGTGGGGGTTCGCGGGCATCGGGTCACGGCGGGCAGCGTCAGAACGGTGCTGGTGCGGGGGTTCCGGGTGGCCGCGCCGGTGGACACGTGGTGCCAGCTCGCATCCGTTCTTTCGCTCGACGAATTGATCGTCGTCGGTGACGCACTCGTCCGGCGCCAGAGCCCGCCCGCCACGCTGCCAGAATTGCGAGCAGCCGTCGCGGACTTCGCCGGGCATCGCGGGGCGAAAAAACTGCGCGAGGCCCTGATCTGGGTGCGCGCCGGGGTGGATTCACCTCGGGAGACCGAGCTGCGCCTGCTGCTCGTGCGCGCAGGGCTGCCCGAACCCGAAATCAACGGCATCATCCGCAACCGGCTCGGCGTCAAGATCGCGACCGGAGACATCGTGTACCGGCGCTACAAAGTACTCGTGGAATATGACGGCGGCCAGCACCGCACCGACGAGGAGCAATATCACTGGGACGTCGACCGTCTCGATGCGATCATGGCCGAGGGGTGGCGGGTGATCCGCATCAACAAGTCCCACCTGCGCACACGCAACCGCGCCGTGTTCAAGGTCGAGAAAGCGCTCACGTCGGCGGGCTGGGTTCATGGCCGCGAGTGAGCAATAAATGCACTTCCCGAGCCCGGGAAGTGCATTTATTGCTCACTCGCGAGAAACTAGCCCGCGAGGAGCAGTTCGATCGGGCCGCGCACGAAGAAGAACACGAAGCCGAGGGCGACGACCCAGAGCAGCGGGCTGACCTCGCGGGCCTTGCCCGAGAAGCTGCGCACGAGAACCCAGGCGATGAAGCCGGCGCCGATGCCGTTGGCGATCGAGTAGGTCAGCGGCATCACGATGATGGTCAGGAACACCGGCAGCACGATCGAGAACTCGCTGAAGTCGATGTGCCGAATCTGCGACACCATGAGCGCACCGACGATGACGAGCGCGGCGGCGGCGACCTCGAGCGGCACGATCATGGTCAGCGGCGTGAAGAACATCGCGGCGATGAACAGCAGGCCGGTCACGACGTTCGCGAATCCGGTGCGCGCTCCTTCACCGATGCCGGCGCCCGATTCGATGAAGACGGTGTTCGACGAAGCGGATGCCGCGCCACCGGCGACCGCGCCGATCCCCTCCACGATGAGGGCGCTCTTCAGGCGCGGGAAATGGCCGTTCTTGTTGGCCAGGCCAGCCTCGGTGGCCAGGCCCGTCATGGTGCCCATGGCGTCGAAGAAGTTGGTGAAGACGAGCGTGAAGACGAGCATCACGCCGGCGAGCAGGCCGATGCGGTCGAAGGCGCCGAAGCTGACCTGGCCGAGCAGGCTGAGGTCGGGCACCGCGACGATCGACGACGGCAGCACGGGGGCGTTGAGGTTCCAGCCGGCCGGGTTGGTGCCGAGCGAGGGGCCGACCTTGAAGATGGCCTCGAGGATCACGGCGATGACGGTCGTGGTGACGATGCCGATCAAGAGCGCGGCCTTGACCTTACGGGCCAGCAGCACGCCGGTGATGATCAGGCCGAGCACGAAGACGGCCGTCGGCAGGGTCGCGACCGAGCCGGCATCGCCAAGCTGCACGGGCGGCGAGGCCGCGCCGCTGGCCCGCACGAATCCGGAGTCGACGAGGCCGATGAAGGCGATGAACAGGCCGATGCCGACGGTGATGGCAATTTTCAGTTGATGCGGGATGGCGTTGAAGATGAGTTCCCGCATGCCGGTCGAGGCCAGCAGCACGATGATGAGGCCGTTGATGACGACGAGTCCCATGGCCTCCGACCAGGTGACCTGGCCGACGACACTCACCGCGAGGAACGAGTTGATGCCGAGGCCGGCGGCGAACCCGAACGGAAGCCGGGCGATGACGCCGAACAGGATCGTCATGACCCCGGCGGTCAGGGCGGTCACCGCAGCAACCTGCGCGTTGGGCAGCCAGTTGCCGTTCACGTCGAGGGCAGCCTGGTCGGCGCTGAAACCGCCGAGGATCAGCGGGTTGAGAATGACGATGTACGCCATCGTGACGAAGGTGACGACGCCGCCGCGGGTTTCCCGGGCCCAGGTCGAGCCCCGACGGGTGATCTCGAAGTAGCGATCGACGCGGGCACGCAGGCCGGTGCGAGTGTCGGGCGCGGCATCCGCTGCAGCGGCGGTGGCATCCGGAGCGTCGGCGGGCAGACCGGTGGTGCTGGTGTTCTCAGAGCGTGAAATGGTGTTCTCCCGTGCCGGTTTCGGCGTGACCGGGTCGAACACGTCGCAGACAGATAAGTTTACGCCGTCCGGCCCCATTCGGGGAACGCATGGCCGGTGTTCGGCAGGCGTTCGAGGTGCTGTCGAGAATCGTTCAGACGTGCGGCACGAAAGCTCCCCACGCGAGGCGCCGCTCGGCCAGCGGGTCGGCCTCGATGCGGTCGACGGCATCGATGATGAGCGTCTCCCGGGAGGCCTCGTCGTAGCGCGGCCAGTCGGCATCCGGCACCCCGGTCGCGGCGAAGTTCAGCCACCAGTACTGCATGCGGGCACCGATCTGCTGGAACGTGCGACGCCCGCCGAGCGAGGTCATCGCCCGCCCGAACCAGCCGTCAAGCCGGTCGAACAGGGGAAACAGCTCGAGGCCGTGGGTGGCATCGAGGCCCATCCGCCGCACCAGCCGCGGAGCCGCGTCGAAGCGGTAGAAGAACACCGGAGCGTAGCGCGAGTGCCGCTCCCCCACCTTCACGCTCGGGTACCAGAACGAGTAGTCGCCGCCGAAATCGAGCGCCGGCCGCAGCGCCGGAATGCCGGGGTACTGCGCTTTCAGCGCCTTGCGGGCCTTCTTCTTGGTCTTCTTGAAAATGGCGCGGATGCGAGGGGGCGTCGTCGCGAGGATGTCGATGCGCCCGCTGAACAGCGAGCCCTCACGGGCATTGGTGCCGATAATCAGGGGCACCCGGTGGGCGCGACCGTCACGGAAGGCGTCAAGGGGGCGCTCGGGGAGAAAAACACCGTCGATGACCGGGCAGAGCGGAATCGTGCCCGGGTAGCGGTCGGGGCTCTGCACCGTGAACCGGGTCGTCAGTTCGGCCAGCCGGGCCGGAGTGGCCCCGAGCAGCAGGGCGGCGGCGGCCGCGGGTTCCCAGTCCCCGTCTTCGCCATCGGCGGCGAGGCTGTCGACGAATTCGCCGGCCCAGACGGCGGTGAGCGCCGGCGGGTAGACCGCGTTCGGCGGGGCGCTCTGCGCGATCGCGCGCTGGAAGAGCCCGGCCGCCGCCGGCACCGTCATGAGGGTCGTCACCGCGTTGCCGCCGGCTGATTCGCCGAACACCGTGACCTGGTTCGGGTCGCCGCCGAATGCGGCAATGTTGCCCTGCACCCACTGCAGCGCCGCGACCTGGTCGCGCACTCCGAGGTTGCTCTCGAACGGCCGTTCCGGCGTGGAATACCGGCTGAAATCGAGGTAGCCGAGCGCCCCCAGCCGATAGTTGAAGCTGACATAGAGGATGCCGCCGCGCCGCACGAGGCCCTCGCCCTGCCTGGGGACTTCCCGCGACGAGCCGACGCTGTATGCGCCGCCGTGGATGAAGACCATGACCGGCCGCAGGGCCCTGCTGGGGGCATCCGGTGCCAGCACGTTGAGGTTCAGGCAGTCTTCGCCCTGCGGGATGCGCGGGTGAGCGCCGATGAACTGCCCCTTGTGGCTCTGCGGGGCGACCGGCCCCCAGTCGCTGGCGTCGCGCACGCCGGGCCACGCCGCGGGCGGCTCCGGCGCCCGAAAGCGCAAGCGGCCGATCGGCGCCGCCGCATAGGGGATACCGCGCCAGGCCCGCACGCCGCGCTCACGGATGCCGCGGACCACCCCGGTTGCCACGGTCACGTCGAGCGGTTCCATGGTGCCCGTGCGGGCGAGTCGGCTCATGCTTCGATCCTATTTGTTCCGGGGATCGCGAAATTGTAACTACGATCGACAAGGATTGCACGAGCACGACGGTGCATGAACCGGCATTGCATCGACAGCGCAGCAAGCGGAACGAGACACCATGGCACGACCCATCCTCCCCTGGACCCTGCACGGCGACGGCAAGACCGTCGGTGAAGATGAGGTCGTCGCCCCCGGCGAACGCCTCAATTGGCCCCTGACCATTGGCATCGGCGCCCAGCACGTCGTCGCCATGTTCGGCGCCACGTTCCTCGTGCCGCTGCTCACCGACTTTCCGCCGAGCACGACGCTGCTGTTCTCCGGCATCGGCACGCTATTGTTCCTCATCATCACCGGCAACCGCCTGCCCAGCTACCTGGGGTCGTCGTTCGCGTTCATCGCCCCGATCACCGCGGCGACGGCATCCGCCGGCATGGGCAGCGCGCTGTTCGGCATTCTGGCCGTGGGCGTGCTGCTCGCCCTCGTCGGCGTGATCGTTCAGCTCACCGGCACCGGGTGGATCGACGCGCTGATGCCGCCGATCGTGTCGGGTGCGATCGTCGCCCTGATCGGCTTCAACCTGGCGCCGGTCGCCAAGGCGAACTTCGACCGCGCGCCCGTCACCGCGCTGATCACCCTGGTCGCGGTCATTCTCTGCACCGTTCTGTTCCGCGGCATTCTCGGCCGGCTGTCGATCTTCCTCGGCGTCATCGTGGGCTACGTGGCCGCGGTCGCGTTCGGCGAGGTCGACTTCAGCAAGGTCACCGATGCGCCGTGGGTCGGCCTGCCGCCGTTCATGCTGCCGACGAACCCACTCACGGACCCCGCCGTCTTCGGCGTGCTGCCGGCCTTCCTGCCTGTCGTGCTCGTATTGATCGCCGAGAACGTCGGCCACATTCGCGGCGTGGCCCAGATGACGGATGCGAAAGTGAACCGGGTCACCGGGCGAGCCCTGCTCGCCGACGGCCTGGCCACCATGCTCGCCGGCTTCAGTGGCGGCAGCGGCACCACCACCTACGGTGAGAACATCGGCGTGATGGCCGCGACCCGCATCTACTCGACGGCCGCCTACTGGGTCGCCGGCATCGTCGCGGTGCTGCTCGGCCTCTCCCCCAAGGTCGGCGCGGTCATCAACACCATTCCGGCCGGCGTGCTCGGCGGCGTGACGACGGCGCTCTACGGACTGATCGGCGTCATCGGCGTGAAGATCTGGCTCGACAACAGGGTCGACTTCACCAAGCCGGTCAACCAGTTCACCGCCGCGACCGCGTTGATCATCGGCATCGCCGACTTCACGCTGAATGCGGGCACGCTCAGCTTCAACGGCATCGCGCTCGGCACCGTCGCAGCCATCTCGATCTACCACCTGATGACGCTCATCACCCGGCTGCGCGCCCCGCGCCCGGGAGCGACCATCGAGCCGCCGGTCGGCACGACCGAGCCGGACCGCGCCGCGGTCTAGCCGCCCGCAACGGCAGAGACTACAGTCAAGAAATGGTCCAGAAAAACGGTTCTACCCCCGCCGGGGTGCGCCTTCGCAACAACGTGCACGTGTCGGGCAACCCCAGCGGGCGGCCGCTGATCTTCGCTCACGGCTTCGGCTGCAGCCAGGAAATGTGGCGTGACGTGGTGCCCGCCTTCGCCGCGGATTACTGCATCGTGCTGTTCGATCATGTCGGCGCCGGTGACTCCGATCTGTCCTCCTACGACTACGGCAAGTACGATTCGCTGCACGGCTACGCCGACGACGTTCTCGAGGTGATGGCGGAACTCGACCTGCACGACGCCGTCTACGTCGGGCACTCCGTGAGCTCCATGATCGGGGTTTTGGCCGCGACCCGCGACCCCGCACGGTTCGGCGCCCTCGCCCTGGTCTGCCCCTCCCCGCGCTATACCAATGTCGACGATTACGTCGGAGGGTTCGAGCAATCCGAAATCGACGGGCTGCTCGACGCCCTCGACTCGAACTACCTCGGCTGGTCGGCCACCATGGCGCCGGTCATGATGGGCAATGCCGACCGCCCCGAGCTCGGCCAGGAACTCACGACGAGCTTCTGCAAGACCGATCCGGACATCGCCAGCCACTTCGCGCACGTCACCTTCCTCTCCGACAATCGAAACGACCTGGGTCGGGTGAGCACTCCGACCCTGATCCTGCAGTCCGAGCACGACGTCATCGCGCCGCTTCCGGTGGGCGAGTACGTGCACGGGATGATCTCCGGCAGCACGTTCGTGGTACTGCCGATCTCGGGTCACTGCCCCAATCTGTCGGCGCCAGGCCTGCTCGCCACGGAAATTCGGGCCTTTCTCGCGTGACCGAGCACCGTTCGGCCGAGTCGCGGGCATCCCACGACGAGTGGTCAGACACACCGGAACAGCGCTACGCCGATGCGCCGTGCGGGTTGCTCACCACGACCCCGGACGGCATCCTGACCGAGGTCAATGACACTTTTCTGCGCTGGACCGGGTATTCCCGCACGAGCGTCATCGGGACCCCGTTCGAACAGCTGCTGACCGTAGGCAGTCACGTGTTCTACGAGACACGCTACCTGCCCGTGCTGCGGCTTGCCGGGGAGGTGCGGGAGCTCTCCCTGACCCTGCGCTGCGCCGGCGGCGGCACCCTGCCCGTGCTCGTGAACGCGACGACACACCTCGGCCCGGATGGTCGTCCCCGCCTGGTACGCACGGCCATCTTCGATTCCACCCAGCGGCATTCTCTGGAGCGCGAACTGCTGGTCGCCCGCCGGGTGGCGGAAGCCTCCGAAGCGCGCGTGCGGGTGCTGCAGGACGCCGGAGCAGCCTTCGGCGCCTGCGACTCGGAAGAAAGCGTGGCCGCGGCACTCGTGGACTGCGCACGCCAGGCCTTTCGCGCGACAGCGGCCGCAGTGGTGCTGATCGAGGAGTCCGGGGACATGCGGCTCGCCGCCGGGGACCATCCGCTCCTCGAAGCCCTCGCGGGCACCGTTGTGCGGCGCCCCGAAGCCGATGCGCTGAGCAATGGTCGAGCCGTCACGATCACGAGCCTCCAGGATGCCACCAGCCGGTTTCCCGACGTCGCCGATGCCTTGCGGGCGACGCGGTTGGAGGCCCTGTCCGTCATTCCGCTGATCGGCGGTGAACGGTCGGTCGGCCTGCTGCTCTGCTTCTATGGGCGTCAGCGCGGCTTCGACGACGACGTTCTCGCATTGCAGGCCGCGCTCGCCCTTCAGGCCGTGCAGGTCTTCGAACGGGTGCGGCTGCACGCCGAGCTCGAGAATCTCGCGCTCTATGACCCGCTCACGGGCCTCGCCAACCGCAAGCTGCTGCAGCACACGCTCGGCGCTGCGCTCGTCTCTGCCGAGCGCAAACACACCCCGATGGCGGTGGTTTTTCTCGACCTCGACGGCTTCAAGGCGGTCAACGACGGCCTGGGCCATCTGGCGGGTGACGCGGTGCTCGAACAGGTCGCCGACCGGCTGCGGGCCGTCGTGCGCGGCAGTGATACGGTCGCCCGGTTCGGCGGGGATGAGTTCGTGGTGGTCTGCGAAGACATCAATGAGCGCGACGCTCGTCAGCTGGCCGATCGCATCCGCCTGGCCGTTCGACGGCCGCTGCCGGGAGTTGCCGGCTCTTTCGCCGTGACAGCGAGCGTCGGCATCGCCCTGCACCGACCGGCCGCTGGCGCGGCAACGACCGTGGCCGATCTGCTTCAGGCGGCCGACTCGTCGATGTACGTGTCGAAGAGCGCCGGCAAGGACGGCATCACGGTCGTGACCGTCTGACCGGTGGCCTGCTGCCTGAGGCCCGCTCAACCGCGGGAGGACACCGAGGCCAGGTCGGCGGCGAAGGTGAACGTCTCCGTCACGGGCGTGCCGGCGAGCACGCCGGGCAGCCAGTGCCGGGCGTCGTCCCACATCTCATCGACCGGCAGCGTCGCCACGTCGAACCAGACCGGGTTGAGCTCGTCCGACTCCCGCGGCGTGCCGCTCCACTCGGTCACCGTGAAGACGTTCGACACCTGGCTCCACGCGGTTCGGTGCGGAAACAGGTAGGTCAGCACGCCCATCGGCACGAGAGCGGATGCCGCCACCACGAGCCCGGATTCCTCCTCGATTTCGCGCACCGCGGCATCCGTCGCCGTCTCGCCGGGTTCGAGCTTGCCGCCGAGGCCCACGATATTTCCCAGGCCGAGGCCTTTCTTCTTGCGGCCGAGGAGCACCTGTCGGTCGCCGGCCGGGGAGGTTCTCATGAGGTAGCAGACGCACACCTGGGGCAGCGCCGGGGAATCAGTCATGCCGAAAGCGTATCCCCCGAGCGGATCCCCCAGCGGATCCCCCAGCGGATCCCCCAGCGGATCCCCCAGCGGCGCAGCCTAAGCTGAGCCCATGGACTTTGTACCGAACACCGGAACCATCACCATGTTCACGACGAACTGGTGCGGCTATTGCAAGCGCCTGAAGGTGCAGCTCGACAAGGCCGGGATCGGCTACACCGAGGTGAACATCGAAGAGGTCGACGGCACGGCAGAGCTCGTGATGAGCCTGAACGACGGCAATCAGACCGTGCCCACGATTCTGTACCCCGACGGTTCCGCCGCAACGAACCCGTCGATCGCGCAGGTGCAGGCCAAACTGGCCTGACCGGGCTGAACGGCCTGCACCATTCGACGGAGTTCGGCTCGAAAAGCACTCTTCTCGGGCTGGCCTGACTGTGTTCTCGCGGTCACTCTCCGTCGAGAGGTGCGGGCCTGCCCGCGGGCAGCGGCGCGGTCGACGGATGTCGCGGCATCCGTCGTCGAATGCGGCGTGCCCGCCCAGCCGAACGCGGTACGGCGCCAGGCAGCGGCGCAACCACTGCGCAGCGGGTTATCTATGACGCGGCGCAACCACCGCGCAGCAGCGCAACTACCGCGCACCGGCCGACATACGACGCGGCGCCGGTGCGGGGCACCGGCGCAAGTACCGCGCAGCTGAGGCCTTTTCTTGCCTGCGGAGGGCGACGAGGGAGGTGCGCGGTAGGTGCGCCGCTACGCCGTTGGCACGCCTACCGCGCTGCGGCGCAGGTACCGCGCAGCGAATCTGAGCCACCGGAGCGGGCTGACCCGCGGCGGGCCGGAACGAAGCAGCGCGCTGGCCGCCCGAGCTCGATCAGCCGAACAGCACCGCGGCCTCGTCGTAGCGGGCCGGGGAGACCTTCTTGAGGCCGATCGTCGCGGCGGCGATGCTGACCACGTCGATCTCGGTGCCGCGCAGCGACACCATCGAGCCCCACTGTGAGTTCTGCACCGCGTCGATCGCGGCCATGCCGAGCCGGGTCGCGAGCACGCGGTCGTACGCCGACGGTGCACCGCCGCGCTGGGTGTGACCGAGCACGGTGGCACGGCTCTCGATGCCGGTGCGCTCCTCGATCATCGGCGCGATGAGTTCGCTGATGCCGCCGAGGCGGGGGCGGTCGAAGGCGTCGAGGCCCTTGTGCGAGTGGGCCTCCTCCATGCCGGCGAGCAGGAAGCCCTCGGAGACCACGATGACCGGGGCACGGCCGCGGTCGCGCACGTGCTCGACCCACTCGCAGATCTGCTCGATCGTCTTGGGCTGCTCGGGAATGAGAATGGCATGGGCTCCGCCGGCCATGCCGGAGTGCAGGGCGATCCAGCCGACGTGGCGGCCCATGACCTCGACGATCATGCAGCGGCCGTGTGACTCTGCGGTCGTGCGCAGCCGGTCGATGGCCTCGGTGGCGATCTCGACGGCGGTGTTGAAGCCGAAGGAGTAGTCGGTGGCCTCGAGGTCGTTGTCGATCGTCTTCGGCACGCCGATGATCTTGAGGCCGGCCTCGGTGAGGCGGTGCGCCGCGGTGAGGGTGCCCTCGCCGCCGATCGCGATGACGGCGTCGATGCCCTGGGCGTCGAGCGTGCGCTGGATGTTCTCCGGCCCGCCGTTCTCGCCCTCGAAGGGGTTGGTGCGGGAGCTGCCGAGGATGGTGCCGCCCTGACGGGAGAGGCCGCGCACGCTGTGCCGGTCGAGTTTCATGAAGTCGCCCTGCACGAGTCCGCGCCAGCCGTTGCGGATGCCGACGAACTCGGCATCGTGCGCGCGCACTCCCTTGAGCACGGCGCCGCGAATGACGGCGTTGAGCCCGGGGCAGTCGCCGCCGCTGGTGAGGATACCGATCTTCATGTGTGGCCGATCTTGTCAACAGCGGCAAACTGCCGCCCCCTAATGATGGGCCGGGGGGCGGCGGGACTCAAATCCGTTGTGTTGCGGGGTCGCCTTCGGGCTACAGGTTACCGTCGAGCGCCTGACCCAGCAGGTAGATCAGGGCGCTGGCCTGCACGGTCTCTTCCGGTCCGACCGGCTCGGTCGATCCGTCGAGCGCGCGGGCCGCGAGGCCCTCCTTGCTGCCGATGAGGTCGGCGATGCGCGCGTCGATTGTGTGGGCGGCGATGATGCGCCAGGCGGTGACGGGTTCGTCCTGCCCGATGCGGTGCACCCGGTCGATGGCCTGCGTCTGTTCGGCCGCAGTCCAGCTCAGCTCGGCGAGCACGACGTTCGAGGATGCCTGCAGGTTGACGCCGACACCGGCAGCGGTCAGCGAGCACACCGCGATGCTGACGTCGGGATCGTTGTTGAACGCGTCGATCGCAGCTTGGCGGGCCAGCGCGGTCTGGTCCCCGCGCAGCGACACCGTCTTCAGGTCACGCTTGGCGAAGATCTCCTCCGCGGCATCCATGACGTCGATGTGCTTGGCGAAGAAGACGACCTTGCCCACGGACCGCGCCAGCTGGGCGGCATAGTCGGCGGCGAGGCCGGCCTTGGCCTGGCCGATCTTGCGCACCATCGTGAAGACGTTCTCCCCGGTGGTCTGGCCCTTGGAATCTTCGAGTTCGGCGAGGGCGACCGCACGAATGTACGCGGTGCGGGTCTCCGCCGGGGACAGCGACGAGTCGCCGCGGTCCTTGCGGGCCGCGATGAGCGCCGTGTAGCGCTTGACCAGGCGGGCGCCGAGTTCACGTTCGGCCTGCCGGATGGAGCGGCCGAGGTCGTCGTCGAGTTCGACGGGAAGGTCGGCGACACGCTTGGCCGGCAGGTCGGTGGCGACGTCGACCTTGCGGCGACGAACGATGCCCATGTCGATGACCGAGGCGCGTGCTTCCGGGTAGAAACCGACATCCGCCGGCGTCAGGCCGGTGTCTTCGAGAGCCTGCAGCAGTTGGGGTGCGGGCTTGTCGCCCTCGATCCAGCCGAGGAACTGCCAGATCGCCCGAAAGTCGTCGACGTCGTTGATGAGCGGGGTTCCGGTGAGGGCCATCAGCAGCGGGTTCGGGGTGCGGCGGCGGATCTGCTCCGCGAGGGCCAGCACGTGCTTCGACCGCTGCGACTGCAGGTTCTTGATGAAGTGGGCTTCGTCGACGACCATGCCCTTGAACCCGAGCGAGCCGAGCCAGGCGAGGTGCCGGTCGAGCACGTCGTAGTTGACGACGACGACGTCGGCGAAGGCGTCGAGGGTGTCGCCGTCGCCGTGGATCACGGTCGCGCGGCGGTTGGGTGTCCACAGTTCGACCTCGCGGGCCCAGTTCATCTTGACGACGTTCGGCACGATGGCCAGCAGCGGGTAGGAATTGGTGACGGATGCCGCGAGCAGGCTCTGCGCGGTCTTGCCCAGTCCCGGCTCGTCGGCGAGCAGATAACTGCGGTGGCCCTGGCGTGCGCTCTCGATGAAACGCGCCTGGTGGCGCATGAGTTCCATTCCGGGGGGCGACAGCCGGTCGAGCCGGGGGGCTTCGGGCATGTCCATGCTCGCGGCCTGGCCACCGGAGCCGTACTCGAAGGATTTGAAGAGCGGGCCAAGCAGTTCCCAGTTGGCGAGCCGGCGGGCGCGGGAGACGGGCGGCGGCGCTGCCGCGCTGAAGTCGGGGGCGAGAAAGGGATTGGCGAGCTGGCGGGCCTTGACCGACTGGGGCACGACCTGGCCGACCGGCATGACCGGTTTGACCTCGGGTTCGCGGCTGATGATGAGTTCGTCGGGGCTGAGTGCGGCGCCGGATTCGAGCAGCCAGTCCCGACGGAAGCGCTGGGCGACCGTCGACACCGAGGCATCCGGTTCGAGCAGGGTGATCAGGCTGGTGTCGCGCGCTGCGGTGCGGGCGAGGATCTGGGCGATTCCGTCGAGGCGTTTCAGCAGTTCGGCGCGGTTGCCGTCGGTCTGGTCGCTGTCGCCCTTGACGCGGGCGCGTTCCTCGCGCATGAGCAGCGCGATGACCTGGAATTTGGTGCGATTGGTGGGGCCGAGCTTGCCGCCGGTCTGCGCCTTCGCCTCGACCTCGCGCACCTTGCGCGCGAGGATCGGGATGATCGGGGCGTCGTCGTCGCGCGAACGCGGACGGGTACGCCGGGGCGCATTGGTCCGGCCGGAGCCGGTGGTCTGGTGGCGAGTCTGGGCCATTGTTCTCCACTTCACAGCAGCACGGCACATGTGGACCGCGCTCGTCGGTGGCGGCGGCCGGGCACGAGGTTCCGTGGACGTCGACGCGATCGACACGCTGAACCCCGGATCGAGCATCGTGACGTCGGATCTGCAGTGACTACATGCGCAGTGACTGCATAAACAACGGCACGGTCGAATTGGTGATCGGGTTCTCCAAGCGCGGTTCCAGTGTACGCCCGCGAGGCGTTCCCGACCGACCGCCAGTCCGGCGGGTCCAGGCTATTTATGGACCGGCACTTTGGTACGCACGCCGACGACGATGAACACGATCGCGCCGGCCATCTGGGCGAAGGCCCACCCGGTTCCCTCCAACGGCAGGATCGCCACCGGGTTCCAGAGCACCGCGATCGGCACCAGGCCGAGGAGCCACCACCACGCTTTGGCCTGGATCACGAAGACACAGAGGATCAGCGCGAGGATGCTCGCCGCGTAGCGGATGACGATAAAGCCCTCGCTCTCGAGCAGGGCGATGCCGGCCAGCAACGCGATCGCTCCGAGCAGGCCGGGGGCCAGCGCTGCGCGGGTGAAGGTCGGTTCGAGGGGGGTTCCCATGCGTGTCATCAGTTACCGCCTCCCCCGCCGCCGCCACCGCCGCCGCCGGCGGATCCCCCGCTCATGCCCGAACTCGACGAGCTCGCCGCACTTCCCGACCAGGCGGCCGTGGTCGTGGCCGAGAATGCGCCGATGCCCGCCGCGAAGTAGAGGGCGTTGAAGCTGCCGCTTCCGACGTACCAGTCGGGCTGCGTCTCAGCGCCCTGATAGTACTCGCCGAGCACGCTCGACCACTCCTTCTCCTGGCCGAAGAGCACCGCGTAGGGCAGCACCCGCTCGTACAGCTTGAGCACCCGACTCGGGTCTGACCCGCCGTCGAAGCCGGGCCGCGGCCGACCCGGGGAGCGCAGCGCTCCCTCGGGACTCTGCAGGACACGAAGTCGATCGACTTCGGCGAGGGCAATATACAACTTGAGGCCTTTCAGGTAGTCGCGCAGTTCCGCGCCGGTCGCGGTGAGCGGGCGCACGGACCCGGCCACCACCACGGTCGTGATCGCGGTGAGGATTCCCACGATGACGGTCACGATCGGCCAGGCTCCACCGATCTCCGTCACCCCGGCGATGAAGCTCGCGATGGCCGCCACCCCGCCGAACACGCAGCCGAGCACGAGCAGCCAGGTGCGCAGGGCACCACCGGGCTGGGTGCGATACCCGGCCGTGAGCATGCCGCGACGCACGAATGCGGTCACCTTGAGCAGCGCCGCGGTGAGCTTCGCGTCCTTTGCCTGCAGGTCACGGCGACCGCCGGGTGCCATCCCGGGAAAGAGCAGGTTCAGGATGCCGCGCTCGGTCTCGTCGATACCGTCACTGCTCCGCAGTTCCAGCGCATAGTGCGGGGTCGCCGAGGCCTTCACTGCTCCGGCCTTCTTCTTGGCACCGGCCTTCGTGCCGATCGGCTCGGTCTCGATCACCCGGAGGTTGCCCCGAACAGCGAGGCTGAGGAACAGCGCGGCCATCGCCTTCGTGGTTCCGCCGGCCACGTCGCTCGCCTGCAGCAGGTTGACTCCGCGGGGCGGCAGGTACTCGGCGATGATCGTCGGGCGGCCCGGCGCGTGCCGCCAGGCTGTGGCGCGCGCGATGATCGCACCGATCATGACGAGCAGCGCGAGCAGCGCCGCCCCGGCTGCGATGCCGGGAAACGGGGTCGCCGTGAAGGAGTCGTCTCGCGGGGTGAAGGTATCCGCCGCGAACTCGGCGACGATCGTGAGGGTTTCGCGGGGGGCCAGGTCGGTCGCGGCGACGGTGACCGACGTGGCGGCATCCGCTTCGGAGAGATCCAGCGTGCCGCATCCCCGGGTGGAGCCCTGCGCGCCGCGATAACAGGCAGTGTTGCCGGTGAACGAGTCGGCGATCTCGTCGTCGAGGGTGACCGTCGCCGAGATCTCAGCGATCGGCTGGGTGAAGCCGGTGCCGTTGACGTCCCAGTAGAACTCCTGCTGGTCTGAATCGTCGGGGTTCAGCACGACGTGGGTCTGGCTGTACGTGATGACATAGGTCTGGGCGCCATGCACGAAGTCGTCGTCGCTGATCACGAGCAGTTCGAGGTCGTCGTCGGCTGACTCGGTCTCGAAGTCGCGGGGGACGCCGTTTTCGTCGGTCACGCTCTCGATCTCGAGACCGGTGGGGTCACCCTCATAGTGCGTGGGGATGGCACGGTTGAGGCCGTGGTTCTGGTCGCTCTCAGGAAAGCGGGCCACGATCGTTTCGACCGTATTCAGGGTGGAATACCCCTCGGCGGTGATCCCGAGCTCGAACTCGGAGTGCCACGAGTCGAAGGTGAAGTCATCAACGTCTGCAGAAGCGGCCGTCGGCACGGCGACGAGAGCGGCGCAGACCAGTGCCACCGCGATGACGAGGCGAATCGGTCGACGCATACCGTAAGTCTACCGAGCGGGTGCCGGTCGGGCCTCCCCCACCGGACGGACCCGGCGTCGCACGCGGGTGCGGATCTGTAGCAGCCTAGGCGTGCTGGATGGGGATCGACGTGGTCGACGGCGGCAGTTCGAAGAGCATCTCGAGTCCGGGACGCAGCTCAGCGACCCAGGCCTCGTAGCCGGCGTCGGTGAGGTGCAGTTGATCCTCGGTGAAGTCGGGGCCCAGCTCGCCGTCGGGCGTGGACAGGGCCGGCCACAGGTCGAGATAGCGCACATATTGGGTCGGGGCGTACTGCCAGATGTGCCGGTTGATGGACCTGATGGTCTCGGCGAAGTCCTTGCCGCGCGGCAGCAGTGATTGCACCAGGATGCGGGTCTCCGGCAGCCGTTTACGCAGGGAATGCATGATGGTCTCGAGGTTGCGCACGACGTACTCGTCGCTCTTGCGCCACCCGAGGTCATTGGTTCCGACGCCGATCACGATCGCGTCGGGTCGAAGCTCGACGACAGCGTCCAGTGCGCCGAGCACATCATCGGTGGTGTTGCCGGCGACCGCCAGATTGAGGATGTCGTACTCGGGAAACCAGTGTTCCCACTGGCCGCCCACGGTTAGTCCGTCGCCTAGAAAAGCAATTGAAACAGTCACAGTAGCCTCCCGATCGCTTCCATCATGCCTCGGAAGAGGGCATGCCCGCCAGTCTTCGCAGCCGATCCTAGGCTCGCAGCACCGGGCTCTCGGCCGCCGCGGTCGCGGTGATGCGATTGGCCATCCCGCTGAAAATCACACCGTGGAACGGCAGTATCGAGAACCAATACAGCCGGCCGCCGAGGCCGCGGGGAAAGAACACCGCGCGCTGACGGTACATCGAACCACCGTCATCCGCCGGCGTCACGGTCATTTCAAGCCAGGCCAGGCCGGGAACGCGCATCTCGGCGCGCAGGCGCAGAAAGCTGCCGTGGTCGATCTGTTCGACCCGCCAGAAATCGAGCACCTCGCCGGTGTGCAGCTCGTCGGGGTGACGGCGACCACGACGGAGACCAACCCCGCCGACGATCTTGTCCATCCAGCCGCGCACCGCCCAGGCCAAGGGGAAGGAGTACCAGCCGTTGTCGCCGCCGATACCCTCGATGACCCGCCAGAGGTCGGCCGGTTTCGCGGGGGTGTGCATCTCGCGCAGGTCGGTGTAGACGATGTGGCCGGCCCAATCGGGGTCGCTCGGCAGCGGGTTGCTCGACGCTCCTTCGATAGAGGAGTTGCGCCAGCTGGTCTCCACGTCGCCGACCTTCATGCGGCCCAGGGCCAGCTTGACCGCCGTGCGATAGCCCGTGAGACCTCCGGGCGGCGGCGGGATGACACCGTCGATGTCGTGTTCGTTCACGACGCAGTCGTACTGCAGCGAGGCGATGATCGGGATGGCCAGGCTGCGCGGGATCGGAGTGACGAGGTTCACCCACTGCGAGGCCAGCCACGGGGTCAGCACCGGCAGCGACGCGATCGCTCGCTGGCGCAGGCCGGCCTCGAGGGCGTAGCCGTTCATCATCTGCCCGTAGCGCAGCACGTCGGGGCCGCCGATGTCGAAGGTGCGGTTGATCTCCGGCGGGAGGCTTGCTGCGCTCAGCAGGTAGTAGAGCACGTCGCGCACGGCGATCGGCTGGATCTTGTTGCGCACCCACTTGGGCGCGGGCATGTAGGGCAACACGTCGGTGAGGTGCCGGATCATCTCGAACGACGTCGAGCCGCTGCCGATGACGACCCCGGCCTGGAACGCGACGGTCGGCACGCCCGAGTCGAGCAGGATACGACCGACCGCGGTGCGGGAGCGGAGGTGTTCGGACAGTTCGGCGGTGTCGGGGTGCAAGCCGCCGAGGTAGACGATGCGCTTCAGACCGGCCTGCCGTGCCGCCGCGGCGACGTTACGGGCGCTCGTCAGTTCAATCTGTTCGAAGTCACCGGCGGCGCCCATGGAGTGCACGAGGTAGTAGAAGACCTCGATACCCACGACCGCCCGGTCGACGGAGGCCCGGTCGGTGAGGTCTCCCTCGAAGATCTCGACCTGGTCGGCCCAGGGCACGTCACGGAGTTTCTCGGGCGTGCGCACGAGCACGCGCACCGTGTGCCCGGCCTCGAGCAGCCGGGGCACGAGGCGCCCGCCGATGTATCCCGTCGCGCCCGTTACCAGTACCGTTTCAGCAGTCATTTTCTTACCCTATCCGGATACCTTACCGAGTTAGCTGAACGCCTCCCGCCAAAGCGGCTCGACCGGCGAGCCCGCTGGACTAGTAGTCGTTGAGGAGCCCGTTCACCCGCTCATTGACCTCCGTCAGGTCCGACGGGTCCAGCCCGAACGACAGCACCCGGTCCATCGCGTTGGTCATGACCGCGTTGATCTCCACGGCAGCACCGGACAGCGGAAAGAGCACGGTCGTCTCATCGTCGATGTGCGTCGTGAAGGCGTCGATGTCGAACCCGGTCTCGGCGAAGGCCGCCTCGGCGTCGTCGCCGACCGAGCTGATCGACGGAAACACGACTCCGGCCTCCGCGACAACCTGCTGGCAGTCGGTCGAGGCCAGGTACTGCACCCATTCCCACGCCGCCGCCTTCTTGGTGGAGGACACGGAGATCGAGTCGGCCAGCGAGTTGAACATGCTCGCCCGCTCACCGTCGACGCCGGCCGGTGTGGCGGCCGTATTCAGGTTCACCCCCTGCAGTTTGTCGAAGGTGTTGATGTTCCATGCCCCGTCGGTGACCATGGCGTAGGAGCCGGCCTGCAACTGCGTGGACAGGCTCGCGCCCACGGTCTGCGCGAGCGGCGGCATGTAACCCTTCTCGATCAGCCCCCGCCACCAGGCGATGGTGTCCTGAAAGCGCTCGTCGTCGTAGTTGAGCGTGCTGCCCCAGGTCGGTTCGTCCATGGAGGTCCAGCCCGTCGTCGCCGCGAGCATCGACCAGCTGAGCTGCCCGTAACCGCCGCCGGAGTCGTCGAGCCCCAGCCCGAACGTCTCGACGCTGGTCTTGTCGAAGCCCGCTTCGTTGCCGCGCACCCCGTTGGTGTCGACGGTGAGGCTCGCGATCACCTGCTCATAGCTGCCGCCGTCGGTGGGGTTCCAGGTCATCGCGGCGAGGTCGGCGGCGCTGATTCCGGCATCCGTCGTCATGTCCTCGTTGTAGAAGATCGCGACGGTGTCCCAGTCCTTGGGCATGCCGTACTGGTTGCCGTCCCGTCCCTGCCAGAGTTCGAGGGTGCCGTCGACGAAGCGGGTCGTGTCGATGTCGGCGGCGTTGATCAGCGGATCGAGGTTCTCGATGAGGCCGCGTTCGGCGTAGTCGCCGTATTTCGAGCTGTGGTCCACGAACACGTCGGGCGCCGAGTTCGCGACGAACGAGGTCATCAGCTTGTTCCAGTAATCGTCGTAGCCGTACTGTTCGATGGCGATGGTGATATCGGGGTGCAGCAGCTCGAAATCATCGGCGCACTGCTGGTAGACGGGCATCTGGTTCGAGTCCCACATCCAGTAGCTCAGTTCGCCGGCCTCACCCCAGGCGCCCTCGGCGGTTCCGGCCTGGGCGCAGCCGGCGAGGGTCACGGTGACGGCAACGGCGATGACGGATGCCGCGGTGCGCCGAAAACGTCGGCGCGGCTGGTGCGTGTGGCTGGTCATTTGATCCCCGAGAATCCGATCGAGTTCACGATCTTTCGGCTGAAGACGATAAAGAGAAGGAGGATGGGCAACGCGGCGAGCAGGGCGGCGGCCATCAGGCCGGCCCAGTCCGGGGTGCCCTGCGGGGTCTGCGAGCGGAACACGCCGAGCGCGACGGTGAGCACGCGCACGCTGCTGTCGCTGCCGACCAGCAGCGGCCAGAAATATTCGTTCCAGGCCTGGATGTACTGCAAAATGGCGAGGGTCGCGAGGGGGCCGGTGCTCATCGGCAGGATGATGCGGAAGAAGATGCGCAGGTGGCCGGCCCCGTCGAGCCGGGCGGCTTCCTCGACCTCGCTGCTGATGCCCAGGAAGAACTGCCGCAGGAAGAAGATCGCGAACGGCGTCATGAAGAAGAAGGGCAGCACGATGCCGGCGTAGGTGTTGATCAGGCCGAGGTCGCGCATCAGCAGGAAGTTGGGCAGCTGGGTGAAGATCGGCGGCACCATCAGTGCGATGAGGAACAGGAAGAACACGGCGTTGCGGCCGGGCCAGCGCAGCCGCGCGAACGCGTAGGCGGCGAGCGCCCCGAAGAAGACCTGGCCGGCAGTGATGATCGTCGCCACGAGGACGGAGTTGAGCAGGTAGCCCCAGAAGTTGAGACTCGCCCCCGAGCCGCCCTGAGCCTGCGCCTCGGCGGTGGTGGCGAGGCCGAGCACCCGTTCGAAGGCTCCCCAGGTGAACTCGACCGGCAGGAGTGAGCCCGGGTCCGTCGCGAGGGCGGCGCCGTTGGACAGTGCCGTGCGCAGCATCCAATAGAAGGGGAAAAGGGTGATGAGCATGAAGGCGCCCATGGCGACCCAGGCGATGATCTTGCCGGTCGGGGGCCGCACGCGGCGGCGTTTGGTGGTGCCGGGTGTGGTGGCCGTGGATGTGGTGGCCGTGGTGGATGTGATGGGAGCGGGATCGGTGGTGGTGGTCACGGTGGGTCCTAGTTCAGGTCTGATTCGCCGGCCCGGGTGAGGCGCAGCTGCACCGCCGCGATCACCCCGAGCACCGCGAGGAGTACGACGGAAATAGCGGAGGCGTAGCCGAAGTCGAGGCGTTGGAAGGCCAGATCGAAGATGTAGTACTGCACGACCCGGGTGGCGTCGCCGGGGCCACCGCTCGTCGTGACGGCCACGGTGTCGAACACCTGGAACGACCCGATCATGGTGATCACGAAGACGAGGGCGAGCACCGGCCGCAGCAGCGGAACGGTGACGCGCCAGAACATCTGCCACTCGCTCGCGCCGTCGGTGCGGGCGGCCTCGTAGACATCCTTCGGAATCATCTGCAGCCCGGCGAAGATCAGCAGCGCCGTGTAGCCGAGGTGACGCCAGGTGTTGACGAGCGCGATCGTCGGGATAGCCCAGGTTTCGTCACCGAAGAAGGCGATGGCGTGGCCGCCGAGAGCCTGGATGCCCTCGTTGACGATGCCGATCTGAAAGTCGAGCATCCAGAACCAGACCAGCGCGACGACGACGTTGGCCACGAGGTAGGGCATCACGACGACGCTGCGGATGAAGGTCGACTGGGTGAGCCGGTGCATCAGCACCGCGAGGGCCAGCGCGAGGACGGTCTGCAGCGCGATGTTGATCGCGACGTACAGCAGCGTTGCCCGCGCGGAGTTGTGGAACGTCTCGTCGGTGAACAGCCGGGCATAGTTGTCGAGCCCCACCCACACCGGCGCCGTGAAGACGTCATAGTCGGTGAAGCTCAGATAGATGCCGCGCACGGTCGGCCAGAAGTAGAACACCGCGAAGCCGAGCAGCGAGGGCGCGATGAACGCGATGGCGACCCAGGTCTGTCGGCGTACCGCGCGCCTGTGGTTGCGTTTCGAATCCGGCCGGGCGGGGGCATCCGTCGTGGTCGGTGTCAGGGTGAGGGTGGACATCTCAGCCCACCCGGGTGACGCGCAGCAACAGCAGCTGTTCGGGGTGCAGGGCGGGCATCTGCAGTCCCGATTCGGCCAGCACCGAGCCGGGCAGGGTGACGCCGCCGTCGCCGAGCCAGGGCAGCGTCGTCGTCGACCGACAGTTTGGGCGGTCGCCGGGGTACTGGGCGGCCACCCGATAGGTGCCGGCCGGCTCGAGGCCCGGCAGCACGACCGGGCCCGAAATGGCGGTCAGCGGCGTGGTCAGCTGCACGAACGCGAACAGGGCGTCGGTCTCGCCCACGACACCGTGCAGCAGAGCGGATGCGTCGGCGTGGTCGGCGCGCACCACCCGGCCGGTGTGCAGCAGGCCACGGAGCTCCTTGTAGAGGGAAACCCAGTCGGCGAGTTCGGCGCGCTCGGCCTGGGTTGCCCGCGAGATGTCCCATTCGATGCCGAAGTGGCCGAAGAGGGCGGTTCCGGCGCGGAAGCTGAGCGCGTGACTGCGGCCGGTGGTGTGGGCCGTCGGCGAGCCGACGTGCGATCCGACGAGTTCGGGCGGCACGAGCTGGCCGGTCCAGCGCTGAATCTGCTGGCGTTCGAGCGGGTCGATCACGTCGCTGGCCCAGATGCGATCGGTGCGTTCGAGAATCCCGAGGTCGGCGCGACCGCCGCCCGACGAACAGGATTCGATCTCGACGCCCGGGTGGCGCTCGCGCAGTTCGTCGAGCAGGCGGTACACGGCGAGGGTCTGCTCGTGCACCCCGGCGGCCCCGGTCGGCGAATGGCCGGCCTCGACGAGGTCGCGGTTGTGGTCCCACTTCAGGTAGCCGATGCGGTTGCGGGTCAGGATCTCGTCGAGACGCTGCAGAATGTGGGCGAAGGCCTCCGGATGGCCGAGGTCGAGCACCTGCTGCTGGCGCGACGCTACCGGAAGCCGCCCGGCGGGGGCGAGCATCCATTCGGGGTGGGCTCGCGCGAGGTCGGAGTCGGGGTTGATCATCTCGGGTTCGACCCAGAGCCCGAATTGCAGGCCGAGGCCGGTCACCCTGTCGATCAGCGGGTCGAGGCCGTCGGGCCAAACCGTTTCATCGACGTACCAGTCGCCGAGGCCGGCGCTGTCGTCGCGGCGGTGGCGGAACCATCCGTCGTCGAGCACGAAGCGTTCGGCGCCCACCTCGGCGGCCGCCTCTGCCAGTTCGGTGAGGCGACCGAGGTCATGGTCGAAGTACACGGCCTCCCATGTGTTCAAGACGACCGGCCGCGGCGACGACGGATGCCCCGGGCGAGACCGCAGGTAATCATGGAACCGTTCGGCGACCTGGTCGAGGCCCCGGCCCCAGGAGGCGTAGACCCAGGGGCTGTCGTAACTGTCGCCGGCGGCCAGGCGCACCTCGCCGGGCAGCAGCAGCTCTCCCCCGCCGAGCACCTGGGTGCCGTTGGAGAGTCGTTCCGCGTATTCGCGGTGGTTGCCGCTCCAGCCCACGTGCAGGGCCCAGACCTCGCCGGCGTTGAACCCGAAGCCGGGGGTCCCGGCGGCGAGGATGAGGGCGGCGTCGGTGCCGGTGCGGCCGCGGCGGCTGTCGCGCAGGTGGGTGCCCACGGCGAACGGCAGACGTTGCGGGGTGCGTTCGTGGCCCCAGCGGCCGGCGAGGTCGAGCAGTTCGCTCGCTCGACGCGGAACGGGCAGGGCCAGCTGCAGGGAATCGAGCACGTACTCGGCTCCGGCGACCCGGGTCACCGTGGCGCGGTGGCGGAACAGGCCCGACGGCAGCAGCTCGAGCCGCAGAACCGTGCGGATGCCGGCTGCGGGGTCGATGGCGGTGGCGGTGAGCGCGACGGCCGTGTCGTCGATGCTGTCGACCGTGGCGGATTCGGCGGTGAACCGCAGGGTCCAGTCGGCCCCCTCCGTGTGACCCTCGATGCCGGGCTGGCCCCGCCAGCCGCCGGACGCGCCGGGCAGTACCTCGACGAGTTCGGGTACGTCGAGGTCGTTGGGAACGACGGCGGGAATACCGGCCCGCACCAGGGCGGCCAGGGAATCGATGCCGAGGTGGCCGAGGTCACCGCCCCAGTAGGCGACGACCGGCAATCGGCCGGCGGTGAGGTCGAGCACGACGCTCACGCCACCGCGGCGCAGGTGCACCACGCCGGTCGCAGGTGCAGTCGTGCCGGTGGGGGCGGGTTCGGTGTTCAGCGGCATTGCTTCTCCTCGACATCACAGCTTTGTGGTGGGCTCCTGATCGGTGAATGATCACGGGAACCCGTGACTTAGTATCACCATGAAACTATGTAGCTGTCAAGTGCACGAGCAGAGTCCGTTTTCGCCCTGGTTTCCCTGATTTTCTGGTAACTTCTTTGAATAGCGGTATTATGTGGCAGGCCCGCCTTCGCTGGCCCAGACGACAGGAATCGAGCGCACGCATGAGCTCACCGGTGACGCCGCCACTGCCGGTGCCGCTTGACGGCATGGCCCACTCGGTCGCCGTGGACGTGCTGCTCAACGGTCCGCTCAGTCGCAAGCAGCTCGCGACCCGACTCCGCATCTCGCCCGGAAGCGTGACCCGCGTCGTGAAGCCACTCGTCGAGTCCGGCCTGCTCGTCGAACTCGCGCCGGTGCCGACGGCGGGCATGGGACGCCCCGAGGAACCCCTCGACACCGAACTGCGCCGCGATTTCTACGTCGGGGTGAAGATCACCGAGACCGCGATCCACGCCGTGGTGACGACCCTGCGGGCGCAGGTTGTGGCCGAGACGACCCATCCGCTGGCGAGCCTTGAACCCGCCGAGGTGGCCCAGGACGTGGCGACGGTCATCGCCGAACTTGCTCAGCGCGGCTATGCGGTGCGCGCCGCCGGCGTGAGCCTCGGCGGCCCGGTTACCGCCGAGGGCTGGGTGTCGGGCGCACCGCTGCTGGGCTGGTATTCGGTGGACTTCGGGGCCCTTCTGCGGCCGCTCCTGAACATTCCCCTCGTCGTGGACAACGACCTTCTCGCGCTCGTGCGCGCCGAGAAATGGTTTGGCGCAGCGAAGTCCTACGACCACTTCGCACTGCTGACCATCGGCTCCGGCGTCGGCTACGGGCTCGTCGTGGGCGGACGCATCCTCGAGGGTCCCGACGCGGGCCTCAGCACGATCGCGCACCTGCCGCTCGACATCGGCGGCGGGGTCTGCGCCCAGGGCCACACCGGCTGCGCCGAAACCATCCTGACCACACCGGCGCTCCTCGGGCGGGCCAGGCTCGCGCTCGGCGATTCCATCACGCACGAGCAACTGCTCGCGCGGGCACCGTCGAACCCGGCGGCCGCAGCCATCGTCGAGACGGCCGCGTTCGCACTCGGCAAGCTCATCGCCTCGATCGCGAGCGTGGCGATGCCGCACAAGATCATTCTCACCGGCGACGGAATCGGCCTGGCCATCGCTGGCGCCGCGGCCCTGCAGCGTGGAATCGAGGCACATCGCGACCAGCGGGCGGCCCCGATCGACCTCGAAGTGCAGGTCATCGGCTTCACGGAGTGGGCGCGCGGCGCCGCCGTCTCGGCCATCGAAACCTTCGTCGTCGGCCGCTGACCCCAGGCTGCCCAGGCCGCCCAGGCCGCCCAGGCCGCCCAGCCCGCGAAGGCGGGTGAGGCGTCGGTCTGAGAACGGCAGACCGACGAGTCAGCCGCTTTCGCGCCTTCCACTGAATCGCCTGCGTTGCCGTGATGGTCGTGATAGTCGTGATGGTCGTGATGGTCGTGATGGTCGTGATGGTCGTGATGGTCGTGATGGTCGTGCGACACATAGTGGCAGCGGCGCAACATCGACACAGGGCCGCCACTCCCCAGTGGCGCGCTGACCGCCACCGCGAGTGGGCGCAAATCGTCCCATGAGGCACGCTGGCCGCACGCGAGTGGGCGCAAATGGCCCCATGACCGCCGGCGAAGGGGCCATTTGCGCCCACTCACATTCGCCAAGGGGCCATTTGCGCCCACTCGTGGCAGCCGCGAGCGCAACACCCGCGCAGCGAACGCCCAGCCCTGCCCCAACCCGCCGATCGGGCACCCCGGCACACCCATGCGCCCGAAAACTGCTCGTGCGCCTGGCAGGCCAGGAGCACGAGCAGTTTGTGGCAGCAGGAGCAGGTTTTCGACGCACGCCAGGTGGTCAGGCACACGCCGTTCCGGCAGTGATGACTAGAGCAGGGACTTGGTGTGCCAGACGGTCTTGGTCTCGGTGAAGGCGAGGATGCGGGCGAGGGAGGGCACGGCATCCGCTTCGGGCGGAAGCACGCGTTTCAGGGTGTCGGCGGCCGCGATCTGCAGGTCGACCCAGTCGAGGGCCCCGGCTCCCAGCAGGTCGAGGGCGTTCACGTCGCCGTGGCTGGCCAGCCACGGCGCGATCTCGGCCGGCGAGCCGGTGAGGATGTTCACCACTCCCCCGGGCACGTCGCTCGTGGCGAGCACCTCGCCCAGGCTGATCGCCGTCAGCGGCGCGGTCTCGTGGGCGATGACGACCACGGTGTTGCCGGCGACGAGGGCCGGGGCGATGGCACTCACGAAGCCGAGCAACGAGCCGCCGGTCTGCGGGGCGACGATGGCGACAACGCCGGTCGGCTCCGGCACCGACAGGTTGAAATACGGGCCCGACACGGGGTTGGCGTTGCCGGCGACCTGCACGTATTTGTCGGCCCAACCGGCGTACCAGACCCAGGCGTCGATCGCGTCGTCGACCTGGGCGGATGCGCCGGCCGCACTGGCCCCTTCGGCCTGCATGATCTCGTCCACGAACTGAGCGCGACGACCCTCGAGCAGTTCGGCGATGCGGTAGAGCACCTGGCCGCGGTTGTACGCGGTCGCCCCTGACCAGCCCTTCAGCGCCGCTCGGGCGGACACGACGGCATCGCGGGCGTCTTTACGAGACCCCTGCGCCGCGTTGGCGAGAAAGTCGCCGGCCGCGCTCGAGACGGCGTAGACGCGGCCGGACTCGCTGCGCGGAAACTTGCCGCCGATGTAGAGCTTGTAGGTCTTGGGAACGGTCAGGCGGGTCATTTGGTGGCCTTCTTTCGGGCGGAGGCGGCCTTGTCGGCGGATACTTTCGCGGTGTCGCCCTTCGCTGCGGCTGCTGCCGTGGTGACGGCGGCCGTCTTCGAGCGGCTGCCGGGGCGCACCGCCGGGGCCAGGTAGGCGGCGAGTCCGTGGCGGCCGCCCTCACGGCCGTAGCCGGATTCCTGGTAGCCGCCGAAGGGGCTGGCCGGGTCGAATTTGTTGAAGGTGTTCGCCCAGATCACCCCGGCGCGCAGCTTGTCGGCGACGGCGAGGATGCGGCTGCCCTTGTCACTCCAAATACCGGCGGACAGGCCGTACGGGGTGTTGTTGGCCTTGGCGATGGCCTCGGCGGGCGTGCGGAAGGTGAGCACCGACAGCACCGGGCCGAAGACCTCATCGCGGGCGATGCGGTGACTCGTCGACACGTTGGTGAAGATAGTGGGAGCGAACCAGAAACCCTCCTGGGGAAGCACGCAGTCGGGGCTCCAGCGTTCGGCGCCCTCCTGCACGCCGATGTCGGAGAGTTCGCGGATGCGCTGCAATTGCTCGGCGCTGTTGATCGCGCCGACGTCGGTGTTCTTGTCGAGCGGATCGCCGACCCGCAGGGTGTTCATGCGGGCCTTCAGCCGGTCGATGACCTCGTCGTGGATGCTCTCCTGCACCAGCAGGCGGCTGCCGGCGCAGCAGACGTGGCCCTGGTTGAAGAAGACACCGCTGATGATGCCCTCGATGGCCTGGTCGATCGGGGCGTCGTCGAAGACGATGTTCGCGCCCTTGCCGCCGAGCTCGAGGGTGAGCTTCTTGTCGGTGCCGGCGACGGACCGGGCGATCATGCGGCCCACGGCGGTCGATCCGGTGAAGGCGACCTTGTTCACGTCGGGGTGATTGACGAGGGCCTGGCCGGTGGCGCCGGCGCCGGTGATGATGTTGACCACACCGTTGGGCAGGTCGGCCTGCTGCAGGATCTCGGCGAACAGCATCGCGGTCAGCGAGGTGGTTTCGGCGGGCTTCAGCACGACGGTGTTGCCGGCGGCGAGGGCCGGTGCGATCTTCCACGCGAGCATCAGCAGCGGGAAGTTCCACGGGATCACCTGGGCGGCGACCCCGAGCGCGGCCGGGTTCGGGCCGACCCCGGCGTAGTCGAGTTTGTCGGCCCAGCCGGCGTAGTAGAAGAACCACGCGGCGGCCAGCGGCACATCGACGTCGCGGCTCTCGGTGATCGGCTTGCCGTTGTCGAGGCTCTCCGCCACGGCGAGTTCGCGGGCGCGCTCCTGCATGAGGCGGGCGATGCGGAAGAGGTACTTGCCCCGGTCGCTGCCGCTCAGGCGCGACCAGGTGCGATCGTAGGCGCGGCGGGCGGCGGCGACGGCGGTGTCGACATCCGCTTCAGTGGCGCTCGCGATCATCGCGATCTGCTTCTCGGTGGCCGGGGAGATGGTCGAAAACGGGGTTCCGTTGCCGAGCTGGAAATCGCCGTTGATGAACAGGCCATAGTCGGGCTTGAGGTTCAGCAGGGCCTGCGACTCGGGGGCGGGAGCGTAGTCAAGAAATTTCATTGTCGTTCCCTAATCGATCGTCACGTAGTCGGGTCCGGAGTAGTGTCCGGTGGTCATCTTTTGGCGCTGCAGCAGCACGTCGTTCAGCAGGCCGGAGGCCCCGAAGCGGAACAGCTGCGGGGTGAGCCATTCCTCCCCGACGGTCTCGGCCACGGTGACGAGGTATTTGATCGCGTCTTTCGAGGTGCGGATGCCGCCGGCCGGCTTCACGCCGATTCTCACGCCGGTGAGGCGGTGCCAGTCCCGCACGACCTCGAGCATCGAGAGGGTCACGGGCAGGGTTGCCGCCGGGGCGACCTTGCCGGTGGAGGTCTTGATGAAGTCGCCACCGGCGAGGATCGCGAGCCAGGAGGCGCGGCGCACGTTGTCGTACGTGTTGAGTTCGCCGGTTTCGAGGATCACCTTGAGGTGGGCGTCGGGGCCGCCCTCGCGGGCGCAGGCGGCCTTCACGGCGACGATCTCGTCGAAGACCTGGCCGTAGCGGCCGGAGAGGAACGCGCCGCGGTCGATGACCATGTCGATCTCGTCGGCGCCGGCGTTCACGGCATCGGCGACATCGGCGAGTTTCACGGCGAGCGAGGCCCGGCCGCTCGGGAACGCGGTGGCGACGGCGGCGACGCGGATGCCGGCATCCGGAGTCTCCGGGGTGCGCGCGGAGTGGGCCGAACCCAGGGCCTCGACGGCGGCACCGACCATATCGCCGTAGACGCAGACGGCGGCGACGCGGGGGCAGTCGGGGCTGCTCGGGTCGGGGGCGACGGCCTTGCCGACCAGGGAGCGCACCTTGCCGGGGGTGTCTGCGCCCTCGAGGGTGGTGAGGTCGATCAGGCTGACGATCTTGTCGATCGCCCAGCGCTTGGAGCTCGTCTTGATCGAGCGGGTGCCGAGGCCGGACGCGCGCTGTTCGAGGCCGACGGCGTCGATCCCCGGGATTCCGTGCAGGTAGCGGCGCAGGTTCGCGTCGGTCGCTTCGCCGCCGAGGATCGTCGTGGTGCGCTCCCGGGTGGCCAGAGCGGCGAATGCCGGTGAAGTCATGGGTTGTCCTTTGGAGTCGAGTCGGTGGCGGTCACGCAGATTACGGGGGAAGGCAAATTGGCGGCAGCCGGTCAGTTGTGGCGGGTCAGGTCTGGTCGAGCAGCTCGAGGGCAGTGTTTTCGTCGGTGATGAGAACCGTGCAGAGGCCGCTCGCGACGACGGTCCGGGCGATCTCGTGTTTCGCCGGCCCGGAGATCACCGCGATCGCCACCGCGGCGGCCCGCAGCTGTGCCAGGCGGATGCCGAGGGTGCGGTCGTCGAGGTCGTCATCGACGACACCGCCACTCGCGTCGATGAAACGGCCGACCACGTCGCCGACCGCGCCGGCCGCGACGAGCGCGGCCATTTCCTCAAGACTCAGGTAGCCGCTGGCCACGTGCACCGAACTCTCGTCGGCCGGCCCGGCGCTGAACAGGTAGGCGGAGGCACCGGCCGCTGCGGCCAAAACCTGCGCAACCGTGCGGTCGGATTCGATCGCCAGCCGGGTCTCCCGGCGCTCGAGGATCGCCGGGCTCGGCAGCAGGGTGGCCGTTCCAGCCCCCTTCTGGGCGATCGTGACCGCGGCCTGGGCGGCCACTCCGGCGCTGCGGGTGAGGCTGACGCTGCCGTTGATCTGCACGACGGAGACGCCGTGCGCCCAGCCCTGGCGCAGCTGCTGGGCGACGGCGTGCACGGTGTGGCCCCAGCTGACGCCAAGGCTGCGGGGAGACGGACGCAACAGGGTGAGGTACTCGGCGGCGGCGTGCGCCGTGCGGGACTGCATTTCGACGGCGGCGGCGGCCTCGCCGTCGAAGGCGTCGAGGCCGGCGGTCGAGACGACGATGGCGTCCTGCAGGCCAAACTTTTCGCGCAGTCGTCGTTCAAGGACGGGGCGGCGCGCACGCGGGTGCACGATTTCGATGCGGATGAAGCCGCTCGCCTTGGCCTGGGCGATCAACCGGCCGACCTTCCACCGGGTGAGGCTCAGGATGAGCCCGATCTCGTCCTGGGTCTTGTTCTCTTCGTAGTAGAGCTCGGCGGCACGAATCGAGAGCAGTTCGTCGGAGTCGACGTCGATCATGCGGTCCTTCCCCTCGGTACGCGTCTGGTGCGCTTCAGGCCAGCCTAGGTTGCGCCCCACGCTCCGGCAACAGCTGTTGCCGGTTTCGCTCAGATGAGCAGATCCACTGGCCCGCGCGCCGGAGCCACGAACTATGCTCAAGCCATGCATTCCAGCTACGCGCTCGCAGTCGATTTCGGTGGAACCAAGGTTGAGGCGGCCCTCGTCGACGAGCACGGCCTGGTGCTGAACAATTCCCGGCACCGCGCGCCGACCGGCCCGGCCGCCAGCAGCGACGAGCTCACGCTGAGCGTCACCCGTGCGGTGTCCCGCGCGCGGGCAGCGCTGCCCGAAGGCGCCGCATTGGCGGGAGTCGGCATCGGCTGCGCCGGGCCGATCGTGGTGGCCGAGGGCACCATCTCCCCGCTGAACCTTCCCGTCTGGCGCGGTTATCCGCTGCTCGACCTCGTGCAGGGCCTGGTACCGGATGCCCCCGCCCGGCTGCGCCTCGACGGCCTCTGCATCGCGCTCGCCGAGCACTGGGTGGGCGCTGGCCAGGGCATCGACAACCTGATGGGCATGATCGTCTCCACCGGGGTTGGCGGCGGCCTGATCGTGGGCGGCACCGCCGTCACCGGGCCGAGCGGCAACGCCGGCCACATCGGCCACATCGAAGTCGGCGGCTTCGACGACGCCTGCGCCTGTGGCGGCACCGGCTGCCTCGAGGCCGTGGCCTCGGGCCCGAAGACGGTCGCCTGGGCACGCGCCCAGGGCTTTGCCGGATTCACCGGCGAAGACCTCGCGGCCGCCTACGCGGCCGGCAATGACATTGCCCGGCGCGCCGTGCGCCGCAGCGGCCGGGCGCTCGGCCAGGCCATCGCATCCGCCACCAACCTGCTCGACCTCGACCTGGTAGCCGTGGGCGGCGGCTTCAGCCACGTCACCCCCGACCTGTTCACGTTCGCTCGCGAGGCCATCGCCGAGCGCACCGCCTTCGCCTTCGCGACCCGGGTGCAGGTCGTGCCGTCAACGCTGTCCGGCGCGGGCCCGCTGATCGGTGCCGCCGCGCTCGTGCACCGCGCGGAGCTTGTGGCCTGACCTGGCCGGGTTTCCCCGGCCTCAGGGACGGGCCAGGTCGTCTTCGAGCATGTGCGGACGGTTGATGACGGCGCCGGCGATCGTCACCAGCACCGCCGTCGCGAGCAGAAACAGCAGCGGCCACGTCCAGCCGCCGGTCATTTCGTGCAGCAGGGCCGTCGCGAGCGGGCCGAGGGCTCCGATCAGGTAACCGACGCTCTGCACGAAACCGCTCAGGGCCACCGCACCCTCGTGGGTTCGGGTGCGCAGGTTGATCAGCACGAGTGCGAGGGGAAAAAA
The DNA here is from genome assembly GCF_003602235.1 of Cryobacterium melibiosiphilum. Taxonomy (GTDB): domain Bacteria; phylum Actinomycetota; class Actinomycetes; order Actinomycetales; family Microbacteriaceae; genus Cryobacterium; species Cryobacterium melibiosiphilum. The sequence goes on from NZ_QZVS01000090.1 coordinate 134,700, forward strand.
CAGCGGTCCGAGGCCCGCGAAACTCACCCAGAGCCAGGTCAGCGTTCCCGGCAACAGCAGCAGGCCGAGGTCGCCGGCGATGAAGAAGAACACGCCGAGGTAGACCAGCACCGCCACATTCTTCAGGCGGGCCGTCAGGACGGGAATGATGACCGCGCAGGGAAAACCCATCGCGGCGTAGAGGGACAGCATGATGCCCGCCTGGGTGGGGCTCACCCCGGCGCTGTCGATCAGCAGTTGCGGCAGCCACGCGAACATCGCGTAGGCATTGAGCGAACTCGCACCGAAGATCACGGCGATCGCCCACGCGATCGGGGAACCCCAGATGCGCCGCAGGAGCGTCGCGTCGGCTTCCTCCACGTGCCGGTCGACGGGTGCCCGCCGGTCGCGCACGATCATCATCACCCACGGCACGAGGGCGAAGAGGGTGAGCACGCCCCAGAGCCCCAGGGAGACGCGCCAGCCCGCGGCATCCGCTATTGGAACGGCCACGAGCGGCGGCACGAGCGCGCTGAGCGAGACGACCGTGACGTAGAGGGAGGTCACCAGCCCGATCCGGTCGGGAAAGTATTTCTTGACCAGGGGCGGCAGCAGCACGTTGGCCACCCCGAGTCCCGCGAAGGTCACGACGCTCGTCATGATGAACCAGCCGAACGAGCCCGCGCCGCCCCGACCGACGTGGCCGATCGCGAGGGCGATCAACGCGAGCACCAGCACGCGTTCCAGGCTCAGCCGGCGGGTGAACATCGGAGTGACGATGCCGAAAAGCGCGAAACACAGCGGCGGCAGCATGCCGAGCAGCCCGAGCGCCACGGCGCCGAGGGGAATGTCGACCTCGACGAGCGAGACGATGGGAGACAGCGCCGCGACGGCGGTGCGCAGGCTGCCGGCCGCGAGGACGATGCCGAGCAGCGCGAGCAGTCGGCCCGCCCAGAGACCGCGGGGAGGGAAAGCGGCGTCAGTCACCGAGCGCGTCTAGTGCTGGCCGAGGGCGGCCTGACGCGACGCCCGGATGCGTTCCGGCAGCGTGAGCAGGTCGGCAAGCCGATCGGTGGGCACCAGCCCGGGAAGCAGCATGTGCCACATCTCGACGAGGCGCTGCTGGATGTCTTCCCGGCGGGTGAGCACATCGGACACGACCTGCACCCCGGTGAACCCCGAGATGAGGAAGTGTGCCGCGCTGCAGACCTCGACCGTTTCGGTGATGTCGCCCTCGACTTGGCCCCGGCGCAGAAATACTTCGGCGGCCTTCATCCAGTCCAAGTAGGGGGCGTCGACGGGCGAGGCGAAATTCGCGGCTTCGATCGTGAGACGCACTCCCGCGCTGACGACCGGGTTGTTGTGGAGCTGATCGGCGATTTCGAGGGTCATCACGATCATGGCGTTCAGTCCGCGCATATTCGACGCGACCAGGTCCCGCCCGATCGCTGAGGACAGCTCGTGCTGGGACTCGATGATGGCCCGGGCCAAGGCTTCTTTCGAGTCGAAGTGAAAGTACAGCGCCCCCTTGGTGACGCCGGCCTCGGCACAGACGTCGGCGAGGGAGGTGCTCCCGTAACCGCGCTGCTGAAATACGGCGGCCGCGCCGCTGATGATCGCCGCCCGCGTGACGACCGCTCGAGCCTGTTGTGCCACTGCTACTCCTCAGGAAGAATTTACTCGATTTAGACTAGCGGGTTGCCACTCGACAAAAAACGGACTGATAGGTATGGTTATCTCAAGCGCCACGGTGTCGTGCCGCTGAACGAACTTCGGGGGAACAGTGTTTGGGGACCATCATGAATGACATCATCAGTACGGGCGCCTGGGTGGGCATCGGTGTCGGTCTCGGAGCCCTCGTCTTCATCGTGGCCCTGGTCATCGGTGCCCTCGTGCAGATCGGCCGCGCCGTGCACCTGCGCGAGACCGTGCGCACCAACTGGGTGCTCGCCGTCATCCTCGCCCCGGTCTTCGGTGCGATCGCCTGGTTCGCGGTCGGCAACCGGGTGCGGCTGAACTAGCCGATGGTGCGCTGCGTGGCCGGCTCGGCGAGAATCTGCCGCACGCGGGCGACGTCGTCGCGAATTTGCGCGATCAGCGGCTCAACGCCCTCGTAGGCGACCATGCCGCGAATGTGTTCCACGAACGCCACGTCAATGCGGTGGCCGTAGAGGTCGATGTCCTCGTCGAGCACGAAGGCCTCGACCTGCGTCTGAACGATGCCTTCGAAGGTGGGATTCTTGCCCACCGAAATGGCCGCCGGGTAACGAACACCGGCATCCGTCAGCCAGCCGGCGTAAACGCCGTCGGCAGGAGTGAGTCCCTCGGCCTCGGGCTCGAGGTTGGCCGTGGGAAAACCGAGCTCGCGGCCGCGCGCCGCGCCGTGCACGACGATTCCTCGCATGGTCGGCAGGTGGCCGAGCAGCCGGGATGCCGCAGCCACATCGCCGGCGGCAAGCAGCTCGCGAATCCACGTCGACGACACCCGTCGTGGCTGGCCCAGTCCGACGTCTTCAATCAGGTCGACGGCGAACCCGAAGCGGATGCCGAGCTTCCGCAGCAGCGCCACGTCGCCGGCGCCACGGTGCCCGAACCGAAAGTCCCGCCCCACGAGCACGTGCCGGGCGTGGAGGTCACTGACCAGGACGTTGCGCACGAAGTCTTCGGGTTCGAGGTCCGCCAGCTCCCGGGTGAATTCGAGCACGAGCGTCGCGTCGACGCCGGTCTCGGCGAGCAGGTCGAGCTTCTGGTCGGTGCTGACGAGGGCGTGCGGGCAGCGCTCCGGCGCCAGCAGGGCGAGCGGATGCCGATCGAAAGTCACGACAACGGTGCGGAGATCGTCGCGGGCGGCGAGCCGCTCGAGTTCGGCGATGACCGCGCGGTGTCCGGCATGCACGCCGTCGAATTTGCCGATGGTGACGGCGGAGGCCGGCCAGTCCGTCGGAATCGACGTCAGACCGCGGAAGACGTTCATGCGGCGGTCCGGCGTCATGGCGTCTTCCGGCCCGCGACGGCCTGAACGGCCGGGCGGTGCGTGTACAGCCACCACATGCCGAGCACCGGCAGCACCAGCGGAATAAAGAGGTAGCCACTGCCGAACACCGACCAGACGGTGGCGTGCTGGAACAGGGCCGGGTCGACCAGGCTCAGGGTGCCGACGACGAGCACGCCGAGCATCTCGAACCCGATCGTGGCCCACGCAACCCGGTACCAGAGCGCGCCCCGGTTGATGAGCGCGACGGTGGCGACGATGTAGACGACCGCGGCGAGGGCCGACAGCGAATAGGCGAGCGGCGCTTCGTCGAATTTCGACAGGATCTGCACGAACGAGCGACCCGTGGCCGCGAGGGCCAGCACGCCGTAAACGGCGATCAGCAGTCGCCCGATACCGGTCGCACGTGAGGCGGCCGGTCGGCCAGCGGCCGACGGGGATCGTGGCGGTTGCTGGGGATTCACGCCGGTCTGCTGTTCTGTCATCGCACGGCAATTATGCCAGCATTCGCTGACGACAGCCTCACCGGCGCCGACTCGGGCGTCATACCCCCTGCACGGTCCAGATCTGCACCATGCGGTACACCATCACGGCGACCGACAGGCACGCGACGCCGAGGATGACCGTGCTCCAGCGGCTGCGCTCAATGAGCGCCCAGAAGCCCGCGGCGACCGGCAGCAGGATCGCGCTGATCAGGTAGGTGTAAAACTCGAGCAGGCTGCCGGTCGCCTCGTTGCCCACCAGCGGGGCGACCAACGCCACCACCAGCTGCACGATGAGCAGCAGTTCCACGAGCAGGGTGGCGCCCATGGTGAGGTCGGTCGGTTTGCGCCCGAACAGGCCGAGCACCACGCAGAGCACTCCGGCGGGCACCATGACCGCGAGCTGGAGCCAGCTGAACCACTCGATCATCGGTTCTGGTCCGCCTCGGTGACGGATGCCGGGAGCTCGGCGGGCGCTGCGGGCTCGACCGGCACGTCGGGCACGTCGGACGCCGAGGCCTCGGCCGGCACGTCGGGCGGAAAGTTCAGCACCGACTTGGCGTGGTGCCCGCGCAGCTCGACGAGGCCCACGAGCCGGCCGTCCGGGGCGACGGCCGCGACCGGCACGACCGCCCCGGCGCCATCATGCCCCGACCCCGGACGGGCCTTGATCGCGGCGGCGAACGCGGGTTCCACGTCGATGCGCTTGCCGTGGCCCAGGTCGATGGCCTGCTGCGGTGTGAGGTCGAGACGAGCGAGCAGCCGGGTGGCGGCATCCGTCGGGGGGATGAGGTTCGCGGCGACGTCGAGCTCGTCGAGCAGTCGGGCGTCGTCGATGCGGAACGGGCCGATGCGGGTGCGGCGCAGCGCGGTGAGGTGGCCCCCCACTCCGAGCGCGGCGCCGAGGTCGCGGGCGAGGGCACGAATGTAGGTGCCGGAGCCGCAGTCGACGCGCACCTGGAGGTCGAGGAACCCGTCGACAGCAGTGCTCGTGAGCAGCTCGAAGGCGCTCACGGTCACCGGTCGGGGTGGCAGCTGCACGTCTTCACCGGCGCGCACGCGGGCGTACGCCCGCTGGCCGTCGATTTTGATGGCGCTCACGGCGCTCGGGCGCTGTTCGATGGCGCCGGTCAGGGCCGTCATGCCGGCGTGCACGACCTCGGCGGTCAGCGCGGCGACGGTTTCCGGCGTCGCGCGGCCGATCTCTTCGCCCTCCGCGTCATCCGTCGTCGTGGACGCGCCGAGGCGGATCGTGGCGAAATATTCCTTGTCGAGGCCCACGACGTAGGTCAGCAGCCGGGTCGAGCTGTTGATGCCGAGCACGAGCAGGCCGGTCGCCATCGGGTCGAGGGTGCCGGCATGGCCGACCTTGCGGGTGCCCGCCAGGCGCCGGGTGCGGGCGACGGCATCGTGGCTCGTCCAGCCCTGGATCTTGTCGACGAGCAGCAGGCCACTCGCGGTGATGCCCTGCGGGCGAGCTGGCCGGGGCTGGACCGGGCGGGTGGTGTCGGCGCTCATGCGCGGGCCTCCGAAGAAGTTGGGACGCCGGGAACGGGATGAGGTTTGGTGCCGAAGGCGCTGCGCACGACGCCAGTTTATCAGGCGCCGCGTGGCCAGCCGCCGGGGTGCCGGTCGTCGTGCCGCGCGGCGCGCACCGGCACCCTAGGCTGATCCCATGCTCACCCCGTTGCCGTCCGGCGCCCGCTCCTGCGCCCATTCCTGCGCTCCCTGCTGCAGCCTCTTACCGTGCAGATAGCCGTCATCGGCGCCGGGGCGCTCGGCAGCACCTTCGCGACGCTGCTCGCCCGAGCCGGACACCGGGTCACGGTGACCGCCCGCGGGCGTGCGCTCGACGTGATCCGGGAGGAGGGCATCCGCCTGTCTGGCGGGTTCGGGGACACGCACTGCCGACCGATCGCGCTCGAACGGCTCACCGAGACACCCGACCTGACCCTCGTCTGCACCAAGGCGCACGATGCGGAGGCCGCGATCACCGATAACGCGTCGGCCATCAACGGCTCCCCCGTGATCGTCGTGCAGAACGGCCTCGACGGGGTCACGACCGCGGCCCGGCTGCTGCCGGACTCCGAGTGTTTCGGCGCCCTCACCCTGATCGCCGCGCACTACGAGTCCCCCGGGGTCGTGCGGGTGACCACGGCGGCGCCGACCTATCTCGGTCGCGACTCCGGGGCAGCGGATGCCGCCACTCGGCACTGGCAGGCCGTGCTGGGCACCGCGGTTCCTACCTCTGCCGAGGGCAACTTCGTCGGCGCCCAGTGGACCAAGCTCGTGGTCAACATGCTCAACGCGTTGCCGGCGATCACCGGCCTCAGCGTGCAGGAGGTCATCGACCATCCCGGACTGCGCCGCGTGATGACGGCGAGCATGCGGGAAGCCGTGCGGGTCGCCCGTGCACGCGGCGTCACCTTCGGCCAGCTGCAGGGCCTCGACGACCGCCGACTGCGGGCCTTCGCCGTGCTGCCGCTCTGGGCCGGCCAACTGTTGCCGCTTCGTCTGCGGGCACGGATGGGCGCGGTGCCCAACCAGGGTTCGACGCTGCAGAGCCTCCAACGGGGACAGGTCACCGAGATCGACTACCTCAACGGCGCAATCGTGCGCGCGGCCACGTTGGCGGGAATCAGCGCACCGGTCAGCGCCGTGCTGACCGCCCTGGTGCACGAGGTCGAGGTGAGCGGGATCTCGCTGACGCCCGACGCGGTGCTCGCCCGATTCGCGGGCGGGTGTCGATAGGTGACAGCTGTGAGCTCGCGACCCCGCTAGAGCGATGTTGCTCGCTCACAGCTGTCACGTATCGACAGTGAAGCCGCGCACACCCCGCGCGCTCAGCAACGGTCGAGGAACCGCCGCACCGGGCCGGCCGGATCGGTGTTGTCGATGACCGCGGTGACGCTGTCCCGCGGCGACACCTCCGCCAGGTAGGCCGCGTGCGCCGGGGTCTCGGCAGCCGTCTCGAGCAGCACGCTGTACGACCACAGGTTGTGCACATCGGGCCGGTTCACGAACTCGCCGTCCAGGATGAGCACCGCGTCGTGCGGCGCGGTGTGCCAGTTCGGCTGGATCCACTCGCCGCTGGTGGGGTCGCGCTGCTTGAGCACGAAGCCCGTGCTGCCGCCCATCCGGAACGGTTCCACGAGCACGCGGCGCAACGCCGAATCGTCGAAACCGGAACGGTACAGGCGCAGCTGCGGGTCGGGTTCCGAGGAATCCTGTTCGTTGCCGGCCTTCTGAAAGTACCGCATCGACGCGCGAAAGACGTGGCGGTCGTTTTCGGTGAGCACCTCGGCCAGGTTGCCGGCGAAAGCGACCCGACCGGAGGCATCCGTGCCGTCAACGGCGATGATCGTGCGGCCGCGACCGTAATTGTGCATGATCTCCGCGGCCAGGGAACGCAGAAAGTCTGTGCGGGGTGTGGAAACGAGCTTCATGGGAAAAGCCTAAGCCTCCGGGCCACCGTGGTTGGCGATTAGATTGGAATGGATGACTGCCACGGCCCCCACCGACCTGCACCCTCCCCGACACCAGCCGGTGGGCGTCGTGCTCAACGCCTGGTTCCGTGCCGAGGCCCGCTCCCTGCCGTGGCGCCGGTCGGGCTTCGGTGCCTGGGGCATCCTGGTGAGCGAGTTCATGCTGCAGCAGACGCCGGTGAACCGGGTGATTCCCCGGCTCGAGGAGTGGCTGGCCCGCTGGCCGACCCCGGCAGACCTCGCCGCTGTGCCGGCGAGCGAAGCCGTGCGGGCCTGGGCGAGCCTCGGCTACCCCCGCCGCGCGCTGTGGTTGCACGCGGCCGCGGTGCAGATCACCGAGCAGCACGGCGGCGTCGTTCCGCACGACGTGGACACCCTGTTGGAGCTGACCGGCATCGGCGACTACACCGCCCGGGCGGTCGCCGTGTTCGCGTACGGGCATCGGCATCCGGTTGTGGACACCAACACCCGCCGGGTCATCGCCCGCGCGATCACCGGCCAGGCCGAGCCGGCGCCGCCCTCCCGCACCCGTGACCTCGAGGCCATGAATGCGCTGCTCCCGCCCGACGACACCGAGGCCGCGGTCTTCAACGCCGCCACGATGGAGCTCGGCGCGGTCGTCTGCACCGCGCGCACTCCACACTGCGACGACTGTCCGATTCGTAACACTTGCGCCTGGCGCGCCGCCGGCTACCCGGTTTACGACGGCCCGCGCAAGACCGTGCAGAAGAGCTTCGCGGGCAGCGACCGGCAGGTGCGCGGCCTGATCATGGCCGAGCTGCGCTCCACGCACCGACCGGTGACGGATGCCGAGATCACCACCCTCTGGCCCGACGCCACCCAGCGTGACCGCGCCCTGGCCGGGTTGCTCGTCGACGGCCTCGCGGTGGCTGCGCCCTCGGGCGGCTACCTGCTGCCAGACTAGAACGGAAGTTCAGCCTGAGGTTCGGGCTCGACACGCCTGCGTGACGCTCAACGGGGAGACAGATGACCAGCACCAACACGACCGCGCGCCTGCACAACTGGGCCGGCAACCTCACGTACGGAACGACCGACCTGCGGCAGCCGAGCACGGTGGCGGAACTCTGCGACATCGTCGCGACCAGCGGACGCGTGAAGGCGCTCGGCTCGCGGCATTCGTTCAACGATTCGGCAGACACGACCGGCACGCTCGTCGCTCTCGACCGGCTCGAGGGCGACATCGAACTCGATCCGGCCGCCGGCACGGTTCGTGTCGGCGCCGGCGTGACTCACGCGCAGCTCGCCGCGTTCCTCGAGCACCGCGGGTTCGCCCTGCACAACCTCGCATCGCTGCCGCACATCTCCGTCGCCGGCGCGATCCAGACCGGCACCCACGGATCCGGGGTGCGCAATGGGTCACTCGCGGCCAAGGTGCTCGCCTTCGACATCGTGCGGGCGTCGGGGACCCTCGAGACGCTGCGGCGCGGGGACGACCGGTTCGCGGCATCCGTCGTGGGCATCGGCGCCCTCGGCATCGTGACGAGCGTCACCCTCGAGGTGGAACCGAGCTTTCAGGTCACCCAGACCGTGCACGAGGACCTGCCGTGGGCGGCCGCACTGCCGCACTTTGCCGAGATCATGGCCGACGGCTACAGCGTGAGCGTGTTCACGACGTTCGTGGGCGCGAACACGCAGCAGATTCTGACCAAGCGCCGCGTGGGCGACGACGTGCCCGCCGTGGATCTGGCGGCGCTCGGCGGCTCGGCGGCGGCCGTCGCCGTGCATCCCCTGAAGGGCGCCGCCGCCGAGAACGTCACCGAGCAGCTCGGGGTGCCCGGCCCCTGGAACGAACGCCTGCCACACTTTCGCAGTGATTTTCAGCCGAGCCTCGGCACCGAGATCCAGTCCGAGTACCTCGTCGCGATCGAGCACGCCGAACCCGTCATCGAGGCCCTCCGGGCCATTGCGCACCTGATCGAGCCATTGCTGTACGTGGCCGAGCTGCGCACCGTCGCCGCGGATGCCGGCTGGCTCTCCCCCAGCTACGGCCGCGACAGCTTCGCGGTGCATTTCACCTGGCACCAGCGCTATCCGGAGGTGCTGGCCGTACTGCCGCACGTGGAGGCAGCCCTGGCCCCCTTCAATGCCCGCCCGCACTGGGGCAAGGTCTCGACGATGGCCGCCGGCGAGCTGCAGCGGGTCTACCAGCGGCTGGATGACTTCGCCCTCGAGGCGCTGCGCGTTGACCCGCACCGCCGGTTCGGCAATGCGTTCCTGGAACGCACCCTCGGCATTTAACGCCCGCACGGAGACACGGATGCCGACCCCCGGACCGGGGATCGGCATCCGCCAGCACGTCGTGACGGTACGACGCGGTGAGGCTACTTCGCGTCGTCGCCGGTCACGGTCGTGATGACCGAATCGTCGTCGGCATCGTCTTCATCGCTCGGCAGGTCATCGTCTGCGGCTTCGTCGTCTGCTGCTTCGGCCTCTTCGGCTTCGGCTTCTTCTGCGGCATAGTCGCGCGGCTTCTTGTACGGGTCAGCCTCGCCCGCATAGGTCGCGGTGCCCTTGCTGTCCTCGGTCGCGGTGTCGCGCTCGTGCGCTTCACGCAGCAGATCGTCGATGAGGGCAGCGTTCTCGGGGATCGCGTCGGCGATGAACTCGATCGACGGGGTCAGGCGGGCGGTGATGTTCTTACCGACCTCGCTGCGCATCATGCCGGTCGCGGCTTTCAGTGCCGCGGCGCTGTCGGTGCGTTCTTCGATCGACCCGTAGACGGTGTAGAAAACGGAGGCGTGCTGCAGGTCACCCGTCACCTTCACGTCAGTGATCGTCACGAAACCGAGCCGCGGGTCGCGGAGGCCGCGTTCGATGCGCTTGGCGACGATGACCTTGATGCGGTCCGCCATCTTTCTCGCGCGTTCCGGATCTGCCATGACTTGCTCCTTCTGGGATTGAATATCTGTGGTTAAAGACCACGGGTCTCCGCCCGATGCCCGGGGGCGAATCGAGCGAAGACCCGTGGTGGTGAAGCGATGAAGCGGTGAAACCGGGGTTAGACCCGCGGCTTCTCCTTCATTTCGATCGTCTCGATCTCGTCACCGATCTGGATGTCGTTGAACTTGCCGAGCCCGATACCGGCCTCGAAGTCCGTACGAACCTCGGTGACGTCGTCCTTGAAACGACGCAGCGATTCGATGCCCAGGTTGTCTCCCACGACGACGCCCTCGCGGATGACCCGCGCCTTGGCGTTTCGCGTGATCGTACCGGAGCGCACGATGACACCGGCGATGTTGCCGAACTTGGAGGAACGGAACACCTCGCGGATCTCGGCGATACCACTCTGCACCTCTTCGAACTCGGGCTTGAGCATTCCCTTGAGGGAGTTCTCAATGTCTTCGAGAGCGTTGTAGATGACGGAGTAGAAGCGCACGTCGACGCCTTCACGAGCCGCACGTTCGCGGGCCTTCGTGTCGGGGCGAACGTTGAATCCGATGATGATGGCGTTGTCGACGGTGGCGAGGTTGACGTCGCTCTCCGTGACCGCACCGACACCGCGGTGGATGATGCGCAGCTGCACGCTGTCGTCGACCTCGATCTTGAGGAGCGACTCTTCCAGGGCCTCAACGGCACCGGACACGTCACCCTTGATGATGAGGTTGAGCGATTCGACCTTGCCCTCTTCGAGTGCACGGGTGAAGTCTTCGAGGCTGATGCGCTTGCGGGCCTTGGCCAGCAGTGCGTTGCGCTCGGCGGCTTCACGCTTCTCGGCGATCTGACGTGCGGTGCGGTCTTCTTCGATGACGAGGAAGGTGTCACCGGCGCGCGGAACGCTCGAAAGGCCCTGCACCTGCACGGCACGCGACGGGGTCGCAGCCTGAACGGCGTTACCGTTCTCGTCGGCCATCGCACGAACGCGGCCGTAGGCCGTTCCCGCCACGATGGAGTCTCCGACGTGCAGCGTTCCGGACTGGATGAGCACGGTGGCAACCGCGCCGCGGCCCTTGTCGAGGCGGGCCTCGATGGCCACACCGCGAGCGTCCTTGTTGGGGTTGGCACGCATGTCGAGGCCGGCATCGGCGACCAGGAGCACGGCGTCAAGGATTTCCTTGATACCGGTCTTCTGGCGAGCCGAGACGTCGACGAACATGACGTCTCCACCGTATTCTTCGGCCACGAGGCCGAACTCGGTGAGCTGCTGACGCACCTTCTGCGGGTTGGCTCCGGGCTTGTCCACCTTGTTGACGGCAACCACGATCGGCACGTTGGCGGCCTGGGCGTGGTTGAGTGCCTCAATGGTCTGGGGCATGATGCCGTCATCGGCGGCAACAACGAGGATCGCGATGTCCGTCACCTGAGCACCACGAGCACGCATGGCGGTGAACGCCTCGTGGCCCGGTGTGTCAATGAAGGTGATGGCACGGTCGATGCCCTCGTGCTCGGTGATGATCTGGTACGCACCGATGTGCTGGGTGATACCGCCGGCTTCGCCTTCGGCCACCTTCGCGTTGCGGATCGCGTCAAGGAGCGCGGTCTTACCGTGGTCGACGTGACCCATGACGGTGACCACGGGAGGACGAACCTCGAGGTCTTCGTCGGTTTCGTCTTCCAGCTCCTGGTCGATGTCGATATCGAACGCGAGCAGCAGCTCACGGTCTTCGTCATCGGGAGAGACCATCTGGATCTTGTAGCCGAGCTCGTCGCCGAGCACACCGAAGGTCGCCTCGTCGAGGGACTCCGTAGCCGTCGCCATTTCACCGAGGTGGAACAACACGGTCACGAGGTTTCCGGGGCTCGCGTCAATCTTGTCGGCGAAGTCGGTGATCGATGCGCCGCGACGCAGGCGAACAACGGTTCCACCGTCGCCGCGGGGCACGGATACTCCACCCAGCGACGGAGCTTCGCGCAGTTCGAATTCTGCTCTCTTCGTGCGCTTCGACTTGCGGGCCTTGTTCTTGCCACCACCGCGACCGAAGGCACCAGCGGTACCGCCGCCGGGGCCGCGGCCACGACCGGCGCCACCACCAGCGGGGCGGGGCGGGCCGAAGCCGGGCGCTCCGGCCGGAGCTCCGCCTGGACGGGCACCG